>NZ_JACVUQ010000001.1:0-531256 GCF_016516525.1 Lactococcus sp. S64 | reverse complement strand
AGGCGGAACAACAAATCCAACATCAAGCACAGATGGCGGCTCAAGTTCAGGCGGAACAACAAACCCAACATCAAGCACAGATGGTGGCTCAAGTTCAGGCGGAACAACAAATCCAACATCAAGTACAGATGGTGGCTCAAGTTCAGGCGGAACAACCAATCCAACATCAAGTACAGATGGTGGCTCAAGTTCAGGCGGAACAACAAACCCAACTACTCCTAGTGACGGTAAAACCGTTACCTTACCAGGTAAAGATGGTAAGCCAGGTACAGATGATGATGTTACTGTAACTGGGGATCAACCATTGACACCAGGTTCAGACGGAAGTGTTACACTTCCAAGTGATGGAGGAAAAGTTGATCGTCCTGATGGCTCATACAATGTTCCTGGAGGAACAATAGTAGACCCAGATGGCACGATTCATCTCCCAGGTGGTGATATCGTTAACCCAGATGGTACTGTTACATTACCTGGACAAGACGGTAAAACTGGTACAGGCGATGACGGTAAGGTTAAACCAAACGGCCCAATTATTCCAGGTGATAATGGAAGTGTCACTCTCCCAGACGGAGGAGGTACAGTTACAACACCAGGAGGAACGATTAATGTTCCAGGAGGAAGTGTCGTAGACCCAGATGGCACAGTTCATCTCCCAGGTGGCAATGTCGTTAACCCAGATGGTACTATTACATTACCTGGACAAGACGGTAAAACTGGCACAGGTGATGACGGTAAGGTTAAACCAAATGGTCCATCTATTTCAAACCCAGATGGAAGCATTACGCTCCCTGGCGGTGGTACAGTTCAAACGCCTGGAGGAACTATTGATCTTCCTGAAGGTACTGTTATTGACCCAGATGGCACAATTCATCTTCCAAACGGTGAAATAATTAATCCAGATGGTACCATTACTGGTAAAAAAACTAAAATAAATACTTCTAATGAGACTCAAAATTCAACATTGACTCCTCTTGGAACTCCTGTTGGAATCAGCACAAGTAATACTAAATTACCAAAAACTGGTGATGTTTCTTTAAGTAGCGAAGAAGCGTTAGCTCTAGGATTTGGTGCCTTACTTGGTGTACTTACTCTTACTGAGGTAAAACGTCGTAAAGAAAATTAATTTGCTTATGATTAAAGCAGATAGTTTATGAGCGCAAATTTAAAATTTCAAAGATTATACCATTGAAAATCATAAAGGGAAGAAACTAAAAAATATGAAAAAAGTAAGTATTATCATTCCTTTCAAGGGGCAGACGGAATCGGAACTAATGCTTCCGTTAGCATCTATTTATAATCAGATTGGAATTGATCTTTCACAACTGGATGTCCATCTTGTTAATGATGGGGGAGAACCAATTAATTTAAAAAAGTTTGATGTTTTAGCAGACAAACTTGAAATTAATTATCATGAAATATCAAGTAGTGGGCCGGGTGTTGCTAGGCAGTACGGTATAGATCATTCTAAGAGTGAATACATTATGTTTATTGATGCTGATGATGTTCTCTACTATGTGGGCGCATTATGGCCGTTTTATAATGCGGCTAATCAAGGCCATCAAATGATATTGGCCGGTTATTGGGAACAAGTTGCCGGAAATCCCTATACTTACATAGTTCATAATAATAAAGATGTTAAAGCTGTTTATGGAAAGTGGTATAAACGTACTTACTTAGAAATGATAAATTTAAGATTTTTGGTTGATTTACCAATTTATGAAGATACTTATTTTGTTGGTTTGGCTTGTATACTATCAACTGATAAATGTTACCTTGAAGAAGTCGTTTACATGTGGTTATGTAATCCTAAATCCATTACAAGAAATTCTGAAAATATGTTTAATTATCAAGCTCATATTTGGGCAAGAGAAAACAGGCATTGGTTTGAAATGATTCGTAAATGGAAGCCTGAAAGGTTACAATCTGATTTTGAAAACTATTTAACAGATATGTATTTGAAATCCCAAAAATTTTCGCCAATAGATGAGGAAAAATGGTTAAAGGAACAGCGTATACTGATCGAAAATGTTTCTGATATTTTCTCTGGCTGGACTCCAGAACTTCAAAAACAGGTTAATGAGAAAAGCGCCGATATTAATAATCAGTGGTATGGAATTAATACTGATGGTTTTAAGGAGTGGATAGCTCAAACTCTTCCCTGGTAACATAAAGGATTTTTAAAAGTTAAGTTAATCTTTTGAAACGAGTCCTTTCCAATTTTAGGCGGATAGATAAAAATATCTATCTGCCTAATGTTATTATTTATTATTATTATTTTTTAAACTTTATTTATTAGAGAGGTTGGGTTCGTTAATGAAGAAACAAGGCAGACAACTTAATATTTTGAATAGTTTGTTCTTGAAAAATTCGAAAGAGCAAAAATCGTCGTCAAGGGAGATTCCTGACAGTCAAATTGAATTGAAAGCTAGTAAAGAATTAGGAGTGGCAATACGGCAAAAGGAAGTGAGTAATATGATGGGAAGGAGTAACTATTCTTCAGAATTGAGAACACACAAACAACTACTTGAAAAATATCTACAACATTCAGAAAAATACTTTAATGATTTAGCTGAATATAAAAAAGGATATCTGGTATTAAATCGTAGTTTAGAAGATTTTAATCAACTTTATCAAAAGATGGCTGATAAAAAAGAAGAGTATACTTCTGAAATGGTCAAATACGAAGGAATAAAGCAAAAGTATGAGCAAAGTCTTAAGGAATATCAAGAAATCACTGAAGAATATGAAAATATTATTCAAGATAGAGAAGTAGTTCAAAGAAAGTTTGAAGAACACTCTATAGCTCTAAAAAAAATTAACGATGAGGTACAAGAGTTAATTGATAAAAAGTCTGAAAAAAACGATATTTTTGTTGAGTTAAAGGGTAAATTGGTGATAGAGAGAGAAGTATTTAAAGCAACACAAAGTCGTTTGAACGGGATTGTCTCTGTCTATGATTTACTTAAAAAAAATTATCAGGAAAAGAAAGAAACTTTTGAAGAATCACGTAAGAAATATCACCATGCAAATACCATAAAAAATGATTGGGAGATGCTAGTCAAAGATTTTGAAAAAACTAAAGCTAATAAACAGAAATTCGAGCAAAACCTTCAATCTATTGATAAAAAAATAAAGAATACAGAAGAAGAAGCGAAAACCTCAAAAGAAATTTATAGTTTTGTTGAGCCTTCTTTGGCTGCAATGGAAGAAAAATATAAAGAACACAAAAAAAACTATGAAGCAGTAGCTATTGCTTATAATATTTCCAAAAAAAGCTATGATGCAGAATATGCTAAGTATGCTGAGCTTAAAGAAAATCTTGAGGAGATGAATAGCCTTAAAAATCCGAGCAAGACTGTCATTGGTTATATCACCCGTGATAGGGATGTAGCCAAAAGTAGGGTGGATAATTTGGCGAAAGATTTTTATCCTTTGGAAGAAAAGTTTAAACTACAAAAAAGCGTTTTTGAGCAAGTCAGTGCTAGCTATCAACTAGTGAAAAACCTTGTTGAAGAGAAGAAAGATAAGTCAAAAGTTTATAATGATTCTTTGAGACAAACATTGGCTGCTCAGAAAAAAATTACAATGGTTTTAGAAGTGTTGAAATCAAAATATGGGCTTCTAAACCACCAACGGGGACAATCACAAGAAGCATTTAAAGTTATTTCTCAGGAGTACGATAAACTTGAACTCGAATTCCAGAAAGAGCAAACGTCTTTCAAAAATATAAAAGATGATTATATAGCTTTTGAAACTCGGTATAACTCCACTAAGGAATCTTATGATACTGCTAAAGAAAAGCTTGCTCAAAGCGAGGAGAATATTGAAATTGTTAAAAAAGCATATTCTGATGTTGCAGGCCTTCTCAGAATTGCAACGGCAAATAAAGAATCCATTCTAGTAAACTATAAAGAATCTGAAAAAGAACTTAAGAAGTTGACAGACATAAAAGATGGACTAAAGTTTGAAGTAGAAAATAATTTCTCAGCTTTAGAGGAGACTTACCAAAATGGTGAGCAAATTTATTTACGCTTAAAAGAACAGTCAAAAAATTGGCATGACGAATATCCTCAGTATAATAGTTCTTATAAAAAAATATTACCTGAGTATACAAATATGAGTAATCAACTCGAAAAGCTAAATCAACAATACAAAGTTATTTATAGTGATTATCAATTTTTAGATAAATCTAGAGAGGCTGCTCAAAAGCAATATCAAGAAGAAATGAGAAAATATAATTCCAATCAGGAATTATATAATCGATTGACTCAAGAATTTAATCATTGTTTAGATTTAAGAAATATTGTTCTAAAAAAAGATAATGACTTTGAAACTGCTTTGCATAATTTGAATCAATTTATCTTTAAAAATGATATGTTTACTTTCCCAATTAATGAAGCAACCGGTTCTAATTTTATAGATGAATTTAATATTCCTGAAATTGAGTTTAATGAATCATCAATAAGATTAACCAGGAAATTCGAACTATCAAAATGGACAGAAACATTTCAAAGATTTTATTCCCAAACTGAGGTAATAGCTAAGGAGCTTGTTAAAGCATTGGCGGAATATCAAAAACAGGTTTCAATTTTTATACGACTTGGAGGGAAAAGACTTATCGATTTGGGAAATAGTGATATAGCTTATCGTGGAACAAACATTGAAAACTACTTAAATAGGCTATTAACCAACTTCAAGGAGTGGCAGATAGAATATGAAAATAGAGAGCAGGTTTTCGCCTTATTAGTTAAAGATTATCGTCAATATTTGGATGAATCAATTAAATTAAATGAGAATATTGCTAAAATGTCAGATTCTAAGACTGGTTTGCAAGAAATTGTGAATGCAATTAATTCACTTCCAAATTACATGGATATTTATAGTGCTTCTTACCGCAATGTTGAAGTGTTGGCGAATAGTCTTGGGAGTGAGGTTTCAGACTTAACGCATTTACAAAGTGTTGATGAATTAAAAGTGACAATTCATAAAGTTTATCTTGAGCATATTCAAGCTTTGATTGATGAAAACCTAGAAGATACAATTACACATTTTACCAAAATTCGTTCCAGTTACGATCAAAGTATTAGTAATTTAAGAAAACGATTGGATTCAATGGAAAAAATGACAGGTATTCCGACAAGAAAAATTGTAATAGAAAGCTCCCTACCAAATGATCTTGATTTAAAAACCTACTTTAAAAGTGCATTAGATGATAATGTAAAACAATTACTTTCTACGATTACTGGAAGTTCATCATTTATTAATAGCGTGAAAAAAGTTAATCAATTTAAACGAGTTCAAAATCTCTTATCTGTTAATGAAGGAGGAATTGCAATTGTTCTTCCAGAAGTACCAATCAATTTTAATCCAAAGGAACTAGAATTTTCACTTGTAGTAGCTAGCGTAAAAAATATTGAAGCTCCGAATAAGGTAGAAAAGTTGGTTTCTTCTTATCCAACGCCAGAACAACCAAATATTCTCAGTGAGAAACCAAGTTTTATCGAAGATATTCTTGAAATAGAGAAAATAGAAAAGCAACACCAAAACATAGAAAAAAAAGAAGCGCTAAAAGCTCTTGCTTAATATCAGTTTTAATAATATATCTAACTGAAAGGTATTGATAATGAATTATTTTGTAAATGAGAATATTTTTACCCTGAATTCTGGGACAGAATTTTCAGCGATTAAACGATTGAAAATGTTCAAAAATCATCGTATTGAAGCTAAAATTTTGACAAGAAATTACAATCCTCAACTATCTGGAGATTTAAAGAGGGTAGGTTTAACTCATGATGATGTCATAAATATGTATGATTATTTTCAAGATGTAATAAATGTTTCTGGAAGAGATGTTGATGTGCGTTACACAAACAAGATTAATAAAAGAAAATATCATATTGAAGGAATTGATGCTAATGAATCACTGATTAAGCATGCTGGAAAAACTATTGCTAAAGTAATGATTGCACCAGCGACAGTTGGATTAGTTGGTTCAATGGAATATAATGATTCGATGAATCATGTAGTAGCTAAAGATATTTGGGATCGTAGAGGTTTTCTTTCTTCTACACAATACTTTCATCCAGACGGAACTCAAGGGCCGCAAATCTTTTTTGATATCAATGGAACTCCTAAATTGGAAATCATACATATGAATATTCAAGGGATTCTAAATCCAACAATGTATAAATTATTGAATTATAAAGGTAAGAATAGACGATTTAATCGAGAAGAAGAACTCTTTACTTTTTTCATGAATGAGATAGCAAGTCAAGAAGCAAGCGTATTTATAAATGATCGACCATCACTCATCCCCGCTGTTGCAGGTGTGGAAGGTGCAGTAGGAAAATGGCAATTTTTACATAATTCTCATTCAAAAAATAATCAGCAAGCAGGAGCTTCAAGATCAGTGGTGGATTACCTTAATGATTTATTTACTGTGTATAAAGATAATTTTGATGGGTTAATTGTTGCTACTAAGCAACAAAAAGATGAAATCACTAAATTTTATGATTTTAAGCAGGTCATAGCTCTCACTGATACTTTTGCTAAAAAAGTTAAAAAATCAGCTTCTCGAAATAAAAATAAGATTATTTATGTTGGGCGTTTATCATCAGAGAAAAAACCAGCTGATGTTCTAGAAATTTTTGCGAATGTTTATCGCAGATTACCGGAAACAAGCCTTGATTTTTATGGATATTCATCTCCTTCAGAGATTCAAAAAGATTTAGAAAAACTTGTAGAAACTAATAATTTAAAAAATGTTGTTAACTTTAAAGGTTACCAATCAGAGGAAGCGCTAGAAACTGCTTTAAATAATGCAGGACTTTTACTTAACACTTCGGAAGGAGAAGCGTTTGGGATGAACGTTTTAGAAGCTTTAAATCATGGGGTGCCAGTTGTAGCATATAAGGTTAAGTATGGGCTGACTGAACAGATAGAGAATGGGGAGAATGGATACCTCGTTCCTTATGGAGCAATTCAAACTGCTGCTGACTCTATTGCAGAAATTATTCAATCAAAAGCAAATTGGGACAAGTTTTCTCGCTCTGCTTACGAAAAGGCAAAAGAGTATAGCGAAGAAGCTGTTTGGGGACAGTGGCTTAATGAGAAGATTATTGCTGATAATTTATTCATAAGATAATCAAATAAAGGAATGAGGAATCATGTTATTTTTTATTAACTCAACATTTAATCAAAAAAATTCTGGGATAGAGCATGCACAGCTTAAACGTGCGGCATTATTTCGAAAAAATAATGAGGCTTTTAAACTTGTTTTTCGAGAATGGAATCCTAATATTCATCGCTTTTTAGGTGAAGTAGGCATCTCAAATTCAGAAACTTTATGTATGTTTGATTATTTTCAGAAAGCAGAACTTGTAGAGGAAAAAATCCTCCATGTTGAAGATTTAGATTTTGGAGTCGATTCTTTAACTTATAATAAGGAACCTAATCAATTTAGATATCTTGTCTTTCAAGGACAACAACTTATTGCTCGTGTTCGATATTTTGGCGAAGATCCTCTTGAACGAGTAAGTGCTGTCGAATATTTTGATGGATTTGGAAATCTTTATCGAGTTGATTTTTATGATTTTCGTGGTTTTTTAAGTTTATGTCAGTGGTATACACCTGATAACAAGATTGGTACGGAGGTTTGGATGGATATCAACGGCAAGCCAGTGTTGGAAACATTTAATAAATATGATGGAAATCACAAGTATACCAAAAGTGGTTGGCGTCTGAATGGTGCTGATGGGGCAATTTATAATTTTACTAATATTGATGAGTTAACGCTCCATTTTCTTAATTTATTAAACGAAGAGTATTGGCAAGATGATAAAGCAAATATTTTTATCATGGATAGAACACATTTGGCGGATTGGGCTTTATTGAACTTGGATCGTCCTGCCTATACGGTTCTTCATTTGCATAACTCACATGCTGGTGATGCTCAAGAGCCGATGCACTCGGTTATGAATAACTTTTATGAATTTGGATTGATGAATTCAAATGGTTACGATGCTATTGTTTCAGCAACAGAAAAACAAACACTTGATGTTTCAAAACGATTTAATCCTCAAAGCAAATTATTTACTATTCCTGTCGGAGTAGTTCCAAATGAAGTTTTTTCAGAAAAGCGAATTGATATGAAGGAGCGTAAAGTGCATAGCGTTTTGGTGACTGCACGTGTTGCACCTGAAAAACGAATTGATCATATCATTAGGGCGATAGGGATTGCAAGACAAACTGTTCCAGATATTACGCTAGATTTTTATGGTTATGTTGATCATCGAGATGATGATTCTGCACAAAAGGCCATTAATGCTGCGATAAAAGAATACCATATGGAAGAAGCAGTGCATCAATTTGAGTATGCTAATAATGTTGGGGAGCTGCAAAAAGATTTCCAAGTCTATGCCTTAGCTTCAATCATGGAAGGGTTTAATTTATCTCTCATGGAGGCAATAAGCCATGGGATGGTTGGTGTCACTTATGATGTAAACTATGGCCCAAATGAGTTGATAGTGGATGGAGAAAATGGTTTTGTTGTACCTTATGAGGGAATTCAAGAAATGGCTGACCGTTTAGTTGAACTGTTTACACAGGAAGATAAACTACAAAAAATGTCTACTCAGTCTTATGAATTAGCTAGACGCTATTCTGAAGAAAATGTCTGGAAAGCTTGGCAGGCCCTTATTGACGATGCAAACAAAAAGAATATTGACTATCGTTCACCGATTACAGAGGGAATAGGAGATCAAAGGATATATTCTGCAAAAAAATCTAAGTAGAAAAAGAAAAGTTATAACAATTGTTGTTATAGCTTCTTTTTGTTAAAAATTTCAGCAAAAAAAGGATTATTAAAAATATATTTGGCTTAGGAGTTTGAGAAAACTTACTAAATGGTATAGATTGAAAAATAAATGATAAAGCGCTATAATATGAAAGAATTTCATTTTGTTCAGGTAATAATAGATTTTTAATGACTTGTGATGAGGAGAATTAGATGCGCATAGCGAGACAACCAAGATATCAGCAGATTGCATTACAAATTGCTGAAAGAATTGTACGTAATGAACTTAAAGTTGGACAAAAAATATACGCTCGTTCAACTCTTGCAACAACTTTTGCTGTCTCACCCGAAACGGCACGTAAAGCAATCAATGTTCTAAGTGACTTGGGAATAGTTGACCCTGTTCATGGGAGCGGAGTGAATATTGCTTCAAAGCAAAAGGCACAGGAATATCTGGCTCAATATCAAGAAGTGGAAACAATGCAAGATTTACGGACACAAATCATGCAGAGTGTGGAGAGTCAGAGAAGAGAATTAGCTAATTTTTCATCCATCTTGGATAAATTGGTTGACCAAACTGAGCATTTTCAAAAAACAAATCCTTTAACTCCTATTGAATTTGAACTGGAAAAAGACTCTGAAAAGTTCGGACTGAGCCTAGGAGAAATGAATCTTTGGCAAAATACAGGGGCGACAGTTGTTGCCATTTTGCAAAATGCAGAATTAATTGTTTCGCCAGGACCGTACGCAACTTTAAATCAAGGAGATACCTTATATTTTGTGGGTGCTTCTGATACAGGACAAATTGTCCAAAATTTCTTTTATGGCAACTAAGACATCGTTTACAAAACGATGCCTTTTTTTAAGTTCAAGTTTAGTTAGTTGACATAGTGACTACATATTGTTATTATTGAGTGGTCACTTTAAATAAGAAAATCACTTGTGAAACTTAAAACTTCTAATTATTAATTAACTTATTTATTTAGAATTTATATTTCTAAAAAAGTTTTAAGCTTCCTTGTGTTAGAGTAAAGGAGAGCTATTTTGCCAGTAAAAATAAAAATTGAACATTTAACTAAAATTTTTGGCAAACGGATTAAAACCGCATTAACAATGGTTGAAAAAGGTGAGCCCAAAAATGAAATTTTGAAAAAAACCGGTGCAACTGTAGGGGTTTATGATACAAATTTTGAAATCAATGAGGGTGAAATTTTTGTCATCATGGGTCTATCTGGTTCAGGTAAATCAACTTTGTTGCGTTTGCTTAACCGATTGATTGAACCAACGAGCGGAAAAATATTTATTGACAACCAAGATGTTGCTACATTAAATAAAGAAGATTTGCTTCAAGTTCGTCGTAAAACAATGAGTATGGTTTTCCAAAATTTTGGTCTATTTCCACATCGAACAATTTTAGAAAATACTGAGTATGGTTTGGAAGTTCAAAATGTACCAAAAGATGAGCGTCGCAAACGTGCTGAGAAGGCCTTAGAAAATGCAAACTTGTTAGACTTTAAAGATCAGTATCCTAAACAATTATCTGGTGGGATGCAACAACGGGTTGGGCTTGCGCGTGCCTTAGCTAATGACCCAGAGATTTTGCTTATGGATGAAGCTTTCTCTGCTCTTGACCCTTTGATTCGTCGTGAAATGCAAGATGAGCTACTTGAACTTCAAGCAAAATTTCAAAAAACAATTATCTTTGTTTCTCATGATTTGAATGAAGCCCTCCGTATCGGAGATCGCATCGCAATCATGAAAGATGGTAAAATCATGCAAATTGGTACTGGTGAAGAAATCTTGACTAATCCAGCAAATGATTATGTTAAAACTTTCGTAGAAGATGTAGATCGTGCAAAAGTTATTACAGCAGAGAATATTATGATTCCAGCTTTAACTACTAACATTGATGTTGATGGACCTAGCGTTGCCTTGAAGAAGATGAAGACTGAAGAGGTCAGCTCTCTAATGGCTGTTGACAAAAAGCGTCAATTCCGTGGTGTTGTTACGAGTGAACAAGCTATTGCTGCTAGAAAAAATAATCAACCATTAAAAGATGTGATGACTACAGATGTTGGAACAGTTTCTAAAGAAATGCTTGTAAGAGATATCTTGCCAATTATCTATGATGCCCCAACGCCTTTAGCAGTTGTTGATGATAATGGATTCCTTAAAGGTGTATTGATTCGAGGAAGTGTTTTAGAGGCCTTAGCTGATATTCCTGATGAGGACGAAGTAGAGGAGATTGAAAAAGAGGAGGAGAATAAATGATTGATTTAGCTATTGGACAAGTACCCATAGCAAACTGGGTGTCATCGGCAACAGATTGGATTACTAGTACTTTTAGTTCAGGATTTGATGTGATTCAAAAATCAGGAACGGTATTGATGAACGGTATTACAGGTGCTTTAACTGCTGTTCCATTCTGGTTGATGATTGCTGTTGTTACTATCCTTGCCATTTTGGTTTCAGGTAAAAAAATTGCCTTTCCTTTATTCACTTTCATCGGCCTTTCTTTAATTGCTAACCAGGGCTTATGGTCAGATTTAATGAGTACAATCACACTTGTCTTACTTTCAAGTTTATTGTCAATCATCATTGGAGTTCCTTTAGGGATTTGGATGGCCAAATCTGATTTAGTGGCTAAGATCGTTCAACCGATTTTGGACTTTATGCAAACAATGCCTGGTTTCGTTTATTTGATTCCAGCGGTTGCATTCTTTGGAATAGGAGTTGTTCCTGGGGTATTTGCCTCTGTTATCTTTGCACTCCCACCAACAGTCAGAATGACTAACTTGGGAATTCGTCAAGTTTCAACGGAATTAGTTGAAGCGGCAGATTCATTTGGTTCAACTGCCCGTCAAAAGCTCTTTAAACTGGAATTTCCTTTAGCTAAAGGAACGATTATGGCCGGTGTTAACCAAACGATTATGTTAGCTCTTTCTATGGTTGTTATCGCTTCTATGATTGGGGCGCCTGGCTTAGGTCGTGGTGTACTTGCAGCCGTTCAATCAGCTGATATTGGTAAAGGGTTTGTAAGTGGGATTTCATTAGTTATTTTGGCTATTATTATTGACCGCTTTACACAAAAACTTAATGTTTCTCCTCTTGAAAAACAGGGAAATCCTACAGTTAAAAAATGGAAACGTGGAATTGCCTTAGTTTCATTGTTAGCTTTAATTGTTGGTGCCTTTTCAGGAATGTCTTTTGGAAAAACAGCCTCTGATAAAAAAGTTGACTTAGTTTATATGAACTGGGATTCAGAAGTTGCATCAATCAATGTTTTGACTCAAGCGATGAAAGAACATGGCTTTGATGTAAAAACGACAGCTTTAGATAATGCAGTGGCTTGGCAAACGGTAGCCAATGGTCAAGCAGATGGAATGGTTTCTGCTTGGTTACCAAATACTCATAAAACACAATGGCAAAAATATGGTAAATCTGTTGATTTGTTAGGTCCTAACCTTAAAGGCGCTAAAGTTGGGTTTGTTGTTCCAAGTTATATGAATGTTAATTCAATTGAAGATTTAACAAATCAAGCGAATAAGACAATCACAGGTATTGAACCAGGTGCAGGTGTAATGGCTGCGAGTGAAAAAACGCTTAATAGCTATGATAATCTTAAAGATTGGAAACTTGTTCCTTCATCATCAGGTGCTATGACTGTAGCTCTTGGTGAAGCAATCAAACAACATAAAGATATTGTCATTACTGGTTGGTCACCTCATTGGATGTTTAACAAATATGATTTGAAATATTTGGCTGATCCAAAAGGAACAATGGGAACTTCAGAAAATATTAATACCATTGTTCGTAAAGGTTTGAAGAAAGAAAATCCAGAAGCTTATAAAGTTTTAGATAAGTTTAATTGGACAACTAAGGATATGGAAGCTGTTATGCTTGATATTCAAAATGGTAAAACACCAGAAGAAGCTGCCAAAAATTGGATTAAAGATCATCAAAAAGAAGTTGATAAATGGTTTAAATAATCAACGAAGATTTAGATTTAATGAAAACTTTCTAGCATTATAGTTAGAAGGTTTTTTATTATTTCATTCTAAGTTTATTATTTTTAGATTTATAACATTTATGTTAAAATGATTTTGTAGAGTCGAATGAGGAAATTTTACTAAAGTTTTATTATTTGGCTGTTTATCTATAAAACTAGGAGGAGAGACAAATGAATCGTACATTTATTAAAGGCTTTTTGGCAGGGAATGCACTTTTGATAGCTGGACTTGCTGCCACTGCTATTGGCATTAAAACAAAAGTTATCAATCCTATCAAGAAAAAAGAAGATCAAATTGAAATGGGTAGAAAACGAGCAGCCAGAAAACGGATTGCGCCCTAAGCATGAAAATATGATAATAAAAACGTAAATCTGTGGATTTACGTTTTTTTATTTTATTCCTTTAAAAATAAGTTGATTGATAGAAGCATTCATGAAAAACATGAATTTTGGGCGGAACTTGTCTAAATGGATCGGGATGTCAGCTTCTAGCCAAAGGGTTAGAACGGTAATCAGTTGAGCATTAAAATATTTTAGAAGTTCTTGAGCTGTAAAATAATTTGCTAAACCATGTTCTTTTATAAGAAAGTTAAAACGTTTTTCAGCCCATTTCCAAGTTCTATCACTTACTGGTTCAATTAAACGAAAAGGAAGTTGAGAGCTGTAGATAATATGCGCTTCTTCTTTATGTTGCCAAAGAACTGGGAGTAAAATATCGGCAAGAAGTTCAAGAGAAACCTCTTCACATTCATATTGGAGTAAACGTTCATTGACTTCATCTACAATATTCAGATAGATGTATTCGACAATTCCGGGAACGCCCGTTTTAAAATTATTTTTAATTGTTGTACGGGTAATGTGTGACCGTTTAGAGATTTCTTCAATGGTTACTTTTTGAGATTCGGAGGCGATATTTAAGAGAGTGCGAATAATAATTTCTTTCGTATCTTTTGTCATGATGCTTCTATTTTATACTTGGAGGAGTATAAAATCCTTTCTTTTTTAAAATTATTTGCTTAATAGGCAATAATTAAAAATAATCTATTATAGATAATTTTTTTAGTATTTGAAATAGTATATCATTATTTTATTAAGAAATTAATTGTTTTGATTATTTTTTAGTTTCATAAAAACTTTTACAAAGTCTTTGCTTTCTTGTAATATATAATTGTTGATAGTTTTAACGAAGCGCTTTGGAAAAATGAAATCAATAATGGAAAGGAAAGACGAGGTGAAAGTTTATCAAAATGAAAATGTTTATGAAGCATTTAATCATCGACTAGATTATATTTGTAGTTATTTTGACCACCTGATTATTTCCTTTTCTGGCGGTAAGGATTCGGGTTTGATGTTGGAATTGGTTCGTCTTTATTATGAAAGTCATGATTGGATGAAAAAAGGGATAAAAGTTTCTGTTTTTTATTTGGATTATGAGGGAAATTATCAAGAAACTAAAGATTATATTGAACGTTCAATGGGAAAATATCCAGAATTTGATTACTATCACGTCTGTCTTCCTGTATCGGCTTCTTGTGGAATTTCGATGTCACAATCAACTTGGTTGCCTTGGGACCCAGAACATCATGAACTTTGGTTGAATTCAATTCCTCCAGAAGCTATTTGTTTAGAAAATCAAGAATTTCCATTTTTTAAAGTTGGAATGTCTGACTATGAGTTTCAAAGTAAGTTTTGCCAATGGCTTCATCGAGAAAAAGAGGTCGTACGAACGGCTGTTTTGGTGGGAATTCGTGCTCAGGAAAGTTTAAATCGTTATAATGCGGTGACGCGCGAGGAGACTTTTTCTCGTTTTGGAACGACTAATTATAGCCATCGTATTAGTCAAGATGTCTTTAATTTTTATCCAATGTATGATTGGTTATTTGAAGATATCTGGCGAGCTAATGCTAAATTTGAGCTTGATTATAATCATCTTTATGATTTGTACTATCAGGCGGGAGTTCCTTATAAATCAATGAGGGTTGCTAATCCTTTCCATCAGTGTGGGGTGCATTCATTAAAACTCTATCAGGCTTTAGAACCAGCAACTTGGGGAAAATTAGTTGGTCGTGTTAATGGAGCAAATTTTGCAGCGCTTTATGGTGGAACTGCAGCAATGGGTTACCGTGGAGCTGTGCTCCCTAAAGGACATAGTTGGAAATCTTATGTTGAATTTTTACTTGAGACATTGCCAGAGGAAACTCGAAAGGTTTATCTTAAAAAATTTAAATCTTCAATGGATTATTGGATGAAAACTGGTGGAGCTTTACCAGAAAATGTGATTGATGAGTTAGAGGAGCTTGGCTCGGATTTTGAACGTTTGGGTCCACCAACAAATAAGCGCAAATATAAGCAAAGATACGAAGTGATTCGCTTTAAAGATTATCCAGATGATGTGCCAATTAAAAATTTTAGGTTGGTTCCTTCATACAAACGCATGTGTATCACGATTTTAAAGAATGATACTTCTTGTCAGTATATGGGATTTGGTCAAACGAAGGATGAATTACAGAAAAAACAAGAGGCAATGGAAAAATGGGAGACATTTTTATAAGTCCAGCTTATGATATCAGACGAGTACCAATTGAGAAGATTAGAGCAAATGCTTATAATCCAAACCGAACAGCACCTCCTGAATTTCAACTACTTGAACGGTCGATTTTGGAAGATGGTTATACAATGCCTATCGTTTGTTATTACGATAAAGAACAGGATTTTTATGAAATTGTGGATGGTTTTCATCGTTATCTTGTTATGAAAAACTCTGAAGAAATTGCTAAACGAGAAGGCAATTGTTTACCTGTTTCGATTATTGATCGTCCACTTGAAGATAGAATTGCTAGTACCATTCGACATAATCGTGCTAGAGGCACACATTCAATCGAATTGATGACGGAAATTGTTCAACAATTGGTAGAATCGGGGTTGAGTGACCAGTGGATTATGAAACATATTGGAATGGATAAAGAAGAGTTGCTTCGTTTAAAACAGTTGAGTGGTTTGGCTTCACTTTTCCAAAATCAGGAATTTTCTCGGGCTTGGAATTGGGAAGAGGATGAAGAAATCAGTGAAGAGTGAATTTGAATGTTTCTTTGAATTTATTTTATTCACTTATCGAAAACTTATCTATAAAAAATTAAAAAAGAAGGATTATTATTATGGAACATGAATATTTGTTTGTTTACTCAAGATTAAAGTTGTTGATTAAAGATGCTCATAAATCTTTTAATCAAGTTGAGCGGGAACTTGGTTATCCTCGGAATACTTTGAAAAATTATAAGTATAAGAAAAAACCGAGTGTTGGTCGTGTTTTTGAAATGGCAAACTATTTTAATGTGTCAATTGAATTTTTGTTAGGAATCGAAGAAAAAGACAATAAAAATAGTTTAGCTTATCGTTTAGAAAAATTGAATCGTGAGAAAAAAGAACTTGAAATCTTGATTTTAGAAGGTCAAAAATAATAAGAAACGTTTAGATTAATTTTTCACTAAAATATTTACGTTAAGGGATTGACACTTTTTTGTAAATGTTGTATTATTGTTTTAGTTGAGTGAAGTTTCATTAGTGGAATTCATTTGACTTCTTTTCTTACATAGTATTGAGGATAGGTTTTGATGATTTATTCTCTTGAAGGTTCTTTCTTTGTAGGAAGAGCCTTTTAGTTTTCTTTATTTTTGACTTAAAAGTTACAAATTAAATCTTAAATAAGGGCTTATGTTATAATTAAGATAGATTGAATAGGAAATGAGAGAGTTATGGAAGAGAAAAAATCTTCAGGGATGTTTGCGGTTTTTGCGGCACTTGGGGCTAATGTTCTGGTTGCAATCAGTAAGTTTATTGGATTTGGTTTATCTGGCTCAGCAGCGATGCTTAATGAAAGTATTCACTCAGTGGTAGATTGTGGGAATCAGATTTTACTTTTGTTTGGCGACCGTCGTTCAAGACAAGCGAGCACTAATCTCCATCAATTTGGTGAAGCTAGGGCAAAATATTTCTTTAGTATGATAGTGGCAACATTCCTCTTTTTTGGTGGGGGTGTCATTGGTGTAATGGAGGCCTATGATAAGTTGGTTCACCCAGCACACAGTGTTGAAAATGCGGGCATTGTTATTGGAATCTTGTTGATTGGCATGGCAATTGAAGGTTCATCATTAAGAGTGGCTTTTAAAGAAATTAGCGAATTGAATACAGAAAAATTACCAATCTTTAAGTTTTTGCATGAAAGTCGTCACAGTGAAATTTTAGTTATTTTTGCTGAGGATTTATGCGCAATTATTGGTTTGCTTTTAGCGCTTTTAGGAACTGTCTTGACGATGGTGACAGGCAATCCTGTTTTTGATGCAATTAGTGGGTTGTTGATTGGGTTCTTGCTTATGGCAGCAGCGATTTTCTTGACAAGAGAATTTTATAGTTTAATTGTTGGTGAACGTGTGACAGATAGTGATTTAGAAAAGATTTTGACAGCTTTTGATCGCCCTGAAGTAGAACGAGTAATTAATGTTAAAACGGTTCACCTTGGCCCAACAGAGATTTTGATTGCTGCAAAAATTGATTTGGTGAGTAAGCTTGTTTTAGAAGATTATGAGATTATTAATCAAATTGAAGCGGAAATCAGAAAAAAAATTAGTGATAAGAAGTGCTATATTTATATTGAAATTGACGAATTCGTTCAGGGCTATGTCCAATCTTCAGATTTATAAGCCTAATTTACTGACAGAAATATTTTAAAGATGAGACAAGAAGGAGAGCGCCTATGAAAAATTTTTTTAATCATATTGAACTGAAATTTGCTAATCTATTATCGAAAATTAGTTTTATGTTGCTTATGGTAGTAGGGCTTTTGATGGTTTATTTTCTATTTAGAGAAGTTTATAATCTTGTTTTACTTGCTTTTCTTTCTGAGAGTGAGGTTCATTATTATGATATTTTGGAAAGTATTCTCTCCTTCTTTATCTTCTTTGAATTTTTAACTTTGATTATTACTTCATTGAGAAATAAAGGGCATGTATCATTAATTTTCCTCTTATCACTCGGGATTACTTCACTGATTCGACTGTTGTTAACCTATCATGAACGTTTGGTTGGAGTATTATTGATTGCTAGTGCTATTCTGATATTAATTATTGGTGTCTTTGTCTTAAAGAAATTTGTTTTTCCAAATGATGATACAGCAGACTATTTCTAATCTTGTCTGACAGTTCTGTCAGTAAAATTGAAGACAATAAAAATACTGACAGATTTGTCAGTGTTTTTTTTTAGAATTTTTTCAGGTAAATTTTGTCAATATAGTGATTTTCTGTTTTGTGAAGAATAATTTCTGCCCGATTTCTTGTGGGCTCAATATATTCTCTGAGATTGACACGATTGACACGTGCCCATGTTTCACGGGCTAGATTGATTACTTTATCTTCTGGCATTTTTGTAAATTGATGATAGAAGTTTGTCTGGTCATATTTAGCTAGTTTTAAAAGGCTATCAAAACGTTCGAGGTACCATTTTTCAATGAGTTTTTCGTCAGCATCGACATAAATTGAAAAATCGTAAAAATCACTGATATAAAGCAGTTGATTTTGTGGATTTTGAAGCACATTAATTCCTTCTACAATAAGAATATCAGGGCTGTCAATGACTTGACTTTGGTTAGGTAAAATATCGTAAGTTTCATGTGAGTAAATCGGAACTTCAAATTTTTCACCATTTTTGACGTGATAAAGAAAACTTGTTAATTTTTCCATATCATAACTTTCAGGAAAACCTTTGCGGTCGAGAATCCCCATATTTTTTAAATCATTAGTCGTGTACAAAAATCCGTCGGTTGTCACTAAATCAACGGTTAATTTTGGAAAGGCACGTGAAAGGAGAAGCTGGAGAAGTCTTGCGGTCGTTGATTTTCCAACGGCGACTGAGCCAGAAATCCCAATGATGAGTGGGGGAGTTTTGACAATTTTTTGTAGGAAAAGTCCTTTAGAGTAACTCATGTCTTCTAAATTTTTTTTATATAAGCGAAGAAGATGAATCAGTGGTAAATAGACGTCCTCCACATCTTGTAAGCTGATTTCATCATTGAGTGAGCGGATTGACTCTAACTCATCATGAGTTAAGGGAGCAATCGAAGTATTATAAAGATTTTGCCATGTTTTTCGGCTAATTTCGTCAAAATTAATGAATTCATTCATGACAAATATTTTATCATATTTTTGGCTTATCAAGGTAAAAAAACTAATAAATCTGTAAGCGTATTAAATAAGTTACTGACAAGATTTTTACACTTCTGTCAGTAAAAGTGTAAGAGATTACAAAATAAGTAGAAGTTCTAAAAATTTTTTTAAGATAAAAAAGGGCTTTTATGTTAAAATAAAATTAATGGTTAAAACAAATATGTATTATGAAGACAATCAAGATTTATCGCATGACTTCCAGACCTTAACAGTTGAATTGTTAGGTCAGTCAATGCGTTTTAAAACGGATCGTGGTGTCTTTTCAAAAAATGGAATTGATTATGGTTCTCGTGTTTTATTAGAAAACTATCAACCTGAAAGTGCAAAAAGTCTTTTAGATGTTGGGTGTGGTTATGGAACATTAGGGTTAACCTTAGCTAAAAAGTTTGATTTAGGTGTGACAATGGTTGATGTCAATAGTCGGGCACTTGATTTATGCCGTCAAAACGCAATTGACAATGCTGTCAGTAATAGTAAAATTGAACTTTCAAATATTTATGAGTCTGTCAGTGAAAAATATGATGCGATTATCTCAAATCCGCCAATTAGGGCCGGTAAAGAAGTGGTCCATGAAATTTTAGCTGGTGCTTTTGGTCACTTAAATGATGGAGGGCATTTGACGATTGTTATCCAAAAGAAACAGGGTGCCCCGTCTGCTCAAAAGAAAATGGAAGAAGTATTTGGTAATTGTCAGCTTGTAGCCAGAGACAAAGGATACTTTATTTTAAGAAGTTATAAAAATATATAATTATTGATAAGATAAAACGAGGAGGAGCCTATGACCTATCGGATGGTTGATCTCATTCAAAAGAAAAGAGATAGTGGTGAATTTAGCCAAGCTGAAATCGATTGGATGATTGAAAATTATGTCAAAGGAATCGTGCCAGACTATCAAATGTCAGCACTTGCGATGGCAATTTATTTTAAAGGGATGACAACAGTAGAAACTGCTTATCTCACGATGGCAATGGTTCATTCAGGAAAAGAATTCGATTTGACTGATATTGCCGGAATCAAGGTTGATAAACATTCTACTGGTGGAGTGGGCGATAAAGTAACACTTATTTTAGCTCCGCTTGTAGCGTCATTTGGGGTTCCTGTTGCGAAAATGTCTGGTCGTGGGCTTGGACATACGGGAGGAACTTTGGACAAATTGGAGTCAATTCCTGGCTTCAAATTTGAAAAAACGGAAAAAGAATTTATTGATCAGGTCAAAGAAACAGGAATTGCCATAATTGGGCAATCCGATGAACTTGTTAAAGCCGATAAATTACTCTATGCTCTTCGAGATGTCACAGCAACTGTTGATATTATTCCTCTAATTGCTAGTTCTGTCATGTCCAAAAAAATTGCCGCAGGCTCTGACGCCATTCTACTAGATGTAACTGTAGGAGATGGGGCTTTTATGAAGTCAGTTGAAGATGCTCGCCTTCTCGCTCAAACAATGGTTGACCTTGGGAAATCTGTAGGACGAGAAACCGTCGC
Source organism: Lactococcus sp. S64 (assembly GCF_016516525.1). Taxonomy (NCBI): domain Bacteria; kingdom Bacillati; phylum Bacillota; class Bacilli; order Lactobacillales; family Streptococcaceae; genus Lactococcus; species Lactococcus sp. S64. The sequence continues at coordinate 510,753 of NZ_JACVUQ010000001.1, read as the reverse complement.
TGTCATCACAAATATGAGTCAGCCTCTTGGTTTTGCTATCGGAAATCGAAATGAAATGACTGAAGCAGTTCATACTCTACAAGGAAAAGCGCCAAAGGAATTCCAAGAATTTATTGCGGAACTTGCCCAAATTATGCTGCAACTTGCGGGACTTGAAAAATCAATTCCTGAAATTTTAGAGCATTTTACTAATGGTTTAGCTTACGGAAAATTTGTTGAAATGGTCAATGCCCAAGGTGGTGACCCAACTGCCTTTGACTATTTGACAGCTCCTCTTCAAGTAAAATATCAAGTGGAAATTAAAGCAGATAAATCAGGATTTATTAGTGAAGAAAAAGCCTTAGGAATTGGTCTTCTTGCTATGAAATTAGGAGCAGGACGTGCAACTAAGACTGATGATATTGATTTTGAAGCAGGTGTAACTCTGACGAAAAAGGTAGGAGATAAGGTGAGTGCCGGTGAAGTCATTGCTCAGCTTTATTCCAACCGCGAAATTACTGACGAATTAGTTGCTGAATTTAATGACAGTTTGGTCATTAGTGATCAACAAGTTCATCAAAAAGAAATTCTAGAAATTATCAGATAAGATGAAAAATGATTTAAAAATCCCAACACCTGTTATGGCCCTTCAAGTTATCTTGTCAGCTTTGGCTGGAGCAGCGACCAAATTGTACTTACAAAATTTTGGTTGGCTTATTCAACTTATTGCTTTTATCATTAGCTTCGTTGTAGTCTATCTCATCGTTGGAATAATTTACTTAAGATTAAAAAAATAGAAAGAACATAAAATGCAAATTAATAAATATATTGACCATACTATTCTTAAAGCCGATGCTCCAAAATCTAAAGTTCAACAAATAATTGATGAAGCAAAAAAATATGATTTCATGAGCGTTTGTATTAACCCAACATGGGTAAGTTATGCCAGTCAAGAACTTAAAGACTCAGACGTTAAAGTATGTACAGTAATTGGTTTTCCTTTAGGTGCTAATACTTCTGAACTCAAAGCTTTTGAAGCTAAAAACGCTATTGAAAATGGTGCTGATGAAATTGACATGGTCATTAATATTGGCGCAGCCAAATCTAAGGATTGGAATCTTGTTGAGTCAGATATCGCAGCTGTCAACGCAGTAAAAGGTGATAAACTTCTTAAAGTTATCATTGAAACAAGCCTTTTAACTGACGATGAAAAGATTAAAGCTTGCCAAATTGCTAAAGCAGTTGGTGCTGATTTTGTCAAAACTTCAACAGGTTTCTCAACAGGTGGAGCGACTGTTCATGATGTAAAATTAATGCGTCAAACGGTTGGCCCAGATATGGGAGTTAAGGCTTCTGGTGGAGTTCATAATCTTGAAGAAGCAAAAGCAATGATTGATGCTGGTGCAACACGTCTTGGTGTTTCGGCTGGTGTTGCAATTATGGAAGGTCTGACTTCAAATGACAACTACTAAAAAAATGATTGCTGCCGCACGCGAAGCGGCGAGTTTGGCATATGTTCCTTACTCTCATTTTCCTGTAGGAGCAGCTTTTCATACAACTGATGGTCGAATTATCACAGGTTGTAATATTGAAAATGCTAGTTTTGGACTTTCTAATTGTGCTGAACGAACAGCTATTTTTAAAGCAATATCAGAAGGCCTGAAAGATTTTGATGCTCTTTATGTATTCGGAGAAACAGAAGAACCAATTAGCCCTTGTGGTGCTTGTAGACAAGTTATTGCAGAATTTTGTCCAGCAGATATGCCAGTTTTTTTGATTTCTAAAAATGATAATGTAAAAGAAACTTCAGTTGAGGAACTTTTACCATATTCTTTCAAAAATCTTGATTAAAATAAAATTGAGATGCTATCAACAGGTAGCATATTAATTTGTAACTAAAGTAAGCGCTTTATCTTTTTTCTTTTAAAAAATGTAAAAATGGTAATTGCTGATAAATATGAATAATTCTTAGTAATTGATAGGTTATTTCCGAACATTTAGCGAGAAAAAGGGATATTCAGCTTATTTGGACTTGCAAAAAGGCTAAATATATCTTAAAATAGTCTTAAGCTATATTTAGCCAAACAAAACTCGGAGGATACCCTTTCCATGAAAAAACGTGTAATCGCAGTTAGTGCTCTCGCACTTGCATCAGTCGCAGTCCTTGCAGGATGCCGTTCACATGACGCAGCCGGATCAGGTAAAGCAAAAACTGACCTTAAAGCAGCAATCGTCACCGATACTGGTGGTGTAAACGACCGTTCATTTAACCAATCCGCTTGGGAAGGTCTTCAAAGCTGGGGGAAAGAAAATAACCTGAAAAAAGGTACAGGATACACTTATTTCCAATCTAACTCTGCTTCAGATTATACAACTAACTATAACTCTGCGGAACAACAAGGCTACAAACTTTTGTTTGGTATCGGATTCTCTTTACAAGATGCAACATCAGCTGCAGCAAAAAATAATCCTAAATCTAACTTTGTAATCGTTGACTCAGTCATCAAAGACCAAAAAAATGTGGCATCAGCAACTTTTGCTGATAACGAAAGTGCCTACCTTGCTGGTGTAGCTGCCGCAAAAGCAACTAAGACTAACAAAATTGGTTTCATCGGTGGAATGCAATCAGATGTTATTACACGTTTTGAAAAAGGTTATGAAGCTGGAGCTAAATCTGTAAACCCAGATATTAAAGTTGATGTTCAATATGCGGGATCTTTCTCTGACGCGGCCAAGGGTAAAACAATTGCTGCAGCTATGTACGGTGCTGGTGATGACGTAGTTTATCAATGTGCTGGTGGTGTAGGAACTGGTGTCTTCAGTGAAGCTAAAGCATTGAACTCAACTAAAAATGAGGCTGACAAAGTTTGGGTTATCGGTGTTGACCAAGACCAAGAATATCTTGGAAAATACAAATCTAAAGACGGTAAAGATTCTAACTTTGTACTTGTATCAACAATCAAAGAAGTTGGTAATGTTGTAAAAGATATCGCTGACAAGACTAAAGATGGTAAATTCCCTGGTGGAACAATCGTTACTTATGACCTTAAAAATGGTGGGGTTAACTTAGGACTTGACAGTGCAAATTCAGAAATCAAAGATGCAGTTGCTAAAGCAAAAGCAGATATTATTGATGGAAAAATCACTGTTCCTTCAAAATAATTGAATACTGATAAAAGATAAAATAGAGTTAGTTATATTAACTAATTCTTTTTTTATAAATTAAAAGCTAATAGAAGATAGGATTTGCGATTATTTTAAATGTTCTTTATTTGTAAGTCATATGAACTGTGATATAATGGTAGACAGATATTAAAGTGGTATATATTGTTATTATTTAGTTAGGGGGAACTATGGCAAGAAAATCAGTACCGAATTATGTAAAAATACATGATGCCTTAAAAGATGAAGTTGAAAAAGGCATCTGGAAAATTGGACAACGTCTTCCAAGCGAACGTGATTTGGCCGAGCGTTTTACTGTCAGTCGAATGACAGCAAGACAAGCGGTAACAGCTTTGGTTGATGAAGGAATTCTTGACCGTCGTGTGGGTTCTGGAACTTATGTTGCTAGCCGACGTGTTCGCGAAAAAATGCGTGGAACAACTTCCTTTACAGAAATTATCAGCTCACAAGGTAAAGTTCCTTCAACAGAAGTTTTGAGTTATATTAGAACGGCGCCAAATGAGGTTGAATGTGAAAAACTAAATATCACCAAAAAGGATTCCATCATCCGAATGGAGCGGATTCGTTATGCGGATAATGTTCCAATTTGTTATGAAGTGGCAAGCATTCCTTTCAAATTGGTCAAATCTTTTGATAAAAAAGAAATTACGAGTAACTTCTTTAAAACTTTAGAAAGTCACGGACATGTGATTGGTCGTAGTGAACAGATTGTTTCAGCTAAAAGAGTCAGTACAGAGGTTTCAGAGTATTTAAAAACAAGAGTTGGAGCTGCTATTCTTGGCTTAACTCAGGTTTCTTATTTAACAGATGGTACAGCTTTTGAATATGTCTTATCTCAATATGTTGGTGACCGTTTTGAATTTTATTTGGAAAGATAAAAAGGACTTAGTGAAGTCCTTTTTTTGCTTGCCGACGATATTTGTACTGACGAAGTTGAAAATGAATCCAACATCCTATACAAAAACCACTTAAAGCAATAGAAGCGGCTAGAAAAACAAAAGCTGCAAAGATTATTGCTAAGATAGGATGATTAGTGATTGAGGAAATCAAACTAGCACTTAATAGAACAGTAGCGATAATTTGATTGAAGCGAAGGTCTGATTTATCTTCGAGCACGTATTCTGAAGTTTTCTTTTTTAGAAATCTTTTGGCGATTAAAATAATAAAATTTCTCTCGAAAAGAATGCCAGATAGTCCAGCGAGAATAGAAAGTAGGAGAATCCAATAGAAGTGAGTGACAACTGCCAAAATAACACTGAGAACAATAAAAGTTTGATTAGTACGAACGAGTGGGCGAGGAATGCCCTGAAATGTATATTTAGCCATAAAAACTCTCCAATCTTGATAAATTGATTTTATCTTAATTGGAGAGTTTTGGTTATAAGATTTTTTTAATTTGATAAGTAAATTTGTTGAAGGCTTCGATTAAAGATTGACGGTGAAAGTTGTCCCTTTTCCAAGAATGGATACAACGTCAATTGTTCCGTGAAGCTCTTGAACATTTTTCTCAACGATAGCAAGTCCTAAACCTGTTCCACTAACTTCTGCACGACTTTCATCAACCCGGTAGAAGCGGTCGAAAATTCGCTCTTTTTGAATTTCACTAAGACCAGGACCATTGTCAGTTACACTGAAGATAACTTTATTTTGTTCAAGATGTAAGCTGACAAAAATTTGTCCATTTGCTGGAGTGTATTTAATTGCATTTTCAATCAAATTCTCAAAAATGCTGTGAACCATTGGTTCGTTGGTTTTAAAAGTGATTTCTTCAATTTGGGATTCTAAATGAAGTGATTTTTCATTAATTTGTGGTCCTGAGCTTTGGAGAATATTTTGTATCAAAGCTGTAAGATTAATTTTCTTTTTATCAATTCGATGATTTTGTTTGGTCAAAAGCAGTGTATCCTGAACTAAATTCATCAGGCGTGAACTTTCTTTATTGATAATAGATGCGAAATTTTTTGTGTCAGAACTTGAAATTGAATCTGTTTCCAGAAGTTCAGCGAAGCCTTTGATAGAAGTAAGGGGAGTTTTTAATTCATGAGAAACGTTAGCAATAAAAGCATTGTGGGCATCCACTGTTCGACGATAAGAGCTAACATCCATCATAGTCACCATAAATCGACTGTCCAAATCAGGTAAAGGAGTGATACGGACTTGATAATAAGCCCCAAGTTTTTCAAAATAGAAAAGTTTTTCTTGAATATCAGGATGTAAAATTTTATCAACAAGAAAATTTAAGAAATCAGCATAGGGGCTGAAAATATCTAGATTTTCAGTATCTGAAAATTCATTTTTAAAAGAAGCATTGGTCCGACGAATTTTTCCTTTATTATTATAAATGAAAATCGGAAATTGGAAAAATTCAATAAATTCGTAGAGATTTTCTTTCTTTTCAGTATGAGAGAGCGCTTGTTTCTGAATTTTTTCGCCCAATTTATTGAGCTCAGTTGTAATTTTATCGTCGTTCTCATTCATCAAATAGCTTTGAGTCAATGGGCTGCGCTCGATATTTTTAATTTTAGCAACGGTATTTTCTCGAAAAACATAAGCTCTCTGAGCAGAACGTAAAACTTGGATGGCGACAGCCAAGTAAAATAAAATTGCAAAAATGATAATGGCAAAATCTGTAAAGAAAGTAGAGGTACGATTTTCTGTAACCTTTAGATAACCGTTAATTTGACCCTCGCTAAATATGGGACTAGTCACGGTTATTTCTTGAGAATCTAAACTACGTGCGTAAGTCGCACCCTTTTTAATTTTTTTAGTATCCGAATTTACTGTATTCTTTGGAAGATGTTCAAAATTATCTGGCAGAGGATTATCAGGATGTTTTTCTAAAAAGAGTTGTATTTTATCTATTGTTTTTAATACTCGATTTGTATCATTTTCTAAGATATTTTGGTTCGATAGAATCACCAAACTTAAGGTCGCAATAATATATAGGACCGTCATAAGCATGATGTGTTTAAGTTTCATTTTCTTCAAAATAGTATCCGAATCCTCGTTTTGTTTTGATATAATGATTATTTAATTTTTTACGAATTTTAGAAATGAGCACATCAATGGTGCGGGTTTCAGCAGTGTCTGAAATTCCCCAAAAATGTTGCAGGAGTTCTTCACGACTGACAATTTTTCCCTCTCTTTTAGCTAAGAGTTCAAGGATTTCAAATTCTCGTTTGGTTAAATCTAAAACTTTTTCGTCAAAAGTGACTTCTTTTTTTATAAAATCAATGACCAATCTGTCAGTAACTAATGATGAAGGACTTTCATCTAAAGCTTCACTGACAGTTTCGGAGGGTGCTTGGTTATACATTTGATTTCTGCGAATGAGCGCATCGGCTCTGACAATGATTTCTTTCATTGGAGTCGTTTTATCTAAATACTCATCAGAACCTGCTGACAGCCCTGTCAGTTTCATTTCATCATCATCTCGAGCAGTTAAAATTAAAATTGGTGTAAAATTACCTTCTTTACGAAGTTTTTGGGTGACTTCAATTCCGGAATATTCGGGCATCATTAAATCAAGTAGAAGTAAATCAAAGGGATTTTTACGAGCTTTGTCATAAGCTTTTTTCCCGTCTGATACAATAGTTACTTCGTAATCATTTTGCCGAAAATTATAAGATAAAAGGGTCAAAATTGCCCGATCATCATCAGCAATTAAAATTTTTTTCATACTTTTAATTATAACGAAAACAGGGAGTTTTGTATAGAATAAATTATTATTTTTAGCTAAAAAAATAATGGATACTTAGACTTTGATAAAGATAAAAAAATTACATTTTATTATTTTAAATCATCAATTAGAAAATAATGAATAAACATAAAAAATGATATAAATTTTGTTATAATAGAGCTTATGGAAATCGAAAAAACGAATCGAATGAATACTCTTTTTGAGTTTTATGCGACACTCTTGACTGATAAACAAATGAATTACATTGAACTTTATTATGCCGATGATTATAGTTTGGCAGAGATTGCTGAAGAATTTAATATCAGTCGTCAAGCTGTTTATGACAATATCAAGAGAACAGAAAAAGTACTTGAAAGCTACGAAGAAAAATTACATCTTTTTAGTAATTATGTGGTTCGTAATCAATTATTAGAAGAGCTAATGAAAAAATATTCTACTGACCAATATTTAATCACTAAACTACAAGAAATTCAACAAATTGATGAAGAAGAGTTTTAAAGAATTTACTGACAGAAATTTTTTTATTACTGACAGCTTTGAATCAAATGATAAAGGAATCTGTCAGCTCACCTTTCTCATATAAAATACATACTTTAATGAAATTTTACTGACAGAAAAGTTAAAATATGCTATAATTAGACTTCAAGGTTCAAAGAATTACTGACAGAATAATCAGTAGGTATCTCCTTAAATTTGGGGGCGTTACGGATTCGACAGGCATTGTCGCGCATGAACTGCAACTGCTGAGGGATCAGGATAATCATCCGCAGATAAATATAACTGCTAAAAATAATACACAAACTTACGCAATGGCAGCCTAAACAGCACCATGCGTGCCTGATTTTTGCTCACTGATGGCAATTTGACGGCCTAAACTTTTAGTCAGATACGTTGTTGTGGAGGTTTGACGCAGCAAAAGAGATTTAAAGCCCCGCAAAATGTCGCTGTTTGAGACTGGCTTTGGCATTTTGTTAAATTTGAGAAAGTCCTATGGTTGTAGACGTTGATGTAGCAAGGTGTTTGGACAGGGGTTCGACTCCCCTCGCCTCCATTGAATGGATTTTATAGAATCCTATAGTATTAGAAATCGCTCAACAGAGCGGTTTTTGTTTTTGGTGTTCCGATATGATACGATATAAGCGGATAACAGTTCGATGCATCACTGACAGAAAGCATTGCAAAGATTCTTAGGAATCGGACAAGATGATCTATTTGGTCAAGCTACAATTAAAGACATGCAAAAACAGCTTGGAACAACACAAGATAGAACTATTAGCCCAGTTTCTGATTCTGTCAGAGAATTACAAATTCGATTGAATATGGATATATTCTAAGAAAAAGCCTGCATTATGCAAGCTTTTTTCATTTAAAGTTATATAAATATTAAATTTATAATATGTTATGATAATATTTGATTAAGGAGATTTTTGTGAAAAATATTTTTGGAGTTTTTTTGATGGAAAAGGATTAAAAAAAGATAATAGTTTAAATATTATTAGGCTATTTTTAGCAATATTAGTTGTTTATGAGCATACAGCACCATTAGGTGGATATAAAGTTAATCTTGATCTATTTGGTAAAAGTATTGGAGCATGGGCTGTTTATATATTTTTCGGAATTAGTGGATATTTAATTACAGCTAGTTCTTTTTCAAATAGTGTTCCGCAATACTTAATTAAACGTATTGCACGCATTTTTCCAGCTTACCTTGCTATTCAATTCGTAACAGCATTTATATTTGCTCCCCTTGTAACACTTTTAGACGGTGATAGTATCGCTAAATTATGGGAAACTCCAGTTACGCCTATAGGTTATTTTTGGGGTAATTCTTTGTTGCAATAAAAAGTTGGAGAATTGGGAGTACGTTATCTACAAACCCTTATCCTAAAGCTTGGAATGGTTCGACTTGGACGATCTGGAATGAATTTCTTTGTTATATTATTATAGTTATTGTTGTATCTTTAATTATTAAATATAAAAAAATTTATATACCAATCATGGCATTTCTTTGGTTGGGTTTAAGTTTTCTTTCCAGCCGCTTACCCGAATTAATTAAAGCGGGTGGAAATAGTTTGATTGATGTTAAGTTATTTATTCCACTATTTTCTGTTTTTATGGCTGGTTCGCTTTTATATTCTTTAAAAAAATACTTGCGGTTTAATTTATTCGGTGGAATCATTTCATTAATTGTAGCCTCCTTGATAATTACAAGTTTTCCTAATTTTGGATATCAATATGCTGCGCCTTTTATATTATTTGTAGTGTTTGTTATTGCAAATAAGATTCCATCTCCTAAATGGATAAAGAAGAACGACTTATCTTAAGGAGTATATTTAGTAGCATTTCCAATTCAACAGCTTATTGCTTTTGCTTTGTTAAAATGGGAATCAGTATTCCATTCATAGTATTTGGTGTATTAGCTTCAATATTATCAATAATTGTTGCTTCACTCAGCTGGAAATACATTGAATTACCTAGCCTTAATAAAGTTAAAGTTAACAACCTGACTAAACAAGAAAGAATAGATGAGATTCCGGCTATGCCAACGGAAACAGTAGGAGCGACTTATCGTAGAAGTTCTAGAATCTAGTAACTAATATACGATAATAAATTAACCCTGGCTTCGGTCAGGTTTTTTTGATTTATTAAACAAAAAGTAACGTATGTGCTACATATTGGTTTTTTACTTGTCATATATAAAATTAAATGATATACTAATTTAATAGTTCGGAGGATTACCCAAGCCTGGCTGAAGGGAACGGTCTTGAAAACCGTCAGGCGTGTAAAAGCGTGCGTGGGTTCGAATCCCACATCCTCCTTAGACAGCCAATGTATATTGTTTATCTTATCCATCATCTTCCTATATGAAGATTTCTTTAAATGGCCCGCCAATGGTGGGTTTTTCATGTTATTATTGCCCCTCGCCTTCTCATCGTTGAAAGCTGGAATAGTCAACTGTCAACTAAGAGAAAAAATTTAAATTATTATATAATATGTTAATAAAAATAAATGGAGTATTATTATGAAAAAAGTATATTTTCTTTGTACAGGTAACTCTTGTCGTTCTCAAATTGCCGAAGGTTATGGGCATAAAATTTTGGAAGGGTGGGAGGTTTGGTCCGCAGGGATAGAAACGCATGGTTTAAATCCCCGTGCAGTTAAAGTAATGGCAGAAGAGGGAATAGATATTTCTTCTCAGAAATCTGAGCTAATTGATTTAGATTATTTTAATGAATGTGATTTGATAATTACTTTATGTGGAGATGCTCTTGATAAATATCCGATGATTCCTAAAGGAGTTAATCACGAACACTGGGACTTACAAGACCCTGCTTGTGCGACAGGGACAGAAACAGAAATTTTGGCTGAGTTTAGAAAAACAAGAGATTTAATAAAAGAAAAAGTTAAAATGATTGAAAAATGATTTATTTTATCTATTAAAAAGGAGAGAAAATGAAGTATAAAATCGGACAATTAGTAAGTTTACCAGAAACAAGATATAAAGGAATTATAGGAACAGTAATCGCTGAAAATAAAGTGGGTATCTTAGTGAGATTTGATGGGATACAAGAGTTGTATTTTAAAGAAGAAGAACTTAAAGCATATAAAAAATAAATAAGTTTTAACTGATTTCGGGCAGTTTTTTATTTTCATTTATTATATAATGTTTATCGCTTTCATTTTGTTAGTGATAGTATTATAATAAAATTATAAGAATAGGTGGAGGTATTATTATGGCGAAACAGTATAAAAAAATATTAGTTCCTGTCGATGGTTCTGACCAAGCTTATAATGCGGTTCGAGAAGGAGTGATGTTAGCGCAATGGTCTGAAGCGGAGTTAATTGTATTGACCGTTAAAGATTTAGTGCGATATTATGGCATTGCTAACTATGGTATTGTTGAGACTCCAGGATTGGATAAGCTGGCAAATGATATTTTACTCAAAGTAGGCTCTATTATTCCAGCAGAATCTAAATTCAAAACGCAAATTTTATCGGGTTCTCCAAAACGAGAAATTGTTCAATATGCTAAGGAAAATGATATTGATTTAATTGTCATGGGGGCAACAGGAGCAGGAGCGTTTGATAGATTACTTGCAGGATCTACGACGAATTATGTTGTCAATCATGCACCTTGTGGTGTAACTATCGTTCAAGGATAAGAATCAGTTTATAATAAAAAGACCTATCATTAGTGATAGTTCTTTTTATTTTTTATATCTAATTTATGCTGATATAATCTAGTTGAGGAGAAATTTATGATATCACTTATTTTAATAATTATTGTAGGAATAGAGCATTTATTGTTTGGATTTATTGAGATGTTTGGAGGAACAAAGTTACAAGCTGACGCTTTTGGTTTTGATGAATCTGAATTAAAAAATAAGACATTGCAGGTTGCGCTCTCCAATCAAGGAATTTATAATCTTGGTTTTGGTTTGATGATTATATTACTAGCCATAATGAATGCAGCTACTTCCGTTTTTATTATTGCGATGCTTTTTGTCATCTTAGTTGGAATCTATGGTGCTTTGACAGTGACGAAAAAAATATTATTTGTTCAAGCTTTACCGGCATTTGTAACTTTAATAGTTCTTTTGCTATCGCTTTGAACCTAAAATTAACTTCTTTAAGGATAAAAAACGCTGCGATTAGCGTTTTTTTATTTCAAATTTATTTAGTGGTTTAGTAAGTGACCAATAATAAATAAAATCCAGATATGAATTGGATAAAAACCATAGAAAAAATATTTTTCAAAGGTTGAAGAGCGACCACCCTTTTTGCCATTGTATAGGTAAATAAAAGGAAGAACGGTGATGATTAGGAATTCTGGGTTAAGAGAAATACTTTGCCAAAGCGACATGGAAGTGTCAAAAGAAAAGGCCTGTAGAAGAAATAAGATTGATAAAAGTAGTGTACCAATATAAAGAATCCAATCTTTTCCACTTTTACGTGATGCGTACATTAAATATGGAAGGATTAGAGCAACTAAACTTGCTTCTGTAAATATTGAAAGAGCTGAAACGAAAATGAGCGGAAAAATCAGCAATATTTTCTTCTTTTCTATAATAGTATCAAGGAGCCATACAGCACCAAAACCACAGGCTAAACTCAGAAAGATATTTGGATTAAGGATGGTAAAAAAGCTTATGGAGACATTCATGAGATAATGTATGACTAAATTTCCGAGAGCCATGACTGCTCCAGCAACTAGAAGGCGTGTTAGATATTTTTTTCGACTTCGGGTATAAAAGAACCCTTCAATCATTAGAAAAAAGAAGAGAGGAGAGACGAATCGGGATGCCATATCTAAGATAGAAAAATCGGGTATCCCAGGAAGTCCTAGAAGAACTTCTAGGTAAATATGGTCAAGTAGCATGAATATGATTGCTATTATTTTAAGTTGATAGCCAGATAAACCAAAACGTTGTTTCAAAAAAATACCTCACAAAAATATATTTTACTTATCTATTTTAATATGGAAAATAGAAGGTATAACTTACGTTTATGTAAGGTCAGTTTTGAGGAAATACTCATTTATATTTCAGAAATAAATTGTTTGGAGTCAAGAAATCTATAAATCGCAAAACGGTAATAAAAAAAGCGTTGTTTAGACGCTTAATCAAAATTGCTATGTCTTCCCCAATTTATTGCCATTAAAATAGTCACTATTGGCAGAGCGTACAACCAAACAAGTGATATCAGAGCTCCAGGTAGTAAAAAGACTAGAAATATTTTAATTCTTTCCAGATTTCTCTTTCGAAGAGTAGCACTCCCATTGTATTGTTTATAAATTATTTGACTGAAAACAATCAAACTAATCCAAGGAATTAAATAGGTTGAAACATAGGCTAAACTTGCAGTCAAAGAGTTCGGATGTTCTGCATGTGCAACAGTTGAAAAGGGAAAGAGACAAACAATAAGTAGAATCCAATGATTAGACCAGAGAATTAACTCATCAACTTTATTTGATTTGATAAATGTCATTACATGGTGCAGTGAGTTCCAAATGGAAGCAAGAGCAACAAAAGTAGTGATATAAATAAGGAGCATAAGTAATACATTTGGTGAAAAAAGGTTTCCGTCTTCTGGAACTTTAAATTCTAAAACTGTTAGGGTCATTACTACGGCAAATATTCCGTCAGTAAGCGCCTCTATTCTGCTTTTATTCATACTTATAATTATAGCAAAAAAAGCTAATAAACTCTGTTATAGAAAGAGCTTATTAGCTTTTTATTGATATCTTATATAGGTGTTGTTAGTTGAATCACGAGTGACTAGATAGAAAGACCCATCTGGCAAAACTTGATAAAATCCCACTGTTCCACTTCCACCATTTGCAAGTATTTTATTGGAAATTACACTAATTATGCAAGTATCTCCATCTTTATCAGGAAGGAAACTATAGTTTTCTGCGTCTGCACCAAAGAAAACTTTAAAATAGGTGAGTACAGATGATTCTGTAAAGTTATTTGGATCTAATTTGGATATAAACGAGATGTGCTATTAGTGTCAATTATATGAATGTCATTAATTTTATTTGCTTCATCATTAAAATTAAAGATAATTTTTCTTGATTGAATTCATAAGTTTGGCTAAATGGAGCAGATTCTGTTTTAGATTGTGAAAAGAATACAAAGAAATATATCTAAATAATAGACTTTTAGATTAATTTAAGCTAGAATGATTTTAGGAGGAGTATCAGATGAAAAAGTTAACAAAAAGGCAATTTGCTGCTATTGGAGCGGTGGCAGTTTTAATTATTGGTGGAGTAAGCTTTGCATTAGTAAAACATAATGAAACTGATGGAGTAAAGACAAATGCTTCTAGTTTAAAAAGTAGTTCAAAAAAAGAAATGACTTCAAAAACTAGTGAAATAAATGAAAGCCAGAAAAGTTCAAGCAGCCAAACATCAAGTAGCAGTCAAGAAGAAACAACTCAAAGTCAGTTGAGTGTGGATACAAAAAATTTAACTGAAAATCAATTTGAGCAATGGGTAGCAATCACGCAGAGCAATCAAATGCAAGATACTCATCCTCTTCGAATTACTGTTTCTAAAAGTGATAATAATTTGTATCAAGCAAAAATAGATTATACTGCGACACGAATTGATTCCGTTAACTCTTATAAAGTTAATAGTTCAGGAGAACTTGAAGCGATTGATTTTGAACATTATCCAGCAATGAAAGTTGTATCACAAAGTTTTCCAGAAATTAAACAGAATCAATTAACAACGAATCAAATAAATATGTGGGTAGTAGCTGTTCAAGATGTTTTATTTGAACAAAAGGGGTTGAAACCTGGGATTGATGTGGTTTATGATTTAGAAACGGTTACTAATGGTAGTATCGCAAATGTGAAGGCTTTTAAAATCGATTATACACCTTCCGCTAATGGGGGTGCCGATAATGCTAACAAAACATTAATTAACGAATTTAGAATTAATTCTGATGGTAATTTAGAGATTAAAGATGTAAATAGTGAGACTGGTTACAGAATTATATCTAAAGTTTATATGGATACTTCCATGGTTCAATAAATGACAGTTTTTAAAATGATCTAAACAATTTTTGATCTTATCAGGAATTTGTTTAAGGTCATTTTTTTATGAAAACCATTCAAAAGTTTGAGAATCATTTTGAATTTTATAATATAATATAGAATGCAGAAGGAGTATTTATGTTAAAAATTGGATCTTATATCCTATTATTTTATTTGGCTTTTAGGTTATCAAAACATTCGTTCGAATTTGAAAAAGTTAGCAGACTTGAATTAATTATTTTGCCTTTGTATTCAACGCTGATGTTTTTTATCACGATGACTTGGAGTGAAGAAAATATAATGGTGGCTATTATATTACTCTTTTTATCATTTTTGGTGGGATGGCTGCAAGCTTCAAAAGTTGAATTTAAAGATGAGGGAAAAGAGGATAAATATCAGCGTCCGATTATTTTGATGAAAAAGAATTGGTCTTATATAATTGGTTGGGGTATTTTGTTTTTATTAATAATTGGTGCTCATTTTTATTCAAATTCACACATGGAAGTGGAAGAAGTAGTGACGGAATTCTGGAAAGAAATAGTTAAAGAAATTTCAATATTTGCTAGATTTAATGCTAAAGATGGTTGGGAAACTTGGTTAATAACCGGGGTTTCAAGTTTAACTTTTACGGCTTTTATAAAAAGTAAAAATAAAAAATTGGAAAAAAGTTTAGCGAGAAGAAGAAAAAATAGTTCTTTTAGTGAGTAGATATTTTTGTGATTAACAAAAGTTACCAATAAATGGTATTGAAAGCGAACTCGAAAATGGGTAGAATTATCTTATCCAATATCTCTTAGATTTTTCAAATTTCCAAGAATTTGATTTAACAGATATAATAACCAATAGTGACCTCTTGAAAGAGGTCATTTTTTATTTCAAAATGTGATATAATAATTGACAGAAATAGAGAGAATTTAAGGATATAATGATGGAAAATAGTTTAAATATCATTGAAAAAATGAATCCTAATCAAAAAATAAATTATGATCGTGTTTTTCAAAAAGTTCGTGAAAGTTGGGAAAGAGATTCTGTTCGTCCCAAAATTTTGCTTCATTCTTGTTGTGCCCCTTGTAGTACTTATTCATTAGAATACCTTACGCAATCAGCCGATGTGACGATTTATTTTGCTAATTCAAATATTCATCCGTCAACTGAATATACAAGAAGAAAAATGGTTCAAGAACAATTTGTAAAAGATTTTAATGAACGGACAGGAAATAATGTTCAATTTATTGCTGCCGAATATGAACCAAATGTCTTTTTACAAATGGTTCGTCAAAAACATTTAGAAAATGAACCTGAGGGTGGGAAACGTTGCACCTCTTGTTTTGAAATGCGATTGGATATAGTTGCTGAGAAGGCTTTAGAACTTGGTTTTGATTATTTTGGTAGTGCTTTGACTTTATCACCAAAGAAGAATAGCCAATTAATTAATGAAATTGGTCTTGATATTCAAAAGATTTATGATGTGAATTATCTTCCAAGTGATTTTAAGAAGAATAATGGTTATAAACGTTCAGTAGAGATGTGTAAAGAATACGATGTTTATCGTCAATGTTATTGTGGATGTATTTTTGCGGCTAAAGCACAAGGTATTGATTTAAAAGAACAGAATCGAGAAGCTATTAAATTTATTAGAAATCAATCATAATCATAGATTTGTATTTAAAAAATAAGAAAATAACTTGACAAAAAAGCCCATTTTTAATAAAATGAGGGTAACTTAAATATTCCAAAGGGGAGTAGCGTCGGTAAGACCGAAACAAAGTCGTCAATTCGTGAGATTCTCACCGGCTTTGTTGACATACTTATGTATGTTTAGCAAGACCTTTGCCAGTTTTGATATCTGGCAGAGGTCTTTTTTTGTAAAACCTCTCATGATATCAATTAGAAATAAAGGAGAATCATTATGCAGCCTTACAATCAATCCGTCAATGAAGTTTTAGAGGAAACTAAAAGTCAATTCGAAGGTTTGAGCCCAAAAGAAGTTGAAAATCGTCAAGCTAAAGATGGTTTCAATGAATTGAAAGAAAAGAAAAAAACTTCAACTTGGGAACTTTTTATTGATACTTTGAAAGACCCAATGGTTATCATCTTACTTTTAGTTGCTTTTGTCCAACTTTTCTTGGGGGAATTTGTTGAATCACTTGTTATTTTCATTGTTTTGATGATTAATTCAGTGGTTGCGGTCGTGCAAACTAAACGAGCAGAAAGTTCTTTAGATGCTTTGAGACAGATGTCGGCACCCTCAGCTAAAGTTTTACGTAATGGAGAGAAAACATCAATTCCTGCGCGTGAGCTTGTTGTTGGCGATATTGTTTCACTTGAGGCCGGTGATTTTATTCCAGCAGATGGACGTTTAATTAATGTTCAAAACTTACGTGTCGAAGAAGGAATGCTGACAGGTGAGTCTGAACCAGTTGAAAAATTTTCGGATGTCATTGAGGGAGAAGTTGCACTTGGTGACCGCAAGAATATGGTCTTCAGTTCAAGTCTTGTTGTTTATGGACGAGCAGATTTTCTTGTAACAGCAATTGCTGAGCAAACCGAGATTGGTAAAATTGCTCAAATGTTGGAAACTGCGGAAGCTAAACAAACGCCACTTCAACAAAAATTGGAAAAATTTGGGAAACAATTAGGTTGGGCAATTTTAGCGCTCTGTGCTTTAATTTTTGCTGTTCAAATTTTGAGACTCTTTACGACAAATCAAACGGCTGATATGCAAAAGGCTGTTCTTGATTCATTCATGTTTGCAGTTGCGGTTGCGGTTGCTGCAATTCCTGAAGCTCTTTCATCTGTTGTTACAATTGTTTTATCTGTTGGAACAAATAAAATGGCAAAACAGCATGCGATTATGCGTAATTTGCCAGCTGTAGAAACATTGGGTTCAACTTCAGTCATTTGTACTGACAAAACCGGAACTTTGACGCAAAACAAAATGACCGTTGTTGATTCTTTCTTGCCAACGCAAGGCAGTAAAGAACTGACAGATTTAACACAGGCAGACCAAAAATTGTTACTTAATGCAATGGTGCTTTGTAATGATTCATCATTTTCACAAGAAGGTCAGCTACTTGGTGACCCTACTGAAGTGGCTTTAATTGCTTACAGTGATAAAATCGGTTATCCATATCAAGATTTAAGAGAAAAATCACCACGTCTGGCTGAATTTCCATTTGATTCAGAACGTAAATTGATGAGTACAATCAATGATTTTGAAGGTCAGAAAACAATTTTTGTTAAAGGTGGCCCAGATGTACTCTTTAATCGCTGTAATCAAGTTTTCTTGGATGGAAAAGTGCAAGAATTTACTCCTGAATTGAAAGAGAAATTTCAAGCTCAAAATGAAGCTTTCAGTCAAAAAGCGCTTCGTGTATTAGCTTATGCTTACAAACCTGTCAGTGATAATAAGACTGAACTCACACTTACTGACGAAAATGATTTGATTCTGATTGGTCTGTCAGCAATGATTGACCCACCTCGTGAGGCTGTTTATGATTCTATTGCTGAAGCAAAAAAAGCCGGCATTAAAACGATTATGATTACGGGTGACCACAAAACGACAGCACAAGCTATTGCCAAAGATATTGGTTTGATGAACGAAGGAGATATGGCGCTCACTGGTCAAGAACTTGACGCACTGACTGAGGATGAACTTCGTGAAAATTTAGAAAAGATTTCGGTTTATGCTCGTGTGTCTCCTGAAAATAAAATTCGGATTGTTCATGCTTGGCAAAATGAGCATCAAGTAACCGCGATGACTGGTGATGGTGTAAATGATGCTCCAGCCCTGAAACAAGCTAATATTGGGATTGCAATGGGTTCAGGAACAGATGTAGCAAAAGATGCGTCAAGTATGATTTTGACTGATGATAATTTCGTATCAATTGTTTCTGCTGTATCAATTGGTCGTGTGGTTTATGATAATATCAAAAAATCAATTAGTTACCTTTTCTCTGGAAACTTAGGAGCGATTATTGCGATTGTCTTTGCTTTGGTCGTGGGCTGGGTCAATCCATTCACTGCTTTGCAACTTTTATTTATTAACTTGGTCAATGACTCTGTCCCAGCAATTGCCTTAGGGATGGAAAAAGCAGAACCAGATGTTATGGAAAAAGCTCCTCGTCAGTTAAATGAAGGAATCTTTGCCAATGGGTTAATGCGGGTTATTTTGATTCGGGGTTCATTGATTGGGATTGCGGCGATTATTTCGCAATATGTTGGACAAAAAACATCACCTGAAATGGGTGTGGCTATGGCCTTTACAACTTTGATTTTGGCACGTACTTTGCAAACTTTTGCTGCACGTTCAAATTCACAAAATATTTTAAAACTTGGTTTTACAACGAATAAGTACGTTTTGATGGCTGTGACTTTCTGTCTTGCTTTATACAGCTTGACTACTCTTCCATTCCTCAGAGAAATTTTCTCAATTCCAGCTGCTTTTGGTTGGTCTCAATGGATTGTAGCAGCAGGACTTGCCGTAATTGCTGTAATCTGTATGGAAATTCTCAAGTCAATTAAAGGCGTTTTTGAAAAACATTAAAATTTTAAAAAAATCACTGACAAAAATCTGTCAGTGATTTTTAAATACTTGAACTTTTATCATATTGATTTAAATGATAAGTTTCAATCATATTGATAAGTTTGTCAGCATAAGTGGGGTCTGTTGCATAGCCAGAATTTTGAACGGCTTTAGCAGCAGTTTTATAATCAGTTGCACTAAGAACCGAAGCATATTGTTTAGAATTCCAAGTTGTTCCGTAAAGGAAAAGCTGGGTGTGTGCCGAAACTGAATCAGCAAAATTTGGATATACACGGAAAACACCTTGGACAGTGACCCACTGACCATTTTCATATTCTTGCGTAGCAAGCGAAACCTTTGGCACATCACCAGATGCTTTGACACCAAAAAGATTATGATATTTGCTTGCAAGTTCGCTTTTGCCAAAATTAGACTCAAGGCAGGCCTGAGCAATGGTGATAGAAGCGAGTACTTGACTTTCTTTTTGTGATTTTTGAGCGAGTGGAGCAATTTCTTTGATGAATTTATGTTCATTAATTTCTTGAAGTTGTGCTTCAGACGGCTTTTGTGCTTGGTTATTAAAAATTTTATTATAGACTAAGATTCCTAAAATAACTAGGAAAATAAAGATGAGCTGTTTTAACAAGGATTGACGTCGATTTGGTTTTCTTCGTCGAGTTTTATATTTCATAAAAATAGTTTAACATAAAATTCAAGTTCTTGGCTTAAAAATCAATATTTGTTATACTAAAAATAGTTAAGAAGTAAGCGATAAAATTTCTGTCAGTAAAATTTTACTGACAGCCATAAATTTTTACTGACAGAATCGGTATTGTCAATAAATAATTAAATAAAAGCCATGGAGGCAATCAAATGAATTTTTATGATTTTAGTGCCGTTAAAATGAACGGCGAAACTGTTTCAATGTCTGATTTTAAAGGCAAAGTTGTAATTGTGGTCAACACTGCAAGTAAATGTGGCTTTACACCGCAATTTGAAGGACTTGAAAAGTTGTATGAAAACTATAAAGACCAAGGATTGGAAATTTTAGGTTTTCCCTGTAATCAATTTGCTAATCAAGACGCTGGCGAAAATTCGGAGATCAATGAATTTTGTCAGTTAAATTATGGAGTCACTTTCCCCATGTTTCAAAAAATTAAAGTCAATGGTAAAGAAGCACATCCCCTTTATCAATTTTTGAAAAAAGAAGCAAAAGGGGCACTTAGCGGGACCATTAAATGGAATTTCACAAAATTTTTAATTGACCGAGAAGGAAATGTTATTGAACGTTTTGCCCCAAAAACGGAACCTAAAGAAATGGAAGAAGAAATCCAAAAATTATTTTAATTAATTTCTTAAGGAAAAGTGTTTTAAAACTTGTAAAAGCTCAATTATTTTGCTAAACTAATAAACAATAAAACTTTTAATCTAGTCCAGAGAGGCTAGCAAGGTTGTGAACAAGAAATATTATCCTTAAAAGTTACTGACAGAACTGTCAGTAAGTTGCTAAGGCATTTTAGGACACATCTGCTAGGTTTCTGGCAGATGTTTTTGCTTTATTTATGACATTTTAATGTTGAAAATAAAGTGCGCAAGGAGCGAAGCGGGTTGTGAATCATTTGCAACGAAGTTATGCTTTACTACAAAGGAGAAAACAAATGCCAAAACGCAATGATATCAAAAAAATCATGATTATCGGTTCTGGACCAATCATTATTGGTCAAGCCGCAGAATTTGATTATGCAGGAACACAAGCCTGTCTTGCACTTAAAGAAGAAGGCTACGAAGTTGTTTTAGTCAATTCAAATCCGGCAACAATCATGACTGACAGAGAAATAGCTGACACTGTCTATATTGAACCAATTACTTTAGAGTTTGTCAGTAAAATTTTGCGTAAGGAACGTCCTGATGCCTTATTGCCAACACTTGGTGGACAAACAGGGCTTAACATGGCAATGGAATTATCCAAAACAGGAATTCTAGAAGAGCTTAATGTTGAACTTCTTGGAACAAAATTAAGCGCCATTGACCAAGCAGAAGACCGTGAGCTCTTTAAAGAATTATGTGAAAGAATTGGTGAGCCACTCTGTGCCAGTGATATTGCAACAACGGTTGATGAAGCAGTTGAAATTGCTGACAAAATTGGTTATCCAATCATCGTCCGTCCTGCATTTACCATGGGTGGAACAGGTGGAGGAATTTGTGATACCGAAGAAGAACTTCGTGAGATTGTGGCAAATGGACTAAAACTTTCTCCAGTAACACAATGCCTAATTGAAGAATCAATTGCTGGTTATAAAGAAATCGAATATGAAGTTATGCGTGATTCTGCTGACAATGCGATTGTTGTCTGCAATATGGAAAATTTTGACCCAGTTGGAGTTCACACAGGTGACTCAATCGTTTTCGCACCAAGCCAAACGCTCTCAGATAACGAATATCAAATGCTTCGTGACGCTTCACTAAATATTATTCGTGCCCTAAAAATTGAAGGGGGATGTAATGTTCAACTTGCCCTTGACCCACATTCTTATGAATATCGAGTAATCGAAGTTAACCCACGGGTAAGTCGTTCATCAGCCTTAGCTTCTAAAGCAACAGGATATCCAATTGCAAAAATGTCTGCTAAAATTGCAATTGGGATGACACTAGATGAAATCATTAATCCAGTCACTAATAAAACTTATGCCATGTTTGAACCAGCACTTGACTACGTTGTAGCAAAAATCGCTCGCTTCCCATTTGATAAATTTGAAAATGGTGACCGTCACCTAGGAACACAAATGAAAGCAACAGGCGAAGTCATGGCAATTGGACGTAATATCGAAGAAAGTCTTCTAAAAGCTGTACGCTCACTTGAAATTGGTGTTTTTCATAATGATTTACAAGAAGCACAAGAAGCAGATGATGAAATCCTCTATGAAAAAATGGTTAAAACACAAGATGACCGACTTTTCTATGTTTCAGAAGCGATTCGTCGTGGAATTCCGATTGAAGAAATTGCTGATTTAACCAAGATTGATATTTTCTTTCTTGATAAATTACTCCATATCGTCGAAATTGAAGACCAATTAAAAGTAAATATATTTGAACCCGAACTCTTAAAAACGGCTAAGAAAAATGGATTTTCTGACCGTCAGATTGCCAAATTATGGAACGTTAGTCCAGAAGAAGTAAGACGTCGTAGACAAGAAAATCAAATTATTCCAGTTTACAAAATGGTTGATACTTGCGCGGCTGAATTTGAAAGCTCAACACCTTACTTCTATTCAACTTATGAATGGGAAAATGAATCTAAACGTTCAAGCAAAGAGAAAATAATTGTACTCGGCTCAGGTCCCATCCGAATTGGACAAGGAGTTGAATTTGATTATGCGACAGTTCACTGTGTAAAAGCACTTCAAGCCCTTGGAAAAGAAGCAATTGTCATCAACTCTAATCCAGAAACCGTTTCGACAGATTTCTCAATTTCAGATAAGCTCTATTTTGAACCACTAACTTTTGAAGATGTGATGAATATCATTGACTTAGAACAACCAGAAGGCGTGATTGTTCAATTTGGCGGACAAACAGCTATCAATTTAGCGGAACCTCTCTCTAAAGCTGGGGTTAAAATTTTAGGAACGCAAGTTGAAGATTTAGACCGTGCTGAGGACAGAGATTTATTTGAAAAAGCATTACAAGATTTAGAGATTCCACAACCACCAGGAGCTACAGCAACAAATGAAGAAGAAGCTGTTGCTAACGCCAATAAAATTGGTTATCCAGTCCTTATTCGCCCATCTTTTGTTTTAGGCGGTCGAGCAATGGAAATCATTAATAATGAAAAAGACCTGCGTGATTACATGAATCGTGCGGTAAAAGCTTCACCTGAACATCCAGTACTCGTTGATTCTTATTTACAAGGACGTGAATGTGAAGTTGATGCAATCTGTGATGGCACAGAAGTTCTTCTTCCAGGAATTATGGAACATATTGAACGAGCAGGGGTTCACTCAGGTGACTCAATGGCTGTCTATCCACCACAAACTTTTTCACAAGAAATTATTGATACAATTGTTGATTACACTAAACGATTAGCAATTGGTTTGAACTGCATCGGAATGATGAACATTCAATTTGTTATTTTTGAAGAACAAGTTTATGTCATTGAGGTAAATCCACGCGCGTCACGGACTGTTCCCTTTTTATCTAAAGTGACAAACATCCCAATGGCACAATTGGCGATACAAATGATTTTAGGGAAAAACTTGAAGGATTTAGGCTACACAGAGGGCTTAGCAGAAACTCCTGATATGGTTCACGTGAAAGCACCAGTCTTTAGCTTTACAAAACTAGCAAAAGTTGACAGCTTACTTGGTCCAGAAATGAAATCAACAGGTGAAGCAATGGGTTCAGATGTGACCCTTGAAAAAGCACTTTATAAATCATTTGAAGCCGCTAAACTGCACATGGCAGATTATGGTTCGGTCTTATTCACAGTTGCTGATGAAGATAAAGAAGAAACGCTAGAACTTGCTAAAGATTTCGCAGAAATAGGTTATTCATTAGTTGCAACTCAAGGAACCGCTGCATTCTTTAAGGAAAATGGACTTTATGTCCGTGAAGTTGAAAAACTAGCTGGTGGAGAAGATGAAGAAGGAACATTAGTTGAAGATATCCGTCATGGACGCGTTCAAGCAGTTGTGAATACAATGGGAAATACTCGTGCCTCATTAACAACGGCTACCGATGGTTTCCGTATTCGCCAAGAAGCAATTAGTCGCGGTATTCCACTTTTCACATCACTAGATACTGTTGCTGCAATTTTAAAAGTAATGCAAAGTCGTAGTTTTACAACTAAAAATATTTAAAAAATAAAAAGTTTCAAAATTTAATTTGTCTATAACAAAACCATTATAAGAAAGAATGTTCTAAGGATTACTATCCCTGAACAAGGATATTATTAGTCGTCAGTTTATTACTACTTGTCTTATTTTCATTATTTTGTTGTGGAAACATAAAAAACTCAAAAAGAGAAGAAACGAATGCTTAGTAAAAAACTTCCTTTTACTCTAAAATAAAAAACTTTCATTTTAAACGGGAGTTTTTTATTATTTTATTAGGGGCTTATACTAATATTAAATATTCTAATATTTTATTCTATTATTGGTCTTAAAGCAGTAAATCAATTAAAATTCCTCCATCAGTCTTAGCTATGACTCTGTTTGTAAGCTAATAATTATTTTTTTTGGTAAAATAATTAATAGAAATAGATTTGAGAAAGATGAACTTTTGCAAAAAAATTATGATTATATTATTTAATAAACCTTATGATGTACTAACAAAATTTACTGACGGAGAGGGGCGGAAAACTTTAAAAGATTATATTAAAATACCAAATGTTTATGCTGCTGGAAGATTGGATAAAGATAGTGAAGGTCTACTTTTACTGACAGATGATGGAAAGCTCAATCATTTACTGACAGACCCAAAATCAAAATCTTACAAGACTTATTTGGTTCAAGTAGAGGGAGAATTTTCGTCAGAAGCAGCGCAAAAGTTGCAAAAAGGTCTTCTATTAAAAGATGGAAAAACATTGCCTGCGAAAGTAAAATTAATTGATGAACCTGATTGGCTTTGGGAACGAACTCCACCAATTCGTGAACGAAAGGCAATTCCGACTAGCTGGGTTGAAATTTCAATCAAAGAAGGAAAAAATCGGCAAATTAGAAGAATGACGGCAGCGGTTGGTTTCCCAACGCTTCGGTTAATTCGTTGGTCAATTGGTCAATATTCACTGGGAAATCTAAAATCTGGGGAATATAAAATTATTCAAAAATAAAAAGGAATCATTTTGTGATTCCTTTTTATTTAGAAAGAACGTCCGCCACCAGAACCGTCACTGAAATTATTGTTATCAGAAGAAGGACGAGGGATAATTCTTGTAGTTATAAATGTGTTGACTAAAATATCTTCACGTTGATGAAGTTCTAAATTACCATTTCGGCCGTAATCGTAACGCCATACGGCATGAGCATCTTTCATTTGGTAACGACGATAGATGGTCCAAACGAAGCCACCAGCTGCAATCAAAGAAATGATAAGAGCAATCAAAATTGATAAGGGTTGAAAGCTGCGATGGAAAGTTACAGCTCCTGTTTCGGAATTGATAGAATACTTTCTTGATGTTGGAATTCCTGCTTGGTAATATTTAGAAACTTGGTCAAAAAATCCACTGACAGCCTGATAATAATTATTGTCAGTCAATTCGGGTTGGACAATGTCTAAGGTTTTTTCAATTCGACTTGAAGGCAAGTAGTATTTAAGATTTCCTGTTGCCCAAATATAAACTTTACGTAAGTTCATGTTAATGACCAAAACGACACCGTTGTTTTTAGCGCCTACTTTATCAGCCAGATAAGTTTTTGCCATTTGACTGGCAGGGGTAGAGCTATCTGTCGTGACAACATAGACACCCGCTTTTGTTTCATTGGCCAATTTCTGAGCTTCTTGTTCAAGGAGGGTTACATTTCCACCTAAAAGCTGAAGATTATCTTCAACTCCTGATGAGAACGTCGCCGCTGCTGTCTTTGGTGCAATGAGTAAAAAGAAGAAGCTTAGGAAAAATAAAGAAAGAATGACTAATTTTTTTCTCATGATAGCAAATACCCCACAATAATTCCAAGAAGAAGCACTAGAATAAAGATTCCAATGGCAACTGTCCAAAGTTTTTTCTTATCAATGGGTAGAAGTCCGGCTACTTTACCAGTTTGACCATTCATCGCGTAATAAAAGAGACGGTCATTGCCAGCTTCTTTATAAGTAACCAGCCAGATTGGGAGTAAAACGTATTCTTCATCGATATTTTTAATCTGCTGATTACTTTGTAAATTACTGACAGAAGTATAACCGACAATTGTTGATTCCATTAATCCGTCAGCATATTGACGAAATTCCCGTTCAACATTTTCTTTCATATCAGGGAATTCAATATCTCGTTTTTCAGTTAAAAAGCCAGAAAGATATTGATTTTTAAAAGGAATAGCAGCAGTCATATCAAAAGGCTGAACGGCGCCAACCATCTTGTCTGACAGATTTTTTTTCAAGGCATTTTTGATTAAATCCTTAAATTTTGTCTCTCCGCCCCGCTGAATCTCATATTGAGAATGCTCAGTGTACTCGGTATCGCCAACCATCCAAACACGTAAATTGGTGGCTTGCGCCGAAATACCGCCA
The DNA here is from genome assembly GCF_016516525.1 of Lactococcus sp. S64. Classification (NCBI taxonomy): domain Bacteria; kingdom Bacillati; phylum Bacillota; class Bacilli; order Lactobacillales; family Streptococcaceae; genus Lactococcus; species Lactococcus sp. S64. The sequence goes on along the minus strand of NZ_JACVUQ010000001.1, from coordinate 484,606 downwards.
GATAATTCAGCATCAACAGCCCAATAGGGGAAATAAACGCCTGATAGATTTTGAATTTGTTTTTTGTCAAAAAAGGCCTTGGGAACAAATTTTTTCTTGCCCACCCAGTCTAAAAATTGTTCTTCAGCCGCTTTTCTCTCAATTTGAAAAGGGAGAATTTTTTCGGGGAGAAATTTACCAGACAATCGCTCGGTCAGAACAACCGGATTATGACAATAATAGCACCAAGTTGAAGCAATTGTCGCATCAGTGACGATTTCTGCACCACAAGATGGACAGAGAAATAGTCCAATTTCTTCGTCAGTGTTTTCGTCAGCTCTTTTTTGGTCGCTGTCAGTAATTTTTTCCGTTTCGTCAGTCGTTTCAGCGTTACTGACAGAGCTGATAGGACTGTCAGTAACTTTTGCTGCCTCTTGCTTGGCCTCGAAATCAGAAACTTCTTGTTCCGTAAATGTTGAACCACAATATTCACAGTGAAATTTTTGATTTTTGGGTTCAAAAAGCAGTGGACCTCCACAATTGGGACATTTATGTGTAAGAACTTGGCTTTCGCTCATCGTTACTCCTTACTTTTAAGTTATGAAATCTGCTTATTTAGCAGGGGAAATTCAGTTAGAAACTAAAAGAATTTTCATCAGAAATAAATTCTTAAAAATACGCAAAGACAAGCAGCCCTAAGTTAGAACTACTTTATCTTAAATCATTATTTACATGTCTTAGAGCGCTTTGGCAACAAAAGGCTTACCACATTCAGGACAGAATTTAGGAACACCATTCGCCAAATTAACGACTGCTCCACACTCGTTACAAGCCATATTTAATTCAGGCATAACAGGAGTTGCTGAGGGTTTCGCTTGCCCACAATTTGAACAGAACTTACCGGTATTTTTAGTATTACATTCAGGACAAGTCCAAGTATCGGCCTTGTTCTCTGCTTGGGCTTGCATTTGAGCTTGGTTAGTTTGTGAAAAACCAGCTAGATTTTGTCCACCCATATTCATTCCCATAAAGGCATTTGTCGCACCACCAGTGTTTGAACCAGCGGCTTCAAGACCACGAGCAACAGCTCCTTGGACAAAACCTTCACGGATAGAAGGGTCACCAAGCATTGCGCCTTGATTACGCATGTTAATTAATTTTTGACTGTCATCAGTGTAAGAAATGCTAGCGACAGCAACGGAAACAATTTCCATTCCTCGCAACTGTTTCCAATCTTCATCAAGAACAGAGGCCATGTATTTGCTGAGCTCCATACTTTTTGAAGTTAAGAATGAAACCCGTTCGCCTTGAGCAGAATATTGGTTAATTGACGTATTTAAAGCCGTTAAAAATTCAGCCAAATATTGGTCATTAATTTCTTGAATTTCGACATGGTCAGCATTTTTAGGAATGACGTTTGCGTAAAAAGCAAGAGGGTCAGTGATTTTTATTGAATAAGTTCCATGTGTACGCAAGAAAAGCTCTGCATTATAAAAATTATCAAAGTATTGAAGAGGTGTCGCTGTTCCAAATTTAATGCCTTTAATTTCTTGAAGATTGACATAATAAACTTCTTGTTTTTGAGGAGTTGTTCCACCAAATTTGAAACGGAAGAAGCTTTCTTGAATTGAATCACGCAAATCACCATTAAAAAGACTTGGCGCAGTGTCGTTTTTGACAGTATAATATCCAGGTTCAGCGGTGTAATCAATAATTTTACCACCATCCACAAGAATCATCATCATGTTTTCATAAACGTGAACGATAGAACCGTCAGTAATTACGTCTTCGGTTCCTTTACGATTAGAACCACGTTTTGCATCTTTTCTTACTTTAATTCCCTTAGTGAAAACCGTTTGGTCTGACATTTCATTTGGCTCAATGACCTCAAGCCATTGGTCAGCCAACGCCCCACCGAGTGAACCTGTTGCAGCTTTAATAATTCCCATGTATTCTTTTACAAACAAATTCAATTCAAAACAAAATTTTAGAGAATGAATTTGCCTTCCTTTCCTTTAGTGAATAGCTCAGCTATTTGACTTAATTATATCAAATTTCTCTGACGAAACCTATCAATTATTTGAAAATTTACTAAAATCAGACTAAAGTCGGAATTTATTGATTCTCTCTTAACCAGTCGCTAATTTTAGGAAGATATTCATGGCCGTATTCAGGTAAGACATAGAGAGATTTTTTACTTTGTATTTTATTGTAAGCCGCCATTTGCGTAATCGGAGGAACAACAGTATCTTTGCCGCCTAGGATCCAAATGACCTCAGCCTTAATTCTTGGTGCTAAATTTTGAATATCAATGTATTCCAACTGATTAAAAAACCAGTCTTCTTTTAGATGAAGTGGATCTTTAAACTGAAACCAATATGGAAGTTCTTCGAAAGCAGATTCCTCGGCACCAAGCTCATAAGCTTTGCGATAATCTGAAAGAAAGGGGTAAGTGGCAGTCGCCTTTTTTATAAGAGGAGAAAGTGCGGCGCAAGCAACGGCAAGCGCTCCACCTTGAGAAGCACCTTGTGCACTTATATTTGTTTCATCAACAAAATCAAACTCGGATAAAATTTTGGTTGCAGTTATTAAGTCCATAAATTGGCGAACGTAATAGAGATTTTCATACCCTTCATCAATTCCTCGAACAATGAGTCCCTTCATTGTCATCCCCATAGTTTGAATATTATCTTGACTTAAACCACCTTGTCCTCGACAATCAAGCGCAAGAACTACATTCCCTTCGGCAACTATCCCTATTTTATCGACCCAATCCCCACTATCGCAATGATAACCATGAAATTGTAAGATGGCTGGGTATTTCTCTTTCAAATTCTTGGGAACAATTAACTGAGCATGAATTTTAGCTCCATCAATAGCTGTAAACCATAAATGATAAAACTTTGCTACCTTAGAGGAAAGATTTTTTTCTATTAATTCAAATTCAAAATGATGATTCGAAACCAAATTAATTTTTTCATCCCAAAATTTTTCAAAAGTCTCTGGTTTAAGTGAACTTCCTTGATAATCCTGCCAATTGTTTATTTTTGCCATAATACTCTCCGATTTAGTCTTGCAATTCTTTTTGAAAAGGTTTACACTTATTTTGTTTAATATAAGTATATACTTTTGATAAGAGAAAGGCAAGAAAAATGAAAGCAATCAAAGCAGCAAGTTTTGGATACTATGCTAAACCAGGAGAGTTAAATAATTGCAATGCTCAGCGGTCGATGAAAATTCTGAAAGAACGAACAAATATTAATACGATTGTTTTAACCATTGTAGCTGAGCAAGCAAATGCTCACACAACAAGCATTAATTGGCAGACTATGCCACCAAAAGATGAGGAAGTAAAAGCGACAATTCGCTATGCTCAAAGTCTGGGACTAGACGTCATCTTAAAACCAATGATTAATTGTACCGATGGCACTTGGCGAGCTTATATTAATTTTTTTGATATTGATGTTATTTGTGAACCAAAATGGTCAGATTGGTTTGCAGCTTATACTGAATTTCAGCTTCATTATGCTAAAATCGCTCAAGAATGTGGAGCTACAATGTTTGTTGTAGGCTGTGAGCTCGTTAGCTCAGACCATCGAGAAAAAGAATGGCGGAAGTTGATTGACGATGTTCGTGAGATTTATAAAGGTTTGATTACTTATAATTGTGACAAATACCAAGAAAATCATTTGACTTGGTGGGATGCAGTTGACGTCATTTCAAGTTCTGGATATTATCCCTTTGATCAATGGGATAAAGAGCTAAGGCGAATCGAAAAAGTCATAAAAAAATATGACAAACCTTTTTTCTTCTGTGAAGCAGGTGCTCCAAGTATTGATGGTGGAGATTTATTGCCAAATGATTGGACCATCAAAGGAGAAGTAAATCTTGAAGCTCAAACGCGGTATTATAAAGGAATGCTCACCGCTTGTGCCAAGGTGGATTTTGTCTTAGGTTTTGGTCTCTGGGATTGGAAAGCTCAAGTTTATTCTGAGGATCAGGCAAGATTTGACAAAGATTATGCTTTTTACAACAAACCAGCTGAAAAATTAATCAAAGATTATTATGATAAACCTTAAAAAACGTATAGTGTAATAAAATCAAAAAAAGTGTTGACAAAAATATTTTAAAAGTATATACTTATTCCATAAAATAAAAACGCTTACAAAAAAGCGGATAAGGAGAAAATCATCATGAAAAAACGGTATATTTTTGGTTCACTCGCTATTATGGGTTTGGCAGCACTAACGCTTGCAGCTTGCGGTAGCAAAACCTCCTCGTCGGGGACTGGAAAGAATATCAAGGCAACCATTACCTTTGTTAACCAAAAAACTGACATGCACTCCAATGGAATGTGGAAAAAGTATATTGCTGAGTTTAATAAAGAATACCCTAACATCACTATTAAAGAACAAGCCTTAAATAACTATGACCAAACAGAGCAAACACGGATGTCATCGAAAAATTTTGGTGATGTCGTTGCGATTCCAGCAGCAGTTGCACCAAAAGACTATCCTAATTTCTTTAGCTCACTAGGTAAAACCAAGGATTTAGAAAAGAAATATACTAGTCTACAAGACCGTACTTACAAAGGAGAACAATACGGACTTCCTTCAGAAGTCAATGCAAATGGTTTTGTCGTTAATTGGAATGTTTTCAAAAAAGCTGGTATTGATAAATGGCCCACGACTACGGATGAATTTATCCAAGATTTAAAAACAATTAAAGCAAAATTACCTGATGTTACTCCTTTGTACACCAACTATGCTTGTGGTTGGGCATTAGTTGATTGGGACTTCCAACGTTCATCAGTAGCTGGAGATCCAAACTTTGATTTAGCACTTGCCAAAACAGATAAACCTTTCACAGAAGGCCAGCCCATGTATACTATTTACAATACACTTTACACCGCTGCTAAAGATGGCTTGATTAATCATGATCCAACGACAGATGATTGGAATACTTCAGTTTCGCAAATGGCTAAAAATAAAGTTGCAGTGATGATGCTTGCGACATGGGCTGTTCCTCAAGTTCAATCTCAAATGTCATCAAATAAAGATGCGATTAACGTTGAACCCTTCCCACAAACCGCTCCTGACGGAAAAACTTATATGCTTGTTGGTGGCGACTATAACTGGGGAGTTAATAAAAACAGTAAAAATCAAGAAGCCGCTAAGGATTGGGTTAATTGGCTGGTAGATAAATCTGATTTCGCTAAAGATAATGGTGGAATGACAGCTATGAAAAATCAACCTTACCCAACAGATTTAAATGATGCTAAGAAAAATGGAGTCGTATTCTTTGAAGCAGGTTCTACACCAGCAGATAAAGCAGACTTATTCTCAAATATTAATAATGGTTCGCAAGTTGGAATTGGTACAACTCAAACTGTTAAACAACAAATTATTGATTCAGGAGTTGGCTCATCTAAGAAGTCTTTTGCCTCTATTATGGATGGATTAAATACTGCTTGGTCACAAAATGTAAAACAATATAATCCGGATAAAAAGTAGAAAATTTCATAATTTAAATATATTTTTAGAAAAAAGAAAGGTGCTGGGTTGGAAATTTATTTTCCAACCTTTCATTTTGGAGGTTCTTATCTTGAGTAAGTTATCGCAAAAAGCGCAGAAAAGATTAATTATTTTTTCATTTACTATTGTCCCTATTGTCTTGCTTTTAATGTTTTCCTACTATCCCTTGGTGAAAATGGTTCAATATTCGCTGACCGATTGGAACGGAATTTCGCCAAGCTCAAACTATCTCGGATTTGCTAATTATGAAAAAGTTTTTTCAAATCCCAATTATTTTGGTGTTTTTAAGACAAGTTTATATTATTTTTTATCAAGTTTTCCGCAACTTGGACTTGCCCTACTTTTTGCGACAATTTTATCTTTCAAAGTTAAATTTGCAAATTTTTGGAAAGGAATTTTATTTTTCCCTTACTTACTTAATGGGGTAGCGATTGGTTTTATGTTCTTATATTTTTATAAAACTGGTGGAACATTAGATTCTCTTTTACATCTGTTTGGAATCCATCACCTTCCGCTCTGGTTAGGAAATCAATCAATCAATAATATTTCTTTATCATTTGTATCTATTTGGCGTTATATGGGATTTAATTTTTTAATTTTTCTTGGTGCCATTCAATCAGTTGACCCTGAAATTTATGAAGCAGCAGAAATTGATGGTGCGAATCGTTGGAATCAATTTCGATATATCATTATTCCAGCAATCAGAAATATCTTATTTTTGAATATTATTTTATCTGTTTCGGGATCACTTTCAGTATTTGAAGTGCCATACATCATGACAGGAGGTGCAAATGGAACAATGACATTCGTCATTCAAACGGTACAAACAGCTTTTAATTATAATCAAGTGGGACTAGCTTCAGCAATGGCTGTTATTCTTTTGATTATTGTCGTCCTCGTTTCGGCAGCTCAGTTTATTTTAACGCAAGACAGAAGTGATGCTAAAAAGAAAGCAGGTGCATGATGAATAAAACGAACAAGAAAGTCTTTCATATTGGTGACGTTCTAAAATATATTCCATTAGTTTTAGCTGCTATTGTAGCAGTTTTACCGCTTTTAGTCGTGTTTATAGGGTCATTTAAATCAATGACAGAATTTACTAATTCTGGTGTATTGACCTTGCCAAAACATTTTTCAATAGATAATTATACTAAAGCTTTTACCGAAGGGAATATGTTGACTGGCTTTAAGAATACTGTGATTATTTTCGTGGTATCAATGGTTGGACAACTTTTGATTTCCTCATCATTTGCTTATGTGATGAATCGGTTTGAATTTCGGCTGAAAAGGCTCATTTTAGCTTTATTTACAATCGCTATGTTGATTCCAGCGATTACTTCGCAAGTTGCAGTCTTTCAATTAGTTAATAAACTTGGCTTAGTAGGGACGCGTTGGTCAGTGATTATCCTTTATATTGGAACAAATGTGATTGCACTTTACATTTTTCTCCAATTTTTACAAGAAATTCCTTATTCTTTAGATGAATCTGCTTTGCTAGATGGGGCATCATACTTTAGAATCTTTTGGTCAATCATTTTGCCAAATCTGAAAGCACCGATTGTAACTATGGTCATTATTTCTGGTGTTGGTGTATATAATGATTTTTATAATCCATATCTTTATATGCCAGACCCTAGTTTACAGGTCATTTCGACGGCACTTTTTGCTTTCAAAGGTTCATCGGTTGTGCAATGGCCGGTCATCTTGGCTGGGGTTATGATTGTGATTATTCCGATTTTGATTGTCTTTATCGTTTTACAAAAATATATTTATAATGGGGTAACAGGAGCGGTTAAATGAAAGTATCAGGTTTTATTTGGTTTGTTCAACAGGTTTATATGATAATCATAGCCTCTTTAATGTTCTGGTTAAATTTTCTGCTTGGTTTTGTTTTTTTAGGGACAACTTTTTCTTTTAAAAGGACCTTTGCTTACATTGAAGGAACTTACTATGATAAATATCACGAAAGAACAAAAGAGGTTAAGTTGAAATTTGAATGGAGCAATTTGATTTTTCTTTTTACAGTCGGAGTTTTCATTTTGGCTAGCCATTTTCCTTTAAGTAACTTAAGTACATTTTTGATTTTGGTTAGTTTGGCTTATTTTGTTCTGACTTTGATATATATTATTTTCAAGACCTATTATAGACTTGAAAAGTTTACAGATGTCATGCAAAAACTAATGAGAAATTGGACAATGGCAATTTATAGCTTAATGCTCATTATTTTAGCTATTTTCTTGACTGGTTTTAATCGAGTTTGGTTCTTATTTTTTATTCCTGGATTATTCTGTAAAATGATTGATATTTCCTTTAAACACTTAGATAAAAAGAAAGTGAAAATAAATGACTAAATTAATATTTCCAAAAGAGTTTTGGTGGGGGGCGGCGACAAGTGGTCCACAAACTGAAGGCCGGTTTAAAAAGAAAGCCGCCAATATTTTTGATTATGATTTTGAAAAATTTCCTGAACATTTTTGGCAGGGTATTGGTCCTGATATGGCTAGTAATTTTTATAATGATTTTCGAGAAGATATTAAGTTGATGAAAAAGCGGGTTTAAATTCGGTGAGGACAAGCATTCAATGGTCACGTTTAATTGATGATTTAGAAGAGGGGACAGTAAATCAAGATGCAGTCGACTTTTATAATGCTGTCATTGATGAGTTTATAGCCAATGGAATTCGCCCAGTCATCAATCTACATCATTTTGATTTACCAGTTGATTTACTTCATAAATATGGAGGATGGACAAATAAACATGTGATTACATTGTATGTAAAATTTGCTGAGCAATGTTTTAAACTCTTTAGCGATCGAGTGAGTGACTGGTTTACCCATAATGAGCCAATGGTAGTGGTTGAAGGGGGTTATCTCTATCAATTTCATTATCCAGATTTGGTTGATGGAAAACTTGCAGTACAAGTAGCCTATAATTTGCAATTAGCTTCAAGTTTAGCAATTCAAAAATTTCATGAAATCAATCAAAATCCTAATGGTAAAATAGGAATTGTATTAAATCTAAGCCCAAATTATCCAGCGTCAGAGGATAAAAAAGATATAGCTGCGGCTCATATTGCGGATTTATGGCAAAATCAGCTATTCATGGATGCTTCTGTCAAAGGAGAATTTCCTAAGGAATTGGTTGAAATCTTAACTAAAGATAAAGTAATTTGGCAATCAACTAAAGAAGAATTAGCAATTATAAAAAATAATAAAGTCGATAGACTTGGAGTTAACTATTATCATCCAAATCGAGCACAAAAGCCCTATTATTCACCAGATAGCTTAGCTATAGATTGGTTACCAAATAAATATTTTGCTAATTATCAAATGCTGGGTGCTCGAATGAATGTTGATAAGGGTTGGGAAATTTATCCTCGAGCATTATATGAAATTGCAAAAAATATCCAAGAAAATTATGATAATATTCCTTGGTTTGTGTCAGAATGTGGTATGGGAGTTAGCAATGAGGAACGTTATTTGAATGAAGAGGGACAGATTGATGATGATTATCGGATTCAATTTATTCAAGAACATTTGTATTGGTTGCATCAAGCAATCGAGGAGGGAAGTTCTTGTTTTGGCTTTCATCTATGGACACCGATTGATTGTTTTAGTTGGCGTAATTCTTATCGTAATCGTTATGGCTTGATTTCGGTGAATATCCATACACAAGAAAAGACTTTAAAAAAATCGGCTTATTACTTTAAAAATTTAGCAGAACATTCGGTATTAGAGCTTTCTGAGGAATTCTTTGATAAATTTAATTAAACATTTCTTTTTTGAGGTAAATAGTGCTATAATTCGGATAATAATAGAGAAGGTTTTGAAAGGAGAGGTATTTGAATAAATACGCAAAAATCCGAAATGATGTAAGAAATAAAATTATTTCGGGAAAATATAAACCTGGAACTTTACTCCCTAAAGAATCGGAAATGATTATGAAATATAGTGCTTCCAAATTAACAATAAAAAAAGCAATGGATGAGCTTGTCAATGAAGGTTTAATTGTTAAGCGAAGAGGAAGTGGAACATTTGTTAAAGGATTAAGTACTGAGGACATTGAAAAATTAAAGGTGGTCAATCAGTTTCAGGGTTCAAGTGCATTCTTTGCTGATAAAGTGGTTGAAAGCCGAATTTTAGTATTTGAGGTAGTAAAGTCTGAGCCAGAAATAATGGAACGATTGGGACTAGGTGAAGTTAGTGATTTATACCATGTTGTCCGTACTCGTTTGATAGATGGAGAACCTTATGTTATTGAGAGTACTTATATGCCCGTTGATTTAATCAAAAATTTAACTTTTGAAATCTGTTCAGGGTCAATTTATGAGTATATTGAAGATGAACTTGGTTTAACGATTGGAAGTGCTCATCGTAGAATTGAAGCTCGAAAAGGGACTGATGAAGAATTGACAGAGTTAGGTGGAGAGTTTGGAGATCCAATTGTTTTAGTCTCACAAGTTGGTTATCTATCAGATGGGAGAACTTTTGAATTTTCGACGAATGTTCATCGTTATGATAAATATGCTTTTGAAACAGTTCTAATGCATAAAAACTAAATTAAAGTTAAGGCTTGCATTTTATCAGATTTATAGATATAATAGACAAGTTATAACTTTCGTACAGATAACATAAATTATGTTGAATTATACAGAGGCGAAATTATTATTTTAGGATAATAATTTCGTCTCTTTTTGTTTAGTTTTAGGAGATTTTATTGCATGAATAAAAACAACCATTTCCACTTATTGGGGGCAGTGATTGCTACAGGGATTTTGTCATTTTCTGGCGTTTTGATTGAAACGGCGATGAATGTGACTTTCCCAACGCTGATTAATGAGTTTGGACTTTCTACTTCAAAAATACAATGGGTAACGACGATTTATCTGCTTGTGATTGCGATTACGATTCCGCTCTCTTCTTATTTTAATGAGCGATTTTCAGCAAGAAAACTTTTCTTGGTCGCTAATCTTATCTTTTTAGTTGGGGTTTTAACCAACTGTTTCTCACCAAATTTTGCCATGCTATTATTTGGCCGACTTTTACAAGGGGTGGGAACCGGGATTGGTTTACCTCTGATGTTCCACCTGATTTTGACTAAAGCACCACTTCATAAAAGAGGAATGATGATGGGGATTGGGACTTTAACGACTTCCATCGCTCCGGCTATTGGCCCAACTTATGGAGGAATTATTTCTAATTCGCTTGATTGGCGTTATATCTATATTTTCCTTTTACCTTTGGTGGTAATTTCTTTAGTGCTTGGTTTGGCTTGTCTTCCAAGAGAAGGGGCAAAAACGCCCAAGAAATTGGCGCTTTGTCCAGTTATTGCATTATCAATCATGTTCTTTGCTTTCATTTCGGCTCTAAGTGCAGAGCATTTAATGACTTTCGCCTTACTCTTTATTGTAGGATTGGTTGGAGCTTTCTTGTTTGTTCGATTCAACCGCAAAGAAAGTTTAATTGATTTAGGAATTTTGAAAAATCACCGATTTGTGGCGCTAATTTTCAGTCTTTTAGTATATCAAGCTTTGCTATTAGGTCTATCTTTTGTTTTACCAAGTTTTATTCAAGTTTCTGCGGGATTTAGTTCATCAGTGGCGGGACTATTTATGTTTCCTGGAGCTTTGATTGGCGCAGTTTTAGCACCAATTTCTGGGAAAGTTTTGGACCAAATTGGTGCCAGAAAACCAATTACGACTGGTTTGATTTTAGCAGCTCTTGGTCTTGCTTTGCTCTTCGTTTTTTTACCAACAAAAAGTCTTGCTTTACTCTTGGTGGCACACATTGTCTTGATGTTAGGCCTTGGGATTTCATATAGTAACTTGATGACTTGTAGCTTGAGCACTTTAGCTACTGACCAACTTTCTGATGGAAATGCTTTGGTCAATACTTTGCAACAATTTATCGGTGCAGTAGCAACAGCAGTTGTCGCAACGACACTTTCAATTTTCCAAGGACTCAATGGCTTCAAAGTTGGAACAAGTCATGGAACTTCAATTATTTTAGCTCTATTTTTCATCTTGATTATCGTGAGTTTAATTGTCAGTTTCCCAAATTTGAAAAAAATTAGGGCCAATCATTAAAAAAATCTTTGACGAATGACACTTTTTTCGTTATAATATTTTAAAACCTTTAACTAAGTCCAGAGAGGCTTGCAAGGATACGGAAAATTTAATTTGGTTTACTGACAGCTTAAAGATGAACTTTTTTAGCGCATTTATTCTGTCAGTAAATTACCAGTTTTTTAGTACACTTGTAAGTTCTCTTACAAGTGTTTTTTTGTGTCAATTAAAGAGTTGCCAGTAAATCTGAACTTTCTGTCAGTAAAATGCGATTAACATGAGCATTTTATCGATGAATAAAAGAAGGTTCAGCAAGCTGAACTTTCTGTCAGCAATGCGATTAACATGAGCATTTTATCGATAAATAAAAGAAGGTTCAGTAAGCTGAACTTTCTGTCAGTAATGCGATTAACATGAGTATTTTATCGATAAATAAAAGAAGGTTCAGCAAGCTGTAGCTTCTGTCCGAATAAAGAATGGAGAAATAATGCCTAAGTTACAAGAGATGATGACGATTGTCAGCCAACGTGAGGTTGCTTCTAATATTTTCGAGATGGTTCTTAAAGGAGAGCTAGTAGAAGAGATGGATTTGCCGGGACAATTTTTACATCTTGCGGTGCCTAATGCTAATATGCTTTTACGTCGCCCAATCTCTATTTCCAGTTGGGATAAAGTCGCAAAAACTTGTACGATTCTTTATCGAATTGGGGACGAAACAAGTGGAACTTATGAAATTTCAAAATTACAAACAGGTGCAAAAATTGATGTAATGGGCCCACTGGGAAATGGTTTTCCAGTAGATGAAGTAGTTTCGACTGATAAAATTTTAATTGTTGGCGGAGGAATCGGAGTTCCACCTCTCTATGAATTGGCTAAACAACTTGAAGAAAAAAACTGCCAAATGACCATTTTGCTAGGTTTCGCTTCTGAAAAGGTCAAGATTTTAGAGAAGGAATTTGCTGAACTAAAAAATGTAAGCTTGAAAATTGCAACTGACGATGGCTCTTATGGAACAAAAGGTCATGTTGGGATGTTAATGGAAGAAGTTGATTTTGAAGTTGACGCTCTTTATACTTGTGGTGCGCCAGCCATGCTCAAAGCTGTTGCAAAAAAATATGACCAGTTGGAACGACTTTATATTTCAATGGAAAGCCGGATGGCTTGTGGAATCGGAGCATGTTATGCTTGCGTTGAACATGATAAAGAAGATGAGAATCATGCCCTTAAAGTCTGTGAAGATGGCCCTGTATTTTTTGGAAAACAACTATCACTATAATTGGACTACTCTATCGGCATAAAAAAAATCATCAGTAGAGCTGATGATTGTCACAAAAAATTAGGAGAAAAAATGACCGAAAATAATCGTCTGTCAGTAAAATTACCCGGACTTGATTTAAAAAATCCAATCATTCCAGCTTCAGGTTGTTTTGGCTTTGGTGAAGAATATGCCAAATATTATGATTTGAACAAATTAGGGTCAATCATGGTCAAAGCAACAACCCTTCATCCTCGTTTTGGCAATCCGACACCCCGTGTGGCTGAAACAGCGAGTGGAATGCTTAATGCAATTGGACTACAAAATCCAGGATTAGAAGTTATAATGGCCGAAAAATTGCCTTGGCTCAATGAAAATTTTCCAGACCTTCCGATTATTGCTAATGTAGCTGGTTCTGAAGAAGATGATTATGTGGCTGTTTGTGCAAAAATTGGAGATGCACCCAATGTGAAAGCCATTGAATTAAATATCTCATGCCCTAATGTTAAACACGGCGGACAAGCTTTTGGGACAGATCCAGATGTTGCAGCTGCGCTAGTCAAAGCTTGTAAAGCGGTCAGTAAGGTGCCTTTGTATGTGAAACTTTCACCCAACGTGACCGACATTGTTCCGATTGCAAAAGCAGTTGAAGCTGCTGGAGCAGATGGATTGACAATGATAAATACACTGATGGGTGTACGTTTTGATTTGAAAACACGAAAACCTGTTTTAGCAAATATCACAGGTGGATTGTCGGGTCCTGCAATTAAACCAGTTGCACTCAAACTCATTCATCAAGTGGCTCAAGTAGTTGACATTCCAATCATTGGAATGGGCGGGGTTGAAAGTGCTCAAGACGTTTTAGAAATGTATATGGCAGGAGCTTCAGCCGTTGCCGTTGGCACTGCCAATTTTGCTGACCCATTTGTCTGTCCAAAAATCATTGAAAAATTACCAGAGGTAATGGATCAATATGGAATTGATAGCTTAGAAAACTTGATTCAAGAAGTTAAAAACTCAAAAAAATGATTTTATTATTAGCTAAAATTACTGACAGCCTGTTTAATCATTCTGTAAGTAAAATGCGACCAAAGCGAGCATTTTATCTATAGTTAAAAGAATTGTCAGTGGAACTGATAATTCTCTCGTTCGTTAGCGACCAAAGCGAGCATTTTATGGATAGCTAAAAGAATTGTCAGCGGAGCTGATAATTCTGTCATTAAATATTTAGAAAAAGGAAGTAGAAAAAATGCAAGAAAATAGACCTGTCATTGCCCTTGATTTCCCTGAATTCTCAGACGTAAAAGATTTTCTCGAAAAATTTGATCCGTCAGAACAATTGTATATTAAACTAGGAATGGAACTTTTTTACACGGCTGGACCCCAAGTTGTTTACTATGTAAAATCGCTCGGTCACAGTGTATTCCTTGATTTAAAACTCCATGATATTCCAAATACTGTTGAATCCTCAATGCGTGTCTTAGCACGTTTGGGAGTGGATATGGTTAATGTTCACGCCGCTGGTGGTGTTGAAATGATGATCGCGGCTAAACGTGGTTTAGAGGCTGGAACGCCAGTTGGACGGCAAAGACCAAAATTAATTGCGGTCACACAATTAACCTCAACTTCTGAGGAAATTATGCAAAATGACCAAAAAATTATGACTAGTCTTGAAGAATCGGTTATTAATTACGCACAAAAAACCGCTCAAGCAGGACTTGACGGTGTCGTTTGTTCGGCACATGAAGTTGAAAAAATTAAAGCAGCGACATCGAAAGAATTCATTTGTCTCACACCAGGAATTCGCCCAGAAGGTGCAAGTAAAGGCGACCAAAAACGAGTAATGACACCTAAAGAAGCAAGAACAATTGGTTCAGATTATATTGTTGTCGGCCGTCCAATTACCCAAGCAAAAGATCCAGTAGCTAGCTACCATGCGATAAAAGCAGAATGGAATCAATAAAATGAAAAAATTACTTCACTTTTTGGTTGTGTTACTTGGAATATTTGTAGCTTTTATACTGGCTCGATTATTCATAGAAATTTATACGATTGTTGGTGATGTTTATTTACAAGTTGATAATAAAACAATCACTCTTTATAAAGTTTTAGCCGAGATTGATTATTTATCAGTTGGGATTACTTTTGCGATGGTTTTTGCTTACATGCTCCTATTAGACTTAATTGTTGTTGTCGTCGTAAGGTCATGGTTTAAAATTCAAAATAAAAGTCAAAAACAAAGTCAAAAAGTGTGGAAGAATAAATTTACTAAATTTTGGTTTCGCTATCGGTCAATACATATTACTTTTATCTTACTCTCAATCTTTACTAGCCTTTCACTGACGGCACCTGCAATGGTCATGAATAGTTTTACTGCGATTGTTTCTATTTCAGTATTGGTGATTAATCTCAGCAAAAAAATCGGCTAAAAATGGCCGATTTTTTTATTTTATTGGATTTTTTGCAGGAGTTCCGGCTTTGCGTGGGTATTTTTTAGGGGTTTCTTTTTTCTTTTCAATCAGAGCAATGTGACGCTCATCACCGTTAGGCAATTCATAAGCGACTTCTTTGATAAATTTTCCGCCAAGTGTAGCAATTGCCTTTTTAGCGTCATTCAATTCTTCTTCAAATTGAGCTGCTTTTAATGACAATAAAATACCATTTTTCTTGAGAAAGGGAATCGTAAATTCAGTCAAAACAGAAAGTCTAGCAACCGCACGGGCAGTAACAAAATCAAAAGTTCCACGATAATTAGCATCCTGACCAAAATCTTCAGCTCGTCCGTGAAGTAAAGTCACATTTTCGAGGCCTAATTCCTCTGTCAGTAAACTTAAAAAATTAATTCGCTTATTGAGAGAATCAATGATAGTCACTTTTAATTCAGGGAAAATAATTTTCATTGGTAAGCTAGGAAAACCAGCTCCAGCACCAATATCTAAAATGCTGACAGGTTGGTCAGTAATCAATCCATATAAAATTGGTGCAATAGAATCATAAAAATGTTTTAAATAGACTTCATTTTTTTCAGTAATTGCTGTCAGGTTAATTTTTTCATTCCATTCAACCAAGAGTTCAAAATAGCGTTCAAACTGTTTGATTTGTTTATCAG
This sequence comes from Lactococcus sp. S64, assembly GCF_016516525.1. Classification (NCBI taxonomy): domain Bacteria; kingdom Bacillati; phylum Bacillota; class Bacilli; order Lactobacillales; family Streptococcaceae; genus Lactococcus; species Lactococcus sp. S64. The sequence continues at coordinate 468,665 of NZ_JACVUQ010000001.1, read as the reverse complement.
AGAGTTGAATATCAAATTCTGCCAGTGCTGACAAAAATTCATCAGGGGTCATAAAGTTCGCTCCAAAAGTTTTCTAGTAATTTCAGCAATCAGCTCACGATTTTTACCTTTTGGTAATTTATCAATTAAATTTAATGCTGAAAGAGTATAAGATTTTGCAAGTGCTTTGGTTTTTTCAAGGGCATCAGAAGTTTTGATAAAATCATAAACTTCATCAAATTTTTCATTTTTAATTAATTCAGAAACAAGAGCATTGTTTTCCTGTAAAGCAAAGAGAACAGGAGCAGAATAAATGCCTTGTTTAATGTCTTCAAGTACCGGTTTTCCAAGCGTTTGAGCAGTCGATGCATAATCTAAATAATCATCCATAATTTGGAAAGAAATCCCAATATTCATTCCAATTTTATAAGCTCGTTTGGTCAATGTATTATTTTTAGAAATTAAAGGAGCAACAGAAGCAGAAAGTGCAAAAAGTTCTCCCGTTTTTCCTGAAATATTTTCAATATAATCATCTAAAGTTTGTTGAAGATTAAAATGATGATTAAGTTGACCAAGCTCACCACCTAATAAACGCTCAATTGAACCAATATTTTTGGTTAAATTTGATAATTCTAATGAGTGTTCAGACATTAGACGAAAGACAGCAATAAATAAATAGTCCCCAGCATAGACGGCAATTTCTGGTCCGTATTTTGCTGACAAAGTAGCTACGCCACGCCGTGTGTCTGCGTGGTCAATGACATCATCATGAACTAAAGTCGCTGTATGCATCATTTCGACAGAAGCCGCAAGTGCCAATCTTTCATTTTCAGAAAGATCAGTAAATCCTGAAAATAAAAGTAAATAAGCTGGACGCAACATTTTTCCGCCCGCATCAAATATATCAAAAATAGCCGATTTAACATCTGAATTTTTGATGGTAACGTGGCTTTTCATTAATTGTTGAACTTGAACCAATTCTTTTTCAAGCTCTGGATAGTCTTTCCAAAAGTTATTTTTTAAGTCCATTGTTTACTTTCTTTAATAAATAGTTCTTGAATAGGTTTAACACGTGTAATTAATTGATTCCCAGCAATGCCAATTGCAAAACCAGCAAGTATTCCAAAAAAGGCAAGCCAAGGCAAATAAAGCATCACAGAAGTTGTTTTAGCTAAAAGAGAAGCCATTGCTAATTGGCCAAAATTATGAAAAAATCCACCAACTGTCGAAATTCCAATCATTGAAACCAGTTTTGGTCCAAATTGCTTCATCAAATACATGGCTAATAGAGATAAGATTCCGCCTGCAAAAGAGTACAGAAAAACGGAAAAACCAGTAAAAAGTGCTGTAATTAATAGACGAAGAATTTGCATGACCCAAACTTGTCGCCATCTTAAAGTGAAAACTGCAATAATCATCACCAAATTGGCAAGGCCCACTTTAGCTCCAGGTGCAAAAGCAAAAAAAGGAGGTAAAGAGCTTTCAATAATTCCCATAACTACCGCAGCAGCTGTCAATAGAGAAACATAAACGTATTCTTTAATATTCATACTTTATAATCTACCCGTTCATCCTTTTGACCACTCATAACTTCAATCACTAAATTATGAGGTAAACAGACAATAGTTTCCCCAGTCTTAGAAATATAGCCCCTTTGGACGTCAATTTGGTCTTTACAATTGGCTTCGACAACCGCAATTTCACCATTTTTAACTTGTATTTTATTATAATCGCCATCTTTATCACGGTAGGTCCAAGTTTGATTTTTATTTAAATCAAAAGTTTTAATCACCTTACCACTAATTCTTAGTTCGGCCTGAGCTCCCTTGGAACCAGTAGCGAAGAAGAACAAGGTTGAGAAAGAAGCGATGAACAGTAGAAAAATAATAACAAAATCAAGCGGTTTTGTCTTTATGCTTTTAAAAAAATTAACCGTGTTTTTAAAGAAGTTCATTAAGGTTAATTATAGCAGAATTAATGAAAAAATTCACGAAATCAAAAAGAAAAAGCCTTTCGGCTCTTTCTTATTTTTTAGTGATATTTTTTGAGTCATCTTTAGAAAGCTCTTTTGCTTTTTCAATGATGTAGTTTTTCAAATTCGCCCCGATTTGTGGGTGTTCTAAACCATATTCAATTGTTGTTTCAACAAAACCAAGTTTATCACCAACATCATAACGTTTTCCAGTAAATTCATGAGCAAAAACGCGTTGTGTTTTATTCAAACGTTCGATAGCATCAGTCAATTGGATTTCATTTCCAGCACCGGGAACTTGTGTTTCTAAAACATCAAAAATTTCAGGAGTTAAGAGGTAACGACCGATAATTGCAAGGTCAGAAGGAGCTTCATCAACATTTGGTTTTTCGACAAAACGTTCAACATTGTAAAGGCCTTTAGAAACTTCACCGTTAGGGTCAATGACACCATATTTATCAACATCATCATGAGGAACTTTCATAACCGCGATTGTTGAAGCGTGAGTTTTTTCATAATCATTGATTAGGTCTTTAGTTAAAGGAGTTTCATTCCCAGTAATATTCATCAAGTCATCGCCAAGCATGACTACAAAAGGCTCATTTCCAACAAAAGCTTTAGCTTGAAGAACGGCATGTCCCAATCCTTTTGGATGAGATTGACGGATAAAGTGAAGATTAATATCTGTTGTTTCTTCAACAAGTTTAAGTAATTCTGTTTTTCCTTTTTCAAGCAAATTTTGTTCAAGCTCAATGTTTGAGTCAAAATGGTCTTCAATAGGACGTTTTGCTTTACCAGTAACAATCAAAATATCTTCGATTCCTGATTTCAAGGCTTCTTCAACGATAAATTGAATAGTAGGTTTGTCAACGATTGGCAACATTTCTTTGGCAATCGCTTTAGTTGCTGGCAAAAAGCGAGTTCCGAGACCAGCGGCAGGAATAACAGCTTTACGTACTTTTCTGGCTTTAGTTGGAATAGTGTTTTGTTTCATGGATAATAACTCCTTTATAGTTAGATAAATCGTATTTACTTTTTATTTATTATTAATGAATTCATTTTCGGCACGAGTTTCGCGGCGCATGATATCAAGAATTCCAGTTTTTGCATCTAGATTTTCATAGAGAACTTTGTAGATTGTTTCGGTAATTGGCATATCGATACCTAGCTGTTGAGCGAGCTCAAAAGCAGCTTTAGTGGTTGAAACACCTTCAATAACCATTCCCATATTTTTTTCAATATCAGCTAGCTTTTCGCCGCGACCAAGAGCATCACCCGCGCGCCAGTTTCGTGAGTGAATTGAAGTACCTGTTACAATTAAGTCACCAACACCAGACAAACCGCTATAAGTTAAAGGTTCAGCCCCCATAGCCACACCTAAACGAGTAATTTCGGCAAGACCACGTGTAATAATTGCTGCTTTAGCATTATCACCAAAACCAAGACCGTGCAGAGCGCCCGCACCTACAGCAATAATATTTTTAAGGGCGCCAGCTGTTTCAACACCAATAACATCAGTATTAGTATAAAGACGGAAGTAGTCGTTGCTAAAGATCGCTTGAGCGTATTTCGCTTCATCATGGTCTTTAGAAGCTGCAGAAATTAAAGTAATATCACGAACAATTGTTTCTTCAGCATGAGAAGGGCCAGAAACTACCACGATTTCTCCTCGCAATTGAGCGGGGATTTCTTCTTCAAGAATAGTAGAAATTCGCTCATGTGTCCCTTGTTCAAGCCCTTTAGAAGCGTGAAGAATGTGGACTTTGTGTTTAAGGACTTCGGCTACTTGTTTTGCGACCAAACGTGTCACTTTAGTTGGTACAACAAATAAAATAGCATCAACGTCTTCTAAAGCTAAATCTAAACGATCAAATGCTTTTATTTTTTCATCCAAAACAACATCTTTAAAATAGCGTGTATTTGTATGCTTTTCATTAATTTCAGCCATCTGTTCTGGGTTATTTCCCCAGATACGAACTTCATGACCATTATCATTAAGAACTTGTGAAAGTGCAGTTCCCCACGAACCTGGGCCTAAAACTGCAATTTTTTGTGGATTCATAGAAATGATCCTTTCTTTCGTTTTGGTTTCCTTTACATTTTAACATAAGCAAGAATAAAAATCAGCCCTAAGTATGATTTAGGGTTCAAATATTATGATAAAATAGAGATATATCCGAAAGGTTATTCTTAAAAATGAAATTTAAAAATTAGAAACTTGTGAGAACAGGACGCAAGCGGGAGGAAAAAAATATGCCAGTCAGTTTATTTATGAATCATCAGGACATGATGTTCGGTTATGGTCATCTAGGAATCGTGAATGTGATTTTTGGATTAGTTCTCTTTTTCTTAATTATAAAAATGATTATCGGAATTAGTTTTATGCGAAAAAACCCCGATGAAAGAGAAGAAGGATATAAGGATAAAGGAATGAGCAAAAAAGAAAATATTGAACGTTACCACGAAGCAGGACTCTCAGATACGGATATTAAAATTTTCCGTGAAAACTTGTCAGAAGCAAAAGAAAATATCAAAACTTGGGAAAAATTACTGAAAAAAGAAGATGATTTACAAGTTGTTGAATCAGTGACAGGTGGTTTAGAAGCCAGCAAACAAACGTTTAAATATATTGTTCAAAATCCACAAGAACTCACAAAACAAAATGAGTTTCTATATAAAGACTTGCCAAACATGGTCAAATTGTCAGAGAAATTTATTGAGATGAAGAAACAGTCAGTAAGAACAGAAGAAATCAATCGTGATTTAGATGAAACCTTACTTTTGATAAAAACACTCTCACATTCAATTTCTAAAAACTACCATGAAATTTTGATGGACGATGTCAATGTCATCAAACATCAAGTTGATTTTGACAAATAATTTTACTGACAGACATTTTAAAAATTCTTGTCAGTAAAACTGATGATTCTGTCAGTAAAAAAACAAATATTCCTGTCAATTTTGGCAGGAATCATTTATAATTAAAAGTAAAGAAATATAAGTATAGCAAAGGAAATTAAAGATATGGATAATCCAATTTTAGATGATTTGATGACCAATGATAAAGTCATTAAAGAGGCAGAGCAATTAGATGAACAACAAAAGTCAGAAATTGTAAAAATGCACGAAAAAGCCTCTTTAGCAGCAGTAGAAGTTCTTTCTACGGAAGAATTAGAAAAAGCAAAAGAATTATCAAAACAGTTGGATGAATCAAGTGCTCAGTCTGTCATTAACTATGGAGCAAGCGCCCAAGATAAGATTTCGGCTTTTTCTCAAAGTGTCTTAAATAAAGTTCAGGCACAAGATTTGGGTGAAGTTGGTTCTTCACTGACAGATTTGATGTTTAACTTACAACAAGCTAATCCAAACGAATTGGTGGCTGAAAATAAAGGGATTTTTACCAAAATGTTTGGTAAAGTTAAACGTTCAATTTTTGAAGTGACGCAAAAATACCAAAAAATTGGGGCAGGTATTGATAAAATTTCTGCAAAATTGAACAATGAACAACAAGGACTTTTGCAAGATAATGAAATGCTCGATAAACTTTACGATGAAAACTTGAATTATTTCAAGGCTTTGAATGTTTATATTGCAGGTGCTGAATTAAAAGTCCAAGAATTAGATACAGAAATTATTCCGCAAGCTCGAAAAGAAGCTCAAGATTCGACTGACAATGCCTTGATTGTTCAAAAAGTGAATGATTTAGAATCATATAAAAATCGCTTAGAAAAACGAGCTCATGACTTGCGTCTTGCTCGTCAGTTGACAATTCAACAAGCCCCACAAATTCGTCTCATTCAAAATACCAATCAAGAATTAGCTGAGAAAATCCAAACTTCAATTAACACTGCCATTCCACTATGGAAAAATCAGGTTGCGATTGCTTTGACCCTCTTAAAACAAAAAGATGCTTTGACAAGTCAACGTATTGTTTCAGAAACAACCAACGATTTGTTGCGTAAAAATTCAGAAATGCTTAAAGCATCAACAATTGAGGCTGCAACTGAAAATGAACGTGGTTTAGTAGATATTGAAACATTAAAATTAACTCAACAAAACTTAGTTGATACTATTCAAGAAACCATGAGAATTCAGGCCGAAGGACGTCAAAAACGTCAACAAGGTGAGGTTGAACTTTCTAAAATGGAAGAAGAAATTAAAGAAAAATTGTTACAATTATCAAATAATAAACAATTAAATTAAATTTTAAAATTACTGACAGAAATTGAGCGCTATTTTCATCTGCTAAAGCATGATTTGTATAGGCTCAGGCAAAATCTGTCAGTAATTTTTTATAGTGATAATTGGTATATACTGTTTATTGACAAAAAAGATAAAGGGTGCTAAAATTAAAGAAAAAGAAGAGGAGATATTTATGACTTACTATATTAAAGCAGATCAATTTTTCTACGCTTATGAAACAAAAAAAGGTGGTTTCTTAGAAATTACTGATGGAAAATTTGGAGAGTGGACAGAAGAAGCACCAGCAGGAGCTGACATTTTAGATTATTCAGGTCAATCAATTGCCCCAGGTCTTGTTGAAACACATATCCATGGTTTTGGTGGAGCGGATGCTCAAGATGCTGAAGTTGAAGGAATTATGGGAACAATGTCAGAAGGCTTGTTGTCAGCAGGGGTCACTTCATTTTTACCAAGTCCTTTGACCGATGATCATGAAGGATTGAAAGCAGTTTGTACGGTTGTAGGAGAACATTACCAAGAAGCTCGCGGAGCCAAAGTTCGTGGTATTTTCTTTGAAGGTCCATTCTTTACAGAAGAAAAGAAAGGGGCTCAAAACCCTAAATACATGCGCGATGCCAAAATGTGGGAACTTGAAGATTGGCAAGAAGCTGCACATGGAATGCTCAAAAAAATCGGTCTTGCCCCAGAACGTGATGGTTCAGAAGACTTTATCCGTAAAGCAACTGAATCAGGTGTTGTTATTGCATTGGGACATTCAAATGCGACTTATAAACAAGCAGTTGCTGGGGTACAAGCTGGAGCATCTGTTTGGGTTCACACCTTTAATGGAATGTCTGGAATGACTCACCAAGAACCAGGAATGGTTGGAGCAATTTTAAATACACCAAACACTTATGCTGAGTTAATTTGTGATGGACACCATGTTCGTCCAGAAGCAGCTGAAATTGTAATGAAAATGAAAGGTGCTGACCATGTTGTTTTGATTACAGACTCAATGCGTGCCGCAGGACTTCCTGACGGACCTTATATGCTTGGCGAATACGAAGTAGAAGTTCGTGACGGAGCCGCATGGCTTCCAACAGGACGCCCTGCTGCTTCAATTTTAACACTCAAAACAGCTGTTAAAAATGTCATTGACTGGGGGATTGCCACACCAGCAGAAGCAATTATGATGGCTTCATTGACACCAGCAAAATCTGTAAACATTGATGATGTTTGTGGTCAAATAAAACCAGGTTTGTCAGCTGATTTTATCGTTTTAGACAATGATTTTGATTTAGTTGCAACTTATCTTGATGGTGAAAAACGCTATGAAGCGTAATATAAAAAATGAATTTCGCAAGGAATTCATTTTTTTTTGAAAATATTTCATTTTTCAAGTTGAATAATCAGAAAAATAAACAAAAAGGTAAAAGATTATTTACTTTTTTGTTAAAATATAAAAGAATAGAATGGCTATTATTGTGTCATATTATAGAAGAATTAAGAGCAAATGAAGTCTATAAATTTTATTTGAAAATGCTAGAAAACCCTTGCAAAATAAGGCTTAGAAAAAAAGAAACAATGAAAACGTTTCATACAGTTTGTAAAGAGATTTTTTTATAAATACGTGATATAATGAACTAGACAACAAATGAACATGGTAAAAATATTAATAACGTTTACGTATTTTTGCTATGTATCTCAATTTCGGAGGACAGATTTAAATGAAACGCATTGCAGTTTTGACTTCTGGTGGTGATGCCCCAGGAATGAATGCGGCTATTCGTGCAGTTGTTCGCAAAGCAATTTCTGAAGGTATCGAAGTTTACGGTATCAATCACGGATATGCGGGCATGGTTGCGGGAGATATTTTCCCGCTTACGTCAGCTTCAGTTGGTGATAAAATCGGTCGTGGTGGTACATTCTTGTATTCAGCACGCTACCCAGAATTTGCTCAAGTAGAAGGACAACTTGCTGGGATTGAGCAACTTAAAAAATTCGGTATCGAAGGTGTCGTTGTAATCGGTGGTGATGGTTCTTATCATGGAGCTATGCGTCTTACAGAACATGGTTTCCCAGCTGTTGGACTTCCAGGAACAATCGATAACGATATCGTAGGAACTGATTTTACAATTGGATTTGATACAGCTGTTTCAACAGTTGTAGATGCCTTGGATAAAATCCGTGATACTTCATCATCACATAACCGTACTTTCGTTGTAGAAGTAATGGGACGTAATGCTGGAGATATCGCTTTGAATGCTGGTATCGCTGCTGGTGCAGATGATATTTGTATTCCAGAAAAAGAATTTAAGTTTGAAAACGTAGTTAACAACATTAACAAAGGCTACGAAAAAGGTAAAAATCACCACATCATCGTTCTTGCTGAAGGTGTAATGACTGGTGAAGAATTTGCTACAAAACTTAAAGAAGCTGGTTATAAAGGGGACCTTCGCGTTTCTGTCCTTGGACACATCCAACGTGGTGGTTCACCAACAGCTCGTGACCGTGTTCTTGCTTCACGTATGGGTGCTCGTGCCGTTGAATTGCTTCGTGATGGAATCGGTGGCGTAGCCGTTGGTATCCGTAATGAAGAACTTGTAGAAAGTCCAATTCTCGGAACAGCTGAAGAAGGAGCACTCTTTAGTTTGACTACTGAAGGTGGAATCAAAGTAAATAACCCGCATAAAGCTGGTCTTGAACTTTACCGTCTTAACTCAGCACTCAACAATCTTAACCTTAACTAAGTTACTGCAAATCTGTTTCTAGTTAAGTGTTAAACGCATAATTAGGGCAGAGATATATAATTAATCATTATAGGAGAAAAACACAAAATGAATAAACGTGTAAAAATCGTCTCAACTCTTGGACCTGCTGTCGAAATTCGTGGTGGCAAAAAATTTGGTGAAAGCGGCTATTGGGGAGAATCTCTTGACGTCGAAGCATCAGCAAAAAACATTGCAGCTTTGATTGAAGAAGGCGCAAATGTCTTCCGTTTCAACTTCTCACACGGTGACCATCCTGAACAAGGTGCTCGTATGGCAACAGTTCACCGTGCTGAAGAAATCGCTGGTCATAAAGTAGGTTTCTTGCTTGATACTAAAGGTCCTGAAATGCGTACAGAACTCTTTGCTGACGGTGCTGATGCAATCAGCGTTGTTACTGGAGATAAATTCCGCGTTGCAACTAAACAAGGTCTTAAATCAACTCCTGAATTGATTGCTTTGAACGTAGCTGGTGGTCTTGATATCTTTGATGATGTTGAAATCGGTCAAACTATTTTGATTGACGATGGTAAACTTGGTTTGTCATTGACTGGTAAAGATGCAGCAACTCGTGAGTTTGAAGTTGAAGCACAAAATGATGGCGTTATTGGTAAACAAAAAGGTGTTAACATTCCTAACACTAAAATTCCTTTCCCAGCTCTTGCTGAACGTGATGATGCGGATATCCGTTTCGGACTTTCACAACCTGGCGGAATCAACTTTATCGCTATCTCATTCGTACGTACTGCAAATGACGTTAAAGAAGTACGTCGTATTTGTGAAGAAACTGGAAATCCACACGTACAACTTTTGGCTAAAATTGAAAACCAACAAGGTATCGAAAACCTTGATGAAATCATCGAAGCAGCTGATGGTATCATGATCGCTCGTGGTGACATGGGTATCGAAGTTCCATTTGAAATGGTTCCAGTTTACCAAAAATTGATCATCAGCAAAGTTAACAAAGCAGGTAAAATCGTTGTTACTGCAACAAACATGCTTGAATCAATGACTTACAACCCACGTGCTACACGTTCAGAAATTTCAGACGTATTCAACGCTGTTATTGACGGAACTGACGCAACAATGCTTTCAGGTGAATCTGCTAATGGTAAATACCCACGCGAATCAGTTCGTACAATGGCTACTGTTAACAAAAACGCTCAAACAATGTTGAAAGAATACGGACGTCTTCACCCAGAACGTTACGACAAATCAACTGTAACAGAAGTAGTTGCTGCATCAGTTAAAAACGCTGCAGAAGCTATGGATATCAAATTGATTGTTGCTTTGACTGAATCAGGTAACACTGCTCGTTTGATTTCTAAACACCGTCCTAATGCTGACATCTTGGCTATTACATTTGACGAAAAAGTTGAACGTGGATTGATGATTAACTGGGGTGTAATCCCAACGATGACTGAAAAACCTTCATCTACAGATGACATGTTTGAAGTTGCTGAAAAAGTTGCTTTGGCTTCAGGTTTAGTTGAATCTGGTGACAATATCATCATCGTTGCTGGTGTTCCAGTTGGTACTGGTCGTACAAATACAATGCGTATCCGCACTGTTAAATAATTTGTCAATTAAGAATCTTAAAACAATAATGCCTGCCGCTATCGACAGGCCCTATTGTTGAAAAGATTATATTTTATAAAATACTCGTTTATAATTTGAAAGGAATTAAAGAAAATCATGGCTGATAAACAACGTAAAAAAGTTATCCTTGTAGGTGACGGTGCTGTAGGTTCATCATACGCTTTTGCTCTTGTAAACCAAGGGATTGCACAAGAATTAGGAATTGTTGACCTTTTTAAAGAAAAAACTCAAGGAGATGCAGAAGACCTTTCTCATGCCTTGGCATTTACTTCACCTAAAAAGATTTACTCTGCAGACTACTCTGATGCAAGCGACGCTGACCTCGTTGTCTTGACTTCTGGTGCTCCACAAAAACCAGGTGAAACTCGTCTTGACCTTGTTGAAAAAAATCTTCGTATCACTAAAGATGTTGTCACTAAAATTGTTGCTTCAGGTTTCAAAGGAATCTTCCTTGTTGCTGCTAACCCAGTTGATATCTTGACATACGCTACTTGGAAATTCTCAGGTTTCCCTAAAAACCGCGTTGTAGGTTCAGGTACTTCACTTGATACTGCACGTTTCCGTCAAGCATTGGCAGAAAAAGTTGATGTTGACGCTCGTTCAATCCACGCATACATCATGGGTGAACACGGTGACTCAGAATTTGCCGTTTGGTCACACGCTAACGTTGCTGGTGTTAAATTGGAACAATGGTTCCAAGAAAATGACTACCTTAACGAAGCTGAAATCGTTGAATTGTTTGAATCTGTACGTGATGCTGCTTACTCAATCATCGCTAAAAAAGGTGCAACATTCTATGGTGTCGCTGTAGCTCTTGCTCGTATTACTAAAGCAATTCTTGATGATGAACATGCAGTACTTCCTGTATCAGTATTCCAAGATGGACAATATGGCGTAAGCGACTGCTACCTTGGTCAACCAGCTGTAGTTGGTGCTGAAGGTGTTGTTAACCCAATCCACATTCCATTGAATGATGCTGAAATGCAAAAAATGGAAGCTTCTGGTGCTCAATTGAAAGCAATCATTGACGAAGCTTTTGCTAAAGAAGAATTTGCTTCTGCAGTTAAAAACTAAAAATAAAAAGAGTTGGTTGAGATTTCAACTAGCTCTTTTTTTATTTTAAATTAAATTTGTTAAGCTAAAAGTATAATAAAAAAGTCTGTTCATCAACAGACTTTTTATTTTTGTAAAGTTATTTAGATTTGATGTAGTTAACACCATCAGCCTTAGGCGCAATTGCTTTTCCAAGAAAGAGTGCCAAGACAATAATTGTAAAGACATATGGAGCCATTTGTAGGAATGAAGAAGGGATTTCTTTGATTCCAGGGATTTGACCACCGACAACAGCAAGTGAGGTAAAGAGCCCAAAGAGAAGTGATGATAACATTGCTCCAATAGGATTCCATTTACCAAAAATCATAGCTGCAAGTGAAATGAACCCTTGACCAGCAATTGTTGAAACTGAGAAGTTACCAGAAATTGCTTGAGCATAAATTGCACCACCTACCCCACCGAGGACACCTGAGAGAAGCACACCAGCCCAACGGTAGGCATAAACGTTGATTCCTAGGGTATCAGCTGCTTGTGGGTTTTCACCAACTGAGCGAAGGCGAAGACCAAAACGTGTTTTAAATAGAACGTACCAAGCGAGAATGGCTACAACAATTGCAAGAAACCCTGGTAGAGAGGTTTGACTAAAGAAGATTTTACCAATGACAGGAATGTTTGATAGTAGTGGAACGTTCCAATAACCGATTTGTTCACTGATATTAATTTGACCTTGTTGATAGAAAACTTGAAGTAGGAAAACTCCGAGTGCTGGAGCCATCAAGTTGAGTACAGTACCAGATACGATATGGTCTGCTCTTAGGTTCACTGTAGCCACCGCATGAAGAGAAGAGAAGAGAGCACCAATTAAAGCTCCAAAAAGGATTGAGAGCCATGGAGTCATACTTCCAAACATTCCGGCAGTAGTTAAGTTGAATACAACGGAACTGAAAGCTCCGATAGTCATTATTCCTTCAAGACCGACATTGACGATACCGCCTCGTTCGGAGAAGACACCACCAATACTTGTAAAGATTAGAGGAGTTGAATAGATGAGCATATTAGCGACAATGATTTGTAAAGTATTTACAAGATTCATGCTTTTTCTCCTTTCTTCTTAGCAGCTTCTGATGCTTTTATTTCTTTAGCTTTTGGTAACATGACTTCGATAATGAATTTCACTGCGATAAAGAAAATAATTGAAGCAGTGACGACTTTAACGATTTCTGGTGGGATACCATCATTTGTCATACCAGGAGCACCTGTTTGAAGAACTGAGAAAAGAAGAGCGGCAAAGAGAATACCTATAGGACTATTACCACCAAGAAGTGCAACGGCCATCCCGTTGAATCCGATGTCGAGGGACGCTGACTGAGAAACAAAGTTTTGCATGTATCCAAATCCGTAAACAACACCACCAAGACCAGCAAGGGCACCAGCGACAACCATAGATAGGATAAGGGTACGTTTTGCTGAAATACCAGCATATTCTGAAGCGTCAGGATTTAAACCAACAGCTTTGATTTCAAATCCTAGAGTTGTTTTAGTAAAGATAATCGCCATAATCACAAGGGCAATCAATGCAATGATTAATCCAATATTTAAGGTTGAATTATCAGTTAATGATGACATCCAATTTGTTCTGAAAGAAGCATTGGCACTAATTAGTTTTGTCTGGTCAGTAGTATTATCCATCAGGATACTTTTTTGGAACATGCTATGAATCATAAATGTTGAGAAGAACAACATGATATAGTTTAGCATGATTGTGGTGATAACTTCTGATGTTCCAAGGAGAGCACGAAGAATACCTGGTATGAATCCCATAAATGCACCGAAGAACATTCCAATGATTACAACTAAAGGAATCATCAATAAACGTGGGATATCTGGGAAACTCAAAGCAAACCACATCGAGCTAATCCAACCAGCAAGTGCTTGACCAGACATCCCGATATTGAAGAGACCTACTTTCATTGCTACCGCAAAAGATAAAGCGGTCAAAATTAGTGGGCCCATTGTTTGTAAGGTTTCACCGATTGCTCTTGCATTTCCTAAAGCAGAAATGAAGAGGTCTTCATAACCCCAAATTGGGTTGTAGCCAAAGGCTAGCATGATAATTGCTCCCAATAAGAAACCAAAAACAATGGCTATCAGAGGAACAAGGACTTTTTTTGTTTTACTATTCATTTATGTTTCCTCCAACCATTAAAATACCGAGTTCTTGCTTTGTGGTTGTTTCAGGGCTTACAATTCCCTGAATTTGACCATCGTGAATAACAGCGATTCGGTCGGAAACATTTAGAATTTCGTCAAGTTCAAAAGAAATAACAAGAACTGCTTTTCCTTCATCACGAGCTTGGATTAAACGTTTATGAATATATTCAATCGCACCAACATCGAGTCCACGAGTGGGCTGTGATACGATTAGGAGGTCAGGATTTCGGTCGATTTCACGGGCGATAATTGCTTTTTGCTGATTACCACCAGAAAGAGAAGCAGCAGAAACCCATTCACCAGCACCACGAACGTCAAATTCTTCCATGAGTTTGCGAGCGTGACTATTTATTTGACTATAATCAAGGAAACCATATTTGCTCATTGGTGGTTTGTAGTAGGTTTGCAAAGCAATATTTTCGGCTACTGTCATTTCCAAAACAAGTCCGTCCCGATGTCTGTCTTCTGGGACATGCCCGACAGATTGTTCTGTGATTTTACGGGGGCGTTGGTTGGTGATATCTTTATTGTGGAGTTTGATAGAACCGGAATCAACCTTTGTCAAACCAGTAATAGCTTTCACTAATTCTGTTTGACCATTTCCATCAATTCCGGCAACCCCTACAATTTCACCGGCACGAACATCAAGTGATAATCCTTTTACTTTTAGAGAACCGCGACTTTCTTTGATATTTAAGTCCTTAATTTCGAGGACAATATCTTTAGGTTGAGCGGGAGCTTTCTCGGTGATGAATGAAACTGAGCGTCCAACCATTAATTCTGCAAGTTCTTGATTCGTTTTGTCACCAAGTTCAACAGTATCAATTGATTTACCACGACGAATAACTGTGATACGGTCAGCTACCGCACGGATTTCATCCAATTTATGTGTGATGAGGATGATTGACTTGCCTTCTTTAATTAAATTCTTCATGATTTGCATCAATTCAGAAATTTCAGCTGGAGTCAAAACCGCTGTTGGTTCATCAAAAATTAAGATATCAGCTCCACGATAGAGTGTTTTTAAGATTTCAACCCTTTGTTGCTGACCGACAGAAATATCACGGATGAGCGCATCAGGTTCAACAGAAAGACCATAACGCTCAGAAAGTTCAAGTATTTTTTTCTTAGCAGTCTTTAAATCGAGATTGATTCCTTTAGTAACTTCATTACCAAGGATGATGTTTTCAGTAACTGTGAAGGCGTCAACTAACATGAAGTGTTGGTGAACCATTCCGATACCGAGGTTTGCTGCTTTAGACGGAGAGTCGATATTTTCGAGCTTTCCCTTAACGTGGACTTCACCTTCGCTAGGCTCGAGGAGTCCTGAAAGAATGTTCATCAAGGTTGACTTACCGGCTCCATTTTCGCCGAGCAAAGCATGAATCTCACCTTTCTTCAACTCAAGATTGACTTTGTCATTAGCGACAAAATCACCAAAACGTTTGGTGACATCAATCATTTGAATGACAGTTTCATTTGCCATATTGGCTCCTTCTTATAAAATAATATAATAATGTAAATTGTAAAAATTACAAATTTAATTATATCAAATTTGTCCAATTTATGAAAGCCCCGTCATTCCAATAATGAGAGTGCTTTTCCTAATAATTGGTTTTTAAAAAAGCTTGGTTAAAATACAGTTATTTTTCAGTTAAAAAGATTTATTTTTGTCGCTTTAATAAATCAATTTCAATACTGATTGTTACTTCCAAGGATTCAAATTTCTTTAAATTTTCAATTCCTTCTGGTTTGATTTTCCAATAATGTGGTGTCATCAATAGCAGACTTAATAAATCTTCGGTAGATTGAATGGTAACTTTATATGAAAAATTTTCTTGTTCAACGCAAAAGCCGGGGAAAGTTTTGATAGATGAAGTTTTTACTTTTTCATGAATTTCAGGATAAATAATATTTTTTAATTCGATAAGATGATTGTTTGCGGCTCTGACAATAATAATATTTCCGTCGTCAGTAAGAATTCGGTCGATTTCTAGAACAGAATATTCGGCAAACATTGATAAAACGGTGCTGACAGATTTGTCCTTGAAAGGAAGTTTGGCAAAATTAGCGACTAACCAATGAATCATCGGATTTTTTTTAGCCGCCATGCGAATTCCTAATTTAGAAATATCCATTCCATAGAAATTAGAGGCTTTCGGAGCAATTTCTTTTTGGAAGCGTGAAAGGTAGTAGCCCTCGCCGCAACCAATATCAAGGATAGCTTGGTCAGTTAAATGAGATTTTTTAAGTCTTTGATTAACTCTATCTGATAGTTTTTCATAATAGCCTTTGGCGAGAAAGTCGCGTCTGGCTGCCATCATTTCTTTTGAGTCGCCAGAAGTTTTTTTGGCATTTAAAAGAAGGTTGAGATAACCTTCCTTAGCTAAATCAAAAGTATGGTTATTTTCACACTTATAAGTATTTTGTTCCTTTATGAGCAAGTGGCTGCATACAGGGCAGCTGATGATTTCAGACATTTGTTCTCCAATATAAAAATTAAGTTTTGTCAGTAAAATTTACTTACCAATTTTGCGAGATTTAATGACAGATTCGTCAGGAGTCACTCGAATCGTTTTTTCACGGTCATAAGTAACAAACCCTGGAGCTGTTCCTGTTGGTTTGTGTAATTTTTTTACATCTAAAACATCCACTTGAACAAGGTTGGAATAACGTGCTTTGCTGAAATAAGCTGCTAATTCCCCAGCAAAAGTAATTGTTTCATCAGATGGATTTGCATTTCCTGTAATCAAAACATGGCTTCCCGGAATATCCTTAACGTGAAACCAAAGATCGCCACGGCGTGAAAGTTTGAAACTGACTTGTTCATTTTGTAAGTTATTTTTACCTACTAAAATAATTGTTCCATCTTCAGCTTGATATTTTTCTGGTGGGAGCATTTTTTGCTTTTTATTACGATATTTTTGCTTAATATAGCCTGTTTGAATTAATTCTTCACGAATATCAGCAATTTCAGCAACGTCAGCATTTTCAAGATTTGATTCAACAGATTCTAAATAATGAATCGTTTCCTTGGTCTTAGCAATTTGCTCTCCTAAAAATTTGACGGCTTGTTTCAATTTTTGATAACGATGAAAGTAACGTTGAGCATTTTGAACAGGACTTAAAGCTGGATTTAGAGCAATTTCAATTGGTTCATTAGTATAGTAATTTTCCAAAGTTACACTTGTTTTATCATTAGGAACTTGATTCAAAAATGTATTAAGCAGTTCACCTTTTTGACGGAAAATTTCAGCGTTGTCAGTCGCAAGTAATTCTCGTTCTTGTTTTTTTAATTTATCACGATTTTTCTTCAGTTCATTTTGAATTTTTTTAATGACAGAAGCAGCAACCTGTTTAACACGGTCACGTTCGGCCTTATCCGCATAGTAAGTATCAAGCATTTCAGAGAGGCTGTCAAAACTTACATATTCGTCAGCAAGTTTGATACTGGAAAAAGTATCGTTAGGATAAATTGATGGAGTGACTGTCAGTAATTTTTCATTGAATTCTTTTACTGACAGACCTGTCAACGCATTTTTAGAATCACGTCC
Organism: Lactococcus sp. S64; assembly: GCF_016516525.1. Classification (NCBI taxonomy): domain Bacteria; kingdom Bacillati; phylum Bacillota; class Bacilli; order Lactobacillales; family Streptococcaceae; genus Lactococcus; species Lactococcus sp. S64. The sequence continues at coordinate 451,347 of NZ_JACVUQ010000001.1, read as the reverse complement.
GATTCCTTGTAATTTTTGTTGTAATTGTTCAGTTTGTAAAGCTTCAAAAATTTCTTCGTCAGTAGCTTTGAAAGGGTCAATAGCAGTATTTAAAGGTGGTGCAATATAAGTTGAACCTGGTAGAATTGTGCGATATTGATTCTGTGAAAAGCCAATATGTTTAATGGATTCAATAATTTTTTGCGAAGTTTTTTCTAGTAGAATAATATTACTATGTTTACCCATAATTTCTGTAATTAAAGCAATTTTTAAACTGTCACCAATTTCATCTTTGGTTGAAATATGGAAAATAATCTGACGATCATTGCCCACTTGTTCAATTTGTTCAATAAAAGCACCAGCCAAATATTTGCGTAAAATCATCACGAAATTATTTGGATTTTGTGGATTTTGAAAATCAGTTTTGGTCAGCTGAACACGACCAAAAACAGGGTGGGCTGAGAGTAAAAGTTTATGAGATTTACCAGCTGACCGAACTGTTAGAACAAGTTCTTGGTCAAAAGGTTGATTAATTTTTTGAATACGTCCACCAACCAGCGGTTGAAGTTCAGCCGTCATGTGGTGTAAAAAAATACCATCAAAGGACATTAGGTGCCTCTTTCGTTTTATAATTCTTATAAGCAGTTTTCACTGTTAATTAGGGAGTGATTATATCTTTTCAATTTATTGACAAACCTGTCAGTAAATATGAGAAGTTTTATAATTATTTCTATGCCAATTTTACCAAAAAAAGAGTAATTTTTCTTCTATTATTAAAGAAGGGCTTGTATTTCTTTCAAAAGTTTTGAAAAAACTTTGGATAAGTGAGAAAGTAACTTTTATCAGTAAAAAATGTTAAAATAAAATAGAAATAAGTTCAGGAAAATTAGTAAATTAGTAAATTAGAAAATATAGGATAATTAAATGAATAAAATTGTCGGCATAGTTGAGCGTATTCTACGGATTATCATGTTTGTCGTTGCTGTGGCAATGCTTGGAGGAGCTCTCTTTTTATTAGGCTTGCATCAAACAAATAAAAACTTAGAGAAAATACCTGTTTCAGGAAAAATTGTTTACGGAACAGAGGTTAAAGCAATCCATGAAGTAACATACAGTTTTGAAGGAAAAGAATATCAAAAAAGACCTTTAGATGTATATTTTAGAAAATTAGGAGATGATGGCAAAAAAATTACTGTATATGTGGCTAAAGACCATCCTACTCGTATTTTCATTTCAAAGACTGGGCGACCACTTATCGATTCAGCAGGACTAATTGGAGGTTGGAGCTTGGTTTTATTACTAATTTTATTTGGAGAACATCAACTTTTGCGTAGAATGAAAATGTTAGAAGAAAATTCCGAGAAATAAATAAAATACAAAATAAAATCATATAGAATAAAAATACAAAAATAAAATAAAAATACAAAAATAAAGAAATCGCTATCATTGGCGATTTTTTTTATTTTGAAAATGTCATCTAAAATTGATAGAAGTTCCTGAAAGCGGGGGATTTGAGACTTAATTGTTTTCACACAAGCTCTTGTGAAAGTCAGCAATAGTCAAGCAAAAACAAAAGTATTTTTATGTTTTTTTATAAAAAAATGATGTATAAATAGTGTATAGAATAGATTACTTAATACATGTTGCTTAAAAATATTTTATGCCTGATCAACATAAGATATTTTCCCAAACGATTTAGGAGGAATTTGACAAAATGGAAATGCAGAAACAAAAACCACCACGTAAGAAAAATAAAATTATTACTAAACGTAAAGTATTATCAGCAACGATGTCAGGAACTCTATTAATGACATCGGTAGTTATTCCAACAGCTTACAGCCTTCTTTCTAATCAGATCACAGCACAAGCAGCTGCCTTGAATATTGACCTATTGCAAAATATCACTTCAAGTAATAATAGTGGTACAAATACAACTAATCGATGGACCAGTAATTCAGGGAGTCACAACGTTGATTTTACAATCTCAGGTCATGCTTTAGCTAATGTCTCTTTACTCTCGGGCCCAAGATACGCTGCTTTGGCCATTCCTCAAGAATTGCGTGGATATGTTGTAGCGAACGGAAACACTTCTGTTACAACTAATCTCACAATTGATTTCAATCAAATTGCGCTAATCAATGCGATTGTTAGTGCTGGAGATACTTTTGTTGCAGGGGTTGCTACAATTTTAAGTAACAATCCGGCAGCCAGTATTAACTTGACACAAGTAACGACACAATTGAATTTACTAAAAGGTATTCAAAATATTGGTGGAGGAACCTTTACATCTCCAACTACACTTAATGGGAATTCAATGCTTAGTGCACCTTTAAATGACGGAATAGGAGCGATTTTATCCCAAAACGTCACAGCTATTTTGCAAAATTTACGAACAGCTGTTAATAGCCTAACCGCAACCGGTTTGGCGGCTCCTGCGGCAAATACTGCCTTAGCTTTAATTAAACCTCCACTCATTACAGCAATCGATGCTGTATTAGTACCATTAGTTAATGGAACTGGTGGAATTTTAGATCTCCTTTTAAACGCTTCAGCATTGGGTGATACAAGTATTACAATTCCGACCAAGATTACAGCACCAACTACTATTGCAAGTAACATTGATGCCAAATTTGTAGGATCAGCGGTTCAAACCAATTTATTGGATGTCAATATTCTTAGTGGTGCAGATGGTATTTCCTATGTTTATTTAGCAGGTGATGTCAATTTAACATTGGTAGCGCCTACAGGAAATCTGAGCGCAACAACCTCGGCAATTGGAGCGTCAGATGCGACAGCGACCCTTCCAGCGACTTTAAAAAATAATGCTGGTACAGACATTCCGGTAACTTCAGTCATTACCAATAGTTCAGGAACTACTGTGAATAATGGTCAGTTGTCAGCTGGTACTTATACCGTGACATATTCAGCCGCAGGCTATTCTAGCGTTATCCAAACCTTGGTTGTTACAGATCCAGCAGACACCACTGCTCCAGATGCGCCAATTGTCACAAGCGTGACTGGGAATAGTACGAATGGTTATACGGTGACAGGTACAGCCGAGCCAAATTCAACAATTACTATCAAAAATGGAGCCGGAGCAACGGTCGGTACTGCCACTACTCAACCAAACGGAAGTTACAGTGTAAATCTTCCAGGTTCAGTCGGCGCTAACGCCCCACTTAATGTAACCGCCGCAGACGCCGCAGGGAATGTAAGTAATCCAACTCCAACAACAACACCAGCCGATCCGATTAATCCAGTTCTCGTAGCCCCTACTGGGAACTTGACTGCAACGACCTCAGCGATTGGTGCTACAGACGCAACAGCTACACTTGCAACCACTCTGAAAAATAGTGAAGGTGCCGATGTTCCGGTAGCTTCGGTCATTACCAATAGTTCAGGTGCTACAGTAACTAATGGTCAGCTATCAGCCGGAACTTATACTGTGACATATTCAGCTTCTAGTTATGAAGACGTCACTCAAACCCTAGTTGTTACAGACCCCGCAGATACCACTGCTCCGGATGTACCAACAGTAGGTAATGTGACAGGCAACAGCACGAATGGTTACACGGTCACAGGTACAGCTGAACCAGGTTCAACGGTCACAATTAAAGATGACAGTGGGGCAATCGTTGGAACAGGAACTACAAATGAAACAGGAGATTATACGGTTACTCTTCCGGGCTCAGTCGGCCCTAATGCACCAATTAGTGTTACAGCGACCGACGCCGCAGGAAATGTGAGTGATCCAACTCCAGCGACGACTCCAGCAGACCCAGTAAGTCCAGTTCTCGTAGCTCCAACTGGTAACTTGAGCTCAACGACCTCAGCGATTGGTGCCGCAGACGGTATGGCTACTCTTCCAGCAACTCTGAAAGACAGTGAAGGTGCCGATGTTCCGATCACAGCAGTTATCACGAATACTTCAGGAAGTGCGGTTACTAATGGTAACTTGGCAGCAGGTACCTACACCGTCACTTATACGTCAGGTGGTTATGAAGACGTCACTCAAACTCTAGTTGTCACAGACCCAGCAGATACCACTGCTCCGGATGCACCGACAGTAGGTGATGTGACAGGAAACAGCACGAATGGTTACACGGTCACAGGTACAGCTGAACCAGGCTCAACGGTCACAATTAAAGATGGCAGTGGGGCAACCGTTGGAACAGGAACTGCGAATGAAACAGGAGATTATACGGTTACCCTCCCAGGCTCAGTCGGCCCTAACGCACCAATTAGTGTCACAGCGACCGACGTTGCAGGAAATGTGAGTGATCCAACCCCAGCGAAAACCCCAGCAGATCCTGACACAATTGCCCCTAAAGCACCGACAGTAAAAAATGTGACAGGAAATAGTAGTAAAGGTTATACGGTTACAGGTACAGCTGAACCAGGTTCAACGGTCACAATTAAAGATGGTAGTGGTGCAACCGTTGGAACAGGAACTGCGAATGAAGCAGGAGCTTACACCGTTACTCTTCCAGGTTCAGTCGGCCCTAACGCACCAATTAGTGTTACAGCAACCGATGCCGCTGGAAATGTGAGTGCTCCAACCTCAGCGAAAACTCCAGCTGATCCTAAGGCTCCGTCAGATACTACAGCTCCTAATCCTCCAAGTGTAGATACCGTGACTGGTAACACTGATACAGGTTATACGGTTGGTGGTAAGGGGGAACCTGGATCCACAATAACAATTAAAAACCCAGCAACTGGTGAGGTTTTGGGAACTACTATAGTGGATAAAGATGGAAACTATAGCATCAAACTTCCGACGGGGGTTAAACCGGGTACTCAACTTACGGCTACCGCAACTGATGCTGCAGGAAATGTAAGTGATCCAACAGACTTTATTATTCCGGCCTTGACTTCTGGAATGGCAATAGGTAATAGTGGGGATAATATGGGTGGTAAGTATTTCTCAAGTGGTAAATTACCAGCAACAAATGGTGCAGACACTGGCTGGCTTGGTGTAATTGGAACAGTCATTCTATCTCTGCTTGGTAGTCTATTGTTCTGGCATAAGAATAAAAAGGAGGATGAAAGCTAACACCAATAAAATTTTTCAAACAAATAATTAGTTAAAGTTTATAAAATACGATAGAATAAGAGAGTCAAGGCATATCCAACCTTGACATCTCTGAAATTCTTTTCAAATTACAAACATTGAGCCAGTCCATTCGACTGGCTTTTTTGTTATTTAATGGGGTATTCAAATTATCTATATCAAAAGTAAGCTTTTTTCTTCATAAAATGTTATTTTTTTGGTATAATTACGTTAAGAGAATGAAATGATTCTCTATATCCTTTAGATTTTTTTTAAGCTATATAGTAGTTTTAGAGGTGGCCTGTTCGGTTAATCATCTAAGAGCACTAATGGGAGGAAATCAATTGTCTAAAAAAATATCAGTAAAAGTGGTCAAAAATAGTAAACAACAAACAGAGAGAAATACTCTGCTTGCAGACACCTTTGAAAATCGATGGTTCCAAAACGAATGGAAGCATAAATTTAAGACATTAACTTCTGGGGGGAGAAAATAAGTATTAAACAAAAGCCATCAAAATGATGGCTTTTATTATTTAATAGGGGTATGCATAAAAACTATAGTTTAATAACAAAAAAATTAAATAAAAATAATAATATATATTGACAAAAAATGAAAGATTTAATATAATATATTTGTAAATGAGAGAAAAATAATAAAAAACAAAAAAGGAAATTATGCCATGATTAAATTATTTTCTTCGACAAACTGTAGCTCAAGTAAAAAAATGAAACAATGGTTAATTACAAACAAATTAGAATTTGAAGAGATAAGTATCTTAGAAAATACTTTATTAAAAAAAGATATCTTAAGAATACTCTCATTAACAGAAACTGGAGTAGAGGAAATTATCTCTAAAAGAAGTAGTGCTTATAAAAAACTATCAAAAATCATTGATTTTGATGCGCTCACTCTAAATTCACTTGTAGAGTTAATTGTTCAGAATCAAAAATTATTGCGTCGTCCACTTGTGGTGGATGAACATAGGTTGCAAGTAGGCTATAACGAAGATGATATTCGTAAATTTCTTCCACGAAAAGTCAGACAGCTTGGCTTGATAACCGCTATTGAAAATGTTCGAATTTGGGATCAGGCAAAATAAGAATATCTAGTGAGGGTTTGTTGAATTTTCAAAATATCTCTGTCTTATATTTTGAAAGTTAATTTTTGATTTTTGACTAATAAAAAGCTACAATTTTAACTATAAATAATTTGTTATCTATAAATTACTATAACTGAACTCGTTTAAAAATAGCGAATTCAGTTATTTTATGGAAAAAATATGTAGATTGAGAGATAAAATGAGAATTACAATTGCCGGTGCAGGAGCGATGGGGAGTCGTTTTGGTTTAATGCTTCATAAAGGTGGCAATGAAGTAACCCTTATAGATGGATGGCCTGAACACGTTAAAGCGATTAAAGAGCATGGTTTGCGAGCTAATTACAATGGAGAAGAACTCACCGCTCATCTATCGGTTGAGTTACAATCTGAGATTTCTTCTAAAGAAAAAACAGATTTAATTATTTTGTTTACAAAAGCCATGCAATTAGATAAGATGCTACAAGATATTAAACCATTAATTGACGAGCATACCAAGGTACTTTGCTTACTAAATGGAATTGGTCACGAAGATACTATAGAAAAATATGTTTCGAAAAATAATATCTTTATTGGTAATACTATGTGGACTGCTGGATTAGAAGGTCCAGGTAAAGCTAAATTATTTGGTGATGGTTCGGTTGAGCTACAAAATCTTATTTCAGGTGAGGAAGAAACAGCTAAAAAGTTAGCAGAAATATTATCAGAATCGGGACTGAATGCTAAATATTCTAACAATATTCATTATTCTATTTATAGAAAAGCTTGTGTTAATGGAACAATGAATGGGCTTTGTACTATTTTAGACACTAATATGGCCGGATTAGGTGAAACAAAACCAGCACATGATATGGTTGTTACTATTGTTAATGAATTTGCAGCAGTAGCAAAATTTGAGAATGTAAACCTTGATATTGCTGAAGTAGTTCAGCACGTTGAAACCTGTTTTGATCCATCCACAATTGGATTACATTATCCTTCTATGTATCAGGATTTGATTAAAAATAATCGATTGACAGAGATTGACTATATTAATGGGGCTGTTTCACGTAAAGGTAAAAAATATAAGGTAGCCACACCTTATTGTGATTTCTTAACACAATTAGTTCACAGCAAAGAAGAGTTATTAAAAGCAAAATAATAAATAATTGAATTTATTGAAATACTAGTGTTAATGCTAGTATTTTTGTTTTATCAGATACTCTATCAATGAATAATATAAAACTATTTGATAATGTTATAATGAAAGGTGAATATTATAAGGATTAAGATTATTTTTGGGGGATAGAGATATGAAATTTTTACACACATCAGACTGGCATATTGGAAGAACACTCAATGGTTTTTCTTTATTGGAAGAACAAAAATATGCATTTGAGCAAATTTTATCTTTGGCAAAACAAAATCAAGTTGATGGAATTATCATTGCTGGAGATCTTTATGACCGAGCAGTTCCGAGTGCAGAATCAGTCATAACATTCAATCAGATGCTGAGAGAGATGAATATTATAGAAAAGTTTCCTATTTATATGATTTCAGGGAATCATGATGGAGCCAAAAGACTAAGTTATGCTAAGGACTGGTTGGATTTTAATAATTTACATCTACGAACATCTCTTGAGGAAGCCTTTATTCCAGTGGAAACAAAAGAAACTCAGGTTTTTTTACTTCCCTTTTTTGACCCAATGGATGCAAGAATATATTTTTTAAATCAGGGATTAGATGAAGAAGACACAAAACAAATTAAGACAATTGATGATGCGATGACATTGGTAATTTCTAAGATGAAAAGTCAGTTCAATAATAAGAAGAATCAGGTTTTAGTCACTCATTTTGCGGTGAGTCCTCATAAAGAAGAAATTGTTTTAACAAGTGAAACCTCATCTAAAGTAGGTGGATTATCGACCTTAAATGTTTCACAGTTTGCAGATTTTGATTATGTTGCGTTAGGTCATATTCATAGTAGGTTAGCTTCCCCAAGTGATAAAGTACAGTATTCGGGAAGTCCAGTAAAATTTAATACCAAAGAAGCGTCAACACAAAAAGGAATCTTTGTTGTTGAAATTAAAGAAAAAATGCTCAATTCTAACTTTCTTCCACTACAAGTTAAAACAGATTTAGTAGTTCTTGAAGAAGAATGGGAGCAACTAATAAACCGTGATTTTTATGAAAGGCAACCACTTAATAAAGCTTGGTTTGCGATTACAATTAAAAATTTTGAGCGGACGAAACTCGTGGGACAAAATTTACGTGCCCAACTCCAAAAGATTTATGGAACAATTATAGAACTTGACTATCAATTTGAAAAAAAACAATTAACAAGAAGTAGGAGTCAAGATATTGAAACGTTAGATAATGTGGAAATTCTTTCTAGTTTTTATAAATTTACTACAGGGGAAACGCTAGATGATGTACAAACAGCAATCATCGAAAGTACATTTAATGAATTAGAAGGAGAAAAATAAAAATGAAGCCTATATATTTGGAAATGAATTATTTTGGCCCCCATGAGAATTCTGTCGTAGATTTTCGACTGCTAGATGAATCTCCTATCTTTCTAATTAGTGGGGATACAGGCGCTGGAAAATCCACGATATTTGACGCGATGACATATGCGTTGTTTGGAACAACAACGGGTGATAGAGATGCCAAAGAAATGAGAAGTCAGTTTGCAACAGCTGATGATAGGACAAGCGTGACTTTTTATTTTGAACAAGGAAATCTTTTATACAGAATTGAAAGAAGTCCTGAACAAAAACTCTCAAAGAAACGAGGCAGTGGATCTACTCTTCAAAAATCAACAGCGAAATTAGCTATTGTAGATAGAGTACAAGGAATCGAGAAAAATAATATTGCAATAAATCCTAAAAACGTTGGAGAAGAAATCACTCGTCTTTTACATCTGAATGCCGAACAATTTAAAAAAATAATTCTTCTACCTCAAAATGATTTTTCGAGATTTTTGAAGTCTTCTACTCCAGATAAAGAGGCAATATTAAAAAGAATATTTGGTACCTACATTTTTACATCTTTTAGCAATGAGATAAAGGCTAAAAATTCAGAGATGAATGCTGTTTATTTAGAACATGATCGAAAACAACAAAATTTATATGAATCACCAATTTGGAATCCTATTGAGTTAAAAGAACTAGAGGATGCAGCTGAACAAGAAAAACGGGATCTAGTCACGTCTCTATGGAAGGATCGTGTTGCGAGAAAAAATGAGATAGAAGGTCAAACTTTTGAACAAGAAGAAAAAGTAACTTCGCTTGAAATAGCTTATAAATCCGCGTTGGAATTAGAAAATCAGTTTAAAAATCTAAATAATTTAGAAAATGATTACCAGCAGAATATTATTGAAAAGTCAGCTATTTTTGAAGAAAATTCCGAATATCTAAAAAAATTGAAATGGGCCTCTCCCTTAAAAGAAAGTATTCATGAATTAGAACAAGATATAAAACAGTCAAAAAGTTTAAAAAATAATATTGCTGGGGTAATTTCTGAAAAAGCAAAAGATGAAATTCTTTTGAAAAAATTAACAAAAGAAAAAGAGGACTTAAATAAACAGCAAGAAAATATTAATGAGAATAAAAAAGCAGCAGAAAAAATATTTGTCCAGATTCAGCTATCACTTCAAGTAGAAAAAAAACAATCAAAGGTAGAGGAGTTAAAGTTAGAGCAAGCTGATAATCTCACACTACTAGAAAGTTTTAAAGCTAACTTGGGACAAGCAGCCGAAAATATTTCAACTCTTCAAGATGATGTTATTTCTGATGATTACTTTATTAATAAAAGAGAAGAGAGAAATCAATTAGAATTAACATTTCGAGGGAAATTAATTCCGACCTTTCAGAAAGTGAAACATTCAAAAGATGATATTGTTGGGTTAGAATTAAAATTAAAAGAAAACACAATAACGCTTTCTGAAAATAAGGACAATCTAGAAAAGGCTAAATTTGCTTATAATGAAAAATTAAAAGGTAGAAGACGCTTGATGATCGCACAGCTGCAATCTGAGTTGCAAGAAGGCGAAGCATGTCCCGTGTGTGGTGCATTAGAACATCCGTTTACAGAAACTATTGAAGAAAGCTCTTATAAAGAACTTGGAAATTTATTGAAAGAGATTGATGAATCACAAAAGAAACAAACAGTCCTTTTGGAGAAAAATAAACAATTACAACAATTAAAGACTGAACTTAAATCTAGTCTTGATTTGAAAAAAATAGAGGCAGATGAGTTTGAAAAAGAACTTTCAATTCTTTATAGTGAATTTATTGCTGATTATTCACAAATATTTCCGGATTCCTTTGATGAAGTATCTATTGAGGAAAGTCTTTTAAATTTAACGAAATCGTTAGAGTTGGAAGAGGTAAAAAATGATGAAACAAAAGTAAAGCTTGCTGATTTGGAGTCAAAAAAACTTGAATTACAGGAAAAAGTAAAAGACTTTGAATATAGTAATCAAGAGTTTAATAGACAGATAGAAAATTTAAACGCTGAAATAACGGAGATAGGGATTACTGAAACAAGTTATAATTTGATAAGGAAGCGAAATAGGCTAATGGAAAAAGCTGATTTATTTGAAAAAAATCTGTCAGAACTAATGGCACAACTTTCAGATATTAAAATAAAAATTTCTTCACAAACGGCCAGCTTAAATTCATTTGAAAGTCAAGAAGCAACATTACTTGAAAGGATAAGCGCCAATAAAGAAAAAATAAAAGAAAAATTTTCTGAGCAAGAGGCATTCACGACAGAATTTCAAATATTAAAAGAGTGGGCTTATGATGATGATTTAATTCAGATTTCCCAAAAAGTTGAACAATATAAAGCAGATAAAGCAAGATTGAAAGTCGAAATTAAAAATATTCAGCAATTAATTCAAAATAAAAAGCGACCAAATCTTGCATCGATTGAAGAAGAAAAGAAACAGACAAATGAAAACTATGTTTTTTTGCAAAAAAAATTGGTGTCTGCTGAAAATGAAGTAGAGCAAGCGAAGTTAATTCTTAGTGAATTAAAAAAAGTCATAAAAGAACAAGAAAAGGATGCTAGCAAAAACGCTGCAATTACTAAGCTTTATAATGCAATTTCTGGTAGAGCTTCCGAAGATAAACTAAGGCTTGAAACATATGTGGTTCAAAATTATTTAGAAAAAATTCTTGATTATGCTAACTTTCATTTTATTAATCAGTTGTCAAACAATAGATATCGATTTGAACTTGCTGGTGAGGGAGATAATCGACGAATGGATCATGGCTTAGATATTAATATTTATGATAATGAAACAGGGGCGGCTCGTTCAGCTGATACCTTATCGGGTGGAGAAACATTTATAGCCGCATTGTCAATTGCTTTGGCTTTAAGTGAAGTCGTACAAAATACAGCTAATGGTGTCCAAATAGAAGCACTATTTATTGATGAAGGATTTGGTTCTCTTGACCAAGAAACATTACAAAAAGCGATGCAAGCTCTTGAACAAATTGGTGAAAATAGATTAGTTGGAGTAATTAGCCATGTAGAGGAAATGAAAGCAACTATTGGACAACAAATTATCATAAATAAAATGGGGGATGGTAGAAGTAATATTAAACCTGTCATTAAATAATTTTTTTTATGCTAACTAAAAATGATGTAATATTTCTATTTCAGTTGTAGCTTTGTGTTCAGGTAAATGTTATAATTACTCTAACGTATAAGAGTTATAGGAAGAAGCAATAAGGGAAATTGTAAATTATGAGGGAGTTAAAGGATTTTCTGCCACTTGGGAGTGTAGTTTTACTTGCTGGTGGAAGTGAAAAATTGATGATCATTGGTTATAAGCAAGTAGGGTTAGATTCAAATAGTGAGCTAGACTATTCAGCAATAGTAATACCAGAAGGATATAAAGATCTCAAATCAATTCGTTATTTTAATCAAGAAGAAGTTGTTTATATTTTTCAAATGGGTTTTTTTGATAATTAATTGAAAAGATTATGGAGTTAGTTCTATGAAAAGGCAGGAGGTTTTATATCTTTTGCTTTTTTTATTGTTTACAATTACTGTTGATGGCAAAAAATAAGAATTTTCGTATGTCGAAATCTTTTTATTTCGCTTTAAAAAAAATACAACAAGTATTATTGGATTCTTAATGAAAGAAAATAATTTGTTTATAGCAACTATTAGGTTGATATTAGGCTTTTACTCGATTTTTTAACAATTATGAATAATTATACATTATAGAAAGTGAGTTTTTGATGAATAAAAACTATTTGTCTATAGTGTAATCTATATAAAACTGTTTATCGGAGAGGGTTGTGTCTTAAAAAAATATCAAAAAGGAAACTATTTATAAAAGCAAAATATGAATAATACTTCCAAAGACTTGAATTATTATTAATTTAAATGTATTATGTTATTGTGAAACAATTTTATTTTAAACGAAAAGGAATAAACTATGGAGAAACTTAAGAAAGAAAATCTCAAAGAAGTAAACACTCAATTTCGTACTTGGAAATCTGGTAAAACTTGGCTTTATAGTTCTGCAGTTATTGCATTTATATTAGTAGGTGCTTTAGGAACTGAACTAGACGTACATGCAGATGGACAAGTTCTTAGTTCAGCGGGTGCTACTGGGACGGAAAATACCGCAACCGGAGGTTTAGGATCTAATGCCACCGCAGGCGCTGATAATGCCTCATATGCTAATTCACTGCAAAGTTCAATCACTTCTTCAAATATGGTGGTTGCAAGTAGTTTAGCAGCTACCTCAAGTGTGGCTAGTTCTACAAGTGTAACGAGTACGAGTAACGTTGTTTTAAGACAAGATGGAACTTCAGTAATTTCAAACTCTTTAGGCTCTACTGCAGCTCCAACAGGACTTCCAGAAACTAAAAATACAACTAATACTGACGGAACTTATAGTGTTAATAGTTCTGTTAACAGAGTTGATTCCTCAGCCTCACCAGCTTTAGGAGTTACAAATAGCACAGCATTGAATAATAATGGGGCAATACAAGCTGGTAGTAGTGCAAACTCTTCAACATCATTTGATATTAAGCAAACTCAAATAGTACCTTCAGGAGAACCAGCTAATGATATTCTGTCTGGGGGAAATTATTCATGGACAGTTGAAGCCCCTTCTGATTTAGTAGAGGCTGGTCTATCAGTAGCAGATACCAAAGTAATTTATGTAGCAAATCAGGAATCGACAGCTAATTTACAAGGGACTACAACAACTCTCGCTGTAAAAAATAATGCAACGGCACAAACAATTGGTGGTTCTTATCAAATAATAAATGAAGGAGCTCAAAGTTACTATCCGAACGATGTGGTTGGAAGTGAAGGGTTTGTTCAATCAACTTCTACAACTGCAAAAAATTCTGCTATTGCATCCTCGATTGCTGATTTGTCAAAAACTACTAGTTCTATGGCGATTGATTATGCTTCATTGTCTGCCGCAGAATCACAAGCAATTGCAGTGGGTGGATTTAATGCAAGTGCGGCTTCTTTACTTACACAGATGACGAATCTATTGACTAGTATTACTGCAAATAGTACAGCCATTGCTTCAATGCAAAATATGATGAGCGCAGAAGAAACTGGCTATATCGTCACTTCAGCAGCCAGTACTGCAATGGTTAGCATTCAATATACTGCTGACTCAAGTACGACAGAAGCTTTAGCTAATACTCTTGGAGGTGCAGTAGGAAGTGTGGCTTCCCTTGTAAATGATATAGCTGCAGGTGCGGGCTCTGCTTGGGTTTCAACTACTGATACAATCAATCAAATTTTGAATGGTAACTTAGCTTCCTCTCTTGCAACATATTTTACTGGTGCTTTAGAGGCTGTTATTGATCCAGCTGTAAGTGTTCCAGACAGCGTCCTTAAGTATGTTGGACTCTCAGCAACAGATTATGTGAATGGAATTATTTCAAGTTCAGTAAATACTATTCTTTCGCCTTTTAACCAGTTGTCATTTAATTCTATTTTAAATGGCGGTCAACAACAACTTAATAATTTAATTACTACAGTTTTAGGTACTGAAATATCTATTCCAAATCCACTTACTGGAGGAGCACTTTTCTCTGGACCTACTATTGGTGAACTTTTAAAAATTAATCCTACTAGTTTTGAACAAGGAATTTATAATGTTGCTACTCAGATTCAGTATATAACTACAGTTGCAGCGACAGCTTTACAACAGTATGGTAATAATGTTCAGTTTGCAATAAATTCTATTAATGAATCTGGAAAGGTATTGGCAAATGCTAGCTCCCCAACGAGCGGAATATTTACTGAAAATTATCTTGCACCAGTTGTTGATAACGGTGATGGTACCTTTACCGTTCAAGGAAGTGGTCATGGCTTTATTACTGCTGTAGCTAACTGGGCAACTAATCTTGTGACAAATTATACCCAATCAGTAGGTAATGAACTGGGAACGATTGTTACTCTACCAAGTTCGATTACAAATCTATTTGATGATTACTCAAGTAATACTTCTTATACAGGGCTTGCTATTGTAGATAACTTTTTGAATGGTATACTCAATACAACCACGGCAGCTTATAGTACCGCTTTAAAAGGATATAATTCTATTGTCCAAGGATTACAAGCAGATATTACAAATAGTTTAACAAGCGGAACTAATAGTATAGGGTATTCTTTAGGTCAAACTTTAGCAGGAATAGGCAATATTGCTAATTTATCAAATTCTGCTATTGCTGGTTCAATACAAGGAAATTTAAGCAGCCCACTTGATGCTATCCAATTTGGTATTGGTGTGATTGATGGTGTTCTCAGCCTTGGTGGGAATGTTGGTGCAAATGGTACAGGAACAGCTGCTATTCCTACAATAACAGCATCTGCAACTATGACAGTTGGGTTTACAGCACAAGACCCAAGCAGTCAGATTAGTCAAAACCTTGCATACGAAAACTATTATTATCAAGGTCAAAAAGCTGTTACAGGATCAAATCAGGATGGTATGTTTGTACCCGAAACGTTTGTAGTTAAACCAACTTTAAATGGAGCAACTACAACAATGGGAACTGCTGCAGCATCTACGCAAGGAGGGAATACTGCGGGAGTAAGTTTAAACAGCGCTCCTACACAGGCTGGTTATACAACAATTGTCTATCAAATGAACAATGAAAATATTAACCCTATAATTGCTCCAACTAGTGCTGTAACAATTACGACCCAATCTCAAACCGTATTTGTTGGGGATCAATATTCTCCAGATGCTGGCTTCGTTTCTGCAATTATCACTGGAGGTAAGAGTTTATCATTGGATGAACTCAGTGTATCTGGATACGTTAATACAAACTCAGTCGGAACTTATACAGTAGATTATAGTTACATTGATCCTATAACTGGTAAAATTTATAAATCATCTGCGCCAGTTTATGTTGCTTCTGGTAATCACCAACTTGCGGGAGCGTATTTACAAGGACAAATTTATGCGGATGGAAACCAACTAGCCTATGATTTTGTTCAAGTTGAAAATGATATGATGGACGCAAATACTTTTCAACCTACGGAAGGGACCCTTTATGACAGCCATACAGGTAAAATTATTGCTACCGCCCATGGAAATATGGTAGTTGATAATATCGGTTCTGGTCATGTTGTTTTGACTTATAACTTTGATGCTTCAAGTATCCCTGTGGGAGACATATTGACAAGTACAGTTACTTTTGCCGACCCAATTACTCTACCTGGATCAGGAAGCTTGACGGTTGTTGCACCAAACAATTCAAATAGTTCTAGCTCGACAAGTAATAGCAGTAATGTTGCATCTAGTTCTAATAACAGTGCTGAAAGTTCTAGTGCAACTAATAATTCAAGTATAGCTAGTAGTTCCTCAAGTTCTATAAGTAGTTCAGCTGCAACAGGAGGTGTAACACTTCCTGGTGAAGGATCACTCACGGTTGTCCCTCCTACCGGAACCACAGATCCAGGAGTAACTGGTCCAACAGGTCCTGAGGGTAAAGAGCCAGATATTAGCATTGGAGAAAATGGTGATTGGTATATTGATGGAAAAGATACGGGAGTTTCAGCACAAGGGCCAGCAGGTGTAGCAGGTAAAGATGGTGCCGATGGTCAAAATGGTACAAATGGTACAAATGGTAAAGACGGAGAAAGTCCAACACTTACAATTGGAAATAATGGAGATATCTTTATCAATGGAAAAGATACGGGAGTTTCAGCACAAGGGCCAGCAGGTGTAGCGGGTAAAGATGGTGCCAATGGTCAAAATGGTAAAGATGGAGTGAATACAGATGACACTCTTAGAAATAATATGAGAGTAAAAGTAATAGAAAAAGTACCATTTTCAAAAGTTTGGAACACTGCACTCTCTGTTCCTACAATATCAACTGGTAATAATTCAGCTCTTCGTAACAAGGTGAATGTTCTTAGTACGCCAATAGTATCGGAGCCGTTTGGAGCTTCACTTCCTACTACAGGCTCAGATGAATTAATGAGTTCAGAGTTGATGGCACTTGGCTTAGGTTTGCTTTCAGTATTGACAATTGGAGGAATTGCATGGAGAAAGAATAATTAACTAGTTTCTTTTGAAAATAAAATATAAGATTTCTTTTTTAAAATAAAAAAAGGCTCTCGTTTGTGAGAGCCTTTTTATTAGTTAGAGAAATTTTTCATGAGATCAATTTTTTCCCATCTCAGAATTCATCCAAACAGGCTCTAAACAGTTGCCGTCTAGATCTTGGACTTCAAGACCATACATCATTTCTTCAGAAATACCATTATCTAAATAAAGGCTTTTTCCGCCATTTTCATCTGCCAATTTACCAAAGTCCTTTACACTCTGCGCACTTGAAAAAGTAAATGAAATTAATGCAGCACTTGATGATTTTGTATCCGCAATTTCTTTTTCACCAATGAATGTTTTATAACGAGCATGTGATAGTAGCATGATAAAAAAATTTTCATCCCAAACCATGCAACTAACCAATTCATCTGAGAAATTAGGATTCTTTTTAAAACCTATTTTTTCATAAAAACTAGTTGATGCTTCAATATCAGATACTGGAAAATTTACAAAAACCATAGTTGTCATATTGTTTGCCTCCTTGTGTAAATGAAAACGTTCTCTAAACAATCTTACTTGAAGTATAACAGATAATAGTGCAGGAATCCAAACTTATGACTTAAACTTTTTGAGAACGAAATCTGCAATTTAGTATGGAAAGAAAACTGTGAGTTTTCAAATAGATTAATTAATATTAAAAGATAAATAGCCTGGACGAATTATATTGATTAAATATTTAGCATATGCTATAATTGTGAAAAGATTTATAAGTTTTTATTTACTAGCATAAGGAGAGAACGATGATAAGTACTAAACATTTAGATGTATTCTATAATGAAAATAAAGTCCTGAAGGATATTCAACTAGAAGTTAAACCTGGGAAAATCACTGGTATTATAGGACCAAATGGTGCAGGAAAATCTACTTTAATCAAGGCTATTCTCAATATTGTTCCACATTCTGGAAAAATATTAATAAATGGTAAGGTAAGTAAAAAGGAACTGAAAAATATAGCTTATGTAGAGCAAAAAAGTGATATTGATCATACTTTTCCAATTAAAGTTAAGGAGTGCGTATCTCTTGGTACTTATACGGGATTAAAGCTGTTTCAAAAACTTGGAAATAAAGAATGGTCAAGGGTTTCTAACGCTTTACAAAAAGTTAACTTATCAGAATATGAAAATAGGCAGATAGGTGAACTATCAGGTGGTCAATTTCAAAGAGTTTTGTTGGCAAGGTGTTTAGTTCAAGAAGCAGACTATATCTTTTTAGATGAACCATTTGTAGGGATAGACTCAATAAGTGAAAAGATTATTATGAATATTCTTCAAGATTTAAAAAGTCAAGGGAAAACTATTTTAATAGTACATCATGATCTAAGTAAAGTAAGAGAGTATTTTGATGACATTGTTATTTTAAATAGAGAATTAATTTCTTATGGTTCAGTAAGAGATAGTTTTAATCAAAAATACTTAAAAGCGGCATATGGAGATAATATATTTATAGGAGATTAAGAATCAAATGATACAGAATTTTATAAATGGTTTATATGAATTCCATTTTTTACAGAATGCTTTAGTTACAGCAGTTGTGATAGGCGTAGTTTCAGGAGCAGTTGGTTGTTTCATCATTTTGAGAGGAATGTCCTTAATGGGTGATGCGATTTCTCATGCAGTACTTCCTGGTGTTGCTATTTCCTATATTTTAGGAATAAATTTCTTTGTAGGGGCAATTATTTTTGGATTATTGTCGTCAATAATTATTACTTTCATAAAAAATAATAGTATTATCAAAGGAGATACTGCAATTGGAATTACATTTAGTTCGTTTCTAGCCTTAGGTGTTATATTAATCGGAGTTGCCAATAGTTCAACAGATTTGTTCCATATTCTTTTTGGAAATATTTTAGCTGTACAAGATATTGATAAATGGCTGACAATAGGAGTTTCAGGAATTGTTTTAATAGTAATCATTCTTTTTTTTAAGGAACTTTTAATTACATCATTTGACCCATTGATGGCAAAAGCAATTGGAATGAAAGTGAATTTTTATCACTATCTTTTGATGGTTTTATTGACGTTAGTATCCGTAACTGCGATGCAAAGCGTCGGAACTATTTTAATTGTTGCTATGTTAATTACGCCAGCAGCAACAGCATATTTATATACAAATAGCTTGAGGAAAATGATAATTCTCTCCTCTTCACTAGGGGCAGTTTCTTCCGTTTTAGGTTTATTTATAGGTTACAGCTTTAATATTGCTGTCGGTTCAAGCATTGTCATTACTTCAGCTATCATTTTTGCAATTAGTTTTTTAGTTTCACCAAAACAAAATTTTATAAAAAAGAAGGTTAAAATTGATGATTGAAAAATATAAAAATATATTGATAACTTTTATAGCACTAGCTGCTATCGTTTTTCTAGTAGGTTGCTCAAATAAAAAAACAGACCAAGTCACAGATAAAAAAATAAATGTGGTCGTGACTAATTCAATTTTGGCAGATATCACAAAAAATATTGCTGATGATAAAATCAATTTGCATAGTATAGTTCCTGTTGGCAAAGACCCGCATGAATATGAACCATTGCCTGTAGATGTTCAAAAAACTTCTAAAGCAGATTTAATCTTTTACAATGGTTTAAACTTGGAAACAGGTGGAAATGCATGGTTTAGAAAACTAGTGAATAATGCAAATAAAAAAGAAAATATTGATTATTTTCCTGTAAGCACTGGAGTTGAGGTCATTTATCTTGAAGGAAAGAACACTGAAGGAAAAGAAGACCCGCATGCTTGGCTCAATTTAGAGAATGGGATTATTTATGCAAAAAATATTGAACAACAGTTATCTAAAAAAGACCCAGTTAATAAGGATTTTTATAAACATAATTTAGATAAATATGTTAAAAAATTATCTGATCTTGATCAGCAAGCAAAATCTAAATTTTCTTTAATACCTGAAAATGAAAAGATGATTGTAACGAGCGAAGGTTGTTTTAAATATTTTTCTAAGGCTTATAATATTCCCTCTGCTTATATTTGGGAGATAAATACAGAAGAAGAAGGCACGCCAGATCAAATAAAAAATCTGGTTAGAAAGTTAAGAGCTACTGAACTCAAATCGCTTTTTGTAGAAAGTAGTGTTGATAATCGACCAATGAAAACTGTTTCTAAGGATACAGGAATTCCAATTTATTCAACAATATTTACAGATTCAGTGGCGAAAAAAGGGGAAAATGGGGATAGCTACTATAGTATGATGAAATGGAATTTAGATCAAATTTATAAAGGTCTTGCTAAATAGTTTTTAAAATTCATATACTTTCAAAAAAGAACTTATTTAAGTTCTTTTTTGAAAGTATATGAATTAATTAATTTATGAGGAAATATTCGCTTTATAGATTTGAAATTAGACTGATTAAAATACTTAACTTAATAAATATTTTAGTATAATTAAAGAAGGAGGCTGAAATGAAATTGCTATTAATTGATAATTATGATTCTTTTACTTATTTGCTTGCACAGTATTTCGAGGAATTAGATTGTAGTGTAACAGTGGTTAATGACCAAGAGAAAATGAGTCAGAAAATTAGAATTTCTCCGGATTTTATTTGTGAAAATTATGATGCGATTATCATTTCTCCAGGTCCAAAAACACCAAAAGAAGCCGTTTTTAGTAGGGATGTAGTTCAACTATACGCTGGAAAAATTCCTATGTTAGGAATTTGCTTGGGTCAGCAAGTCATTGCTGAATGTTTTGGGGGAAATGTTGTTCTTGGTGAGAGGCCAATGCATGGAAAAATTTCTGTCATTCGTCATAATTGTCAAGGAATTTTTAAAGGACTTCCACAAAATTTGAAAGTTGCACGTTATCATTCGTTGATTGTCGATAAACTACCTGATGATTTTGAAATTGATGCGCAGAGTGAGGATGGTGTTATCCAGGCCATTCATCAGCCAAAATTAAAATTGTGGGCTTTACAATTTCACCCAGAAAGTTTAGTTACTGAATATGGTCATGAAATGTTAAATAATTTTTTGAAAGTGGTGTAGTCTTTTGAAGGAATTTATAATAAAAAATACGGATATTTGGAAAATTTTCCTAAAATATTATCGGTCAGATGAAGAAATTGTTTTTTTACATAGTAGTCAGGTGACCGAAAATGAGCATTATAGTATTTTAGCTCATAAACCTTATAAAAAGGTTTCAAAATATAAGGGTCAAGTGTTTTTTAATGGTGAAAAAAAGAAGTTCAATTTTTTAGATGCGGTAGATTTGCTGAAGGATGAGAGAGTTGAACGACCTAAAAATTGGCCTTTTTATCCAGAATTATTGGGTTTTGTAAGTTATGAGCAAGATCCGGCTTGTTTTGCAGCTTATGATGAAGTTTTACTTTTTGACCATAGAACAAAACTGTTACGTGTCGTGCAATTTGAACAAACTGATGGCCAATATTGGCTGACTGAATCGGAAGAAATTGAAGTGGATTCAGAGATTGAGTTCGATGGTCAGAATGGCATAGGGGCTGTTTTTATTGACCAAACGAGGCAAGAATATATTGCTTCAATAAAAAAATTACAAGACTATATGAAGGCCGGCGATATTTATGTTGCCAATTTGACGCAACAATTTGAAATTTGGTCCGATCAAAAACCTATTGATGTTTTTAAGAAAACAAGGAAACAAATTCCTGCTCCTTTCTCATCATTTTTACAATATCCTGAATGGAAAATGACGCAAATTTCAAGTTCTGTTGAACGCTTTATTTCTATTCATAATGGAGCATTAATTTCAAAACCCATTAAAGGAACAATTGCCAGAGGAGAAAATGTTGTAGCTGATAGATTACAAAAGAAAATACTTTCCGACAGTAGTAAAGAACGGTCTGAGTTACTGATGGTGACGGATTTATTGCGTAATGATATTGCCCGAATTAGTCAACCTTTTTCTTTGTCTGTCCCTAAATTTGCAGAAATTGAAACTTTTTCTCATGTTCATCAACTGGTGACTTCAATAAAAAGTAGAATTAAAGAAGATTTGACTTTTTCAGAATTTATGACGGCTTTATTTCCGGGAGGTTCAATCACAGGTACACCTAAGAAGCGGGCAATGGAGATTATTAAGGAAGTTGAAAAACAACCTAGAGGAATTTATACAGGGATGCAGGGTTGGTTAAGTCGAGAAATGGATTTGGATATGAACATCGTGATTCGGACATTAGTTCATGACGGTGAGCATTATCAGCTTGGTGTAGGCGGTGGAATTACGTTCGAGAGCGAAGCAGAAGCAGAGTTTTCAGAGATTTTACTAAAAGCAAAACCCTTTTTAGATATATTAGCTGTGAAAGATGTTCCAAGTATTTTATTTACAACAGGTCTTGTCAAAAATGGTGAATTGTTAAATTTAGAGGGTCATGTCAATCGCTTGAAAAAACAATACCATCATCCAGATTTGGAAGAAAAATTGAGAATATTTGCCCAAAATGTTACTGACGGAGTTTTACGTATCAGTACTGACGGAGATTCTTTGACCCCTGGGATTCGTCAGCTGACGCATTCAAATGAGGCCTATCGTGTTAAACTGTCGTCAATTAATGACAAACCCAGTCTTTTGTCTAACTTTAAGCTTTCAGGTCCAGATTTTCAAAAGGTCTTTCGTCAGGAAGTCTTAGAAGCGAAAAAAGAGGGGTTTCAAGATATTCTATTTCATACAGATGGTTTGGTCAGTGAATTATCAATCGGAAATTTTGTGGCAAAAAAGGGTAATCAGTACGAAACGCCAGCCAAATATGCTCTAAAAGGAACTTTTTTAGATTTATTTGCGAAAAATCATACGCTAATATATAAAGATATTGCCCTTTCTGATTTGAAAACATATGATTGTTTTTATATGACAAATGCTGTCAGAGGATTAGTTGAAATAAAAATTGATGGAACTTTCCTAATATAGTCCTTGGTTTTACTGACCAAGGGCTTTTTTGGGGCAAAAATTACTGACAGAATCTGTCAGTAAAAATATTCTAAAAATTTACTGACAAAAATAAATTAAAATTAAGAAATACATCTCAAGTCTGAATTTTTAATCGCAAAAATGAGTTACAATAGATTTTATAAAGGAGAGGAGCGTGAAGATGATTAAAATCTACCAAAAATCAAGTTCAAACCAGTCAGCTGAGCGCGTTACCAGTTGGTTTAAAAAGCGAAATATTCCTTATGTTGTCATTTCCAAAACTTCATTGTGTAAAGAAGATATTGTCAGAGTCTTAGAGCTTTCAAATAAAGGTTTTGAAGAAATTATTGTTTCGGAATCAAAAGCACCCAAACTTTATTCGGAACTAAGAAGTTCTTGTGATATGGACCAAATTTCGACGGAGCAAATGATTCAATTTATTTTGAAAAATCAGCAATTATTGCGTTCACCAATTACTTTTGATGACCGTCGTTTACTTATAGGTTATAATAACGAAGATATTCGGACCTTTATTCCTTGGCGTCTCCGTTAGTGAATTTGACCTGTTCTTTTGATATAATAATTTTAATGACAAAAGACAGGACATTAAGATGAAAATTGAACTTTTTGAGGAAGATATTCCCGAATTTAGTAATGAAATGATGACATTAACCCAAGTTTTTGCCACTTTTAAATGTGGTGAAGACTTGCAAATGGCACGTTACAATTTAAAAAATCAGCCGGAAATTTTTCAAAACTATCCTCAAGTGACACAGATGTTGGAAAAAAAGGATGTTTTACCTCTGACCCTTGTAGATGGAGAAATTACATTGATTGGTGACTATCCAACGGTGGAAGATTTGACAGAAATCACGGGCTTAAGTTTTCAAAATCTCGGATGTGAAGAAGACTGTCAGGACTGTTCTTGTCAGTAAAATTTACTGACAGAAATGATTAAATTCAAGAAACTAATAATAAAAATAAAAAACCTCATAGTTCTGAGGTTTTTTTGTGTAATTTAATTTTTTTATAAGCCCACTCGTAGTGCGATGACATAGAAGACTGAAAATATTGCCCCAGACTAGTTGAACCTGTCCAATCAAAATATTTTTTTGTGAACAATTCTTTGTTTGAAAAATTTTCAATGAGGGTGATTAGCTCCATATGGCTTTCATAAAGTTGTTGTGTTATCTCAGATAATGATTTTTTTTGCCCATTTATTTGAAAATTATCATTCATTTCACCATAATTTTTCCAATTATAAGGAGAGGGCAGAAAGGGCGTTTTCTCTCCTCTTTTATTTTTTTCGACAAAGTTGATTAATAACTGATGCCACTCATAGAGATGAACCATGACGTCTCTTAGATTTTTATCTCTTGCCCAATGCTTTTCTTTTTTATCTTCAACTTTAAAGGTAAAATTGGTATTTTTTGTTTCTTCGTTTAATGAATTGATTAGTGAACATAATTTCTGCCAACTTTCTTCAGAAAAAGTAATTAATTCCTCTTTGGATTGGGCTCTTGCCATTATAATCCCTCCTTGAATATATTAAGTACATTTTATCATTTTTGAATACCTTTTCAAAATGACATCCAAAATTAAGATTTTCACAAGAGCTAATCGATAATTTTCTTTTAGATTTAGTTGGATGTTCTCTCCAAACCAAATATTCGTAATTATTTGACTCCATCATTTTTTAGGACTATAATCAATTAGAAAGAGGTGATAAAATGAAAATTACATTTAAAACTTTGGATGGTCGCACATTGAACAAAGAATTTATTGATGTTAATGACTTTATTCGTCAACAAAACCTTGAAATTCCAGCAATTGATGATTCTGCAAAAGTAGTTGAAGTTCTTATCGATGAAAAACCTTATGATTTTACAGGTAATATTGCTGATTTGTACTTCAAATTAAACAAATAATCTATTTACAAACGAAATTAAGAAACAAAATGACCTTCTCAAACTAACTTTGAGGAGGTCTTGTGATAGTTGAATTAGAAATACAATTTAGTTAGGAGGAAATAAGATGAAAACTTTTAATTATGGTAAAGATGAATTACAAGCGCTTGACCTCTATCAACCAAAAGAATGGAACGGAAAAACTTTAGTATTGATTCATGGAGGCGGTTGGTGGCAAGGAGACAAAGGCAAAGAAAAAGAAGTTACCACAGGATTAGCTACCGAAGGTTATCAGGTTGCAGCTCTGAATTATCGTTTGGCCACACAAGCTAAAAATCTTTTTCCAACCCAAGATGAGGATGTTGAAGCTGCCTACACTTGGCTTCTTAAAAATATCCCAGATTTCAAGGCTGATAACATCGCTTTTATTGGTGGCTCAACAGGTGGACATTTAGCTGCTTATTTGGGACTGACAAAAGGTCGCCCCTTTATCAGTCTGTCAGGACTTTTAGATTTAAAGGGGTTTTATGAAAATCATAAGGAAACGATTCCTAAACAATTAATCATTGCCCCAGACTTACCCAGTAAGAAGATTGACCAAGCGGGAGCCAATGATTCTTACTATAAGTGGATTATCGAAAACTTACTGGCGTCAATAAATGATGATAGTTTAGAAAAGGCCTCTATTTTTTCTAAAGTAACTAAAAAGAGTGGGCCGGGCTTGCTTTGCAACTCAATGAATGAGCTTGTTCCTACTTATGAACATCAAAAATTAGCAGAACTATTGCGACAAGAGCAAATTCCAGTAGAAACTTGTCTACTTAACGGTTCAAGACATGGGGAGGCTTATATTGATGACATTTGGCCTAATCTTTTAAACTTTTTGAAACGTTATATCTAATGATAAAAACAATCAACTCAGTAGTTGATTGTTTTTTAATTTATTTAGTAGAAGACTTTATCATTTCGATAAGCTTTAAAATTTCATCAGTATGAAAATTGTTTGATTTATAGAGGGCATAAAAACCATTTTTAACTCCAGTATAGTGATAGTTATAATCTTTTTCAAAATATTTTAGAAAACGAGCAGAAATGAAAGTTGCACTATTTTTATTAATATTAATATTTGAGAGGGCATCTTGAGTCGACTCAACTGCAGTATAAGGTAAGTGTGAAAATAATGGATTATTTTTTTCCAATATTTTGTAAACATCAATTTTACTTTTACTGACAATAAGAGAAGTAACTTCGCTTTCTAGTGGATTTTTACTGACAGAAATAATTTCATCATCAAAAATTTTTTTGACCGAAATATCTGCTGACAGAACGGGCTGACTAGAAGCACTAATCAATGCTAAATCACAGTAACCATTTTTTAATTCTGTCAGCGCATTAAAAGAAGAAGTGCTTTTGATAATTAAGTTAGCCTGATTAGTTTCATGATCGAAAATTTGAGGAATCACAAAATTTGTCATTAAAAAATTTCCTGAAATCCGGAGAACAGAAGAATTTTTTAAGAGTGATTCTGCGGAAACAATAGCGTTCTCAAAAAAGGAGCGAATAATTTCATAAAGCTGAATTCCAAGAGCTGTCAGCTGGATTCCCTGACCATTTTTTTCGATTAGGTGAACACCATAAGCAGACTCAAGTTTTTTGATTTGGCTACTGACAGCTGGCTGACTGATATAAAGTGCCTCTGCTGCCCTTGATATTGACTGAAATTTTGCGACATGATAAAAAATTTCAAGTTGATGCGTATTCATTGATATCTATTTAACTTTCACTTGTAATTGATAGTAGTCTGATTAAGACCTTATAAACGATTGACATATTTTTCACCAATTTCATTGGCATATAATTCCATGACCTTAGTCCAAAAACTGCCCTCTTTATCGCCAGATTCACTAAAATATTGCTTCATTTTATTGATTTGATTTTCATTCATACGTTCATCTAACATGTTTCCTTGTTCGGTCAGATAAAGCTGTTTGATTCTTTTGTCATTTTCATTTGGCTTGAAATGAACCAATTCTTTTTCTTTTAAATCATTCATAGGACCGTTCAAAGCTTGTTTAGAAATATCAAGCACTTCAAGTAATTCATTAACGGTCAAGCCAGGAAGTCTTCCAATGAAAAATATAATTCGCCGATGTACTTGACGAATTCCGTAAGAAAGTACTAGGTCGTCCTCTTGTTTAATAAATGCACGGTATCCGAAGTAAAATAAAGCCAAATCTCTAGTAAAATTTAAGTTATCGTCTATTCCTGAGTTTTCTTTAGTCATAATTCACTCCTTTTATTAGTCTATTATACTTGATAATTTAAATAAGTCAATATCGTTGACTTATTTAAAGAAAAGCGTTATTCTATAAATGTCAAGCTGATTGACCAATATATAATAAAATATGGAGGAATGCGATGTATACAGTAGGAGATTACCTATTAGACCGATTACACGAGTTAGGAATTGAAGAAATTTTTGGAGTCCCTGGAGACTATAACTTACAATTTTTAGATCAAATTATTTCCCGCAAGGATATGAAATGGGTCGGAAATGCTAATGAATTAAATGCTTCATATATGGCTGATGGCTATGCTCGTACTAAAAAAGCTGCCGCATTTCTTACAACCTTTGGAGTAGGTGAATTGAGTGCAGTTAATGGATTAGCAGGAAGTTACGCCGAAAATTTACCAGTAGTAGAAATAGTGGGATCACCTACATCAAAAGTTCAAAATGAAGGAAAATTTGTCCATCATACGCTGGCTGACGGCGATTTTAAACACTTTATGAAAATGCACGAACCTGTTACAGCAGCTCGAACTTTACTGACAGCAGAAAATGCAACCGTTGAAATTGACCGAGTACTTTCTGCACTATTAAAAGAAAGAAAACCTGTCTATATCAACTTACCAGTTGATGTTGCTGCTGCAAAAGCAGAGAAACCCTCACTCCCTTTGAAAAAAGAAAACTCAACTTCAAATACAAGTGACCAAGAGATTTTGAACAAAATTCAAGAAAGCTTGAAAAGTGCCAAAAAACCAATCGTGATTACAGGACATGAAATAATTAGTTTTGGCTTAGAAAAAACAGTCTCTCAATTTATTTCAAAGACAAAACTACCTATTACGACATTAAACTTTGGAAAAAGTTCAGTTGATGAAGCTCTCCCTTCATTTTTAGGAATCTATAATGGTAAACTCTCAGAGCCTAATCTTAAAGAATTCGTGGAATCAGCCGACTTCATCCTGATGCTTGGAGTTAAACTCACAGACTCTTCAACAGGAGCCTTCACTCATCATTTAAATGAAAATAAAATGATTTCACTGAACATAGACGAAGGAAAAATATTTAACGAAAGCATCCAAAATTTTGATTTTGAATCCCTCATCTCCTCTCTCTTAGACCTAAGCGAAATAGAATACAAAGGAAAATATATCGATAAAAAGCAAGAAAACTTTGTTCCATCAAATGCGCTTTTATCACAAGACCGCCTATGGCAAGCAGTTGAAAACTTTACTCAAAGTAATGAAACAATCGTTGCTGAACAAGGGACATCATTCTTTGGCGCTTCATCAATTTTCTTAAAACCAAAGAGTCATTTTATTGGTCAACCCTTATGGGGATCAATTGGATATACATTCCCAGCAGCATTAGGAAGCCAAATTGCAGATAAAGAAAGCAGACACCTTTTATTTATTGGTGATGGTTCACTTCAACTTACAGTGCAAGAATTAGGATTAGCAATCAGAGAGAAAATTAATCCAATTTGCTTTATTATCAATAATGATGGTTATACAGTCGAAAGAGAAATTCATGGACCAAATCAAAGCTACAATGATATTCCAATGTGGAATTACTCAAAATTACCAGAATCATTTGGGGCAACAGAAGATCGAGTAGTCTCAAAAATCGTTAGAACTGAAAATGAATTTGTGTCTGTCATGAAAGAAGCTCAAGCAGATCCAAATAGAATGTATTGGATTGAGTTAGTTTTGGCAAAAGAAGATGCACCAAAAGTACTGAAAAAAATGGGTAAACTATTTGCTGAACAAAATAAATCATAATTTATAAATAGTAAAAAACATTAGGAAATACCTAATGTTTTTTTGTTGACTAAATCAATCCCTCTTTCTTTAGAAAACCTTAGTTTCTCAAAGACAACTTAATTAAGCCTGCCAAATATAAACTAGAGAAGTTGGAAGAAAATTCCATTTGCGGAAGAGTTCCTTTAGGAAAAATCTCTCTGAGTTCATCCTTTATCTTGTCTATATTTAAGAGTTTCTCCCAAACCTGAGGAATAAAGATGATTAATTGATGTGGCGCATACATTGCGATAATTGTTTGAATCGAATCAAATACTTTTAGATAAATCTCTTTTTGACTCAATGGAAATTCAGCATTTCTAAAAGTAGGAAGATATTTTATTTCCCCACTAATATTATTGCTTCCTTTAAAAATAGTTTGATTAATAATCAAAGAAGAACCCGGTGGAAATTTTTCTGGAAAATAAACGCCTGATAAAACTTCATTATCCTCTAAAGCATAACCTAGAGTAGCGGCGTTAATATCATTTTCAATAATGGTTTCAATCTGAGTTGAATCTCTAATTTCTTTAGCGAGATTGACATTTTTAAGCGGTGAAAAATCCATAATACGTAATTCTCCATCAATCTCAACTCCAGTAATACCACAAGTAATTAAAACGATTTGAGGAAAAACACTTCTAAAATGATTAATATTAAGCAAAAGTTCTTCTAAATTATTAGTCTTTAAATTTTTTTGTTCGATGACATTTCCCAGAAGATCGACAATATGATAATTGACCACTAAATTTTTATCATTTTCGATAAATTGAAGGATTAGTATTAACTCCTTAGTAGCATTAAATTCATAGGCTGTTGCGAAACGACCGCCAGTTTTAGCATGTTTATCAAGAGATTTAATGGTATCACTCTCAATCAGTTCCACAATGAGTTTATTAATTGTAACAACACTGAGTTGAGTCCCATCTGATATTTGACGAATCGTAAGTGGTAAATGAGCATTTTTAATGTAATCAGAAATCAGTTCCTTATTGTGTTCTTTGATATTTTTAGGTTTATAGGCTTTCATAATTCTCCTTATATGATCATTTTTCAAAATAAAAACGCTTTACTAATTTTGATAAAAAAGATATAATGAAATCAACTTATTAAAGTTTGTTAATAAAGTTTATTTAAAAAAATCGGCCTGCTCTTATTATTCTTAATAAAAGGAGCAATCATTGCCATTAGAATCATTATACCACTATTTTTAAAAGATTATCCAGCAATTGGATAAAGATAGCTAGAAAATGGAGAAACAGAATGTACATCGAACACGTAGCGATTTATGCTGAGGATATTGAAAAAATAAAAGCTTTTTATGAAAAATATTTTAATGTCACTTCAAGTGATTTATACCATAATCAAAAAACAAGCTTCAAATCTTACTTTTTAACCTTTGACTCAGGGAGTCGAATGGAAGTCACAACAAAAAAATTCTTATCAAATAGAATTGCTGAGAGTTTAGGATATGCCCACATCGCCATTGCAGTAGGTGATAAACAAGCAGTAGATGAATATGCTGAAAGATTTGTAAAAGATGGTTATCCATTACTCAACGGCCCTCGTACTACGGGGGATGGCTATTATGAAGCAGTTATTCAAGATCCTGAAGGGAATTTGATTGAACTCACGACAACACTAGATGAAGAACATAAAAATAGAGAGTGGGTAAGAGGTTTTGGCAGTTGATTTTGATTATCAAGAGATGTTGTTAGGTAACTTATACCTTGCTGGGAATATTTTGCCAGAAAACAAATCTATCCACGGCAAGAAAATTATCCAAAAAATCAATAATACTCCGATTGAAGAAAAAGAAACAATCGTTGCTTTAGAACGTCAAGTTTTTGGGAAAACAGGGGACAATCTGTATGTAACTCCCCCATTTCAGGTGGATTATGGCAGACACGTAGAAATTGGAAATAATTTCTATGCAAATATGGATTGTATTTTCTTAGATGTTAATAAAATAAAGATTGGCAATAATGTTATGGTGGGTCCACGTGTCAGTTTTTATACGGCAGGACATCCAATAGATCCTCAAATTAGAATAGAAGAACTTGAATTTGGGTTGCCTATCACTGTTGAAGATAATGTATGGATTGGTGGGAGTGCCACTATTCTACCAGGAGTGACCATTGGTAAAAACTCAATCATTGCTGCGGGCGCAGTAGTGACGAAAGATGTTGCAGCCAATACAATTGTCGGAGGAAATCCAGCTCAGCTTATCCGAGCAATCAATGAAGAAGACAATCACTATTGGAACAAGAAAAAAGAAGAATATCAATCAAGATTAAAAGAAAGATAGAAATAAATCGATATATTTTTTTAAATTGGAGATAATGTATGATTAAAGCAATCGCCGTAGATATGGATGGGACCTTTCTTAATTCAAATAATGACTACGACAGAGAAGCATTCCTTGAGCTCTTTAAAAAATTAAAAGTTAAAAAAGTGAGATTTGTGGTAGCAAGTGGAAATCAGTACGCTCAAATAAGTTCTTTTTTCCCAGAAATTTGGCGAGAAATAACATTTGTCTCAGAAAATGGCGGACTCGTATTTGAAAAGGGAAATTTATTAATAAAAAAGATCATTGCCAAACCAATTATTCAGGATACTTTGACTCTTTTAGAAAATACTTCCTACAAAGTTGGAATTATTCTTTGTGGTGTAAAATCTGCCTATATCCTCAAGAGCGAAAACGCTGATTTGAAAAAGGAAGCAGCAAAATACTATTTTGCAATCAAAGAAATCGATTCATTTCAAGACCTTCCAGATGATGAATGGGTAAAAATTGCCCTTCAATTAGAGGATAAAAATGCTTTTTCGTTTATTGATTTAATGAATGAAAAGAATAATTCTCAACTAAAAGCCGTATATAGTGGACACGGAAGTGTTGATTTGATTGCAAACGAAGTAAACAAAGGGAACACACTTAAGCAATTATTGAATCAAAGGGAAATTAAGCCCGAACAATTTCTAGCTTTTGGTGATAGCAATAATGATTTAGAAATGTTAGAGCTCGCAGGCTATAGTTATTCTATGGCTAACGCAAGTGAACAAGTGAATCAAGTAGCAAAATATCAAGCACCATCAAATGATGAGAACGGAGTAATTTCTACTATCAATGCTTTATTTGATAAAGTAGGCTAAAACTTTATGAAGTGGAAGGAACAAGTAAAAACCACTTCATTCTAAGGCAGTAAACTTAAGAGTAAATAATTGATATTATAATGAACAACTATAATTTTGACCTCCTATAGAAACATTATTGTAGAGCTCTCACCAAGCACAAGGACATTATAATGATCTAAGTAGCAATAAATCTTGTCTTCAATTTGATTTACTGTCTTAAAATGAAGTGGCTAGCTTTTAACTCAGATTCTTGAACAAAAAAATACTAATAAAAGAAAGATAATAATATGATTAAACTTGTACTTACAGATTTAGATGGTACTTTCTTAAACAAAAGCGGTAGTTTTGATCAGTCTTACTACGAGAAGGTAAAGACAATGATGGATCAGAATAATGTTATTTTTGCCCCCTGTACTGGTAAACAATGCGAGCGGGTTGAAGAACTCTTTGATACGGATATTTCTAAAAATATCTGGATATTGGGTGATAGTGCAACACGAATTAAACATGAAGGTAAATATATTTATGAGTCCTTATTACCAAACAAGTTAGGCCTTCAAATTATTGAAAAACTAGAAAATATTGCATCAGATCATATTATTATCGCTTGTACCCCAACCGCTGCCTATATCAAGTCAACGGTCTCTAAAGAGGACGCTCAAAAAATAAGAAAGTCATATGCTGTTGTCAAAAAGCAGGAAGATTTACAAAATATTGAGGAAGACTTTGTAAAAATAACCGTTTTTGATCAAAAACTGAGAGCATTTGAAAATGTTAAAGAGCTGTCCGAATTTGAAGCTCAAGCCTATATCGTGGCCTCAGAAGCAGCATGGATTGATATTTCCAACTATAATGTCCACAAAGGAACCACCGTTCAAGCACTACAACATATTCTTGGGGTAACAAAAGAAGAAACAATTGCCTTTGGCGATGGACTCAATGATATTGAACTATTAGAAGCCGCTGGCTGTAGCTTTGCCGTTAATAACGCCTTTGACATCGTAAAAGAAAAAGCTGATTTCATAACAAAATCAAATGAAGAGAGTGGCGTTCTTCAAACAATTGAAAAGTTGTTACTTTTACAAAAATGAAAGGAAACATAGGTCTAAGTTAACTGATTAAAATGCAAAGGACAATAATACCTATTGTCCTTTTTTATGTTTTATTATTAAAGATTATCTACTACATTACTTTTGATAGCAAGACTCTTAACTTTTACTTATATCTGCTTAATTAAAATGTATTTTTAAAAAACTATTTATTTTACTAAAATAATTTTTGAGGTGAAAAAATGCTAGAAATTTATTTAATACGACATGGACAAACAAAGTGGAATCTCGAAAAGAAAATGCAAGGTTCACTCAATTCTGACTTGACAGTTGAAGGAGTTAAACAAGCAGTATCATTAGGTAAAGAGCTGAATAAACACTATTTTAATCATATTTACTCAAGTACAAGTCCTAGAGCTCTGGAAACTTCTCGACTAATATTTGGTGATGAAAAGAAAACTTCATCAGATTTGCTAGGTGAAATCGCTATGGGCGCGTGGGAAGGAAAAACTTATCAAGAAATTGAAAAACTCGCCCCTCTAGAATGGAATAATTTCTTTAATCATCCCTTTAATTACTTTCCCTCTAAAGATGGTGAATCATTTGCTCAACTAGAAGCCAGACTAAAAGTTTTTATCAAAGAAGAAGGACTCAGGGAGCGCTCAGGCAAAATCGCAATCGTTTCTCATCGCATAACGATTAGAATGCTGATTTCTCTCTTATTAAACAACAAAGAACTTTATGGTAAGATGGACCTTAGCTCGACATCATTGAGCATTATAGAAGTAGAAAATAAAAAAGCAAAATTAAAGCTCTTAAACTCTACGGCGCATTATTAATAATAAAAAATCAAATCAGAAAATGATTTGATTTTTTTATCAATATTATCGAAGAAATAAAATCCCAATTCCGATAAAAACAAGTAGATAAAGAAAATTTAAAAGCGTAAAAAGGCCGAAAAATTTCAAGGTAGATTGATCTTTAACATTCAATTGATATTGCCTTAAGGCTAGCAAGTTAGCCAAAGAAGCCACCAGTGTTCCCAAACCACCGATTGTCACTCCCAAGTATAAAGGAGAAAGTTGCCCGGTAAATTTTGATAATAAGACCGCAGCAGGAACATTGCTGATGACCTGACTAGATAAGATAGAGGTAAAGAAAATAGAGAGGTCATTATTCATCAGCTGGTGAAGCCAATTATGAATCAAAGGAATACGCCCAAGTGCACCAACAATAATAAAGAAATTGATAAAAGTTAAGATGATTCCATAATCCACTTCTTGATAAACTTTTTTCTCGATAAGATAAGCACAGACCAAGCTTACAATTAAAGAAATCCAAACAGGAATTAAAGCTAATACGCCCAAAAGTACAATTAAGGTCGTGAATCCTAACAAGTAAAGGTCTCTTTTTTTGATAGAAAATGCCTTGTTTTTTAGCTGTTTGACAGTTTTCTTTGAAAATAATAAGGCACATAAAAATAAAGTCAATAAGCTGACCAGTCCTAAAGGTATGGAGAGTTTGAAAAAGTCTAAAAGTTTTAAATGATAATAAGAAACCAAATACAAATTTTGAGGATTTCCAATAGGTGTAATCGCACTACCTAAGTTGGCATAAATGGTCATCAAACTAATCAAGCCAATTTTAGGTAACTTCACCTTTCGGTCAATATTAAAAACAATCGGCACCAAAGTTAAAATTGCCACATCATTCGTAAAAAACATCGAACCAAAGAAAGACAAGAGCAGCACCACTAAAGCCACTTGTCTCAAGTTTTGACATTTATCAATAATAAAGGCCGCAAAATATTTTAAAATACCAAGAATTTCAAAAATAGAAATAAGAATAATCAAGCTCAAAAGAGCCAAAATGGTTTTCAGATCAATATCAGAAGCTCTGACCGTTCCAAAAATTAAAGAAAGTAGCGCTAGAGCGAAAGTAAATAAAAAAGTTTTATCAGAAAAAATATGTTTTAGAGTAGATGCCATAGAGATTCCTCGCAAAGGAGTTATTTTTAATTAATTTTAGCATAAAACTGCATGCAAATTATTAATAGAACCTATTAATTTAACATAATGAGACACTATATTATTGAGGTCAGTATAACAAATGGTTAATACTTTTTTACTCCAAATTTTGAAAGAACTTTTTTCTTTCTCGCAGATGAGACTTCAACATAAATTTCGGTAGTCGTAATACTTGAATGGCCTAATAGTTCTTGAATATCTCTTATATCTGCGCCATTATTTAAAAGTTCAGTTGCAAAGCTGTGTCTTAGATGGTGAGGAGTAGAGTCACTTTTTATATTAGCCGCATCCCGATATTTAAAATAGATATTCTCAATCCCATAAATTGAAAATCGTTTACCATATTTATTTAAGAAAAGAGCAGCTTCTTTTGAAGAAGGGGAATAATTGTTTCTTGAATTTAGATAATTTTTCATTATATCTCTATCCTCAGTATTTGTTAAAAAGAGAATTCGTTCTTTATTATTTTTTCCAAAAATTATTATTTCTCCATCTTTAGGATTGTAGTCCTGAATATTTAAATTTCTAATTTCACAAATTCTCAATCCTAGGCTAATTAATAAGTTTAAAATCGCAAAATTCCGAAGTTGATCTCTTATTTTTTTTTCGGTGGTTGGTATGCTTGAGGCTACTCGCAAAATTTTCTTAATTTCTGAATGATTAAGTGTTTTAGGCAGTCGTTTTTCTTTACGAATTTTTACATTTGGTATTTGATTTATTTTACAAACATTTTCTTTATGTAAAAAACTATAAAACATTTTTAAAGTCACTAACTTACGAAGCTTGGAATTTGGCCGATAATCGTTTGTTTGTTCTAAATAGATAAGATAGTGACAAATTCCGTTTTCCAAGGAGAGACCTTTATCATTACAGTAGTAGGAATATTTTAAAAGATCAGACCGATAGGCTTTAAGAGTCCCTATCGATAAATTTTCAAGCTTTTTCATTTCAAGAAATGAATTGATATGATTTTTCAATAAATTTGCACCTCTTTTTAATATTTTTGTTATAATGTATTTTGGAAGTATGATTAATCCCTAATAAATAATCATACAATAATATTCAATTATTTGGAGGTTTTTATGAGTAATGGTAGTCAAGCAAAAATGAGAAAGATTGGGAATAATAATGAACAAAAATCAAAAAAATAAACTCTATCAAATGTCTATTGCTATTAGTGTTATATTCGGCATTCTTTCAATAATTTTTGGATTTGTACCATTTTTATCAGATTTCACACTACCATCATTTTTGTTAGCTGTTTTTATACTTTTAATTGAACAATCATTAAAAATAAACGATAGTTTAAATCATACAGAAGAGCATTCAAGTGAAATGTCGAATGATGTTAAAAATCACTTAGTTGTAATAAAACTAGATGGCTCAATTGCTCATGTCTTTGATGAATATGTAATACAGCGATTAGAAACTATTAAGTCAATAAAAAATACCAGTTTTAATGTAATTAATGATCATCAAGATGCAGACGAGCTTTTTAATACTTCTGACGAGTTAAATATGGCTCCAAAAATAATAAGTCGGTATATCTCTAAAGGACTAATTTGGGAAGATATAGGTGATGATTTTGCTACCAAACGTTTCAGAATATGGGACAAAATTAATAACTCAAAAATCAATAAAAAATCAAATAGTGGCGGATACCATTATTCAATATTGAATAATCAAAAAGTTCCTTATCCCAATTTTTTAATAATTACATATAATAATAATAAAAAGGAAGAGGTACTTTTTAATTGGGATGTTCGTTTAAACGGAATTGAACCTGAAGTATTGGTTTCAAATGAAAATAAACTTGTTGAATTTTACAAAAATCAATTTTATTTATTACGTAAAAATGCAGGTCCTGATTCAGATAAATTATGATAATAAAGCTATCCAATCTAAACTAAAAAAATATAAAGAGCTATCATTTTCAGCAGCTCTAGTCAGCCAATTATGAATCAAATTTTTTTCATATTTGGGCATTCTATCAGCCGTCCATTCAGCTGTTCCCTTAATATAAGGCCAAGAGTTAACTGTGAATGGAGAAAAGGATTTATATAATTCAAAATCTCTTATTAAAGGAGTGCGTCCAGTTTTTAATGCTACTTCAATCAATCTATCCATATCATAATAACGTATTTGATTTGAGCTTCCTATTGAGTTTTTGAGAGATGAAGCTATAGCTTCATGTTCATTCGGATTAAACGGTCCGAACTTAATTTCATCACCAGCAAATTGACGTAAGGCAATGCCTTTGAAACCTCTCTCTTGTGAAATGCTGGAAAAAAATAATTCTAAATCCTCTATGTATGAAGAAAAATTAAAAATTAATGCTAAATCGGCAACAGGAATTGCTTCTGGTTCTTTATTGATATCAATGACTTTCCATTCACATTCTCTTTCCCAATTGGATGATCTCTTTCTTGCTTCATTTAGCGATGATGGATCAAGATCTACACCAATAAATTTACAGTCTTTGGGTAAAATATCATTAAAAACACTGAGCCATAAACCTGTTCCGCAACCGATATCAACAATAGATTTGGGCTGGAACTCGGCTATCTTTTTTGCAAAGTGATATCGAAGTTCTTTCTTTGCATTATGATGATCTTCGAGCCAGTTTGATGCCGATAGCTGTACTCCAGAATTATTGCGCTGATTAGACATAAAAACCTCCAAATAATTGAATATTATTTGGAGGTTTTTATGAGTAATTTATTATTTCAACTTTCCTTTAAAAATGGGTATTTTTTATGGTTTTTGCTATAATTAAAGTAGTTAAAATCAGGTAGGAGTGACTTATGACTGCAGAAAAAGAAATAGAAGATCAGTTTATTCATATTTTAAGCGAGGCTGAAAATCAGTGGCGTTATCGTGATGATATACGCACAGAAGAAGCACTTTGGCAAAATCTAAGAGTTCACTTGAATCGAATAAACCAGGCACAACTTTCTGGAACTCAATTGACGGATACAGAATTTGAACGTATAAGAGTGGAATTTGGCCGTTTAACTGCAACACCTTTTCAGGCTTCCCAATGGTTAAGAGGGGAAAATGGTGTGGCTCAAATTACACTGGAACGTGAAGATAATTCTAAAATTACTCTAGAGTTTTTCAGAAATAAGGATGTGGCTGGAGGAATTTCTTCTTATGAGGTTGTTAATCAAATCGTTCCAGATTCTGATCGAATGACGCGAGGAGATGTAACTCTTTTGATTAATGGATTGCCCATCATCCATGTTGAGCTAAAAAATGAGGTTGCAAAAGATGGTTATATGCAAGCTTATCGCCAAATAGAACGCTATGCCCTAGATGGCTTTTTTGATGGGATATATGCTACTACACAAATTTTTATTGTCTCTAATAAGGTTCAAACAAAGTATTTTGCTAGACCAAGCGAGAATACGGAAAAAGCCTATAGAAGAATGGAGAAGTTTCTTTTTAACTGGAGAACTTCTGATAATGATGCAGTAGATAATCTTTTTGATTTTACTCGTCAAGTGTTGCGTATTCCAGCAGCTCATGAATTGATTAGTCAATATACTGTTTTGGTAGATGATCAAAAAAGTCAGAAATTTTTAATGGTTTTACGGCCATATCAAATCCATGCAATTAAAGAGATTCGTAAAAATGCTTCAAACCATAAAGGTGGATTTATTTGGCATGCTACTGGTTCTGGGAAAACAATTACAAGTTTCGTAGCAACAAAGTTATTGGCACAAAATGCTACTGGAGTAGACCGAACGATCATGGTCGTAGACCGAACGGATCTTGACGCTCAAACGCAAGATGAGTTTACAAAATTTGCATCAGAATTTCATACTGGTCAAACAAGTGGAACTGCAAAATCCAATACGCTGATTGTTGGGATAAAAAACCAACATCAATTAACGAGAAGTCTCCTTTCGAAGAAAAATAATAATACAATTTTGGTCACTACGATTCAAAAATTATCTGCGGCCATGAGAGCAGCTAAAGCAGAGACCGAAAAAGAGGGAACCGAACGTTTTGCCAAATTACGTGGTGAACATATTGTCTTTATTGTTGATGAGGCGCATAGAGCTGTTAGTGATGAGGAAATGAAGAAAATAAGAAAATTATTTCCAAATTCAACTTGGTTTGGACTCACAGGAACTCCTATTTTTGATAAAAATAAAAAACAAGAAAATGGGATATTTGCGAGAACAACTGAACAACAATATGGCGATCTCTTGCATGCCTATACAACAAAAA
This sequence comes from Lactococcus sp. S64, assembly GCF_016516525.1. Taxonomy (NCBI): domain Bacteria; kingdom Bacillati; phylum Bacillota; class Bacilli; order Lactobacillales; family Streptococcaceae; genus Lactococcus; species Lactococcus sp. S64. The sequence continues at coordinate 412,300 of NZ_JACVUQ010000001.1, read as the reverse complement.
ATGCAATGGATGACAAAGCAGTACTTAATTTTCAAGTTGAATACCACTCATTATTATCTTCCGATGAGCAAGAAGCGTTTCTTGAAAAATTGATAGAACAAGTTCCAAGTGAACCTATAGAACAGGAAAAACTTTTAAATAATGAAGTTTATCAATCAGATAAACACATTGAGGCAATGCTTCATAAGATTTTTAATCGACGTAGTTTAGTTAAAAAATTTAATGTCCAAAATGGCTATCCAACAATGTCGGCGATTTTAACAACGCATTCTATCGCACAGGCAAAGAATATTTATCATAAGTTAATGGAAATGAAGAAAGATGGATCTTTGCTCTCTGGAAAAGACTACGATGAAAAAAGAAGACTTATTGATGAAGATTTTCCTCGGGTAGCAATTACATTCTCAACAAATCCAGATCAACTTGAAAAGAATCGACAAGATGATGAACTTTTAGATATTATGAAAGAGTATAGCGAAATGTATCAACAAACTGCTTATACAGATGAAAAGCTCTATAATCAAAATATCAATAAACGTTTAGCAAGAAAAGAAGCTCAATATCAAAAAAATGGACAATGGCTTGATTTGGTTATCGTTGTTGATCGACTTTTAACAGGTTTTGATGCGCCAACTATTCAAACCCTATATGTTGATAGAGAAATGAACTACCAAAAACTTCTACAGGCTTTTTCACGTACTAATCGTCTCTATCCGGGAAAAGATAACGGGATGATTGTTACTTTCAGAAAACCTGAAATAATGAAACAAAATGTTGCTGACACTTTTGAACTTTTCTCAAATGAGGCTCAAGATTGGATTGAATTACTTCCTCCTGAATATAAAGCGGTAAAAAATAGCTTTAAAGACTTGAAGAAAGCTTACGAAACGGCAAAAAAACAACTTGAAGAAAATCCTAATGATTTAAAAACTAAGATTAATAAACTGCAGGCTTTCCAGAAGATGGATAAGGTTTATAAAGCGTTAAAAAGCTATGATGAGTTTGAAGAAGAAGCAGAGAGTTACACAAGCTTTGAAAAAAATTTAGATGATTATCGTGGAGATGCAGAAAACTTACGTGGGGAAATCAAGGCTGAGCTAGAACCTGATGAGGGCGATAAGCCATATATTGATGAACTTTTACAAGATGTTGAATTTTCTTCACAGTTAAATGCGACACATCAGGATAAGGTAGACAGTTTTTACATTAATCAGTTACTAAAAAATCTTAAAGAAAAAATAGAAGGCGCTGAAGAAAAATTTGATGAAGAAATAAAATCAAAAGATCCAATGGTTCAACCTATTTATCATGAGATAAAACGTCAGATTCAAAATTCAGTTGAAGACATAGACATCTCGGAAATTAAAGCTAAAATGTTTACAGATGAAATTATTAACCGTATTCAAGAAGAGGTGCGCAACTACGCTCTTCCAGAGGATTCTGTCAAATCTGCATTTAATGAATATCGACCAGAAAAATCAGAAATTCCGTATTTAGCTAATATTGTTGATAATATGTCATTATCTAAAAGTGATTTTGAAGAAAAAACTGGAAAAAAATACAGAAGTAGAACAAAAGTTATGGGAAGTCGTCTCAAAGATGTCTTTACAGAGCTACAAAAATTGAAAGAAGAAATTTAATGTCAACAACACTAAATAATCAACTTTGGGCATCAGCGGATATTCTCCGTGGAAAGATGGATGCTAGCGAGTATAAAAACTATCTCTTAGGTTTAATTTTCTATAAATATCTATCAGATGTTGAACTACGTGAAGTTTATGAACAAGAAAATGGTCAGACAACAGAGTTCCCAGAGCGTGAGGAACAGTTCAAAATCTTGAAAGATTGGTATGATGAAGATAAAGATGATCTTGAAGAAATTATGCGTCTACAACGGGGATATTTCATTGCTCCCGAACAGCTTTTTTATCATTTTCGCCAAAAGGCAGATGCTTATGAGTTTAGATTGGTCGACTTGCAATCAGGCTTTAACGACTTGGAGCGTCAAGGGGACCAGTTTAGTAACCTCTTTGCGGATATTGATTTAAATTCAACAAAACTCGGCTCTAATGACCAACAAAGAAATGTTACGATTACTGAAGTGATTAAGGCACTTGATGAAATAGACCTTTTTGAACATAATGGAGACGTAATAGGGGATGCTTATGAGTATCTAATTGGCCAGTTTGCGGCTGGAGCAGGGAAAAAAGCTGGTGAATTTTATACTCCTCAAGCTGTTTCTCGCATTATTTCAGAAATCACTTCAATTGGTCAAGAAAATAGAGCACCTTTTCATATCTATGACCCAACGATGGGGTCTGGGTCACTCATGCTGAATATTCGTAATTACGTTCATGATAAAAATAAAATTCATTATCATGGTCAAGAGTTGAATACAACAACTTTCAACTTAGCACGAATGAATCTTATTTTGCACGGTGTTGACAAAGGAAGAATGCGTCTTAAAAACGGGGATACTCTAGATAGTGACTGGCCAACAGAAGAGCCACATCAGTTTGATGCTGTCGTTATGAACCCCCCTTACTCAGCAAAATGGTCTGCTGCTGAAAAGTTTCTTTCTGATGCACGTTTTGAGCGTTATGGGAAATTAGCTCCCAAATCGAAAGCAGATTTCGCTTTCTTACTTCATGGGTTCTATCACTTGAAAGATACTGGGACAATGGGAATTGTTTTACCTCATGGTGTCTTATTCCGGGGAGCAGCAGAAGGAGTGATTCGTAAAGGCTTGCTTGAGATGGGTGCGATCGATGCCGTTATTGGCTTACCTGCTAATATTTTTTACGGAACAAGCATACCGACAACAGTAATTATCTTGAAAAAAAATCGTGATAATCGTGATGTTTTGTTTATTGATGCTTCAAATGATTTTGAAAAACAAAAAAATCAAAACATGCTTCGCGATAGTGATATTGAAAAAATTATTAGAACTTATAAATCACGTGAGAATGTTGAAAAATATGCCCATTTAGCAAGTTTTGAAGAGATAGAATCCAATGATTTCAATCTTAATATTCCGCGCTACGTTGACACTTTTGAGGAAGAAGAGCCTGTTGATATTATTGCACTAAGTCAAGAAATTGTAGACATTAATCAAGAGATTAGTAAGACAGAACAAGAATTCCTCTCAATGTTAAATCAACTTGCAGTAACAGATGATAGTCGTGAGATTATTGAAGCTACTAAACGAATTTTTGGAGAATGATATGACAAGTAATAATAATTTAAATGTCGAAAAAATTAAGGCAGAGGTCTCTAAAAATGTTCCTGAGCTTAGATTTCAAGGGTTTATAGATGCTTGGGAACAGCGTAAGTTGAAGGAGGTTACGGAGAGGGTTCGTGGAAACGATGGGAGAATGGATTTACCAACACTTACAATATCGGCAGGAAGCGGTTGGTTAGATCAAAGAGAACGCTTTTCAAACAATATTGCAGGTAAGGAGCAAAAAAACTATACTTTACTTCATAAGGGAGAATTATCATATAATCATGGAAACTCAAAATTAGCAAAATATGGAGCAGTTTTTGAGCTTACAACTTATGAAGAAGCACTAGTTCCTCGTGTATACCATAGTTTCAAGACGAATGATTCTTCTTCTTGTTTTATTGAGTATATGTTTGCTACTAAAAGACCTGATCGTGAACTTGGTAAATTAGTATCATCTGGTGCTCGTATGGATGGATTACTAAATATCAATTTTGATGAATTTATGGGAATCAATATTATTTTACCATCAACAAATGAACAGAATAAAATTTCAGAGTTTTTACGTAAATTAGATTTTACACTTACCCTTCATCAACGTAAGTTAGACAAACTCAAACGGCTCAAACAGGGTTATTTACAGCAATTGTTCCCTAAAAATGATAAAAAAGTGCCGAGGATTAGATTTGCTAACTTTGAGGGAGATTGGAAACAGAGTTTGTTGGGGGAAGTATTGAACGAAAAAAATGTTCAACACCCACAAAATGAAGAATATCCACTTGTTTCCTTTACTGTTGAAAAAGGAGTAACCCCTAAAACAGACAGATACGAACGTGAGCAACTAGTAAAGGGAGACAAAGTCGCAAAAAAATATAAGGCAACTGAATTGGATGATATTGTTTACAATCCAGCTAATTTGAAGTTTGGAGCGATTGCTAGAAATAAATATGGAAAGGCTGTTTTTAGTCCAATCTACGTTACTTTTAGAGTAAATGAAGAGTTAGCATATCCGAGCTTTGTTGAAAAGTTTGTGACAAGACGAGATTTCATTCAGTATAGTTTACAGTATCAACAAGGCACTGTTTACGAAAGGCAATCTGTAAGTCCAGAAGATTTACTGAGCTTAAGAATGCCTTTGCCTAATAAGGAAGAACAAGTTAAAATTGGTAGTTTTTTCAGCCATCTTGACTCCCTCATCACCCTTCATCAGTCTAAACTTGACAATATGAAATTAATAAAACAAGCTCTTTTACAAAAAATGTTTATCTAATATAAAAAGGCGTATATAGCTCCTTTTTATATTTAAGCTATAGTTGATAAATGTCGCATAATTTTATCATTATCCTGATTTTCTAGTTCCTGAATAATATGGAGATAGGTTTCTTGTGTCGTGGACATACTTGAATGACCTAATCTTCTAGCTACACTGGCAATAGAAACGTCCGCAAATAAAAGAAGTGAGGCGTGCGTATGCCTTAAACCATGAATTGAAATAGAGGGAATATTTGATTTTGTGCATAAAACTTGAAGTCTATTATTTACAGTAGAATTAAATATTCGTCCTTTTACAAAAATTGGTTTTTCGTTTGGAAAGTTTTTGATTAATTGAGAAAACTGCATGGCAGTTTGCCAATCTAATTGTATCTTTCTCTTAGAAGAATTGTTTTTAGTGGGTTGAAATTTTCCAACGGAAGACTTGTAATCCCAAGTTTTATCAATTGTTAATTTTTGATTTGAGAAATCAAAATCATCTGGTGTTATAGCTAATGCCTCAGAAAAACGTATTCCTGTTTTTAAAATCAAGAGTATAAACCAATCCCAATTAATTTCACTAGTAAGATTCATTTGTTTTACTAGTGCTTGAACTTCATATAAATTCAAAAATTTTGGTCTTTTTTTCCTCGGGGCTTTTCCTTTTATGATAATTTTTCTTGTTGGATTTTGCATAATTAAGCCATCATCTACCGCGTCTAATATTGCTCCTTTAAGGTGGTGGTGAAAGTCCATTGTTGTTTGTTTTTCATGCGAAATAGCATAATCATTCAATAGTTTTTGATAACTTCTACGAGTAACATCACAAACTTGTAAGTCAGGTACAAGTTCTTCCAAGTGTTGCTTACTGATATAGTATTTTTTCAAAGTAATTGGACGTACTGCACCAACTTTATAAAGTTCAATCCACTCCTCGAAATACTCCGAAAATAATTGCTTTGCTTTTTTGTTTTTTACCAAAATAAAAAATCTCCTTGATTAAATAGTTTAGAAAGCTAACTTTCCATACCTATTCTATCAAGGAGATTTTATTTTCTCAATAATTATTATATAAACATTTTTTGGAGGAGGGCTTGTTTTAATAATTTCAACTTATCAAGTTTAGACTGATGAAGAGTGATTGTATTATCAAGATTCTTGAAGAATGATCCTATTTGGGTTTGCTCATTTTTACTCGAAATTGAAACTTTAATATTTTCAATATCAGAACCATTATATGATGGCAACGCACCGATTTGGGCAAAACGAGGTAAATTTATTGTATCAAACAATGTTTTACCAAAGTCAATATTCCAACTTTTATCAAAAACATATGTCATTGTATTGTTGTCATTTAAGAACGGAGTACAAATAATTCGTTTTCTATTAAGCATTATCGCAGCTCCCACTTTTGCAAATATCACTGCTGGAACACCTTCATTTGGTTTCCATCTCATTCTTTTTAACTGTTCTTTACTGACATAATTATTCGCCGTTTTCATTTCATGTTCATTTCCAGTATTGTTCATATCAGAAACTTTGAAGAAAGGTGTACCTTCTCTTCCCCCTTGCTCACTATCTGGAAATCCAATACCTGATTGTATGCTTCCAATTTCGCCTAACTTACACTGTTTCCAATCTCCCTCAAAGTTAGCAAATCTAATCCTCGGCACTTTTTTATCATTTTTAGGGAACAATTGCTGTAAATAACCCTGTTTGAGCCGTTTGAGTTTGTCTAACTTACGTTGATGAAGAGTGATAAGGTGGTCGAGATGTATAAAGAATGAACCTATTATTTTTTGTTCTTCAAGACTAGGAAAAAGTAAATTCACTTTTTTCAGCTCAGAATTGTATAAATGAACAACAGAATTTCCTTGCGCTCGTTTAGACAACTCCTTTTGTTGCGAGCCGTTTGAAATTGTAAAAGCTAAAAATACAGAATTCAAATTGGATTTAGGTTTGATGATATTCAAATCTCCACCCATTAAAATCCCTGATTTATCAACCACAGCAGCCCTTGAAATATCTTCAGAGGTTTCACCAGATGCAGGAACGATTACCTCATTTCCTTCACTTATTGTTGAGTTTCCTTTCGGAACAACAAAAGTATCAACATCTTTTATCAAAGTTTCATACTTTGTATAAAGGCGACCATAAAGAATAATTGGAGAACCTTCTTCAACCAAATCTCTTTTTGAATATCCACTTCCCTTTGAAAAAGTGGCAAGGCTATCTAACTTACGCAGTTCCCAAGCATTAATTTAAAGGTAGAAATACAAATAAAATAAAAGAAGCGAGAGTTTATCTCGCTTTTTTTGTTTTTTTATATTTATTTTATTATTGGATTTACTAACGAAACCCTAAACACAACATTTCCCAGTTCACATCGTAAGAAAAATCAGAAAACCAAACCATGAAAGCGCTATATTTATTTTTAGATAAAAACTTATATATAAGTTTTGTAACAAACGAAAGAAATAAACCATGAAATCATCTATCTTTATTCCATATCTTCTAAGAGATGGAGCAATCTTACAAAGAAATCAAGAAAACCGTTTCTGGGGATATACGGGTTCAGAACAGGAAGTCACATTGTCGTATGAAGAGATAATTTTAAAAACTAAATCTGATGAAAAAGGTTATTTCGATATTATTCTTCCAGCACACGAAGTAAGTGAGAGCATTGACTTTAAAATTTCAACTGTTGATGCAGAAATTGTTCTCAAAGATATTTGTTTTGGCGATGTGTTCCTACTTGGGGGTCAATCAAATATGCAACTTTGGATGGAACGTCTCAAAACACGCTATCCTGATGAGATAGAACAAGCCAGAAATCCTTTGCTTCGTTATTTTGAGGTACCACAAGAACCTTCTTTCAATAACATTAAAACAGAATTAACCTCAGGACGATGGAAAAGAGCCGTTGGCGAAGATTTAAAGAATTTGTCAGGGATAGGATATTTTTTTGCAAAAGAAAAATTTTCAGAAGATGGCGTACCAATAGGCTTGATTAAAACAGCAGTTGGTGGGACACCGCTTAATGTTTGGTTGAGTGAAGAGTCTTTAACCAAATTTAATTCTCTTCCACCATCCTATAATGCTTTAAAAAATAAAGAATATCTAAAAGAAATTCAAAATCTTGATAAGTTCTATCAAGACAATTATCAGAAACTTTGCGAAGAAACAGATGAAGGTTTACATCAATCTTGGCAAGACCCTAACTTAGATGATAGGGATTGGGCTGAAATTTCATTAAGTGAGACTGGGAATGAAAAATATACTTTTCCAGGTACACTTTGGTTAAGAAAAAAACTTCAAATTTCAGATAAATTTATTGGAAAGGAGGGGGAGTTACGCTTTGGAACAATGACCGATGCTGATGTTATCTATGTCAATGGAAAGAAAGTTGGCAATACTGACTACAAGTATCCACCTAGAAATTACAAAATATCTAAGTTAACAAAAAGTTTTACGATTGCAATTCGTCTTAAAATTTATAATGCTCCTGGTGGAATTACTCATAGTAAGCTTCACATTCTCTTAATTGGAGAGAATCGTTTAGATTTAAATCATGGCTGGAAAATTAGGCGAAGCAGTACATTACCCGAACGTTATAAGGAATACTTTATTAATTATGAACCAACTGGTTTATATAATGGTATGATTGCACCTTTACAAAAGTTAAAGTTTGCAGCTATTCTCTGGTATCAGGGTGAAAGTGATGCAGGTAGTCCGCAAAATTATGGCCCACGTTTTCGAGAATTAATCGAAAGTTGGCGAAAACTTTTTAAGCAAGCAAATTTACCTTTTCTTTATGTCCAGTTACCAAATTGTGATACTGAAAAAGATGCAGATTGGGCAAGACTTCGTGAAGAACAAAAAGAGGGGCTAAAAATATCACGAACAGCCATGGTCGTGACAATCGGAGATGGAGAAGATGATGATCTCCACCCTTTAAATAAAAAAGATGTCGCTCATAAACTATTAAACGCTTATCATAATGTTAAATTATTCCCAAATGGTTATTGTATAGGTCCTCTTGCTAAAGAAGCTATACAAGCGAAAAAGAATGTCATTATCCTTTCATTTGAAACTTTTGGAAAAAAATTTAACGTTGAGAAAAATAAGGATTTTGAACTTTTTCAAGGAGGGCATAGTTATAAAGTAAGAGACTATCGTCAAGTTGAGGAACAAATTATTTTAGAGCTTCCTGCAACCTTATCACTTCAACCTGATGCGAAAGTCAGGTACAACTGGAGCAATGCTCCGCAAGCATTTATTTGGAATGAAGAGGGATATCCAGCTTCTCCCTTCGAATTAAATATTCAATAAAAAACTCATAATAGGAGAAAAACAAAATGAATCTCGCAAAAAATTGGAAAAAGCTTTGCCTTGGCTCTGTTGCTTTACTTGCAACTGTAACCCTAGTTGCTTGTGGCTCAAGTACAAGTAGTTCGAAAAAATCTGCTGGCAATGCTGATTTGAACAAAAAGCAGACCATAACATTATGGTCATTTACTACGATGCAACCACAGATTGATGAATTAAAAAAGGAAAAACCAAACCTTACCATCAAACAAGTTGTTGTTCCCTATGCTAACTTTCAAACAAAACTAGACTCTGTTTTGGGGACAGATAAAGCACCAGATATGGTGGCATTAGATGCAGGTTTTGTTGAAAAATATGTTCAATCAGGTAAATTAACAAATCTTGGAGACTATGGAGTGGCTTCTGCCGCCAAAGGGAATTATCAATATACGCTTGATATGGGGAAAGATAGCAAAGGAAAACAAGTAGCAGTTTCTTATCAAGCAGCTCCGGGGGCTTACTACTATAATACTAATGTTTTCCAAAAATATTTAGGTATTGCTCCAAATGACGTAGCTTCTGCTCAGAAAGCTTTGTCTAGTTGGGATGCAATTAAGAAGACCGGCGAAACAATCAAAGAAAAATCTGGTGGACAAGCTTATCTTTTTAGCTCACTTGAAGAAATTTATAATCCAGTTATTGGTGCAAGAAAAGATGGTTGGGTGATTGATAATAAGCTTAAAATTGATAGTTCAATGACTGATTCATTAGATTTGATGAAAGAAGCTGTTTCAGAAGGTTGGTGTCAAAATACAACCCCTCAAACTCCTGACTGGTATGGTGGAATTTCATCTAACAAGATTGGGGCTTATGCAATGCCATCTTGGGGGCTCTTTTATTGGTTGAAAAACTATGCTAAAGATACAGCTGGAGCATGGCGCGTGACAGAAGGACCTGTGTCTTATTCATGGGGTGGAACTTGGCTTGCAGGAGTTCAAGGCTCTAAAAATGCTGATGCAGCTTCAGCACTTGCAGTTTATATGGGAACAAACAAAGAATTCCAAACATGGGATGTCAAAACACAAAATGACTTTGGCTCAGTGAAAGCAATTAATAAAGAACAAGGTAAAGATGCCAAGGTCAGTTTGATTGGTGGACAAAATCCTTATCCTGTTTGGTCAAAAGTTGCAGATACCATTAATGGTAAAAATCAAACACAATATGACCAAAGTATCCAATCAATTTGGATTAATGATGTTGTTAACCCTTATGCTACAGGAAAAGTCACTAAATCTAAAGCACTCGATACATTCAAGTCAGATGTTAAGTCTGCCTATCCTAATATTGAAGTGAAATAAGTAAATTTAGAAAACATAAGAGAAGCAAGGACTATGTTTGCTTCTCTTTTTATAGTAAGGAGATAAAATGGAAAACACTAAAAAGAGTGTTCGAAAGAAAAAATCAAATTTCGAGAAATATAATCGTTTTGGTTATTATTTCTTAATTCCATTTTTTGTGGGATTTTTACTTTTTACACTTTATCCAATGATTTATTCAATTGCGATTAGTTTTACCAGTATGAATGGCTGGCAATCTTTTTCAGATGCGACTAATGTTGGTTTACAGAACTTTATAACATTACTGACAAGCACTCCTCTTTTTATGAAAGCATTGGGTAACTCAGTAATGCTTTGGATTTTTACTTTTATTCCGCAAGTGCTTTTAGCTTTAATTTTAGCAGCTTGGTGGACGAATAGAAAACTAAATTTAAAAGGAAGTGGCTTTTTTAAAACAGTATTTTATTTACCAAACATGATAATGGCAGCTTCTATCGCAGCTTTATTTGGTGGGATATTTGGTTATCCAACAGGTCTTGCAAATCTACTCTTACAAAATCTGCATCTCATTAATCATCCTTTTAATTTCTTTCAATCGGTTTGGGGGACAAGAGGGATTGTAATCTTCATTCAATTTTGGATGTGGTATGGTCAAACCTCGATTGTTTATATTGCAGGGATTACATCAATAGATGAGGGACTCTTTGAAGCAGCTCGAATTGATGGAGCTAGTGATGGTCAAATATTTAGACGAATCACTTTGCCATTGCTGAGACCCATTGTACTTTATACCTTTGTTACCAGCTTTATTGGTGGTTTGCAGGTCTTTGATATTCCTTTTATTATGACCCAAGGTGGCCCACAAAATGGAGTTTATACTCTGTCCATCTTTATTTATAATCAAGCCTTTGCTTATCGTAATTATGGCTTAGCTTCAGCAGCCTCTGTACTTTTATTGATTATTTCCGCTGTTGTTTCTATTCTTATGTTCCGTGGATTTAGAGAAAGAGTAAATATTGGAGGTGAAGGATAATGGAACCTAAAAGTATGAGTAAGCAATTAAGAGCACGTCGAACATTGATTTACATCTTTTTTGGAATACTGACTTTATTAAGTTTAATTCCATTTATTTATATGTTAGTGAATTCCACGCGTTCTCTAGTTCAAATTACTTCAGGTGTGTCGCTTTTACCGGGAAGTTCTTTGGCTCATAATTTACAAATATTAAAAGGTTATGGGATGAATATGTGGCAAGGAATGGGAAATTCAGCTTTTATTTCCATTACGTCCACAGCTATTTCTGTTTATTTTTCAGCTTTATCAGCTTATGCACTAACGGCTTATGATTTTAAAGGAAAGAAAATAATCTATGGATTTATAATTGCTTTGATTATGATACCGGGGCAAGTTTCAATGATTGGTTTTTATAAGTTCATGATTCAGTTAAATTTACTTGATAATTATATTCCATTAATTTTACCTGCAATATGTGCGCCAGCATCCATCTTTTTCCTTTGTGAATATATGAGTACTGTTTATAACAAAGACTATGCTGATTCAGCCAGATTAGATGGTGCCAGCGAGTTGAAAATTTTCCATAGAATTATGCTTCCAATGATGAAACCGGGTTTAGCAACAATGGGTATTTTTGGCTTTATTTTCTCTTGGAATAACTTTATGATGCCATTAATTTTGATCACTAATCAAAAACTATATACCTTACCGATGCAAATACAGGTATTAACCGCAAATGGTGGTGGTGGTCACGTCGTAGAATGGGGAGCAGTATATGTCGGCGTTTCGATTGCAATTGCGCCTACTATTCTCGCTTACTTGCTCCTTTCACGCTTTATTATAGGTGGTGGAAATGCAGGAGGTGTTAAGGGGTAACATGGAAAACTTATTACTAAAAGTTGCACCAAAAGAAGAAATCGACAAGAAACTAGAGCATGTCTTTGAAACGCTCTTTGGACAAGAGTCTCCTGAACGTATTTATTTTGAAGAAGATGATATGGCATATATTGTTGATACGGGCAATGATGATGTCAGAACGGAAGGAATGTCTTATGGGATGATGATTGCTTTGCAGTTGGACAAACCAAAAATGTTTTCTCAGTTGTGGAAATGGGTGAAAACCTATATGACAGTGCCTGAGGGTCATGAAAATGAGGGATATTTTATCTGGTCTTGTGCACCTAATGGTCAAGCTAATAGTGACGGTCCGGCTCCAGATGGGGAAGAATATTTTGCAGCAGCATTATTGCTGGCTGAAAAGAGATGGAAAATCAAAGAATATGGGGACGAGGCAAGAGCATTACTTCATGCGATGGTTCATAAAGGGGAAAATCAAGATGGATATCCTATGTTTGAACCGGAAAATACTTATATTAAGTTTGTGCCTCATCTTCATATGACTGACCCTTCCTATCATTTACCACATTTCTATCAGCTTTATGCCAGATATGGCAATCCAGAAGACTCAGCTTTCTTTCTAAGAGCTGAAGAGGAAGCTCGTAAGTTTTGGCTTAAATCAGCAAATGCTACGACTGGATTGACACCAGAATATGCGGATTATGAGGGAAAGCCTTATGATATTGATGGCCATTGGACCTTCTTTAGTGATGCTTATCGGACGGTTGCAAACATTGGCTTAGATTGGCTTTGGGAGCACCAAGAGATTGGACAAGGCCAGATTGCCGTAAATATCCAAAAATTCTTTGAGCCTTATCTTGAAAATGATGAAGAAATTCTTGTTTTTAAAATTGATGGTCAGCCTTTAAGGAAAGAAGAACAGACCGCGGAAGGCTTTCCACCGCTAAAAGTTCATCATCCGATTGGTCTTTGGTCAACTTTAGCTCAAGCCTCGCTTGTCACCAATGAGTTTGATTCCACTTTAGCTTTGAAATACCTCAAATACTTCTGGAATTTGAAGCTTAGAAGAGGGAAGTATCGTTATTATGATAATCTCCTTTACCTTTTTGCTCTTCTTGCTTTATCTGGAAATTATCAAAAAGAATGGTCATGAAAGGAGAAAGAGAATGACTAAAGAAATTGCCTTAACTTTTGATGACGGACCTTGGGGAGCAAGGACGCTTTGGGTGCATGATGAACTCATTAAGCGACAAATTCCAGCGACTTTCATGATCTGGGGTGAGCATATGGCAGATTATCCTGAAATTATGAAAGTAGCAGTAGAAAATGAACTTTTTACTTTTGGAAATCATATATATAGTCATCCTCATTTGACTGACTTATCGGAAAAAGAACTTTTGTCTGAGCTAAAAAGGACTGATGACCTCTTTTACCGACTGACAGGTTTGACTTTTGATTTTATTCGTCCGCCATTTGGGGATTGTGATGCTCATACATTATCTCTCATTAACCGTCCGATAATCTGTTGGTCTTTGGATACAATGAGTTGGGATCATGGTGATCCGACTAAATGTTTTGAAGCTATCCATAATGCTAAAGATGGCGATATTGTCTTGATGCATGATTTTCAAGAAGCTGATGTTTTTGCTTTGTCCGCTATTTTAGATTACCTACAAGAAGAGGAGTTTACTTTTAGATCGATTCCTGAGCTTTTGGGGACTCAACTTAATGATGAAGCTTATATCTACTACTCAAGGGATAAACGAAAAAAAGTTGGTTTTAAAGGTATTTGACCGTAAGTTTAGATAAGAAAGGGAGAAAATGACGATTGATGAAATGTGGCTGAAGTCTTCAGTCTTGAAAGAAGGACTGGCCGAGGAGATTTTTTATGTTGATGTGGCATTTGAAGATAAAATCACGCTTCGTTTGCGCTCAGAAATCAGTGAATGGTTAGGCTGTCAACTGACAGGAGAAAAGTCAAAAGCAACAGTGGTCTTGTCAGTAAAAAGTGATCTAAATGATAATTTAGAAGCTTATGAAATCAGAGAAAATGAGATTATTGGTGCTTCGTCAGTTGGTTTGCTTTATGGATTTTATGCTTATTTGCGTTTAAAACTAACAGGGGCCAAATTATCTGAAAAATCAGCACCTAATCAAGCTTTGCGGATGATTAATCACTGGGATCAAGTGGATGGTACTATTGAACGTGGCTATGCCGGTGAATCTATTTTCTTTGGTCGCTTTGGTTCAAATGATAACACAGACACAGGATCCTTTGCTGTCAAAGACATTGGAACAGATATTTTTCGTAATGATTTCACGCGCTTAGAAATGTACGCTCGCTTTCTTGCTTCCATTGGAATTAACGCAATTTCACTAAATAATGTGAATGTTAGAGCTTTGGGAACAAACCTGATTATCTCTCCTTACATTGAAAAAGTAGGTGAGATTGCTAGTCTTTTTGCGACTTTTGGTCTCAAGACCTTCTTAGCTATTAATTGGGCAGCACCAAAATTAATTGGTGGACTAGAAACGTCAGATCCCTTGGATGAAAAAGTGTCTTCATGGTGGCAACAAACTATTGACCATATCTATAATGTCATTCCTGATTTTGGTGGTTTTGTTGTTAAAGCAGACTCTGAGGGTGAACCTGGTCCTTATCAATATGGTCGAAATCATGCGGACGGAGCCAATATGCTTGCTAAGGCTTTTGAAAAATATGGAGGACTTGTCATTTGGCGAACTTTTGTATATAATTCGCAAACTGACTGGCGGAATCGTAAGAATGACCGAGCTAAGGCAGCTTATAAAAACTTTATGCCCCTTGATGGTGATTTTGCGGACAATGTAATTTTACAGATTAAATTTGGTCCCATTGATTTTGGAGTGAGAGAACCTTTGATGCCCTTGTTTGGAGCACTTAAAAAGACTAATCAATTAATGGAATTTCAAATCACGGCCGAGTATTTAGGACATCAAATTGATCTGAATTATGTTCTTCCTCAATGGCTAGAAATGATTCATTTTGATAACTACGGTCAACCAAAGGATACAATCAGTGCGAATTCTCCTATAGCGACAAACTCAGGTTTTGTTGCCATTGGTAACGTGGGAATGGATGAAAATTGGTGTGGAAACAAACTATCCCAAGCAAATTTTTATGGTTTTGGTCGAATGTGTTGGAACAATGATTTAACAGCAGCTAAGATTTTGCAAGAATGGATTGCGTTGACTTTTCCAGAAGTAAAAGAAGAAGTACGAAAAGAAATTTTTGAGCTCATGATTGATTCTAATCGAACATATGAACTCTACAATGCACCACTTGGTGTGGGTTCAATGATGGTTCCTCATTATCACTATGGCCCTTCCGTCAATGGGTATGAGTATGATCGTTGGGGAGCCTATCATTTTGCTGACCGCAATGGTCTTGGAATAGATCGAACAAGTGCGACAGGAACTGGCTATGCGAGTCTTTATGCCCCAGAAGTAGCCAAAATTTTTGAAGATAAAAGTAAAACTCCAGATGAAATTCTACTTTTTTTCCATTATGTCGAATATGGACAACTTTTAAAAAGTGGAAAAACATTGATTCAGACCATTTATGACCAGCATTTTGAAGGCTTTGAGCGAGTAGAGTCTTACCTTAAAAGTTGGCAGACATTAATTGGAGAAATTGATGAGCTGACATATAATAATGTGCTTGAACGCTTGAAGCTACAATTAGAAAATGCCAGAAATTGGCGAGACCAAGTTAATACTTATTTTTATCGAATGTCAGGTATTCCCGATGAAATAGGTCGGGAGATTTATCGATGATTTAAAAAAAATAGCTAAATGATATACTAGCTATTTTTTAGTTTATACGATTGATCTTACCTACATTTTTAAATTGCTTATCTGATATAATGGATTTAGATAAAAACAGGACATAATCTTTAATTAAATATAATAAAATTTTACTGATGGTAAAGAGTTAAATTTATTAAGGTTAGTTAAAAAAAATAGAAGGGTTTAGATGACTTGAAAGCTAAAAATGAAATTTCTAAAGAGCGAAAAGAAACCGTAGAAACTGCGATAGAAATTAAACAAAATAATCTTGAAATCAGTCAAAATTTATTAGAAGGTCGATTTGAACTTTATCCAGAAAATCGTCGTCGTTCAGTCAATAAAGTTATTTATCAGAGCCAGTATTTTCAATTAGTTTACAATTTAAATCACAAATCATTAGCCATTGAGAGTAAGGGGGATTTAATCTACTCTGCAATTCCCTATGATACAGGAAGGAATTATATACAGAAAGCCTCTATTCAAGCAATCTTGCATCCAAATGAAACAAGAAAATATATTGAAAGTCATGAAAATAATCTAAAAAAATATTTGGCTTTATCTATTTTTCAATTAACAGGACAAAGAGTTGCACTTGATTCCAATGAAGTAAAGCAGGCTTATCAACAAATTTTTATGGACCCTTTGTTTGAAATGCAAGTCTTGGGAAGACTGATGCAACATGATGAAACGGGCCCTCTTTCTGCTAATCTGGCTGGAAAATTTTTACACAGTGAAAATAGAAAAACTGGAATTTCGCCTTATTTAGCCGAATACTTGAAATTTGTTGTTGAAGTGACGCAGAATTTACCGATTTCAACGGATGGTAAAAATGTTCATTTGCTTGATTCTGCCCATGAACAAACAAAAGAAAATGTTTATCTTGACCAAAGCAAGAATTTAGCACTTTCAAGTCAGTCAGATTTGAAAGTTGGTTTAGAAAATCTTCCTGCCCCACTTAAAGTAGAAATTGAAAACATTCAAATTGCTGAACCTATTAAAGAAGTGGTGACCAAACCACTACTGAAATCAAATGTGGGTAATCAATTGAGGAATTTACGGAAAAATTATGTTGCACATAGTCAAAATCCTAAAGACCTTGAGCAGTACTTTGAAAATGTTCATTCCACTGAAAACAATAATAAAATTAATGTTATTTCAGATATTAATAGTCAGGATGGAAAACTTCCTTTCTCTAATCCTAACTTCAATATTTTAGTAGGAAATATTTCTGATTCTGTAGTTTTGGATTCAAAAATACAAGGTATTTATGTTGTTGGAAATCATGAGCTATCAGGTATTCTTTCAGAGCAAAAAGTTTTTTCTAAAAGTCAATGGGATGATTTTAGAGAAAAAGAATGGTTTAAGGATTTAGTTTTAGACCCAGATCAGGCATGGCCAAAATTACCAATAGGTGATAATTCCTTTTATGAACTCATAAAAGAGGAGTTAGCGCAAAATTATCCCAAAATGAAGATATTAAATAATGAATCGGTGATTTATGAGGGGGTGCGTTATATTGGCTTAACCATACCAGTGGCTCTTGTAAAGCGAAAGAAAGAACTGCAAAATTTTATTGCTATTGAACTGAAAAGACTTCTTGCTCAAGATAAACAAATTCCAACAGTAATTGTTTCTCATGCTCCATTATTTAATGAATTAAGTATGCTTTCACCAAAGAGCAGCTCCTATAACAAATCTTATAAATGTGCTCATAGGGGGATATTGGATTTATTCGAAGATTTTAATATTATTGGAGCAATTCATGGTCACCATCACATTCCAGCCTCATCAGGTCAATCAAAAATGGTCAAATTTTCTAACAAAAATATCTTTGTAGTTTGTTCTATTTATTCAAAAATTAATACAGGATTTGAGCTCGCAAAATTGTTACCTGATACGAATATGGAGAAACTTTTAGGACTTAAGAAAGATAAAAATTAATAAAATATTTATAGGAGAAAGATGAATGAAAAAATTTTTTATTGGGATACTTTCACTACTCATACTTTTTACAGTTACGGCTTGCAGTAAGACCAATAGTTCATCAAAAGTTAGCAGTCAAAGTATGACAAAATTGATAAGAGAGTCTTCCAAAGAGACTCAAACAAAACAAGCTAGTTCAACAGAACTTAGTAGCAGTAGTAGGCAACAAAGCTCAGAAAATATATACTATGTTCAATTAAAAAAGGCGTGGCAGGATGAATTAGATTACATTAATTCGATAAGTGATCCTCATATCAAACAGGCAGTTCAATCACCTGAATCTGCCGCAATCTTTAAATCTAATGAATTAGTCAATCAACATCCTGAAGATACCTCTGTAATCAATGAAAATTTGAAAAAGGTGCTTTCAGGTCAATGAGGAAATTAAATGAATAATCTAAAAAGACTTTGTAATTAAGTCTTTTTTTGTAAACTTAAATTACTTAACCGGTTGACAAATTATAAAACTTTAGATATACTTAACTGGTTAACTATATAAGGAGGTGTCTTTTGAAAAGTGAAATTTAATAGAAATTAAATATTTTTTTGACTATAAAGTTAACCGGTTAATCAACTACTAACTGGTTTGATATTTATCTCTAGAGTAAATGAGTAAAGAAGATTATTTTTAGGAGGATTTTAAGAGTGAACTTAATCAAGTATAAGAAAAAATGGATTATTAGTGTATGTTTAGGATTAGTGGCTTTAATATTTTTAGCTGCTTGTCAGAATACAAATTCAAAAGAAAATGAAAAAAACGCCAGTTCAAAACTATCAGTTGTTACCACTTTTTATCCCGTTTATGAATTCACAAAGAATGTTGTGGGTGAGGCTGGAGAAGTATCACTATTAGTACCAGCAGGTACAGAGCCTCATGATTATGAGCCTTCAGCAAAAGATATGTTGAAAATTAATCAATCAGATCTTTTTGTTTATCATAATGATAATATGGAAACTTGGGTAGGAAAGTTGAAAAATACTTTGGGAGAAAAATCGCCCAAGATCATCGAAGGAACAAGAGAAATTGTTTTACTTCCAGGTTCTGATGATGAGCATGAACACTCAGAAAACGAAAGTGATCATCATCATGAGTATGATCCACATACTTGGCTTTCACCAAAGATGGCGATTAAAGAAGTAAAGATAATTGAAGCTCAATTAAAAAAACTCTATCCTAAACAAGCTAATCTTTTCAGTGAAAATGCTGAAAAATATGTTAAAAAATTAAGTAAACTTGATCAGAAATACAGTGAAGAACTAAAAGATGCTAAGCAGAAAAATTTTGTGACTCAACATGCTGCTTTCCGCTATTTAGCATTGGACTATGGTCTTAATCAAGTGTCTATTGCAGGTTTAAATCCTGACAAAGAGCCTTCAGCTAAAAGATTGGGGGAATTAAAAAAATATGTTGAAGCTAATAGTATTCAGTATATTTATTTTGAAAAAAATGCTAATGATAAATTTGCCAAAACACTCGCCAAAGAAGCAAAAGTAAACGTTGAGGTGCTTAATCCATTAGAAAGTTTGACGAAGAAAGAACTTTCAGAAGGTGGGAATTATATCAAAGTTATGGAACAAAATTTAATAGCACTTAAGAAAACAACAGAAACTGAAGGAAAAGACATTCAAGCAGAGGAGAAAAGTAAAGAAGTAAAAACGGTTGCCAATGGTTATTTTTCTGATGCTGATGTAAAAAACCGTTCCTTAAGTGATTATAGTGGAAATTGGCAATCTGTCTATCCTCTCTTGGAAAAAGGAACATTAGACCAAGTGTTTGAGCTTAAATCAAAAATTAATAAGGAAATGTCAGCTGCTGACTATAAGGATTATTACACAAAGGGTTATAAAACGGATGTTGACCAAATTTTAATAGATGATAAAACGATGAGTTTCGTTAAAAATGGGGTAAAAGAGAGCTATACATATCAATATAAAGGCTTCAAAATTCTAAACTATAGTAAAGGAAACCGAGGGGTTCGCTATTTATTTGAATCAAATGATTCCAAAGCTGGTGAATTTAGATATGTTCAATTTAGTGATCATAATATTAGCCCCGTAAAGACAAGTCATTTTCATATTTTCCATGGTGGAGAAAGCCAAGAAAAAGTTTTGGCTGAATTAGAAAATTGGCCAACTTATTATCCGAAAAAGTTGACGGGCTTTGAGATTGCTCAAGAAATGATTGCACATTAGTAGCGTGTAATATAAAGATAATTAAATGTTGTTAAATCGTAAAAAAGTTTTTCGGAGCAAACTGAGAAACTTTTTTTTACTACAAATTAGAAATTGCAATAAATTAATTAATTAGTTTACCATTAAGAATAAAAGGGGTAAAGTGAACAATAGATAAAGTTAATAACGGTAGAAGTACTAAATGTAATGAATAGTCTAAAATAGTATTGAAATATATATGTTTTAACAGTTTTGAAATGCATTGACATGAAAACGCTTGTGTGATAAGCTGTAACTTAAACATTACACAAGGAGTTATTATGAAAAAGATACATTTAAATAAATGGAAACATAAGAGTAGTCTTTATCTTATGCTGTTTTGTTTGTCTTTACCATTGGCCTTAACACCCTTAAGTGTCTCGGCAACTGAAACAGAAACAGAAACTGAACAAACAGCACCAACAAGTCAAAAAGATGCTTCTGAAACTACATCTGAAAGTCAAACGGTGGAATCCTCTACTAATGATCAAAACCAAAATAATTCAACGATTTCCTTACCAGAAAGTTCTTCTACTACTAGCTTAGCGCCTTCTGAAAGTCTGACTTCTGATTCAAAAAAATTGGCGCAAAAAGAGGAAGTAGTTGCCTCAACAACGGTTGCTGAACCAAAAGCAGCAGCAAGTTCTACAATCTCTGTACCAGACCCAAATTTAAAACAAACAATTTTATCAACTTTAGGGCTTGCAACGACTGCTGAACTGACTCAGACAGATATGGATAAATTAACGAATTTAACTTTAAATTCAGTAGATATTTATAGCCTAGTTGGACTTGAACATGCAACTAATCTTTCATCAATTTATATTAATGTCAATAACAAAATCACAGATTTTACACCATTAGAATCATTAACCAAACTGACATTTGTTACCCTACAAACTAGTTCATTAACCAGCGATAACTTTCCAAATCTTACAGCAAGTCAGGGTTTGACAAATTTGTCAATTGGTGGGACTAGTGTGGATAATTCTGTATTAGCAAAAATTGTTAATTTAAAAGCTTTAGTAAGACTTTATATGGATAGTAATATGAATATTACAAACATTGAGCCATTAAAAGTTCTTCCGAATCTAAAGAGTCTTAGTGTTCAATTTTGTGGAATCACAGATTTTACTGTCATCAAAGATTTTCCAATAATGTCTGACTTGGCAGCATTTGGCCAAAATACTGGAAGAAATGATCCTCCAACTACGGTGACAAGATCGAGCTTGAAATATAATGAAGATGAGCAAAGTGTTTATATTCCATTTTCAATGATGCCTAATCGAATGACGAATTTTGATGGTTATATTCCACCTTTTTCAACTTCAAACTCTGCCAGTAATACTTATTTTGATTTTAATGGAACTCAACTTCCAGCCAGTCGTTTGCAAATAGATGACAATGGAATCACTATCAATTCAGTTAGTCCTGAAGAATATCAAGGAATAAAATCTTTTGAGTATAATGCTCGTTTAAATAACCCAGCAGGAACGTATGCAGTTCCCGATGGCTATACGTTTTATGCAATATCCTCAGGTACTTATTTACATCAATTTGATGTCGTTGATGATGGGGCCCCAGTCACAGTTAAGTATCAAGATGAAAATGGTCAAGAACTAGCACCGTCAGAGCTTTTAAATGGCTATGTAGGAGCAACCTATAATTCAAAAGAACTAAGTTTCCAAGGATACTCTTTAATTAAAGTGGATGGTGATGCAATCGGTAAATTTACGGATAGTCCTCAAACAGTAACTTATATTTATCAGAAAAATGCTAAGTTACTTGGTCAAGTGACGGTCAAGTATATAGATACAGATGGTAAGGCACTTTTCGGTGATGTTATTCAGACAGGGAATATTGGTGAAACTTATCATACAGAAAAGAAAGAACTAACTGGTTATACTTTCAAGAATATAATTGGTAATGCCTCTGGCCAATATACTAATAGCCCTCAAACAGTAACTTACGTTTATGAGAAAAATGCTAATCCTAATAAACCAGAAGAAGTTATTCCAGATTCTAGTGATAAAAATAATGTAAATCCAGACTCTAGGGAGAATGAAACAACGAAAGGGTCTAAGACTGTTAAAGATAAAGAATCAGTTGTAACTTCTAAAGAAAAGAATCTACCTGAAACAGGTGATAAAGAACAAGGAATGAAAAAAATTACTTTGTTTGGTTCTTTCTTACTTATACTTGGTTCACTTGTGCTATTTATTCGATTTAGAAAAGTAGATTAATTATAACAATTATTTTATAAGATCTTTGTTTTCTTAGCTCTTTTTTAATTAATATTGATAAAAAAGGAGGGGCAATGGTTGGAGAAGTTGTTTTAGTCAATGCCTATAAAAAATTTTTTAGAGAATATTTTAATTTTAAAGGTAAAACGAGTCGGCTGGATTTTTGGTATGTCATATTAAGTTTATTAATACTTTCGATCATTCCAACAGTCATTTTATCTTACTTAATTTTTGGTTCTTTAATGAGTATTTCAGGTGGAGGAAATGTTCAAGAAATAATGGAGAGTACATTTCTTAATATACCAATCTTTATTATTGGAATCATCTATTTGTTTTTATTTGTCCCAGTTATTACGATGACTGTTAGAAGATGGCGTGATGTCGGGTTAAGAGCAAGTGGCATAATTTTGATATTCTGTTTATTGGTGCTAATTGTGATTCTAGGTTTTATAATTCATCTGAAACAAAATATAATTATTGATTTTCTTATCGTTATAATTTCATCAATGTTTTTGATTACTTTAATGCCTTCCCAAATATGTTGTACTAATTCTAAAAAAAGAATTAGTCAATTCTTTTTTTGCTCAAAAGGTGAAAGATAGTTTTATGTGAAAATAAAAGAAGAATTCTGCCGAATAGAATTCTTCTTTTTTATAAGTATTAACTTTATTTGACTTTCAAGGCTTTCGACTTTTCTAAGAGGAAAGGTCTTAGGTAGCCCACTGTATTTGATAAAGGAAGCACATCTGGACTTAAATTGATGTTTAATTCATTTATGAGGTAGTTTCTTCGTGTTATAATTCTTTGCCATAGTTCGGGATATTCATTTTTAAGTTCATTTTTAAGTGACTGATCAGCAATAGCTACGCATTCTTCAGCACTTACGCCTGCTAAACCTTCTACAGATGGAATAATATCAATTTGAAAAATCATTCCACTAGCAATTTTCACTTTTGAATTTTTATAGAAAGGAGAGGCCATCCATTCTTCATCAGCGACATAGTGCCCTGGATTTAAATGCCAATTATACTTTGCTTTTGGCAAATTTTCATCAATCATTTTATAGAAATCATTTCCCAACATTCCGATGGAAATATTTTCTAGCCAAGAAACGACTCCTTTATAATAAGGAATGACAAGATCAGTGAGATAATGCTTTTGATTATCTGGCAATTCTTTTTCTTCATTAATTAAAAAACCAGTTCGACTAGACAAGCCTCCTTTGAAACCTGTTGTCATTGAAATTGGTTCGCCAAAGTTTATTTTTTTATAGGTTGGATAGAAGTTGGCTTTTTTAAATCTTTCTCCAGAAGCTGCAATTGTAATTACAGAATGGGCTTGCCCTTCGTCAGAGAGTATTGCGCCAATTTCACTTTCTTTCATTCCTATTTTAAGCTGATTCATGGCATTTAGAATGCAACGAGAGGCAAGATTAGCTCCATATTCATAATGCGCGAGTTCGTTTGCATTGTTTATCGTCCGAATTCCTTTTGGACCAATGAGGAGTTGAGCAGCGTTAGTTAAAATTGTATCTGTTGAGAGTGAATTCTTTACTGCGTCTACGATAAAGTAGGGAAGATCAAATAATTCTGAAGGCTCTTCATTTTGTGTTGTAAACATCTTCCAGCCAATCAAGCCAATTTTTTTGTTTTTATAAAGTTCTAACTCCTTAAGAATCTGAGTTAGACTTTTTTCGTTATCCATGGGTTGATTTGGCAAAGAAAATTGAGGGTAATGAATAAGGTTAGCTTCAATTCTTGAGTGTTTAGACATTTTTAAATTCTCATTACCCAAAACAAGCGTGGCTTTATCATTTTTATCAATAATGAGTAATCCTTCCTCAAAACGTGGAATAAATCCAGTAAAATATTCAAAATTGCTGCCATGTTCTTTGTCTGCATAGATAATTAATGCATCGTATTGTTCTTTAGCCATTATTGTTAAAAGCTTTTCTTTTCGGTCCTTTAATGTTTTGTCAGTTAGTGTAACCGGTGGAACATTATTAAAGAGCTTTGGTTCGTTTATTTTTTCGTAAACAATTTCTTTATTCATTTATAGTCACCACTTTCACATTATTATCATTTAAATTATTCATCAATTCACCTTCAATTTTTTCATCGGTGATGAGATAGTCTATTTCTTTTAAATCACAAATTTTAAAGAATCCTTCTTTATTAAGTTTGGTATGATCTGCTAAGGCTATGACTTGCTTTCCTTGTTGAATCATTTTTCTTTTGACGAGGCCTTCCTCTTCAGTATGAATAAATAAACCATTATTAGAAAGAGCGAAAATGCCTAAAATTGTAAAATCAACTTGATATTGAGAGAGTTTTTCAACGGTTTCCGCGCCGTACAAGAATAGTTGATTCTTGTTTAATTTTCCGGGAAGAAGTTGTACAGTTGCCTTCTCATACTTCGAAAGTAATATTGCATTGGTGAGGGAGTTTGTGATGGTTGAGATAGAGAAGTTATAAAGTTGTTTTATAGCAGCTTCGACGGTTGTTGATGAATCAAAAATAAGAGTGCTATGATCTTTTATGAGATTTTTTATTTTACTTGCTATTTTTTTCTTTAAACTGCTGGAAATATTTGAGCGTTCTTCATAATTCAAAATCTCAGCCTCTTTGCCGATTGGAATTGCTCCACCATGAACTCGATGCAATTTTTTTCTGGATTCTAACTTTATTAAATCTCTCCTAATTGTATCTTTTGAAACTTCAAGTTTTTGAGCTAGAAAATCAATTGTGGCACTGCCTTCTTTATCAATGATTTGGCTAATTTGGGATAGTCTTTCTTCTAATAACATTCTCTCTCCTTTTTAACTATCATAACACAGCGTACTAAAATAAGCAATAAGTTGCAATTGTTTAATCAAAAACATGCTAAAAATGCAAATTGATGCAAAATGTTTATTTATCTTATTATTATAAATATATAATCGTTTTAGTTTTTGTTGTCATGTTATAATAATTATAATATCAATATGGAGAATGAAGTAAGAATGAAAAAAAGTAAGTTAAAGAAAATTTTAGGTTTTTCGGGAGTGGTAATACTGATAATTGCTACGTTTATATTTTTTTACCTTAAGACGAATAGCTATCATCCCACTTCTGAAGCTTTAAAAATTTCACAAAAAGCTGAAGTTCAGAATGATACCCTTGTATTTAAAGGAAATCCTAAAAAAACAAGCATTATCTTTTATCAGGGGGCTCTAGTAGATAATAAGAGTTATAGTATTTGGGCAAATAAACTTGCTAAAGCAGGATATACGGTTTATCTAATAAAAGAACCTTTAAATTTAGCAGTGTTTAATCCAGATAAAGCTTCCTCAATTATTAAAACGAATAAAATCAATAATTATGTGGTCGGTGGCCATTCATTAGGTGGGGTAATTGCAAGTCGGTTTGCAGAAAAAAGAATATCTGATTCATCATTAAAAGGAGTTTTCTTTTTAGCTAGTTATCCTGATAAAAAAGGAAGTCTAACTAATTTTAATGGAGGAATATTATCTATAGTTGGTTCTCAAGATGGGGTCCTAAACTGGTCATCATATCAAAAGGCGAAACAATATCTTCCACAACAAACGAAGTATATTACTATAGAAGGTGGAAACCATAGTGGATTTGGGAGCTATGGTTTTCAAAAAGGAGATAAAAAGGCGTCAATTTCTAATCTTCAACAGCAAGAATCAATCTTTCAAACATTAAAGAATTGGCTTATAAGACTAGATTAGATATTTTATACTAATAGTAAAAGGACTTCATTATGACCTCTAAATCTTTTTTGATATAATCGATATATTACCCTTAAAGTAGAGGAGAAATAATGAATTTAGAAATAAAAAATGTATCTAAAACTTTACCGGAATATCGTCAAGTCATAGATTTAGTTAAAAATTCTTTTCCTAAAGAAGAACAATATCCAATTTGGCTGCTAAAACTTTGGGCCTTGAAGAAAAATGTACATTTCTGGGCTTACTATCAAAACGATGAATTTTGTGGTGTTTCTTACCTTGTGAGTCATGAAGAGATGACTTTTGTTTTATATTTAGCAGTTAATAATCAGGTTCAGTCTAAAGGTTATGGTTCAGCGATTTTAGAAACTTTAAAAGAAAAATTTTCAGGTAAAAATATTACTTTGAACATTGAGAGACTTGATCCGAGTGCAGATAATTATGAACAGAGAGTAAAACGTCTAAAATTCTATAAAAAGAATGGTTTTTATGATACAGACTACACAATTACTGATCGGGGAGAAACTTTCTTAACTTTGACAACATCACCCTCTTTCTCCGTAGAGGTTTTTAAAAAGGTCTTAAGAGAATTAACTTTGGGTCTTGATTTATTAAAAATCGGAAAATCTGAATCCTGAAAATTGAGGATTACAAAAAAAGTTGAAAAATGCTAAAATGGATAAGGTAATCTTTGTCCATTTTTTATATTCTTTTGGGTTTAAAAGAGGGCAAAAATTAGAATTCAAATTTGTATTCTTTTAGTAGAATAAAAACTCAGCTAAGTCTTGATTCTTATCTGAATGTGAAATTATAAATATATAAAAGCTGTAGAGATTACAGTTGATTTGAGGAGTATTAATATGGTGATACAATGGTTTCCTGGGCATATGTCCAAAGCACGTCGTCAGGTGCAAGAAAATTTAAAATATGTTGATTTTGTGATTGAATTGGTTGATGCTCGTCTCCCTATTTCTTCACGTAATCCGATGTTGGGGCAAATTATTGGAGATAAACCAAGAATTATTGCTTTAAATAAAGCTGATTTAGCTGATTCTAATGCAGTAGCACAATGGATCGAATATTTTGATGAACAAGGTTTTGTAACTTTAGCCATTAATTCTAAAGAAGAATATACAGCAAAAAGATTAACTGTTGCTGCTAAAAAATTGATGGCTGATAAGGTCGCTCATGATAAGGAGCGCGGCATTGCTCATACTACTTTGCGAACAATGATTATCGGAATTCCGAATGCAGGGAAGTCAACTTTGATGAATCGCTTAGCAGGTAAAAAAGTTGCAGTGACTGGGAACCGTCCAGGGGTAACTAAGGGTCAACAATGGATTCGAACCAATAAAGAATTAGAATTATTGGACACACCAGGTATTCTTTGGCCAAAATTTGAAGATCAACTTGTTGGTTTAAAATTAGCTTTGACTGGGGCAATTAAGGATGATTTATTGCCAATGGATGAGGTAACAATTTTTGGATTAAATTATTTTTTGAAGAATTATCGAACAGTCACAATGAAACGATATCGAATGACAGAAGAAGATTTGGAGCTTGAAATTCCAGACTTAATTATGGAGCTGACCGCAAGATTTGGTTTCCGTGATGATTATGATCGTTTCTATAATATGTTTGTCAAAGATGTTCGAGATGGAAAACTGGGCTTGTTCTGTTTGGACGAAGTCGGAGTTGACGGACTTTGATTTTATGATTGTGTGATTACTGACAGATTTTCAGTATCAATAACATAAATAATATTATGTAAAATTACTGACAGAAAAGCTGTCAGTAATTTTTGAGAGTTGGTGAGTAAAATGGGACAAACCATTAAAGAAATTAAAGCGACCTTAGCCAAACTGACAGACTTGTCAGCAAAAGAATTCTTAGACTATGAAGCAGATGAACGGGCTGGGGTTCAAGCAGCTCTTAAAAGTAGGAAAAAACAAATTTTAGCAGAGCTAGCAGAAGAGGCTCGTTTGGAACAAATGTTGGAATTTGAGAAAGAACTTTACGGTCAAGGAATTCAATTAATTGCAGGTATTGATGAAGTTGGTCGTGGACCACTTGCTGGTCCTGTAGTGACTGCGGCAGTCATTTTACCTAATAATTGTAAAATTCGGGGTTTAAATGATAGTAAAAAAGTGCCAAAATCAAAACATCATGCTATTCTATCTGAAATTCAAGAAAAAGCTTTAGCAATAGGAATTGGGATTGTTGATGCGGAAAAAATTGATGAAGTAAATATTTATGAGGCAACAAAAATTGCAATGATTCAGGCAGTATCAAAATTATCTGTTAAACCTGAACACCTCTTAATTGATGCTATGGTTTTGGATTTACCTATTGCACAGACAAAAATTATTCACGGAGATGCTCGTTCAGCCTCGATTGCGGCGGCTTCAATTGTTGCTAAAGTAACTCGTGATGAAATGATGAAAGAGTTTGCTCTTGAATTTCCTGAGTATGATTTTGAACATAATGCAGGTTATGGAACAGCAAAACATCTTGAAGCTCTAACAAAATATGGTATCACAAGAATTCATCGCAAGTCCTATGAGCCGATTAAAACAATAGTCAATTTTAAATCGTAGATTCTGTCAGTAAAAATATGTAAAACGTGAACGTTATCTGTTCACGTTTTTTTGATGACAGGTCTGTCAGTAATTATTTAGACTATTCCTTTTTTAATAAAAAACTAATTTTATATTAACCTAAATGACATAATAAATAAAGAGAGTTTTTATAGAATTAGTTACTAATAAAATATTTTAAATTGGTATAGTTACATCTGTTATAATTTCCAATATTTTTTAATAATAATTATTTTAACAAAAGACTTATATCAAAATTCTAATAGAGCAGATGATGAGCCCAGTATAAGCTTTCACACTGTTTTCATTAATAGCCTAAGAGAAATATAAAGTAATATAAATGTTTTTTATTATAAATTATGTAAGATATACTTTTTGTATGAACTGGTATAAATTTGACGATTAAGTCCTAAATAAGTTATAATCTCAATTGCGTAATTTCTTAAATCCAGAAATAACAGCTACATTGACATACTGATTAAAGAGTATAGCCAATGAACTGTTATAAATCTTGAAAAACAATAAAAATAATAGTTTGGGGGATGTTGAGAATGTATAAAAAATATGGAGATTGTTTTAAAAAGTTACGAAACCAAAAGAATTTAGGATTATCATACTTTAGTAAATTAGGAATAGACCGTTCAAATATATCTAGATTTGAACATGGAAAGTGTATGATGAGTTTTGAGCGCATAGATTTGATGTTAGAAGAAATGCAAGTGCCATTAGCTGAGTACGAATTGATAGTAAATAATTATATGCCGAATTTCCAAGAATTTTTTATATTAGAATTGGAAAAAGCTGAATTTAGTCAAAATCGAGATAAAATAAAAGAGTTATATTCTGAGGTTAAAGAAACAGGGAATCATTTACTGACGATTACCGTTAAAACGAAGCTTGGGACTATTAGTCAGACAGAAGTTAAGGAAATTGAAACTTATCTTTGTAATATTGAAGAGTGGGGATATTTTGAACTAACTTTATTCTATTTTGTATCTGATTATCTCAATGTCAATCAATTAGAATTGTTGCTTTTTAACTTTGACAAAAGATGTGAAAATTACTGTAGAGTCTTAAAATATAGAAGGAGACTATTGCAAATAGCCTATAAAAGCGTTGCGATATACGCGGCTAATGGAGAAAGAGCAAAAGCCGAAAATATTTTAGAAATAACTAAAAAATATCGAACTGTAGGTGTCGATTTATATTCTGAAGTATTAAGACATCTTGCCAGAGGTATCATTATTTTTAATTTTGAAAATGCAGAAGTGGGAGAAGAAAAAATAAATTATGCGCTTGAAACTTTGGAAGAATTTGGAGGAATGAAGATAAAAGAATTCTATCAGAAAAAAATGGAAAAGTATTTGAAAAAGTCAATTTAGTCTCTTTTAAACTGTTGCTTTAAAGCAACAGTTTAAAAGAGATTTTTTTTATTCTGGAGCATATACTAGAAAATGAAGATGAGTTGTATGAGGCTATATAACATGTCTTTTAAAAAATTCAATCATAAATATAAGGAGGTATGATGAATCAAAAAAAATTATCATTATTCGGTTTTTTTGCATTAACCGCTTCAATGGTTTTGACTGTCTATGAGTATCCAACTTTTGCCACGTCAAAATTACATTTGGTGTTCTTTTTACTTCTCGGAGGACTACTCTGGTTTTTGCCCGTAGCGCTCTGTGCAGCAGAAATGGCGACGGTTGAAGGTTGGAAAAATGGTGGAATTTTTAGTTGGGTGAGCCAAACTTTAGGGGAGCGCTTTGGTTTTGCAGCCATATTTTTTCAGTGGTTCCAAATTACAGTTGGCTTTGTCACTATGATCTATTTCATTTTAGGGGCCCTCTCTTATGTGTTAAATTTTCAGGCACTTAATACAGATCCATTGATTAAATTTATTGGTTTACTAATCATTTTTTGGGGATTGACATTTTCTCAGTTAGGTGGGACACAAAGAACTGCTAAATTGGTAAAAGCTGGTTTCGTAGTTGGAATAGTGATTCCATCGATTATCTTGTTTGGATTAGCTGCGGCATATTTTATCGGAGGTAATCCTATAGAGATACCAATTAATAAGCATGCTTTTGTACCAGATTTTTCACAAGTATCAACTTTAGTAGTTTTTGTTTCTTTTATTCTTGCTTATATGGGGGTAGAAGCTTCAGCTTCGCACATTAATGAACTTGAAAATCCAAAGAGAAATTATCCCTTAGCAATGATTTTATTAGTAATTTTAGCTATTTCTTTAGATGCCATAGGTGGATTTTCTGTAGCAGCGGTTATTCCTCAAAAAGACTTATCATTAAGTGCAGGGGTAATTCAAACTTTTCAAACGTTAATCTTACATTTTAATCATCATTTGGGATGGTTAGTTAAAGTAATTGCACTAATGATTGCCTTTGGGGTTATGGGAGAAGTGAGTTCATGGGTTGTTGGTCCTTCTAGAGGGATGTTTG
Source organism: Lactococcus sp. S64 (assembly GCF_016516525.1). NCBI lineage: Bacteria > Bacillati > Bacillota > Bacilli > Lactobacillales > Streptococcaceae > Lactococcus > Lactococcus sp. S64. Next base: position 381,258 of record NZ_JACVUQ010000001.1, on the reverse strand, counting down.
CAGCAGCACAAAGAGGCTTATTACCAAAATTTTTACGTAAAACAAATACGCATGAAGTCCCCGTTCCGCTAGTTATGATTCAAGGAATCATTGTTACACTTTGGGGCGCTGTATTAACTTTTGGAGGAGGAGGAAATAATTTATCTTTCTTAGTTGCCATTTCACTGACAGTAGTGATTTATTTGGTAGGTTATCTCTTATTCTTTATTGGTTACTTTGTTTTAATCTATAAAAAACAAAATTTAAAGCGCACTTATAATGTTCCAGGTAAAAAAGTTGGAAAAACAATCATTGCGGGAATTGGATTTTTATTATCAATTTTTGCTCTATTTATTTCCTTTGTTCCTCCAGCATCAATTGCGAAAAATGAGACTCATACTTACCAAATGATACTTCTTATAAGTTTTGTTGTGACCGCTATCTTGCCATTTATTGTTTATGAATTGCATGATAAAAGGGGACATGATACTATTGAAGAACCAAGGCACTTTAAAGCAAGAGATGTGAACCCCGCGATTTATCCAGCAGCTCGTGGTGAGCATCATATTATTAAAAAAGAAGAACATATCTTAAAACATTAAAAAATTGGAGGATGTACCTATGTTATACGGAAAAGAAAATCGCGATGAAGCAGAGTTCTTGGAACCAATTTTTGGTTCAGAAAGTGAACAAGTGGATTTGCCTAAATATAAATTAGCTCAACAATCAATTGAACCTCGAGTGGCCTATCAGTTAGTTCAAGATGAAATGTTAGATGAAGGAAATGCTCGTTTAAATTTAGCCACATTCTGTCAAACTTATATGGAACCTGAAGCAGTCAAACTAATGAGTCAAACCTTGGAAAAAAATGCAATTGATAAATCGGAATATCCAAGAACAACTGAAATTGAAAACCGTTGCGTCAACATGATTGCTGACCTTTGGAATGCGAGTGAAAAAGAAAAATTTATGGGGACTTCAACGATTGGTTCTTCAGAAGCTTGTATGCTTGGTGGAATGGCCATGAAGTTTTCTTGGCGCAAGCGAGCAGAAAAATTGGGATTAGATATTAATGCGAAAAAGCCAAACTTAGTTATTTCATCTGGTTATCAAGTTTGCTGGGAAAAATTCTGTGTTTATTGGGATATTGAAATGCGAGAAGTGCCAATGGATAAAGAACATATGTCAATCAATTTGGACAAGGTGATGGATTATGTTGATGAGTACACGATTGGGGTAGTTGGTATTATGGGGATTACTTATACTGGTCGTTATGATGATATCAAAGCTTTGGATAATTTGATTGAAGAATATAATAAACAGACAGACTATAAAGTTTATATTCACGTAGATGCTGCTTCAGGAGGACTTTATGCTCCCTTTGTTGAGCCAGAACTTGAGTGGGATTTCCGTTTGAAAAATGTCATTTCAATCAATACCTCAGGCCATAAATATGGTTTAGTTTATCCTGGTGTAGGTTGGGTTTTGTGGCGTGACAAAAAATATTTACCAGAAGAATTAATTTTTAAAGTAAGTTATCTTGGAGGAGAACTACCAACGATGGCCATTAATTTTTCTCACAGTGCCTCTCAATTAATTGGTCAATATTATAATTTTGTACGTTATGGATTTGATGGATATAAAGCTATTCATGAGAGAACACATAAAGTAGCCATGTTTTTAGCAAAAGAAATTGAAAAAACTGGAATGTTTGAAATTATGAACGATGGGTCACAATTGCCAATTGTCTGCTATAAATTAAAAGAAGATTCAAATCGAGGTTGGAATCTTTATGATTTGGCGGACCGTTTATTAATGAAGGGATGGCAAGTGCCTGCTTATCCACTTCCCAAAAATTTGGAAAATGAAATCATTCAACGTTTAGTGATTCGAGCAGATTTTGGGATGAATATGGCATTTAACTATGTTCAAGATATGCAAGAAGCAATTGAAGCTTTAAATAAGGCTCATATTCTATACCATGTGGAACCTGAAAATAAAACTTATGGCTTTACTCACTAAAAAAACCGATATTCATCTTATGAAAAAATAAAAGCGATATAGTTAATCTATATCGCTTTTATTTTGATGATAAATTTTGTTTTTTCTATTTAGTCATAAGTTTGTCAGTGATTATTTTTCATAATATTTATCTAAAATTTCCATTTTTAAAGGCGTAATCTTAGATAATGGGGCAGTTAAACTTGTTCTTAAGAAGAGTTTGTCTTCAATGTTGATAATTCCTAAATATTTAAGTTGAGGATAATTTGCATTAACTTCCATAATTTGATTTTTTCTTTCAATCAGATTTTCACTTGTTACTGGCACATCAAGATTAACAGTTCTTTCTTTGTATGAGTAGTTTTTGAGGGCAGCAATATTTCGATTAGGAATAAAAGTCGTTGCGCCATCAGCGCCAATTACTGTAATTGAACGAATTCCTACAGTTTTTACTACCCCTTCGATGTCAAGGCCCGCAAAAGCCACAGTATCTCCAACGTTGATTTGATGTTCAACGATAATAAAGAAGCCATTGATAATATCAGCGACTAAATCTCGCCCAGCAAAACCTAGAGCAACTCCGAGAATACCAGCACCAGCAAGGATATTTGCAACAGGAATTCCGATGACTCCTAGAACAGTATAGATATAAAGAAAAACTGTAAGATAATGGATGGCACTGGTTGTCAGTCGAGAGAGGGTTAAAATTCTCGAAGTATCCGTCCATTTTTGCTCACTATAATTTTTAAATAAGCGTTTAACGATACGAGAGCCGGCTTGATAGAGAATAAAAAAAAGAATACTAATTAATAAAATTGTAATTGCTTTATCTAATAAAAATAAACCAAAGTCTTCCCAGTTTGTTTTTAATAAGTTCATTTTTGCTCCTTTGTCCAGTAATTTTATAAATTCATTTATAGAGAAATTGACTATATTTGAAAAAATTGTTTGAACTTTTACTGAATTTCATGAATATTTTCTTGTTTTATGTTACAGAAAATAATATAATCTATTATAACAAAAAAATTTGGAGGATGTTATGGCAATTAATTTAGACTGGGAAAATTTAGGATTCAGCTATCGGAACTTACCTTTTCGTTATATCGCTCGTTTTAAAGATGGAAAATGGAGTGCTGGAGAACTAACAGGAGATAATCAACTTCATATTAGTGAATCATCACCTGCTTTGCATTATGGTCAACAAGGTTTTGAAGGATTAAAAGCCTATCGAACAAAGGATGGTTCAATCCAACTTTTCCGTCCTGACCAAAATGCTGCTCGTTTGCAAAATACGGCGCGTCGACTTTGCATGGCAGAAGTTCCAACTGAAATGTTTATTGATGCAGTTAAACAAGTGGTGAAAGCCAACGAAGATTTTGTGCCTCCTTACGGAACGGGTGCAACGCTCTATCTCCGTCCACTTTTGATTGGGGTTGGTGACGTTATTGGGGTGAAACCTGCTGATGAATATATTTTCACCGTTTTTGCTATGCCGGTTGGTTCTTATTTTAAAGGCGGATTGGCTCCTTCAAAATTTGTAATTTCAAGAGATTATGATAGGGCAGCTCCACTTGGTACAGGTGGTGCCAAAGTTGGAGGAAATTATGCAGCTTCTTTACAAGCAGAAGTTGGTGCCAAAGCTTCAGGCTATGCAGATGCAATTTATCTTGACCCAAGCACACATACTAAAATTGAAGAAGTCGGGGCAGCAAATTTCTTTGGAATTACAGCCGATAATGAATTTATCACACCATTGAGTCCATCAATCTTACCTTCAATTACTAAATATTCTCTTCTTTATTTAGCTGAACATCGTTTGGGACTCAAAGCGATTGAGGGTGAAGTTTATGCCAAAGATTTAGGTAAATTTGTTGAAGCAGGAGCTTGTGGCACAGCAGCAATTATCTCTCCAATTGGTCGTATTGACGATGGAGAAGATTCTTATATTTTCCATTCAGAAACAGAAGTAGGACCAACGGTTAAACGTTTATATGATGAATTGGTTGGCATTCAGTTTGGTGATGTTGAAGCACCAGAAGGCTGGATTGTTAAAGTTGATTAATTTAAAAAGCTAAAGAATACTCTTTAGCTTTTTTATTTTGAAATAAATAATTTATCTTTTTTAATCCATTCTTGATCCTCTGTTCGAATTGGACGAATCACTTGGCAAGGATTACCAGCAGCAATCACATTTTCTGGAATATCTTTGGTAACGACGCTTCCTGCACCAATAATACTATTGTCACCAATGCTTACACCAGGAAGAAGGCTGACATTTGCCCCCAACCAGACTTGGTTCCCAACCGTAATTGGCTTTGAATAGACCCCACCAGCAGTTCTTAAACTTGGATCTTCCGAATGATTGGCAGCAAATAAACCACAGCGGGGGCCAAAGTAAACATTATTGCCAATCGTGACCTGATTACAGTCTAAAATAATCATATCATGATTAATGAGGACATTATCGCCAATTCTTATATTGAAGCCAAATTCACAGCGAAAATTAGATTCAATATAAGGATTTTTACCTAAATGTTCAAAAAGATTCTCTAAGATTTCTGGATGATAACCCTCATTGTTATTAATTTTTTGATTATAACGACGGCTTTCAAAAAGGGCATGGTTACGATATTCAGACAAGTCTAAATCGGCGTCATAGTATGTTTTTCCTGAATTAATTAGTGTCTTTAATTGTTTCTTATTCATTCTTTTATCTTACAATTTTAGTCTCTTTTAGTCAATTGTAAGGGTTTTTATATTTTTGATAAAGCTACTAAAAATTACATTTATATATAATTGTCAGAATATATTGATATTTCATCGAAATTTTAGTAGAATAAAAGAACCAAATTGTAAAATAAAAGAGGTTGTGTTATGAATAAAAAAGCTAAACAAGCCATGAAAACGACACTTTGGCAGCCTGATTTTGAATCGGATGCTTGTGGAATGGGCTTCATTGCCCAAATTGACGGGAAAGCTAGTCACCTTTTAGTTGAGAGAGCCCTGACCATGTTAACAAGGATGAATCATCGTGGTGGAACGGGTGCTGAACCAGAAACCGGAGATGGGGCAGGTATTTTACTTGCTTTGCCTGACGAATTCTTTCGTAAAATTGCAAAAGAACATGATGTAGAACTACCAAAACTTGGTGATTATGCCGTAGGGCAATTTTTCTTATCACGTAAGGAAAATAAAAAACATCAAGAATTAGAAGCAATTAAGGCAGCTGTTAAGGCTCAAGGCTATGAAGTCTTATTCACGCGCACAGTTCCTTTTAATTTTGAAGCATGTGGAGCAACGGCTCAAGGAATTATGCCGTCTTTTGTTCAAGTTTTTATTGAGAAAAAATCATCTGAAAAAGCTGTCAGCGAAATTTCTAATTTTGAAAATGATTTATTTATTATCAGACGAAATCTTGAAAAACGTTTTGACGAAGAGGAATTATATATTTGTTCATTATCTAGTCAGACGGTTGTTTATAAGGGAATGCTTCATGCTTATCAAGTAAAACTCTTTTATCCTGATTTGTCTGATGAAGATTTCAAAAGTCATATTGCACTGACACATAGCCGTTTTTCTACCAATACTTTTCCCTCTTGGAATCGGGCTCAACCTTTTCGTTTTCTAGCACATAATGGCGAAATTAACACGCTTCGTGGAGCTGAAAACTGGATGAAAGTCAACGATATTGAAATGTACAATGAAGAAAATTCTGATTCAGCCAAATTAGAAAATTGTATGGAATATTTCTATCGAAATGGTCGAGAACTTCCAGAAAGTTTACTGACCATGATTCCTGAGGCTTGGGGAGAACAAACTGGCTTAAGCCAAGAATTAAAAGCTTTTTACGAATATTCAACTGCTCATATTGCGCCTTGGGATGGACCGGCAGCTTTAGTATTTACTGACGGAAAAACCGTTGGGGCAAGACTTGATCGGAATGGTTTAAGACCAAGTCGTTATCTTGTGACAAAGGATAATTTTATCATTCTGTCAAGCGAATCTGGTGTGGTTGATATTCCAGCCGATGAAATCATTGAAAAATCAGTTCTTGGACCTGGTAACATGTTGTTAGTAAATACTGACGAAGGAAAAATTATTCGTAATGAAGAAGTTAAGAGTTATTATGCTAATAAATATCCCTACCAAGAATTTCTGTCAGCAGGTTTGAAAAAACTGTCAGCACTGACAGAAAGTGAAAAAACAAATCCAATTCCGTCAGCAAAAATGAATACCTTATGGAAATTATTTGGTTATACTGACGAAGTCATTCGGACAGTGCTTTTACCAATGGCGGAATCAGCCAATGAACCTACAATTTCAATGGGCTTTGATGCTCCTTTGGCAGTTTTATCTGACCAAGCTCAATCACTTTATAATTTCTTCAAACAACAATTTGCTCAAGTGACCAATCCGCCAATTGATGCGATTAGGGAACAAATTGTCATTGGAACAGAAACCTATTTGGGAGAAGATGGGAATCCAGCAAAAATCACAGGTGAAAATGTCCGTAAGTTAAAATTAGATAGTCCAGTCCTTTCAACGGCTGACTTTGAAAAAATCTTAGCATTGAAGGAAGAACATTATCATACAGAAATTATTTCCACTCTTTATGATAAGGATGACCTTTTAGAAAATGCATTGAACAAACTCTTTTATAAGGCAGAAAGTTTGATTAATCAAGGAACAACTATTATCGTGCTTTCTGACCGTGACTTTGCTGAAAATAAAGTGCCGATGCCTATTTTACTTGCTTTGTCAGGACTTTATCATTATATGTTAGGACGTCATAATGCGTCTAAATTTGCAATTATTGTAGATACAGCTGAGGTGTGCGAAGTTCATCAATTTGCAGCGCTTGTAGGCTATGGGGTTTCAGGAATCCATCCTTATGGTGCATATGCAACCCTTTCAGACTGGGGTATGGGAGCACCTGAACAACTTGAAAATTTCCGTCATGCGGCAGAAAAAGGTATTGTTAAGGTCATGAGCCGCATGGGAATTTCAACAATTGTCGGTTATAAAGGGGCTCAACTTTTTGAAGCAATTGGTTTATCTAAAGAAGTCGTTGACAAGTACTTCACAGGTACGAGTACAAGAATTGGTGGACTTTCTCTTGCCCAAATTGAGGACGAATATCGTTTGCGATATGAGAAAGCTTATGGACATCGGGCACAGGATTTATTGGAAACAGGCGGTTCTTTCCAATACCGGGCGGATGAAGGAGAACATCATATCTATGACCCACAAATGATTTACCAAATTCAAAATGCTGTCCGTCAAAATGATTTTGAAAAATATAAAAAATATAGTCAGTATCTAAATGATAGTGCTCTAAAAACGCCGACAAGCTTACGTCACACTTGGAAAATCAAATCTGATCGAAAGTCCATTCAGATGAGCGAAGTAGAACCAGCTCGTGAAATTGTTAAACGTTTCAAAATTGGGGCCATGTCATTTGGCTCATTATCACAAGAAGCTCACGAATGTATTGCTCAAGCCATGAACTCTATTGGTGCAAAATCCAATTCGGGTGAAGGTGGTGAAAATGCAAAACGTTATGGCACAATCAATAATTCTAAAATTAAACAAGTCGCCTCTGGACGATTTGGTGTGTCAGCTGCTTATTTAATGTCTGCCGAAGAGATTCAAATTAAAATTTCGCAAGGTGCTAAGCCAGGTGAAGGTGGGCAATTGCCAGGTAAAAAAGCTTTTCCTTGGGTGGCAGAAGTTCGAAACTCAACTCCAGGGGTAAGTTTAATTTCACCACCGCCTCATCATGATATTTATTCCATTGAAGATTTGTCGCAACTAATTTTTGACTTGAAAAAAATTAATCCTTATGCAAAAATCAACGTTAAGTTGGTTTCATCGACTGGTGTTGGAACAATTGCTACAGGATGTGTTAAAGCCGGAGCTGATAAAGTTGTTATTTCTGGTTATGATGGTGGAACTGGAGCAAGTCCTAGAAACTCAACAAGAGATGCAGGTCTCCCTTGGGAAATGGGACTGGCAGAAGCACATCAAACGCTTAGTTTGAACAATTTGCGTGACCGAATGATTTTGGAAACTGATGGTAAAGTAGTCACAGGTCGAGATATTGCGATTGCTGCAATGTTAGGTGCTGAAGAATATTCATTTGGTAGTTTAGCTTTGGTTGCGATTGGATGTATCATGACAAGAAATTGTCATTTAAATACTTGTCCCGTAGGTATTGCCACACAAAATCCTAGATTAAGAGCAAATTTTGCTGGAAAACCAGAGCACATTGTACGTTTAATGGAATTTATGGCTGAGGAAGTTCGAGAACTTTTAGCCGAACTTGGTTTTAGAACAATCAATGAATTGGTAGGTCATGCCGAGCTCTTGCAAGCTAAAGAAGATTTACCAGCTAAAATGCGAGGTTTGGACTTTAGCCGTATGCTTGGTCATGCCTTACCGATTGCAACAAGACATAGTGATCCTTTTGCTAATCCTCGTGCTTGGAAAGAGTTAGACCAATTTACGGAGGCTACACTTAATACTGGTTCTCAGGCAACGGTTCATGGCACGATTAAAAATATTAATCGAACAACGACCGCGCGGATGGCAGGTTGGATTGCTGAACGTTATGGTAATTTTGGTCTAAAAGATGCTTCTGTTTGCTATGAATATGAAGGGGTTGCTGGCCAGTCCTTTGGCTCTTACGCAACCGCTGGTATGGAGGTTACTCTGATTGGCGAAGCCAATGATTATATTGGAAAATCATTGTCAGGTGGCCGTTTGATTGTAAAACCACCTCTAGATGCTGCTTATGATATTGAAAATACTTCTATTGTTGGGAATGTTTCGCTCTTTGGGGCTATCGGTGGCGAAGCTTATTTCCGAGGTCGTGCAGGTGAGCGCTGTGGTGTCCGAAATTCAGGAGCACATTTTGTTGTGGAAGGGACGGGTGACCATGGTTGTGAATACATGACTGGTGGTATCGCTGTTGTTCTTGGTACAACAGGTCGTAATTTTGCGGCTGGGATGTCTGGTGGTATCGCTTATGTTTATGATGTCGCTGGCAATTTTGAAAATAAAGTGAATCGGGAAATGGTAGATCTTTATGCTTTAGATGAAACTTCAGGTGATGAAGTTTTAGAAGAATTATTGAAGAAACATTTGAATTATACTGATTCAGCAAAAGCAAAATTTATTTTAGAACATTGGCAAACAGAACGCGAAAAATTTGTCAAAGTTTATCCAAGAGAATATCATCATATTAAAAATGTTGAAGAAGATTTGGCTAAAACAGGTTTGTCAGGCGAAGCACTTACGATGACAACCTTTAAAAAAGTAACGGAGGTGAGCTAATGGCTGATCCAAATGGATTTTTAAATTATCCAAGAAATGATAATCCTTACCGTGAATTAGCGGAGCGGATAAAGGATTTTGCTGAACTGCAAGTTCCCTTATCTACTGAAGAACGGCAAAAACAAGCGGCACGTTGTATGCATTGTGATGTTCCTTTTTGCCATCAAGGGATATTTTATGGGGGCAAACGGGCTGTCTCAGGTTGTCCAAATGATAATCATATTCCAGAGTGGAATGATTTGATTTATCGAGGACTACAAAGAAAAGCCTATGAACGTTTGATTTTAACCAATCCTTTTCCAGAGTTTACTGGCAGAGTCTGTCCTGCTCCTTGTGAAAAATCTTGTGCCGAGGCCTTAAACGGTGCAGGAGTAACCATTAAAGATAATGAACGTTTCTTGGGTGATTTAGGAAATGATGAAGGTTGGGTGGCTGAAATTGGCAAAGCTGCGGAGCCGACAGGTTATAAAATAGCGATTATTGGGTCTGGGCCTGCCGGTCTGTCAGCTGCTTGGCGTCTTAATCAATTGGGACATAGCGTTACTGTTTTTGAAAAATCAGATCGTTTGGGCGGCTTATTGATGTACGGCATTCCAAATATGAAATTGGATAAAAAAGTCGTTCAAAAACGGATTGATTTAATGACAGAACTTGGTGTGACTTTTGTCACCAATACTGAGATTGGAAAGACAATCAGTTACGAAGACCTGTCAGTAAATTTTGATAGAATTATTTTGGCGATTGGCGCAGGAATTCCACGTGATTTAAATATTTCAGGTCGTGAAGCAATTGGAATTCGATTTGCCATTGATTTTCTGACAGAAACGACTAAAACTGTCCTTGAAGAGGGCGAAGATAATATTAGTCAATCATTAAAAGGAAAAAAAGTAGTAGTCATTGGTGGTGGAGATACAGGGAACGATTGTATCGGAACGGCAGTTCGTTTAGGAGCAGCATCGGTTTCTCAATTAGAAATCACACCAAGTTTACCCACTGATCGTTTAGATAACAACCCTTGGCCTGAGTGGCCAATGACCTTGAGAGCAGGTTATGGGCAAAAAGAAGCAGAATTTGTGGGAAATACTGATTTGACAACCTATCAAATGACTGCAACAGCTTTTCAAACAAATGCTGAAGGTCAACTTACGGGTTTAAAAGTAGCCAAAGTTGGACCTGACTTCAAGGCAGTAGAAGGGACAGAACAAGTAATTGAAGCGGATTTAGTCTTACTTGCTATGGGATTTGTTGGGACTGACACAGGATTACTGGATAAATTTGGTGTTCAAGAAATTTATGATGACTATCGAACAAATAATGACAAAGTTCTAGTTGCAGGCGATGCCAGACGAGGTCCATCTTTGGTTATTTGGGCAATCCGTGAAGGAAGAAAAACAGCCGAAATTGTTGATGAACAATTAATAAAAGTCGCTACAGCATAATTTATCATTCTGTCAGTAAAAAAAGTTTCTGTCAGTAAAAATGGCAGGAACTTTTTTGTGTCCAAGCTTTTGATGATATGCTATACTTATAAATAATCTAAAAATGAGGTGAGAGATGAAGACACCATTTGTAACAAAAGAACAATTAGAACAAATCACAAAGGAATTTCCAACACCATTTCATCTTTACGATGAAAAAGGAATTCGTCAAAAAGCGCGTGACCTTCACAAAGCCTTTGCTTGGAATAAAGGATTTAAAGAATTTTTTGCTGTGAAAGCGACACCCACACCAGCTATTTTAAAAATTCTTCATGAAGAGGGGTGTGGAGTTGATTGCGCCTCTTATGTCGAATTGTTACTTTCCGAAAAATGTGGGTTTGACGGCTCTGAGATGATGTTTTCATCAAACGATACTCCAGCTGAAGAATTTCAATTTGCTAATCAATTGGGTGCGACAATCAATCTTGATGCCTATGAAGATATTGAATTTTTGAAAAATCTGACAGATTTTATTTTTCCGGAAACAATGAGTTTGAGATACAATCCCGGTGGAGTTTTTGCTATGGGAACAAAAATTATGGATAATCCAGAAGAATCTAAATTCGGAATGACAAAAGCCCAACTCATCCAAGGAATTAAAGATTTGCAAAAATTAGGCTTGAAAAAATTTGGAATGCATAGTTTTTTGGCTTCAAATACAGTGACAAATGATTATTACCCAGAACTTGCCAGCAAGCTCTTTAAGCTTGCTTTAGAAATTAGAGAAGAAACTGGAATTACCCTTGATTTCATTAACTTATCAGGCGGAATTGGTGTGAACTATCGTCCTGATGAGGAGGCAAATGATATTGCAAAAATCGGACAAGGTGTTCATGAAGCTTATGATGAAGTTTTGAGCGCTAACGGGATAGAAAATCTAAAAATTTATACCGAATTGGGACGTTTTATGCTTGCTCCACACGGTCATTTGATTACAAAAGTTTTGCATCTTAAAGAAACTTATCGAAAATATGTTGGCGTTGATGCATCAGCAGTTAACTTGATGCGTCCAGCCTTTTATGATGCTTATCACCACATCACAGTTGCTGGAAAAGAAAATGATGAAGCGACTGAAATTTATGATATTACAGGTTCTTTATGTGAGAATAATGATAAATTTGCAAAAGAAAGAGCCTTTCCTAAAATAGAAATAGGAGATTTATTAGTGATTCATGATACTGGTGCGCATGGATTCTCAATGGGTTATCAATATAATGCTAAATTAAGAAGTTCCGAAATTTTGCTTCAAGAAGATGGAAAGACCCGTTTAATTCGTCGAGCAGAGAAGCCAGCTGATTATTTTGCAACATTAGATGGTTTTGATTTTACAATTTGAGAAATAAAAAGTTACTGACAGCTCCGTCAGTAACTTTTGCCTCATTTATCCTTTCTGTCAGTAATATAAAGTGCTGACAAAAGGACTAAAATTTGATATAATAAGATGTCATCAATGGCGAAAGCGTTTCGCCAAAATTAGGAGATTCAAAATGAATTTAATCTTAGCTATTTTGCTTATGGTTGTATGCCTTTTGGCAGGTTTTTTCTTGGGAACATGGTTCTCACAACGCCAAACAAAAAAATTACTTATGGATAACCCACCCCTTAATGAAGACGCTGTTCGTCTTATGATGGGATCTATGGGACGTAAACCAAGTGAAGTTCAAGTCCAACAAGTTCTTCGCCAAATTCGTGCTGCTGCAAAGCAATCAGACACAAACAAAAAATAAGCTATTATATACGCTGAGCGAAGCAGTAGAACACAAGTTCTAAACTCTCTCAGCGTTTGCTTTTATCATCATAAATAAAGTATCCATTATATTAAAAAATACAGATTTTGGATAAGAGAGAATTTGAATTAGATATTTTAAAAGTCTAGTGGTAATAAGTCAAATATAAAGTCTCAGGCTTCTGAGTGGAAATCTTGCAAAAAGACAGCACGAAAGAATCCAGCAAAAATTGACAAATTTTTACTAGGGTAAATCAAGGAATTGTGCAGATAAAACTAATTATCTTCCATAAACCTCCTTGGAGGCGTATAGAGTTGGTGATTGCGTAGTAGCACATCCACCAGACGCACAAGTTTTCTTGCGGTTAAAACGATGGCTCTTTTGTGTTTATGTTTAGGGACTTCATCTTTCTTTTTCTTATAAAATTCGGCGTATTCTACGTTATGTCTTCGGACAGAGTTGGCGGCTTCAACTAAGTAATATCGAAGGTAACGATTGCCTCGTTTGGCAAGTGAAGTATTTTGAGAGGATGTTGTCCCAGATTGTGTTTCTTTCCAATTCAAACCCGCATATTTAGCGACTTGAGGATGGTCTTTAAAACGTTCAATCTGGCCAATTTCGGCGATAATTCCAGCGGCGAACACTTTACCAATTCCTGGGACACTCGTCAAGCATTGATATTCTGGCAGGATTTCTACCATGTCTTCAATGGCTTGATCAATCTCTTTAATCATCTTCTCAAGGCTTCGTATTTCACGAGCTAAGAGGCTAAGGACAATATTGACGGAATCTTGTTGTACAAGCGATAAACGATAACTCCCTCTAATGGCAGCTTTAATCGCTTTGGCAAGTTTATCAGGAGCTTTGAATCGACCACGTCCTAATTTTTGAATAAGTTCAACGAATTCCTCAAGTGGAGTTTCGGCGAGTTCATCTAAAGTATAGTCCTCGGTCATTAGGGTCATGATAGTGGCGGACCAAAGGGAGGTATTAAGGGCTTCATTCTTTAATTCTACTGAGAGTGTATTGCACTTGTAATAGATATTTTCGATGAAGTGTTGTTTGGTCTGAACGAGTTGCTCCACGAGCTGGAGGCGTGTTCTTGTGAGGTGCTGAAGGGCGAGATACTTCTCTTCTTTGAGATATGAACGAGTAAAGCGCTCAATTCGGAAATAATCAGCGATATAGAACGCATCGATGGTATCATTCTTGTTTTCTTCAAAAGCTTCACGATATTTCTTGATTTTGTTGGGTTGTTCAATCATGACCTCCGTATTGAGTTTCTTTAAATCAGAGTCGTCATTAAAAAACATGGCAGGATGAAAACTATATAAAGATGTCGCTTCCATCCCAATCACAATTCTGTTGAAACCATAGTGTTCATTAATCTCAAGGATTTGTTTCTTGATTTCAGAAGCACCATTCAAATCATTGGCAAGTGAAGCAGAAAATAGAACACCAAGTTCAGTATCGTTCGTCATGATACAAACATCTAATTTGGTTGAGCTAACGTCTAAACCGACAAAACATTTCATTTGGAAGGACCTCCTTTCATTTGATTAGGAAAATATACTTGACTACTGAGAGATTCCCCAGAATTCTGTATCCCTTCATCCTCGCTTATTAGAATACCTATCACTGCAGTTACTTACCGCCTGCTCGCTACTAAGAGCAGAGTAACCGCAGTGGAAACAGCTAGTGAGTTGGAAGATGTGATACAGCTCGGGTCGCAGACTTCTAAAGAAGACGGAGCAACAAGGAGAAATAGCATATTCCTTTTGAGTCCATTCCTAAGAATAATTATTCTGGGAAACGTCACAATAGTCAAGTAAAAATATTAAAAAGTTTTTAAATTTGGGGTAAAAAATCCCCATAAATTATATTATACGAGGAGAAGAAAAATGGACAATCGACCAATCGGCCTCTTAGATTCTGGTGTTGGTGGACTGACTGTTGCTCGCGAACTCCTTAGACAACTCCCAAATGAAGAAATTGTCTACATAGGAGATACAAGAAGAGCTCCTTATGGTCCGCGTAGTCGTGAACAAATCATTGCGTTCACTTGGGACATGGTTAATTTTTTACTATCAAAAGATGTGAAAATGATTGTAATGGCCTGTAATACAGCAACAGCGATGGCCTTAGAAATTGTAAAAGAAAAACTAGATATACCGGTGATTGGTGTTATCCTACCCGGAGCAAGCTCAGCGATTCAAAAAACAAAAACAAACAAAATTGGTGTAATTGCCACTCAAGCTTCGATTCGTTCAGATGAATATCATAAAACAATTGCTCGTAAATCATCAGCAGTAGAAGTATATAGCCTAGCATGTCCAAAATTTGTTTCAATCGTTGAATCAAATGAAATGGAATCTGAAATTGCTAGAAAAGTTGTATCAGAAAGTCTTGTTCCACTAATTGGAAAAGTAGATACCTTAATTCTCGGATGTACTCACTATCCTCTCTTACGTTCCTTAATCCAAGAAACAATGGGAAAAGAGGTGCGTTTGATTGATTCTGGAGCAGAAGCTGTACGAGATATCTCTGTTCTGCTCAACTATTTTTCAATAAATGGACAAGAACGTCAACCATTAGAGCATCGTTTCTATACTACTGCGGGCGTTAATTCATTTAGAGAAATTGCAGAAAAATGGTTAAACATCGGAAAACTTCAGATTGAACATACTGAAATAGAGAATTTCAATAAGGAAAAATAAATGGAAAAAACACTTATTATCGCAACAAGAAATTCAGGAAAAACAAAAGAATTTAAGAAATTATTTGCTGATTTCGGTTATGAAATCAAAGATTTAACAGATTATCCAGAACTTCCTGAAATTGAAGAAACTGGAACTACTTTTGAAGAAAATGCTCGTTTAAAAGCAGAACAAATCGCTGAAATTACTGGGCAAGTAGTTATTGGCGATGATTCAGGACTTTGTGTTGATGTCCTTGGTGGTTTGCCTGGCATTTGGTCGCATCGTTTCTCGGCTCCAGATCCTACTGATGAGAAAAATATCGCAAAACTTTTGCACGAACTGGCTCCAACGGCAATTACTCCAGAACGTAGAAGCGCACATTTTCATACTACGCTTGTGGCGGCAAAACCAGGCCGTGAGAGTTTAGTTGTAGAAGCAGATTGGGATGGCTATATTGCTCTCGCTCCTAAAGGAGAAAATGGCTTTGGCTATGATCCTATTTTCATGGTTGATGCCTTTAGAACAGCCGCAGAATTATCAGAAAAAGAAAAAAATCAAGTCTCTCATCGTGGACAAGCCTTGAGAAAATTAATGGCTGAACTTCCTGAGTGGCTTGACAAATAAGTTTAAATAAATTAACATAAATATAATTATGTAAAAGAGGAATGCTTATGTTTGTAGTAATGTCTGATTCACATTATGACCGCGATGTGGTTCAATCCATAAAATCAAAATATTTGAATGAAGCAACTGCTATCTTTCATTGCGGAGATTCTGAACTTCCTAGTTCTGATGAAATTTGGCAAGGAATAACTGTTGTTGCTGGGAACTGTGATTATGATAGTGGATATCATGATTTTCTTACTCAAGAAGTTGAAGGAAAAAAGGTATTAATTACACATGGTCATCTTTTTTATGTTGGTTTAGGATTAGACCGTTATTCTTATTTTGCTGAGGAAAAGAACGCAGATATTGCACTTTTTGGACATATCCATCAACCAGTAGCACAAAAAATAAATAATATACTTTATGTAAATCCAGGTTCAGTTGCACAACCTAGAGGGAAGTATGATATCAAAATGTATGCTATAATTGAGATTGAAGGAGAAGAGTTCAAAGTTTCTTATCGAAATCTGCAACATGAACCTATCCCGGAACTACAGTTCAGACTCTAAGTCTACAAAGCTCTTTAAGGAGTAATTTGCATGATTGATAAAAAGATTGAGGATTTTATCTTGAATCAAAGTGAAACCTTTATGATTCCTGCCTCAAATGTTGCTGTACTTTATGCTGAGCATAATATTGCTCATGCAAAACTGATGCTTAGTCAGTATAAGTATTCACGAGTTCCAGTTTTAAATGAAAAAAAAGAATACGTTGGTGTTTTGGGTTTAACAGAAATCGTTGAATTTGAAATGGAACAGAATTTCTTTTTTGAAAAATTACATAATACATCAATTTCGGAAATAGTTAATAAAGATGTTCAAACAGTTGGACCATCAGTAACCTTGGAAGAAATGATGCACAAATTAATTAAGGAGCCATTTCTCCCAGTAGTCAAAAGACAGGAATTTATGGGGATTGTTGTTAGGCAAGAAATATTAAAGGCCTTTAGTGCCTTTGCTCACGACTTTACAAAATATTATGAAATTACCAAACGAGATTGACGAGTATTTAGCAAGCAGAAATTTTTCAGAGAATACTCGTTCAAATTACCATTATGATTTAGTTTCTTTGCAGGCTTTCTTTGAAGATAAGTCACTCACAACAGAAAACTTAGAACTTTACAAAATTCAAATTAGTAATCTTTCGCCAGCAGCACAGCGAAGGAAGATTTCGAGTGCAAATCAATATTTGCTTTTCCTGTATCAAAGACAAAAAGTTGACCAGTACTTTAAAATTAAACAAGTCGTTCAAAAAAAATCACAGACTGCTCAAAGTTATCATCCAATGATTAAGGAATTTCCTGAGTTCTATGGTCCTTTGACCTGTCCAGGACAATTTTTAGCCTTATTAATTTTAGAATTTGGTTTAAATTTTGCTGAGATACAAAAATTGAAATGGGAAAATTTTAATTGGAACTTTAAATATCTCACGATTGAAAAAGCCGGAATAAAACGAGTTTTACCAATTAGAGAAAAATTTGCCATAAGAGTTAAAGCCATTAATAATGCTGATGAATTATTCGCAAAATCTCGTCAATTTCTTTATACTGAATTGAAAAAATTTACGAACTATTCTTCCAAAGAAATTAGAGAACAGTATATCTTGCATCAGGTTAAAGCAGGGAAGTCAATTTATGAACTGGCAACTCTACTTGGTTTAACAACTATTACAACGCTTGAAAAATATTATAGATAGGAATTTACACTATTTTTATTATGTAAACTATGATTAAAGAAATCAATATAAAAATTAAAAACTTCGAGGGTCCTCTCGACCTTTTATTGCATTTGGTAAGTCAGTATGAAATGGATATTTTTGAAGTTCCATTGGTACCAGTTATTGAGCAATATCTTATCTATATTCAAACCATGAAAGAACTTGAATTGGAAGTAGCTGGAGAGTACATGTTAATGGCAAGTCAACTGATGTTAATTAAATCAAGAAGACTTTTACCGACAGTTACCGAAACTTTTATTGAAGATACAGAACAACTTGAGTATGATTTATTGGCTCAAATTGATGAATATCGGAAATATAAAATGTTGTCACAAGATTTAGATGAACTTCATCAGGAACGTAGTCACTTTTATTCAAAAGCTAAGACAGAAATTATCACTGATGAAACTGTACTTTTGCAGGATAAATCTGCTTTAGATTTATTTCTAGCTTTTACTAAAATTCTTGAGTTGAAAAGACAACATTTTCAAGACGAAAATACAAAAATAGCAGCTGAGAAATTTACAATCGCTGATAAGATTTTAGAGTTAAGTACTAGATTTACAGAACAAAAAATATGTAAATTTTCAGATTTATTTTCTAGCTCTACTAATAAAGATGAACTCGTCACCACTTTTATGGCTCTTTTAGAATTAATCAAAAATCAACAGATTTCTTTTTCTCAAGGAGAGCTTTTTGGAGAAATTATTTTAGAAAGAAAAGAAACTAGTGAATAAGACAGCAAGTTGTGAACTCTTACTTTTTGTATCTGGCGAAGCTGGTTTAACTTTGGCAGAATTGTCAGCATTGACAGAAATGTCTAAACAAGCTTGTCAGCAACAAATTGATTACTTAAAAGAAAAATATCATTCTGATGAAGAATCTGCTTTAACGATTATTGAAACTGCAGGTAAATATCGTATGGCTACAAAAGAAGAGTTTGCAGAAATTCTTAAAAACTATGCCAAAACTCCTCTTAATCAATCCTTGTCAAAATCAGCTCTTGAAGTTTTATCAATTATTGCTTATAAGCAACCTTTAACTCGACTCGAAATCGATCAGCTCCGCGGAGTGAATTCCTCAGGTGTTCTCTCAACACTTCGTGCTTTTGATTTGGTTGAAAAGGTCGGGCAAGTTGAAGCACCAGGACGTCCAAGTCTTTATGCAACAACTGAATTTTTCTTAGACTATATTGGGATTAATCATTTAGATGAATTACCTGAAATAGATGAGTCAAGATTTATCGCAGAAGAACAAACCTTATTTAACGAAAGTGAAGAAAATGAGAATCAATAAATATTTGGCCCATGCAGGTGTGGCAAGCAGACGTAAAGCAGAAGAACTAATTTTAGCGGGAAAAGTAACGGTAAATAATGTTCCAATGACAAACTTGGGTTATCAAGTTTCAACTGGAGATATCGTTGAAGTTAATGGAGTAGCAGTTTATAACGAAGAACCCGTTTATTATCTTCTAAATAAACCAAGAGGCTATATTTCTTCAGTTAGCGATGACAAAGGACGTCAAACGGTAATGGATTTAATGCCTCAAGTTAAAGAACGGATTTACCCTGTGGGACGTTTGGACTGGGACACAAGCGGTTTGCTTTTGCTTACAAACGACGGTGAGTTTACGAATATGATGACTCACCCACGTCATGGCGTTGATAAGGTCTATGTTGCTAAGGTAGAAGGTCAAGCGAACAAAGAAAACTTGCGTCCTTTAACTTTAGGTATGACTATTGAAGGTAAAAAAGTTAGTCCCGCCCGTTATGAGATTATCAAACAAGAGAAAACAAAAAATCATTCGATTGTTAGTTTAACTATCCATGAAGGACAAAATCATCAAGTTAAAAAAATGTTTGCGGCTGCAGGACTTCCAGTACAAAAATTGAGTCGTATTCAATATGGAACTCTTACATTGGATGGACTTCCAACAGGACAATTTCGTCGTTTGAGTAAAAAAGAAGTTTCTCAATTGATTAATGCAGCCCAAGGAAATTAAGTGATTATTATAAAAGACAATTCTGATAAAGAGTTGTTTTTTTATTTCTTAAGCAAATCTTATTCTTGATAAGCAAACTATTTTTGTGCTATAATAAAAATATCTTCAGGGCACCGTGTAATTCGGGACCGGCGGTAAATAGGGCTTTGACCTTATGACTCCGCGATTCGCTACGGCGATTGAAGCAGTGAGAATCTGCTAGCGACAGTAAAGTCTGGATGGAAGAAGATGAACAATTTTTGTAGTGTAATCAACTTCGGTTGGATTACTGTTTTTAGCCAAACCAAAAATGTCTATCAACTTCCTCGAAATTTGAAGAATTATTTTCTCATATTTGGAGGTTTTTTTATGTCTAAAACACGTCGGATGGTATTAATTGCCATGCTTGCTGCATTATCAACAATCTTATTATTGCCGATTTTGCAGTTTCCGCTATTGCCTGGAATTGATTTTATGAAAGTTGAACTCTCGATCATTCCAGTACTTATTGGAGTCTTTACTTTGGGATTGGGTGATGGATTTATTATCCTCTTTATTCGCTCTATCTTATGGTATCTCCTATTTAATCAAGGGCCATCAACTTGGATTGGTGTGCCGATGAACTTCATTGCTTTGGGAATCTTCATGGCAATTGTTTGGTTCTTTACAAAGAAAAAATTCTCAATCAAAAACTATACAGTTGGTGTGGTTTTAGCAGCCATCGCATCAGTTCTTGTGATGATGGTATTGAATGTTTTCTACGCACTCCCTCTCTATCGTTTAGCTGCTGGCTTCGATGTTGATAAGATTTTTGTTGGAGCAACTCATCTTTTTAATATGGGTTCTCTATCAGTTACTTTGAATCCAACTTATCTTTTAACAGTAGTTTTACCTTTTAATGCTTTGCAGTACATCATCTTTGCTCTGGTATTTGGTTTGATTGTTGCAGTGTTCAAGAAAAACAAAGTCGTAAAATTTTATAATGCTTAATAAAAAAAGAAATTTCATTGATTTGAAGTTTCTTTTTTTATTTAAATAGTAAATAAGTGGGAATCTCACTTCATATAGTCTGTTTTAAACGCTTTCTTTATGGTATACTAATATTTAGAATATTATAAAATAAAATGGAATAGACTGTATGAAAATTTTTAAAGATTTATGGTGGTTTTTTAAGGCAGAGAGAAAAGGTTATGGCGTTGGTCTATTAGCCCTTTTTATTGTTTCTTTAACTCACTTGATCCCGCCTTTAATTATCGGAAAAATTATTGACCATATTGTTAAGCGTAACCTGACTTTACCCTTAATTTTGAGTTTTTCTGGTATTTTATTGATCACTGCACTCGTTGAATATGGCTTTCGTTTTCTTTGGTCTACAAATATTTGGGGTGAAGCCTTTAAACTGGAAAAAATAATCCGTAGTCGGCTTTTTAGGCATTTTTTAAGAATGGATACCCTTTTTTATCAGAGAAATCGGACTGGCGATTTGATGGCTCATGCGACAAATGACCTACAAGCGATACAGAGTGTTGCTGGACTTGGTGTTTTGACTTGGGCAGATTCTTTAATGACGGGCGGGATGACAATCATTGCTATGCTCTTATTTATCGACTGGCGTTTGACAATTATTGCTGTCCTTCCTTTGCCTTTACTCGCGCTAGTATCTAAAGTTTTAGGGGATAAAATTCATGTAAGTTTTGAACATGCCCAAGAAACCTTCTCTGAAATGAATGATAAAGTCCAAGAATCGATTACAGGAATGAAAGCAATCAAATCTTTTGGTGAAGAAGAACAAGATATGGCTGATTTCCAAGTTAAGTTAGATAATATTGATAAAGCCTTTATTAGGGTCAATTGGATTGACTCAATGTACGATCCTTTAATCACTTTAATTGTTGGTTTATCTTATACTTTAACCATTCTTTTAGGGGGCTACTATGTTGTTCACCACGTTTTAACGATTGGTCAGTTAGTTGCTTTTATGACTTATATCGGAAATTTGGTCTGGCCGATGTTTGCTATTGGTGTTCTTTTTAATGTTATTGAACGTGGAAGAGCTTCATACAGTCGAGTAGAAAAATTATTAGCTCAAAAAGCGGAATCAAAAATTTCTGAAGGTACTTTGAAAATGCCAAAAGAAGGTCAACTCCTTTTTGATATTGAAAGTTTTACTTATCCAAATGAGAATGAAGGGCGCAATCTGGAGAAAGTTCAATTTAATTTAAAAGAAGGTCATGTTTTAGGTTTGGTCGGACGAACAGGTGCAGGAAAATCAACGATTATTAAACTTTTAATGAGAGAGTTTGACCATTACAAAGGACATATTACTTTTGCTGACCATGATATTATGGATTATCAATTAGATGAATATTTGCCAGCGATTGGTTATGTTCCGCAAGAACATTTTCTATTTTCGATGTCTGTCAGAGATAATATTCGCTTTGCTAAGATGTCAGCGAGTCAAGAAGAAGTTGAAATTGCAGCTAAAGCAGCTGGAATTCATGGTGATATTATTGCTTTTCCTGAAGGTTATGATACTTTGGTTGGCGAGCGTGGCGTTTCACTTTCTGGTGGACAAAAGCAAAGGTTATCTATTGCGAGGGCGCTACTTATTCAGCCTAAATTATTGATTTTAGATGATGCGCTGTCAGCTGTTGATGCCAAGACTGAACAGTTAATTTTGTCAAATTTGAAGGCCTTACGTCATGAAAGTTCAACGTTAGTTGTCAGTCACAGATTGTCATCAGTAATGGAAGCTAATGAAATTCTCGTACTAGATGAAGGAAAAGTGATTGAGCGTGGTTTGCATGAAGATTTGATTAAATCTGGAGGTTGGTATGCTCAAATGTGGCAAATGCAACAGATTGAAAGTCATTTGACAGCGAATGATGAAGATGAGAATTTACTGACAGGTTCGTCAGTAAATCGGGAAGGAGAAGAAAATGGAGAAATCTACTGACAAAATGTCTGTCAGAGAAAGTTGGCAAGTTTTTAAATTTATTTTCAAATTCCTATTACCTTTCAAAAAGTATTTCGTTTGGGCTTTTGTTTTTAGTGTAATTACAACTGCTCTTGCTTCAATTATGCCTTTTGTTCTGTCCGTTTTTATGGATTCTTATTTGACACCTATGAAAGCGACTGACCAGATTATTTTCTATTTTGCAGGTCTTTATTTGATTTTAGCAATAATCAATTCAATTGCTTTCTTTTTCAAATGGAATTATCTGCAAAATGGTTCGATTTTTGTTAATCAATACATTCGTAAGAAAGTTTATCGAAAAATTCATCAGCTAGGCATGCGATATTTTGACCAAAAACCGACGGGTTGGTTAATCACCAGAATCACAAATGACACCGATTTATTTGATTTCTGGCAGACTTTGTTTAATGCATTAACAAGTTTGCTTTCTATTATCATTGCCTTCATTGCTTTGTTTATTATTGACCACCAAATTGCGCTTGTGATGTTGTTGATTCTTCCCCTATTGATTTTGGCAGTATTGATTTATCAAAAAGTGAGTACAAAAGTTTATCAAGCCATGCTTGCTAAGCGTTCAGAATTGAATACGAAATTAAATGAATACATTTCTGGGATGAGAATTATTCAACAATTTCGTCAAGAGAGCAGACTAGGAAATGAATTTGAAAAAACAAATGATGAATATTATGGTTATCGAAAACGAGTGATTCAGATTAATGGGATTTTGTTGAGCCCTTTGGTTAATTTTTTGATGGCCATCTCAATTGTTGTTGTCTTGTTGATGTATTCTAATCGAAGTCTACATGCAGTGGTTGAGGCTGGTTTAATTTATGCTTTCATCAGTAATGTACAAATTTACTTTAATCCTATTTCAGGATTGATGGATTCTTTATCAAACTTTTCAAATGGATTGGTAGCCTCTAGTCGCATTAAGACAATCATGGAAGAAAAAGAATTTGCGCCACAACAAGGAATTTCAACTTCTGTCAGTAAAAATGTTGATGAAAAATTTACTGACAGAAAATCTGTCAGCAATTCTCCAATCATTCAAGAAGGAAAAATTGAATTTCGCAATGTCAGTTTTTCATATGACGGAGAACATCAAGTTTTGAAAAATATCTCATTCATTGTGAATCCTGGAGAAACGCTTGCTTTTGTAGGTCATACAGGTTCAGGAAAATCGAGTATTATTAATGTTTTCATGCGCTTCTATGAATTCACAGAAGGTCAAGTTTTGATTGATGATCAGGACATTAGAAGTTATTCAAAAGAAGAACTTCGGAAAAAAATTGGTTTAGTATTGCAAGATTCCTTTATGTTTGTTGCGTCAGTTACTGACAATATCAAAATGATGAATCCACAGATTACTGACCAAGCAGCCAAAGAAGCGGCTCGATTTGTTCAAGCTGACAAATTCATCAAGGATTTGGAAAATGGTTACGAAACCAAAGTAATTGAAGGTGGAGCTGCCTTCTCGGCCGGTGAACGTCAATTAATTAACTTTGCTCGAACGATTGTGCGTAATCCGAAAATTCTCTTATTAGATGAAGCAACAGCCAATATTGATACTGAAACTGAAGCGCTTATTCAAGAAGGTCTGACAAATATGCGACAAAATCGAACGACAATGGCAATTGCTCACCGTTTATCAACGATTAAAGATGCTGACCAAATTTTAGTCTTGAACAAGGGAGAAATTATTGAGCGAGGAAATCATGACCAACTTTTAGAGCTTAATGGTTATTATGCAGACATGTATCGAATTCAAACTTTACAAAAAGAACTATGAAAAACCACTGATAGCAGCGGTTTTTCATTTATCAGTTTTTCTGATAAAAAATATTGACAAAAAATAAAATAAGCGATATAATATAAGAAAGATTGATAAAGAATCGGGAAGGGAGAGTTTATGAATTTTGGTCAGAACTTAAAAAAATTAAGAAAAAATGCAAAATTGACACAGAGTCAATTAGCAGAAAAGCTAGGAATGAAGCAAAATGCTTATGTACTTTGGGAACAAAAATCAACCAACCCAACGTTAGAAATACTAGAAAAACTAGCAGATATCTATGATTTACCTATTCAAGAATTAATCAAAGAAACTGATAATAATGCAGAAAAACAATTAATCGATAATTATCGTTCACTGACAGGAGAACAACAAGAATCAGTTATTAATTTTACGGATTTTCTCATTGAACAAAATAAAACAGAGATTATTAATTTGAAAACCTACAGACGTTCTTCTTTAGATTATGCCATTGTTGAAGATGAAGAATTATCGGCAGGTTTTGGTCAATCTCAAAGCAATACAGGTGGCCACTACAAAGCTTACACATCTGAAACTCTTGGTCGATATGATGGTGCAGCCAGAGTAAAAGGGGAATCGATGGAACCTGAATTCCCTAATTTTTCTATTGCAACATTCTTACACACGGGTTTTGGTCGGAGTGGGGATATTTACGCCATTGCTGAAGGAGATTTGGGCGAAGAACGTTTGTATATCAAACAAGTATTTGAAGAAGAAGATGGACAATTTAGAATTCATTCACTCAATCCAGATCCACAATACAAGGATTTTTATCTAGGACAGGAAGATAATTTCCGAATTATTGGACCAGTAGTTGATAATTTTGAAGAAATTGAAGAATCACAGATTATAGATTAAAATGAGGGCTTAAAAATGAATTGGATAAGAGAAATTTTACCAATACTGGGAATTGGATCAATTTTTGCAATTGCTTATGAATTAGTTTTATGGCTTTCACAGAAATTGATAGAAAATGATAGCAAAGAGAAAATAAAAAAGGAAAAAAAGATTGTTAACGTCAAATTTTTTCATCTTTCAAAAAACCAAAAGAACATTGCATGAACTAAAATAAAAAAGAAAAAGAATAAGAATAAGTTTAGTCTTGCATTTTCAGAAAAACTTTGATATACTTATTTACGGTTCTAAAAGAACTGACCGAAGACAGTAGGGGACGAAAGTCATAAACTTCCTACCGAGGACAAATATCAAAATGATAATTGAACTCTCTATGTCTTTTGTGTGTAGAGATTTTTTATTTCTACAACCAAAATAAAATGGAGGTAAAAAAATGAGCGATTACAAAGTAAATGAAGCAACAATTGCTAAGAAAGCAGAATTGGTTGATGTTTACGCACAAAAAATGACTGAAGCAGCATCTATCGTTGTTGCAGATTCACGTGGTTTGTCAGTTGATCAAGATACTCAACTTCGTAAACAACTTCGTGAAGCAGGCGTTGAATTCAAAGTCGTTAAAAACTCAGTTTTGCGTCGTGCAGCTGAAAAAGCTGGTCTTGAAGGTTTGTCAGAAGCATTCTCTGGCCCATCAGCAGTAGCATTTTCTAACGAAGATGTTGTAGCACCAGCAAAAGTTTTGGCTGACTTTGCAAAAGATGCTGAAAATCTTGAAATCAAAGCTGGTGTTATCGAAGGTAAAGTTTCTTCTAAAGAAGAAATCCAAGCTATTGCGTCTCTTCCAAGCCGCGATGGACTTCTTTCTATGCTTCTTTCAGTGCTTCAAGCACCTGTCCGCAACGTGGCTCTTGCAGTCAAAGCTGTTGCAGAAAAAGAAGAATCAGCTGCTTAATTATAAGCAACATTACTTATATCGGCGGATTTACGCAACAAACTAAAAAATTAATAGGAGAATATTAAAATGGCATTGAACATTGAAAACATCGTTGCTGAACTTGAAAACGCAACAATCCTTGAACTTTCTGAACTTGTAAAAGCAATCGAAGAAAAATTTGACGTAACAGCAGCAGCTCCAGTTGCAGCAGCAGCAGGTGCTGGTGATGCAGCAGCAGCTAAAGATTCATTCGACGTTGAATTGACATCAGCTGGCGACAAAAAAGTTGCAGTAATCAAAGAAGTACGTGGAATCACTGGTCTTGGACTTAAAGAAGCTAAAGAACTCGTTGATGGTGCACCAACAATGATCAAAGAAGGTCTTTCTGAATCAGAAGCTAACGAAGTTAAAGAAAAACTTGAAGCAGCTGGTGCTTCAATCACACTTAAATAAGAATTTTATTCTTATTTGAATAAAAACTGTCACATTATGTTGGCAGTTTTTTTAATCTATTGAAAGTTTATAAAACTTTTAAGATAAAACTATAAAATGTTGACTGATGTAAGTTTTATATGCTAGAATATATCGTACAGCGTCTTTAAATAATTACACCAAAATGACAGTGTGGTACATTTGTACCATACTTTTATAATGCATAATATTAATTTAATACGGGACAAAAGCAGTTCAGTTGCTCTTGATACTATTATTTAATAGAATATAAGTATATAGTTTTTAAGGTACATTTAAAGTAGTTAGCCGTAATAAAATATTAATTATAGATGGTGTGGTAGAGATGAAAAAGTTACTCTTTATATTTGGGACTAGGCCAGAATTTATTAAAGTTTATCCAGTAATCCAAGAGGCGAAAAGGCAAGGCAATCCAATTGTTCTGGTTAACACAGGGCAGCACAAAGAAATGCTCAATGAACTTTTAGATGAATTTTCTGTGGAAGTTGATTACGATTTGAAAATCATGGAAAAATATTCTGGTTTATCAGAAATTGTGGCAGGATCAATTAGCGGTCTTGACCCAATTATTAAAAAGGAACAACCAGATGTCATCTTAGTTCATGGTGATACTGCAGCTACTTTGGCTGGAAGTTTGGTTGCTTATTTTAATCAGATAAAGTTGGCACATATTGAAGCAGGCTTGCGAACTTACAATAAATTTTCACCATTTCCTGAAGAAATGAATCGTCAAATTGTTGGTTTGATGGCTGATTATCATTTTACACCAACGGAAATGACGAAAGAAAATCTTTTAAAAGAAGGTAAGCCAAAAAATCAGGTTTTTGTAGTTGGAAACAGTGCTATAGATATGTTTCAGTATACTTTAAAGGATGATTATACAGATGAAGCTTTATCATGGCAAGCTGATAAGAAAATGATTTTAGTGACGGCTCACCGTCGTGAAAATTTGAGTGATTTAGAAGAAATTTTTGATGGAATTGCAGAGATCGCTGATGAATTTAAAAAAACACATAAAATCATTTATCCAATTCATATGAATCCAATCATTCGTGAAAAAGCGCAAAAATTACTGGAACATAGTAATATTAAAATCATTGACCCGCTGGATACAATTAACTTTCATAATGTGATGCGTCATGCCGAGTTGATTTTAACTGACTCTGGTGGAATTCAAGAAGAAGCGGCTTTCTTAGGGATTCCAGTGCTTGTTTTACGTGATACAACTGAAAGACCCGAAGGTGTACTGGCTGGTACTTTAAAACTTGTGGGGACTTCAAAAGAAAATATTGTTAATGAGACTCGGACTTTACTGACAGACAAGACTAAATATGAAAGGATGTCAGGAAGTAAGAATCCTTATGGTGACGGAACAACTTCCTTGCAGATTGTTAATATTCTAAATGAAAAATAAAAAAATTAATTTAAAGTCTTTCCAGTCTGTCTGTCTCATTTTTATCTTCCTCTTTAATTTTGAGTTTATTTTCCGCTTATCAAATTTTACTACCAGGGAAAAATTCTTTACACTTTTCTTTTTTGTGGCTCCTTTGATGCTGAGTTCATTTTTTATCATTACTGATAGTGAAAAGGTCCCTAATTCAGTTAAAAATCTTAGTATTATCGGTGTTTTCGGCTTCTTAATTTATGGTTCAAATCGCTTAATCGTATCGTTAACTTATCTCGTAGGAGGTGAGCATGCTGTTCCACAGCTCTTTTCTTTTCGATTTTTGATTGCCATATTTACCTTATTCTGTTGTGGTTTAGCTTATTATGTTTCAACAAAAAAACGCTTAATCTATAATTTAGCAACTATTATTGCCTCTTTATGGTTTATTACATTACCTATTATCGGTTTTAGATTTCTTTTTAAAATTTTGATTGAACACCAAAGGTTTGACTTCTCAATTGTAAGTAATATGGATATTAGGTATTTGATTGTTCCCTTTATGCCGATTATGTATTTAAGTTTTTGTAAGTTTACTGGTGTTGATCTGAAGCAAATAAGTAAAAACATAAAGAATACTGTTTATGCGCTCCTATTAATCTATCTAGTAGCCCTGATTGTCTATTCTGGGACTCAAATGAATATTACATTTAGTTTTGCACAAGAAGCTTTCTTTAATGGAATAGAACTTAATCATGGTGTATTATTAGCTCATTGGCTTGAAAGCTTGACAGTGGTTTCTCAATTCGTTCTCCCGATTATCGCTTTTGCTCTAGTAATTGGATATAAGGGTGAAAAATCTAAGAAAAAAATATCCACTCTAAAACCATTTTTAATTTTATTATTAATTGCATTGGGGGTATATGGCTATATCTTCTTAATTGAACCTCCGACTAACTTTGTTAGGTTTAATGAAAAAGTATTTAATAGTTATTTTGCTTTGCAAATATTTGAAGTAGTAGTCATTATGCTTTTGAGCATTTATACTGGATTAAAAAAGTTTATAAGGCCAAGATCAAAAATACTATTGTATATTGGATCAAGTCTCCCTTTCCTCTATTTATATATCGTAAGATATCATTATTGGGAAAATAGTTATATTTTTGCAGATGTTTTTGACCGTATCAATTATATTTTCTTTCTTTTTTCAATTTTTGTTTTTCTTTATTATACTGTGGAAGTCTTCATTCTTTGGTATTCTTATAGTAAAAGACAAAGAATTAACGCTCTTACTTTAAAAAATGAAGGACTAAAAAAGCAGTTCCATATCTATGTTTTAATCCCATGTCTGAATGAAGAATTAGTGATTCAAACAACTTTAAAAAGTATTTTAAAAAATGATTACGAAAATCTAGTGGTAACAGTTATTGATGATGCAAGTGATGATCACACATTGGAAAAAATTTCTGAACTTAAGGATTCTAGATTAAATGTATTAAAACGATTGAAACCTAATGCACAGCAGGGGAAAGGAGTAGCGCTCAATTGGGCTTACTATCAAATTAGTGAACAAATTCAAGAAGCAGGAATTGCTCCTGAGGATGTTCTTATTGCGATCATCGATGCTGATACAAAACTTGATCATAATTACTTTGAAAAAGTTAATTGTGCCTTTAATCATGATGATAAACTTACCGGTTTACAATCAAAAGTTCGTGTTGCAAATTTACTTAAAGATGCTTCTCAGGATCTCGAATTTTCTGAAATTATCAATGCTACACAGTCTTTTCGAAGTTTGACCAATACGGTTGCCTTTGGTGGAAATGGTCAATTCTGTAAATTGAGTACTCTTCAAGCCCTAAATGAGGATCCTTGGACAGATTCTCTTGTGGAAGATTTTGATTTATCAACCCGTCTGTTTCTGTCAGATATTGAAGTTAAAAATGCTCAATTTGATGATATTTACATTGAACAAACAGGGATTATCAATGATAATGAAGCTTTGGTTAAACAACGAGTGCGATGGGCGCAGGGAAATATCCAATCTTCAAAATATATTTTACCGACGATTCGGTCAAAAAAATTGCAGAATAAACAGAAGTTTGAATTACTGATGACCCTACTGAAACCTTGGTTAATGGGAATTGAATATATTATTGTAATTTATACAATGATAATGATTGTTAATTCACTTATATTAACTGGAATTACTGAACCGCTCAGAATTGTATTAATTCTTTTTATACTAATGTCCATTTATATTATTGTAGTCAATTTTGTATGGGCTATTCTTTATAATAAAGAGAAGTCGCAAGAAAAAACAAGGGTGTGGGATGTAGTGAAAGATACGGTTAATCTGACGAAATTTCTACTTATTTTAACTCAAATTTATCCACAGTCAGCCATTCGATATTTCAACTCTAAAAATGATTGGGTAAAAACTAATCGTCAAGAAGAAAGTGTTGACCCTCATATTGATGAGTATAAAAAATAAGAAAAACCTGCCTTTTGGGCTAGGTTTTTTCTTTTGTATATTTGCGAAATTAGTTTTTTTAGTTTAAATATGTTAAAGTAGTTGTAGTTTTAAAAATAAATCAATAACACAATGGGTACTGGTAAAAACTAAAATTACCGGTTGAGAAAGACCATCAGACTTGAACAGGTTAAGACCTGCGTAAGAATGTGTCCGAGTTTTAATTGTATTTTCTTTATGAAAATCTTTTAGCTTACTTTCTTATCATACTAGAGCCCTCCTTGTGTCTATAAAGGAGTTTTTTGATGTCAATTTTAGAAAAGATTCAAGAAAAACAACCACTTATCTTAAATTTAGCGAATTTTGTAACTCCACAAAGAGTTGCGGATGCGATTAGTTTTGCTGGTGGTTCACCATTAATGACTGCGGAAATTTCAGAAAGTGAAACTTTAGTTGAAATTGCAGATGCTGTAGTGGTTAATATTGGAACCATTTCAGAAAAGGATTATCCGCTTTTTTTGACTATTTGTCAGTTAGCAAATCAAAAGCACAAACCTTTAATTTTGGACCCAGTTGCTGTCAATGTCCCTTTTAGAGCAAATTTTGTCAAAAGATTAATGCAGGAGGTAAAATTTGATATCATTCGTGGGAATTCAGCAGAAATTGCTTGGTTTGCTGATAAAGAAAGCTTGAACAAAGGAATTGATGCACTTGAGTCAAATTTAGAAGTTGAGCACGCGCGAGTTGCTGCTCAAAAAACAGGGGCAGTCATTATTCAAACTGGAAAAGTTGATGTTATTTCTAATGGGTTTGAGGAATTATTTGTTGAAACTGATAGTCCACTTTTTAAAATTAATGTTGGCTGTGGGGATATGTTGTCAGCAATTGTTGGAACTTTTGCGGCTGTATCTGATGATTTATTTAAGGCGGCTTATGAAGCGACAGAATTCTTCGGTGAATCTGGTGTGAAAGCTACTGAGCAAGTAGAAAATCTACCAGGAAATTTTGTGAATCGTCTTCTTGATAAAATTTATCAAGCGACGCAAGAGGTTATATAAGGGAGAAGAAGAAATGATTGATGTTTCTCAAGTTGTGACAATCGCTGGAATTGATTCTTCTGGTGGGGCTGGTATTAATGCTGACCTAAAAACTTTTCATAATCAAAAAGTATATTCGGCAACAATTGTGACAGGGTTGACAGCGCAAAATACCTATGGAGTACAAGAAATTTTACCGACAAATAAAGCTTTTATTTTGGCTCAATTTGACTCAGTATTTTCTGATTTGGAAATTTCGGCAGCTAAAACGGGGGCACTTTTTGATACTGCTCAAGTTGAAGCGGTAATTCAAGGCTTGAAAAAATATAAACCGAAGCATTTGGTGGTGGATCCGGTAATGGTGGCTAAAGGCGGGGCAATTCTTTTGACAAGAGAAGCCATTGATTTGATAAAAAATGAATTATTACCTTTAGCAGAATTGGTCACTCCCAATTTGGAAGAGGCAGAGGTTATGTGTGGCTATAAAATTACTGACGAAAAGAAAATTTTAAAAGCCCTTCATGATATTCAAAAGTTAGGTGCTAAAAATGTGCTGATTAAAGGGGGACATGGTAATGGAGAACTGGTCAGAGATTATTTATTGATGACAGATGGTTCTGTCAGTACTTATGACTCTAAAAGATTACTGACAGAAAGAACACACGGAACCGGAGATACACTTTCTTCTTATATTACAGCTCATTTAGCTTTAGAAGAAGATTTAAAAGAAGTGATGCCAAAAGCTAAATTGTTTATTACTGAAGCTATTTCACAAACAATTAATGTTGGTCACGGTCATGGACCGTTAAACCATTGGGTGACAATTAATGAGAAATAAAATTTTAGACCTGAGGGCGTATTTTATTGCTGGCCCACAAGATTTTCAAAAACTTTCAATTGATGATGCAATCGATAAAATTTCTGTAATCATAAAAAGTGGAGTAACGGTTTATCAATTTCGTGATAAGGGAACAATTTATAAAAATAATAATCAACGATTAGAAGTAGCAAAAAGACTACAAGGAGTAGCTCAGAAAGCTGCTGTTTCTTTTATTGTGAACGATGATGTTGAATTAGCGCGTGAACTGTCAGCTGACGGGATTCATGTCGGACAAGACGATGATTCTGTCAGTAAAATTCGCGAGCTGATTGGCCAAGAAATGTGGGTAGGACTTTCTGTCAGTAATGATATGGAATTAGAAAGCGCTCAAAAAAGTGGAGCTGACTATTTGGGAATTGGTCCAATTTATCCAACAAATAGCAAGTCCGACGCAGCAGAACCAATTGGGATTGACCATTTAAGAAAAATGCTTGAGCATAATCAATTACCAACAGTTGGAATTGGTGGAATTACTGAAAATTCACTGACAGAGCTTTCAAAAATTGGTCTGGGTGGAGTTGCGGTAATTTCTTTGCTGACAGAATCCGAAAATTACAAAAATATGGTTCAAAAAATTAAGCAAAATATTAGATGAAAAAGATGTTGTACCCTTAAAAATACAACAAAACAAAATGATTCCGTTTTCTTTTTATTATATAAATTAAACTTACACAAATGTAAGT
This sequence comes from Lactococcus sp. S64, assembly GCF_016516525.1. Lineage (NCBI taxonomy): Bacteria > Bacillati > Bacillota > Bacilli > Lactobacillales > Streptococcaceae > Lactococcus > Lactococcus sp. S64. Next base: position 348,175 of record NZ_JACVUQ010000001.1, on the reverse strand, counting down.
TTTTTTTCTTTAATAAATGTTATAATCAGAGTCATAAATGATATGAGATTAACTGAGTATTTTAAAAACCTCTTATTACTTTATATTTAAAAGGAGTTCCAATGGACAAGAAAAAAGAAATTCGTCTATTTTTGGCTAAAACAGTATTTTACTTTATAATTATTTTAATTCTGCTCTATCTTTATTCCTACAGTCATACTGGCGGAGCACACTTTATCTATAACGAATTTTAGAGAGAATTATCGAAGGAGTTAATTATGAAATTATTAGAACAAATTTTTGAAATTGCAAAAAATGAACCAGACCTTATCGTACTTGCCGAGCGTGAGCAGAAATTTACTTACCGTCAATTATTTGCTGCGGTTTCACATATCTCAGAACAAATCAATGAACGCAATTTAAATCAGCGTCCAATCTTGATTTTCGGTAAAAACGATTTTATCACTTTAGCAGCCATGCTTGCGACAAATTTAACTGGTCACGCTTATATTCCTGTTGATGCTCACACACCATTTGAGCGGACAGAAATGATTAAATCAGCGGCAAAACCAGCGGTGGTACTCACTACAGTTGAGCTGTCAGCAGATTTTGAAGCACTTTTTACTGACAGAATTTCTCTTGAACTTACTGACCAGATTTTGACTGACAAACTTCCAGCACTTGATTTTTCTAAAGCTGTTTCTGGAAATGACAGCAATTATATTATTTATACTTCTGGAACAACAGGAGTACCAAAAGGTGTTGAAGTCAGTCATGATAATCTTGTGACTTTCACCAATTGGATGAACAATGATTTTATGAAAATTGAAAATAATCAAATCTTGTCACAAGCCCTTTACAGCTTTGATTTATCAATTTTCAGTTTGTACCCAAGTCTTACAACTGGCGGAACATTAATTTCACTCTCACGTGACGAAACAACCAACTTCAAATTACTTTTTGAACGTTTGAACAAAACGGTCATTAATACTTGGATTTCAACACCATCATTTGTTGATATTTGCTTATTGGACCCTTCGTTCACTGAGAAAGAACACCCTCAATTAGTTCAATTTATTTTCTGCGGTGAAGAATTAACAAAGAAAACAGCAGAAAAATTACTGACAGCTTTTCCGTCAGCAAATATATACAATACCTATGGTCCAACAGAAGCAACAGGAGCCATTTCGTCAGTAAAAATCACGAAAGAATTACTGACAGAAAATGACCGTGTCCCAATTGGTTTTGCCAAACCAGGTGTTGACTTAAAAATTATGGATAAGGAAATCATCATTGTTGGTGATTCGGTAGCCAAAGGTTACTTTGAAAATCCAGAAAAAACTGAGCAAGCCTTTTTCACAGTCGACGGAAAACCCGCTTATCATACAGGAGATGCCGGTTCAATTTCCGCTGACGGAATGCTCCATTACCAAGGACGAATTGATTTTCAAGTTAAATTTAATGGATTCCGTATTGAACTTCAAGATATTGAAGCCAATATTCAAAACTTAAAAGAGATTGAAAAAGCGGTAGTCTTACCGAAAACGAATGACCAGCATAAAGTCACCGCATTAATCGCTTATTTAGAAACAGAAAAAACATTTGAAGACCGTGCAGCCGAACGCGCCTTCACAAAAGAACTCAAAGCTGAACTTTCAAAAACAATTATGGATTACATGATGCCAACTAAGTTTGTTTATCTTAAAAAGTTCCCATTGAATCAAAATGGCAAAGTTGACCGTAAGGCACTCGCCCAAAAAGAGCGAGGTGACAACTAGTGCAACCCTATTCAACACCCTTTTACTTCGTGATTTTAGGACTTGCTTTAATTCCTATCGTTATTGCCCAGCTTCTGGGCAAAAAACTCATGTGGTATCAAGTCCTATTGACCATCGCTTTTCTTTGGCTGACATTTTCGGGAACAGTGACAATTTGGGCATTAATCGGTTTCGGAGTCTTCCAGACCATCATTGTAAAATTCTATGAGTGGTATCGAGTAAAACAAAACAAGAATCAGAGTTTTGTTTTCTACCTCATCATTCTGCTCTCTATTCTGCCATTAGTGATTGTCAAAGTGCATCCTCTGTTCAATCCAGGACCTGGACCAGGTTCAATTCTTGGATTCTTAGGAATCTCTTACATCAGTTTTAAGACAGTAGCCATGATTATGGAAATACGAGACGGACTTATTAAAGCCGTTCCTCTTAAAGAATTTCTTTATTTCCTCTATTTCTATCCAACGATTTCATCAGGACCAATTGACCGCTTCCGACGTTTTGTTAAAGAACTAAAAGCGCCAGTTGTCACTGAGAAATACCTTGATTTATTAAATAAAGGTGTCTTTAGAATTTTCCAAGGTTTCCTTTATAAATTCATCATCGGATACTTGATTGACCAATATTGGCTACATGGCATTGCAATCTCTGCAACAATACACCCAAGCTTCTTGAATGTTTCATCATCAATGTATGCTTACGGACTTTATCTATTCTTTGACTTTGCTGGCTACTCACTCTTCGCTATTGGTGTCAGCAATTTAATGGGATATGACCTCCCACACAACTTTAACAAACCTTTCCTAGCTAAAAATATTCATGACTTTTGGCAAAGATGGCACATGACTTTGAGTTTTTGGTTCCGTGACTTTGTATTCATGAGATTAGTGAAAACATTCATGGTTAAAAAATGGTCGAAAAATATGATAACCATCTCAAATGTTGGTTACCTCGCAAATATGTTACTCATGGGATTCTGGCATGGTTTAACTTGGTATTACATCCTTTATGGTTTCTACCACGCTATGTTAATGATTGGGTATGACGCATGGAAACGTCTGAAGAAACGTAAAAACTGGAAAATTCCAGATAATAAATGGACAAGTGCTATAAGTATTTTCATTACATTTAATCTAGTATTTATCAGTTTCCTTATTTTCTCAGGAATACCAAATCATATCATTATGCACTGCATAGATCCACATTTCCCACTTCCTAACTTCTAAAAGGCGTTAGGCATATCATAAAAAAACATTAGGAGAAACAAAATGAAAGAACAAATTTTTGATATTATCGAAACCGTATCAGGCACAGACGAATTCCGTGAAGACTTAGACATGGATTTATTTGAAGAAGGAATTCTTGATTCAATGAGAGCCATTATGCTCATTGTTGAATTAGAAGGCGCTTTTGATATCAGTCTTCCACCATCAGAAATGGACCGTGAAGATTGGAATACAGCAAATAAAATAGCAGCACGCGTTCAGGAAAAAAAGGATGAAAATTAAAATTTTTAGAGCCATTGGCCCATTAATTGCAGCTTTAGCCCTTGTTGGCTTACTGATATTTCTCCCAATAAATGTTGGTATGAAATACTCAAAAGACCAACTTGTTAAATTTGCTCAATCACCACTAAATACTCCAAGCTTTACAGGCTATTCAATTAAAAAACAAGCCTATTCAGACCCCGAGTTTTTACCAGTTCTTGGTTCATCAGAAATGGAACATGTGGATTCTTTTCACCCAAGTGCCTATTTCAAAAAATACAATTCTGGTTTTACGCCATTCTTAGTAGGACAACCAGGAACAACTACTTTAACCCACTTTTTCTACATGAACTCTGTGGCAAATGAGTTAAAAAATCGTAAAATTGTTTTTGTCATTAGTCCACAATGGTTTTCAAAACAAGGAATTGTTGAAAGTGAATTGAAAAACTTTGTATCCAAAGGTGAGATTTACGGTTGGTTAAAAGAAGCAAACCCTAAAGCAGATACCACCACCCAACTTGCAAAACATTTATTAAGATTTAGATCGCTTAAATCTGAAGAGACGATTTATAATTCTCTAGAACGTCTAGCAGATAAAAAACCACTGACCGCTCTACAAAAAATGACTGTGGCGACCAATCTTCAGTTTTGGCGAAAAGAAGATTTACTCTTCTCAAGTGTTTCACAATTCACAGCACAACCTCTTGGACTTACACCAAAAATTAATAAGTTTGCTAAAGAATTACCCAATGATCCAACCTCTGAAAACTTAGAAAAATTGGCAGTTGACCAAGGAAAAGATAGTTCAAATAACAATCCTTTCCAAATCAATAATAAAGTTTGGGATAAGAAAATAAAATCTAAATATAAACATCTAGAAAATTACAAAAAACATGTTTCCTATTTAGAAAGTCCAGAGTATCAAGATTTCCAACAGCTCTTAAATGTGTTTGCCAAAAATAATAATGATGTTTTATTTGTTATTCAACCAGTAAACGGCTCATGGTCATCTTACACTGGAGTATCAAAAGCAACACTCGAAAATTTCAGCTCTAAAATTAAAACACAATTGCGCAGTCAAGGCTTTTATCAAATTGCTGACTTAACAGATATGTATAACACGCCTTATGCCTCTGGTGATACTGTTCACTTTGGTACTAAAGGTTGGTTAGCCACAGACAAAGCGATTGAAAAATTCATGAAGACACCAAGCAAGGTCAACTATCATATTGATAATTCGTTATTTTTATCAAAAGATTGGGCAATGAATGGTGCAACAGAGTCTATAGTAAATTAAAAATAAAAAAGATTGACAAAAAAGAATATGTCAGTTATAATAATAAAGGTTATGTCTATGACATAATCGTCGGTAGGTGAGGCTACCGCAGGGATACGGGTTGCTGCCGCAGAGTCGTGGAGACACGATGAGAGGGCTAACAGTTCACGTCGACAAACAAGGCGTGAAATAGTGCAACAACATTGCCCTGCGGAGCTAAAGCTTGAACGATAGCTTGTAACTGATTCGCTCTATAGTAGTGGTATCTTTTTTGGAATTATTCCCTTGCCTACGTTTAAGTTTTGTAGGCAAGGTTTTTTTATATTTAAAAAGGAGGTGAAAACGGAAATGGAATCCCAGAGTATTAATAGTCCCGAGCCTGATAGGCCGCAGATAATTAACGTGATAAGAGCAGCTTTCCGTTTTTATCACCTTCTTTAAAGTGCCTAACGTTTGGGACTGTACACACAAAAATATTATAGAATATGAGGTACAGACCAATGAAAAAAATTAGAAAAACACTCGAAAACACAAAAAGAGCTACAACATTTGTAGATAACAATGAAATAAATGCAAGATTAGAATTTGCAAAAACTTCTACAAAAGAGGAGCTATTTCAAAAATTTAAAACATCAAATAAAGGATTAAGTGAAGAACAAGTAGAAATCTCTCGTGAACAATATGGAGATAATACGATTACGCGTGGTAAAAAAACTTCACTTATTAAACGGCTTTATCAAGCGTTCATCAATCCTTTTACCATTATATTGTTTGTCTTAGCATTAGTTTCAGCTTTTACGGATATTATCTTAGCAGCTCCTGGTGAGAAAAATCCCCAAGGACTCATTATCATTACTACAATGGTTTTAATCTCAGGAATTCTGCGTTTCGTTCAAGAGACTAGAAGTGGAAATGCTGCTGAGAATCTCTTAAAAATGATTACGACGACGACAAACGTTCATAGATTAGAATCAGGAAGTCAAGAGATTCCTATTGAAGAAGTTCTCGTAGGCGATATTATCCATCTATCAGCTGGAGACATGGTTCCAGCAGACCTTAGGATTATTCAAGCAAAAGACTTATTTATCAGCCAAGCCTCTTTAACTGGTGAAAGCGAACCAGTAGAAAAACTAGATTTAGCTACTGATGAAAAAGATGATTCAATCACAGAGTCAGTAAACCTAGCCTTCATGGGTTCAAATGTCATTTCTGGTAGTGCTTATGGAGTTGTAATTGCAACTGGAGATGCGACCATTTTTGGTGAAATGGCAAAAAGTGTAACCGAAGACTCAACTAAAACAACTTTTGAAAAAGGCGTTAACTCAGTTTCATGGGTCCTTATTCGCTTTATGTTAGTTATGGTTCCATTTGTCTTATTGATCAATGGTTTCACTAAAGGTGATTGGATGGAAGCTGCACTATTTGCTTTAGCAGTTGCTGTTGGTTTAACACCAGAAATGTTACCAATGATTGTGACAACTTGCCTAGCAAAAGGTGCAGTCACAATGTCAAAAGAAAAAACAATCATCAAGAACCTAAATTCTATTCAAAATCTAGGGTCAATGAATATTCTCTGCACTGATAAAACTGGAACATTAACACAAGACAAAGTAGTATTAATGCGTCATTTAGATATTCATGGGCAAGAAAATATTCGAGTATTAAGACATGGATTTTTGAATAGTTACTACCAAACTGGTTTAAAGAATTTAATGGATTTGGCAATTATCGAAGGAGCCGAAGCCAAGCAAGATAAAAATCCTGAACTGGGTGGTCTAAGTAGTAAATATACAAAAGTTGATGAAATTCCTTTTGATTTTGAAAGACGTCGGATGAGTGTCGTAGTAAAAAGCAATACTAATGGAGCGACTTCAAAAACTCAAATGATTACTAAAGGTGCAGCTGAAGAAATGTTAGACATCTGTACTTTAGTCGAAGATAAGGGAAATGTTGTTCATTTAACTCCTGAACTCAGAGCATACATTCTGAAAAAAGTTGATGAACTTAACGAAGAAGGAATGCGCGTGATTTTAGTCGCTCAAAAAACAAATCCTTCACCAGTAGATACATTCTCGGTTCAAGATGAATCTGAAATGGTGTTAATGGGTTATCTTGCCTTTCTTGATCCACCCAAAGAATCTACAGCAAAAGCAATCAAAGCACTCAATAAATATGGGGTATCAGTTAAAATCTTGACTGGTGACAACGATAAAGTTACTCGTTCAGTTTGCAAACAAGTAGGACTTCCAGTTGATAAAACTATTTTAGGTTCTGATATCGACCAATTAGATGATAATGAATTGGCAAAGATTGCCAAGGAAGCTTCTGTTTTTGCTAAGTTATCACCTCAACAAAAAGCCAGAATAGTAACAACACTTAGAAATTCAGGCAATAGTGTCGGCTATATGGGAGATGGTATTAATGACGCAGCAGCAATGAAATCATCTGACGTTGGAATTTCAGTAGATAGTGCTGTAGATATTGCCAAAGAGTCAGCTGATGTAATTTTGTTAGAAAAAGATTTAATGGTTCTTGAAAAAGGAATTATTGAAGGAAGAAAAACCTATGCTAACATGATTAAGTATATAAAAATGACAGCAAGTTCTAACTTTGGTAATATGTTCTCAGTTCTAATCGCTAGTGCATTTTTACCATTTATCCCAATGTTATCTATTCATATTCTCTTACTTAATTTAATCTATGATTTCTCTTGTACCGCTATTCCTTGGGATAATGTCGATGAAGAATATTTGGTTGTTCCAAGAAAATGGGATGCAAGTTCTGTAAGTAAATTCATGTTGTGGATTGGCCCAACAAGTTCCGTATTCGATATTACAACTTATCTCCTAATGTTCTTTGTGATTTGTCCAGCAACATTTGGACCATTTAGCTCTCTTGTCCCTGGAAGTGCAGCATATATTGGATTTATCGCGCTCTTCCATACTGGTTGGTTTGTTGAATCAATGTGGACTCAAACCTTGGTTATCCATATGATTCGTACTCCTAAAATCCCATTTTTACAAAGTCGTGCTTCGGCTCCACTAACAATCTTAACTTTCATGGGAATCATTGGACTCACAATCATTCCATTCACAAGCTTTGGACATTCAATTGGTTTAATGGCTTTACCAATTAACTTTTTCCCATGGCTAATTTTAACAGTAGTGATGTATATGATGCTTGTCACCATATTTAAAAAAATATTTGTTTCAAAATACGGTGAATTACTTTAAATAAAAAATAAAAGTGGTGATAATTTATCCCACTTTTATTTTACTTTGGTATAGTCTATGCTATAATTAAATCAAGAAAAGTAAGGTAAAAAAATGAAAACATCAAAAAATGAACAAGACTATCTAAAGGCAATATATAGCCTAAAAAATGAAAATAATGGATCTGTTAGTATTAATGCCATTGCTCAAAAATTATCAGTATCATCACCAAGCGCCACTGAAATGATTAAACGATTAGCCAAAAAAGAACTTGTTATTCATAAACCTTATTATGGGGTATCACTTACAGACTTAGGAAATCACGAAGCGAGATTTATTTTAAAAAGTCATAGGGTCTGGGAAACTTTTCTTTTTGAGAAGGTTGGATATACAATGGAGGAAGTGCACGATGAAGCCGAAAATTTAGAACATGCTTCATCACCAAGGTTGATTGAATCTCTATATGTCCTGATGGGCTATCCAGCAACTGACCCTCACGGCTCAGAAATTCCTACAGAATCATTTTGGCTGAAAAATGAAGTGGAACTCACACTTGATGAAGCACAAGTTGATCAGACTTACCACGTTACTGCTATAGAAGAAGAAGGAAAAAACTTTTTCAAAAAATTAGAAATTTCTCTTCCACATCTTATTAAAGTAATCGATAAATTAGAAGATAAATCAATAATTATTAAAGAAGATCGAGAAAGTTCAATTGTAATCCCACCATTTTTACAATCTAAAATTCATCTCATGCATAGAAGATAAGATAAGATACACTAAAAGTCCAAGAAATTTATTTGGACTTTTTATTTTTGAATTTTCATATAGTTTTAAACTATAGGTCATCATATTAAAAATGTATTATTAAAGTTTTATTAAATTTGATAAGATAGACCTATTAAAAATTGGAGACTATGACTATGAAAAAATCAATTATTGCTTTCCCACGTATCGGTTCAAACCGTGAATTAAAATTTGCTCTTGAAAAATATTTTCGTAAAGAAATTACAGAAGAAGAATTACAAACAGTAGCCAAAGAAATTCGGTTGAAAAATTGGAAAAGTCAAAAAGAAGCTGGAATTGACTCACCTATTTCCAATGACTTTTCTTTCTATGACCAAACCTTAGATTTATCAATTGCTCTTGGTGCAATTCCAGAGTCTTATAAAAATTTAGAATTAAATGAACTAGATACTTTATTTGCATTAGCGCGTGGTTTCCAAGATGAACAAAATGACGTAAAAGCAAGACCAATGAAAAAATGGTTTAATACAAACTATCATTATTTAGTTCCAGAAATTAACAAAGATACGATTATTAAAGCAAATTTTTCAAAATTATTAAATGAATATAAGGAAGCAAAATCTGCTGGATTTGAAACCAGACCAACAATTATTGGCCCATATACATTTTTAGTTTTAGCAGATTACAAGTCAGGAGCCACGAAAGATACAGTATTATCTGATGTTATTGTAGCTTTTCAAACACTACTAAAAGAACTTAATCAACTAGGAGTAGAATGGTTACAGATTGAAGAACCAGCACTTGTTTTAGACCAAACTGAAGAAGAAAAAAAATTATTTGTGAGTATTTATGAAGAACTACTTAAGAGTAAAAACAACCTTAAGATACTTCTTCAAACATATTTTGGAGATGTTCGTGATAGCTATAAAGAAATAGTAAAGCTTGATTTTGATGGTATTGGTCTTGATTTTATAGAAGGAAGAGATTCTTTAGCTCTTATTCAAAAATACGGTTTTCCCAAAGAGAAAATACTTTTTGCAGGACTAGTAAATGGAAAAAATATTTGGCGTAATAATTATCAAAAGACACTTGAGCTACTAACCGCTTTAGATGCAGTAGCAGATATCGTAATTAATACAAGCTGCTCTTTACAACATGTTCCGGTAACAGTTAAAAACGAAACTAAATTATCAAAAGAAATTCTTAAACACTTTTCATTTGCCACAGAAAAATTAAATGAAATTGATGAAATTTCCGATATTTATTTTAATAAAAACACTTCTTTTTTGAAGAAGAATATCGAACTTTTTGAAAATGAAAGAGTTCGTGAAAATACTAAACTTAAGCAAAAACTTGATAAATTAACAGAAAAAGACTTTACTAGACAACCGTCACTAGTGGAAAGACGAGCAAGTCAATCTCAATCGCTTAATTTACCACTTTTACCAACCACAACCATCGGTTCATTTCCTCAAACGGCAGAGGTGAGAAAAGTTCGGCTACAAAATAAGCGAGGAGAATTAAGCCAAGCAGATTATGAAACATTCTTAGAAGAAAAAATAAAAGAATGTCTTAAACTCCAAGAAGATATTGGATTAGATGTTTTAGTCCATGGTGAATTTGAACGAAATGACATGGTAGAGTATTTTGGAGAAAAGTTAGAAGGTTATGTTTTTACTCAAAAATCATGGGTTCAATCTTACGGAACACGTTGTGTCAAACCTCCAATCGTGTGGGCTGATGTCACTAGACCAAAATCTATGACCGTCCGTTGGTCAGCCTATGCTCAATCTCAAACGTCTAAACCAGTAAAAGGAATGCTGACAGGTCCTGTAACGATTCTAAATTGGTCTTTTCCGCGAGAAGATATTTCGTTAAAAGCAAGTACTTTACAATTGGCATTAGCTGTTCAAGAAGAAGTTCTTGACTTAGAGAAAGCTGGCATTAAGATTATTCAAATTGATGAGGCAGCTTTGAGAGAAAAGTTACCACTTCGCAAAAGTGATTGGTATAAAGAATATCTAGATTGGGCAATTCCTGCCTTTCGTTTAGTTCACTCTAAAGTAAAACCGGAAACGCAAATTCACACGCATATGTGTTATTCTGAATTTGAAGATATTATTCCATCAATTGACGCAATGGATGCTGATGTAATTTCTTTTGAAGCAAGTAGAAGTGAGCTATCAATTATCGATGCATTGAAAGCTCACCATTTTAAAACTTTGGTTGGACCTGGAGTCTATGATATTCATTCTCCACGAATACCTAGCGTAAAAGAAATACAAAATCAATTAGAAAAAATATTGGACAAATTACCAATTGAACAAGTTTGGGTAAACCCTGATTGTGGTCTTAAAACACGTGGTAATGCCGAAACCATTCCTAGTTTAAGACACTTAGTTGAGGCAACTAGGGTGTTAAGAAAGGAAAAGGTTGAATATGACAAGTAATTCCAAAATTCTTTCTTTTGAAGTTTTTCCACCTACAACTCAAATTGGAAGTACCAACTTGGTAAAGACCTTGGATAGCCTAAGAACTCTCTCGCCAGATTTTATCAGTGTAACTTGTAGTAACAATAATTATGATAATATTGGAGATACAACTATAAAGTTTGCTGATTATGTAAACAATACACTAGATATTCCAGCGGTTGCTCATTTACCTGCCGCTTATTTAGATAAAGCTCAAGTGATCGAAATTTTGGAACGGTTAAAAGATAAACAAATCAAAAAAATTCTTGCTTTAAGAGGTGATATCAGCGATGAACCGATGAAAAATGATTTTAAATTTGCAAGTGATTTGGTTAAATTTATCAAAGATTATGATGATAGTTTTGAAGTTTTAGGTGCTTGCTACCCCGATATTCATCCCGAATCAGTAAATCGAGTGAGTGATTTTCATTATCTGAAAGAAAAAGTAGATGCTGGTTGTGACAGATTAATTACGCAACTATTTTTTGATAATGATAGTTTCTATGATTTTCAAGAACGATGCGCAATTGCTGAGATAAATACTCCGATATTCGCCGGAATAATGCCAGTAGTCAATCGAAATCAAATTCTTCGTCTATTAAAAAATTGTAATACGCCATTACCAGCAAAATTTATTAGAATACTCGAAAAATATGAACATAATCCTTTAGCTTTAAGGGATGCTGGAATTGCTTACGCCATCGACCAAATCGTTGATTTAGTAACAGAGGATGTTGCTGGAATTCACCTCTATACGATGAATAATGCAAATACAGCACACTCCATCCATGCTTCAATTTCTTCTTTATTTACCGTTTGATACATAATAAAAGTTATGTAAAAAGAAATTTTGAAATAAAATTAAGAAAAAATAGATAAATAATTGACAAATCAAAAAATTTTAATTATACTAACTAATAATATTAAATATCGAGGTTCCAAAATGATTAACAACTTTAAAAAATTTTATTTTTTCTTTATGAATGATCCACATTAGTTTTTGGCTAATAAAATGTGGGTCCTCTTTGATGTTCGTTAATCATCTAGGGGATAAAGAAGACGTCCCCTGGGACGTCTTTTTTTATTATAAAGGAGGCACATAAAAAGTAAAATAGAAAAAATTTATTGCAAGTAAAATATTATTAAGTATTTTTACTAAAAAACTATAGGAAAGGTAAAAGATGACTTTTAAAGAACTCAGTAACAAAATTAACATTAAAGATGTAAAAGAGCTAAATCATTTAAATGATGAGCAACGAGAAAAGAAAGAAAAACGTGATAAGGAACTTGAAGCGATAATTAAGGGTGAAGACGATAGAATCCTCTTAGTCATTGGCCCCTGCTCATCGGATAATGAAGCTGCAGTTCTAGAATATGCTCACAGATTGTCAAAACTTCAAAAAGAAGTAGAAGATAAAATTTTTATTGTGATGCGTGTTTATACTGCAAAACCGCGGACAAACGGAGATGGCTATAAAGGCCTCATTCATGAACCTGATGCAGATGGACATACAGACCTTATCAATGGGATAAAAATGGTTCGTGACCTTCACTATAAAGTAATTACTGAAACTGGTCTGACTACAGCAGATGAGATGCTATACCCAGAAAATCTACCATTAGTTGATGACTTAGTAAGTTACTATGCAGTTGGCGCTCGCTCAGTTGAAAATCAACAACATCGCTTTGTTGCCTCAGGAATAGATGCCCCAACAGGAATGAAAAACCCGACATCAGGGAATTTAAAAGTTATGTTTAATGGAATGTATGCAGCCCAACAATCTCAAGATTTTCTATTTGGGAATGCTGAAGTAGAAACATCAGGAAATCCATTAGCTCATGCCATCCTTCGTGGTGGACAAGATGAAAATGGTAAAAACCATCCAAATTACTATACAGATAATCTTCTTGAAAGTATCGAAATATACGAAAAAATGGGCTTACAAAATCCATTTATTGTTATTGATACTAATCATGATAACTCTGGGAAGAAGTATATGGAACAAATAAGAATTGTTCGTCAAACATTAGTCAATCGTAATTGGGATGAACAAATTCATAAATATGTCAGAGGATTTATGATTGAATCATATCTTGAAGACGGTCGTCAAGACAAACCAGAAGTATTTGGAAAATCAATCACTGACCCATGTTTGGGTTGGGATAAAACAGAAGAACTTATTAATGAAATTTATAATTCGTGATTGTAAAATGAGAAGGGATGAGTGAGAAACTTAATAGAATATTTTCATATTCTGTTCAGATAGAAAATGAATTTTTCTATCAAAAGTAAAGAACCAAACCTTATCGTACCACCTTTTAAAATAATAATATAAAAGAGTAGTTTTGCTACTTTTTTAATTTATCTTTTTATATAAGTTTTAGTTTATAAAAAAATAAATCTTTCATTTGTGTATTTTTTAAAAATAAGATGTATAATGTATTTATCATCTACAGATGTAAACTTTACAAAAAATAGGAGAACTAAGATGACTTATAAAACTAGTACTGAAAACAAAGCGTTAGAAATTGTAAATGTTAAATCACTTGAAGGTAAAGTGAAACAAAGTATGGAGGCTGCGGGAAATAAAGGTGCCTTTGGCTATATTCGTGGTGGCTCTGAAGATGAGTGGACACTGAATGAAAATACATCAGCATTTAACAAAAAACAAATTATGCCTCGAGTATTAAGAGGAATTGATTCTGCAGATTTAAGTACCTCACTCTTTGGTATAAAGCTAAAAACACCAATAATCCAAGCACCAGTTGCCGCCCAAGGCCTTGCTCATGAAGAAGGAGAAGTTGCAACTGCTAAAGCGATGGCTGAAGTTGGCTCAATCTTTTCAATTAGTACTTACGGAAGTACATCAGTGGAAGACGCCGCAAAAGCAGCACCAGGTGCACCGCAATTTTTCCAATTATATATGAGTAAAGATGATAAATTTAATGAATTTCTTTTGAAAAAAGCTGTATCAGCTGGAGTTAAGGCAATTATTTTAACCGCTGATTCAACATTAGGTGGCTATAGAGAAGAAGACATTGTCAATCATTTCCAATTTCCTTTACCAATGCCAAATCTAGCTGCTTTTTCAGAAAGTGATGGAACTGGGAAAGGAATAAGCGAAATTTATGCAGCAGCAAAACAAGGTCTTGTTTTAGAAGATATTCAAAAAATTAAAAAAATAACTAATCTTCCTGTAATTGTTAAGGGGGTCCAATCTCCTATTGATGCAGATGATGCCATTAACGCTGGGGCAGACGGTATCTGGGTTTCAAATCATGGGGGACGACAATTAGATGGAGGACCTGCTTCAATTGATGTCCTACCCCTCATCGCCAAAAGTGTTAATCATCGAGTTCCTATTGTTTTTGACAGTGGGGTTAGACGTGGGGAACATGTCTTCAAAGCTTTAGCACAAGGAGCAGATGTTGTTGCGGTAGGTCGTCCAGTTCTTTATGGTTTGAATTTAGGGGGAGCCAAAGGCGTTCAATCTGTTTTTGAACACTTAAACAAAGAGCTAAGTATTACTATGCAACTTGCTGGAACAAAAAATATTGAAGAAATCAAACATACCTCATTGATTTACTAATAGTTCAAATAAAAAAGTACCTCTAATAAGGTACTTTTTTTATCCTATTTGATAAAATAGTTAGTTTTGAAAGTTCATTTAATCAATTTTTGAAACAATTTCCTTATCTACCCATACCGAAACACTTCCATCATTGACGTAAAATTCAGCTCCACCATTTTGATCCAGCGTAATAGGTATTTCATGTCTTCCAAATAAATCTATATAAACTTTACCTGCATACGCCTTATCAATTATCATATATTTTGAACCACCATTTTTATTGGTTAAAATACATGATAATCCATATTCCTTATTATCTATTTTTAAAACGTTTGTCCATCCAATAATATCAGGATGATCAAAATAATCATTTTCTTTTAAAAATTCAGAGTGGTTACGTAATACTATCATAGTTCTTAAGTTATCACCTACAGGATCAACATTACGTGATGGTATTCCGTATAAATCTCCCCAAAAGACAGTAGGAATTCCATTTTCACGAAGTAAAATTAAGCTATAAGCGTGCTCTTTAAACCAAGCTGGAATCCAAGATTGAAGAGCCTGTCCTTCTTGAGTATCATGGTTATCAACAAAAGTGACCGATAGCTCTGGCTGGCTGGCAGTGAGTGTGTGATCAAAAAGAGTACGCATATCAAATTCTCCATTGGTTGAAGAGGCTTCTTTCATATTAAAATGTAGTGGTACATCAAATAATTGTATTCTATCACCGGATTGTTCTAGATAATACTCTAATTTGCAAAGATCATCAGACCAGTACTCGCCAACAATAAAAAGTTTTTTATCCAATTGCTTTGCTCTCTGTTCAAGCCATTTATCAAAATATTTGAAATCAATATGTTTAATTGCATCTAATCGAAAACCATCAATTTTTGTCATTTCTGAAAACCAATGTCCCCATTTTTCAAGTTGTTCTACCGTTTCCGAAACACTAAAATCAAGATCAGCTCCCATTAAATAATCAAAATTATTATTCTCTGAATCTACATTCTCATCCCATTCATGTCCTTCAAATTCAAGAATTTCTTCTTGATTTTTCCTTTCATCATAATCAATTCCCGTAAAGTTGTGCCAGGTCCATATATAATTGTCGTATTTTCCTTGTCTTCCTGGAAATGTAAATTTGGTCCAAACTTCAACAGTTTTATTATTTTCGATGTTATGAAGATGATTATCTTCCGCTTTAATATCAGCTTCAATAGTTTCTGTTTCATCAGCACCCATCATGTGATTAAAAACGATATCCGCATACACTTCAATATTGTTGTGGTGTAGTGTATTAATTAAATCAAGATATTCATCTTTAGTCCCATATTTTGTAGGAATTGTCCCTTTTTGATCAAATTCCCCTAAGTCGAATAAATCATAGGTCCCATAACCAACATCTTCAACTCCAGAAGCTGCCTTGGAAGCTGGAGGTAACCACAATCCTGAAAATCCTAACTTTCCTAAGTCAGGAATATTCTCTTTTATATTATTCCAGTGCTGAGAATCTGAGGGTAAATACCATTCAAAAGCTTGAAGGATTGTTTTCATAAAATCATTTCTCCTTTTTCAAATTGATACAATTCTTTTCTAAAAACTAGCGCTATTAATAATTAGTATACACAAAAAGGAATCTGAAGGACAGCAGAATGTTTTAGAATTAATTAGAATATTCAAAAATATAATACTATCATCATTGGTGAATGTATTTTTTGTAAGACGATATTTTTGAATATTCTGAAATTTAATCATACAATGAATTTATACTGAATTGAAAGGAGTTAGAACATGAAAGAAATTTCTTACAGCAAAATACTCTTAGTAGCTAAAAATGCACATCTTTATTTTTTCGATTCCTTAAATAATATTGATGTAATTTCAGGACGCCGATTAGTCCATTTTATAAAAAGTGATTTGGGAAAGCACCGGCTTGCCCGTTATCAGCTTATTATATTTTTAGATTCTGGTTTTAAAGCTAACTATCCTAATATTATAAAGGATTTTACCGAGGCAAAGATGATTCTATTTTTTTGGAATCATTTGACTCAAAAATATATTGATTTGCTACACACCTCTAGAGAAATAGGAGTAATTGATTCCTACTATAGTTTTGACCCTATTGAAGCAAAGAAATATGGGCTCTATCATAATTCTACTTTTTATACTCCTTGTATAAATTTACCTCTTCAAATACCAGATTATGATTTGTTTTTTGGAGGAAATGATAAAGGAAGAACTCAACTTGCACATGTTATTTTAGATAAATGTGCCAGTTTAGATATTTCAATATTACTTTATATCATTAATGGAGAAAAAGGTTTTAAAAATAAAGGATATTTACCCTATCCAAAATTTTTAGAGTTCTTAATTAATAGTAATGGTATTCTTGAAATTATGCAAGAAAACCAGACAGGTTTGACCTTGAGAACAATGGAGGCTATTTTCTTTAAGAAAAAATTAGTTACAACAAATAAAGCCATCAAGCATTACCTATTTTATCATCCTGATAATATTTTTATTTTAGGAGAGGACTCAATAGAGAACTTATCCAATTTTTTGGAAAAAGACTATCATCCGCTAGAACATGATAAAATCAATTTTTTTGAAAGCCAAAACTGGTTTGACAGATTCTTATTTCCTGAAAAGGAATTACTGAATATTGAATATCGTGATAGTTTACTGGATGGTTAAAATGTTCAGCAAAATTACTAATGACCAAATCAAAATAAATAAAAAGACGTCAAAATAGATGTCTTTTTATCATTATATTAATAATCTAAATAACTTTTATATACTATGAAAATGACAAATCGTCTTGTATATTTCATAAATTTTAATACTAGTCTTGGAAACCCAATCTTGAACATGTTATACTGTAAGAGTATAAAAATTAGGAAATGGTGTTTTATGTCAGCTATTAGTTTTATTGCTGTGATGATGATTGGTGTTATCGGGGCAAATATAATCAAAGAGTTTTTTCCACAAATTTCAGAAACTTTTATCTTGATTGGTGTGGGCCTTATTTTGAGTTTCCTACCAGAATTTCAAAATTTTGAATTGGAGCCAGAGTTTTTTATGATGTTAATCATTGCTCCATTAATGTTTTATGAGGGAAGTAAAACTTCATTAAAAAAAGTACGGAAAAATTTCAGAGGAATATTTTTTCTATCAATTACTTTAGCAGTGGTGACTGTACTTTTAGTAGCAGTGCTTACGAATAATATAATGGGTAGTTGGATTTTCCCTTTAGCTATCTGTTTTGCAGCAATTGTAACGCCAACAGATGCAGTTGCTGTAAAATCAATAATTTCTGGAAAGAAAATGCCCGAAGGGGTTAATGAAGCAGTTGAATTTGAATCTTTATTTAATGATGCAACAGGGTTAGTTTTACTGAGCTTAGGATTATCTGTTTTAGAGAGTGGGCATTTCAGTATTTGGGAAGGACTTGGTCGCTTTATATTTGTCTCAATTGGTGGAATTATAATTGGTTTAGTTGTCGGTGCTCTACTGGTACGAATTAGGACCGCAATCAATCTCAGAGCAACTCGGCCAGAAGCTACCATAATTCCTATTTCAATTCTGACCCCCTTCTTTATTTATTTGTTAGCAGAACATTTTGGAACTTCCGGTGTTTTAGCTGTAGTTGCTGCTGGGTTGATTCATAATTTTGAAGGAGATATGCTCAAACTGACTTCAACAAATGTTCAATTAACGAATAATACAATCTGGGAGATTTTAAGCGATATTCTGAATAACTTTGTTTTCATTCTCTTGGGTGTAAGTCTATTTGGAATTTGGGACATTTTTAAATCACTTGGTTGGAAAGAATCAATTGTTCTATTTTTGATAAGCGTTTTAGTTTATTTACTTATGTTATTCATAAGAAAATTTTGGACTAATAGAAAAGGAAATAGATCAATCGAACACTTTTTCTCTGATGTAAAAGAAGAGCGTAATAGTGATTCAACAATTTTTGCTTTGTCAGGAGCCCATGGAACAATGACATTAGCAATGGCTTTCTCTTTACCTTTGAATACTAGTATTTTGAGCAACGAGAATAGGGAAATTATTATTACAATGGCCGCTATTGTTATTCTTTTAAGTCTTATTGTACCAACACTGATTCTGCCAAAATTATTACCGGGACTTGGAGGTGAAAGTACTGATAATATAAATCAGGTTCGTAACGATATGGTTGATTATGCGATTCTTCATATGGTAGAAGAAATTGAGGATAGTAAAGTTCGTAGTAGTCTTACCAAACAACTACAATCACAAAAAGGATTACAAATCCCTGACCACACTAAGAGTAGTAAATTAATGGACGAGATAATAAGTTGGCAGGAAACATTACTTGATACAACAACTATCAAAGCACAGTTTTCACCTAAAGTTATTGACTATTTTAGAATTTATCTAGAAAACAGTAGTAAACATTCAACTGGTAAGAAAATAAGACGATTATTCTCCAAAAGACGACGTGGCAGAAGAGTAGATTCAGTAGAAATGCAAGAATTTGCGACAATAAGAACCGATATAAGCCGACTAGAAAGCAGTTTATATCAACAAACAATCGAAAAATTAAGTTCTCTTGAAAAAGAGCGAATAGAAAATAAGATAACTGACTTTAGTGATATTGAAGAAGTAAAACATATTTTGGAAAATAGACATTACCGTATTCGTAACGAAATTCAAGAAGATACAATTATTCCAAACGAATTACTCATAGAGGCATTTCAACTTGAATATCAATTTGTATTGAACCAGGTAAAAACTGATGTAATTTCTAAAGAAACAAGTAATAAACTTTTTAAAGAGATAAATAATGCTCAAGTTTTACAATTACAGAAACAATAAAAAGCCTATTGAGGCTTTTTTCTAAAGTAACTAAATATATTACCAATAAAGTTGATTCGCATGGTTCATAGCAACGATAAACGATTATGTTCCATTAAACAGCCGTAGGATCATTACCCTCTTTATTAGAACTCAGTTGATTACTGGTAATTATCAATTCTATTTGCTAGAATATGCTTGTGTTGGACAAGAGCTTATGATGTTGGAGAGTCTTTATTATTTCATTGATAATAATAAAATCAGTCTGTAACAAGTAATGGATGCCTAATGAATTTACAAAAATTTAAAAGATTGTTGCTAGAGAAATTGATACATGGAGGTAATGATAGATGAAATTAATACTATCATCAATTTTGTTAGGATTCGGTGGATTTGATCCAGTGGGAGCAGTGCTTATAATGGCTGCACTAGCAAAAGGAACAAAGAAAAAACAAGTATATTTATTTTCTTTAATGGCTCTACTTTCCACGGTCGTTTTCGGATTAATATTTTCATACGGTACTAGTATAAGCTTGAATTATTTTATAAATATAATGAATCATATTCCAGATATGGCTTATGTATTTACCGGTTTTTTGATATCCATTGTATGTGTAGCTTGGTTTATAATATCTACCTTACTAAAAGGAAATAAAGAAAGAGTAGATGATCAGAAAGAATCGAAATTTATGAAATTTGCAAAGAGAAGTATGCCACTTGCAGGTTTTATTTTTGGGTTTTGGGCTATGTCAGATCCGACTTTTTGGGCAGTGGTTGCACTAAGTGCAAAAGAGGGGAATATACTATTAACAATATTATGTTTAACAATTTGGATGTTGTTAGGACAGATTCCTTTATATACTTTAGTAGTATCATTAATATTTAATGTCTATGAAAAATTGATTAAAATAGCAAGTAGGTATTTAGATAAAAATAACCGAAGAAAAAAATTAAGTAATGTCACTAGAATAATAATATCATTATTTATATTAGGTATTGGTATTTATTTTTTTATTGATTCATTGGTATATTTACTAAAAGGGATTTGGTTATATTAGTTTATATATTATCGTGAATTAATATAAAACATGTTTAGTGTTTGATAAACAGATTATAATCTAAGTTTATCTAATCACTTTTATAGTTTAGTCGCAAAATATAGAAGTTTAAAAGAAGAATAAGGCTTTTGGTCATATTCTTTTTAGTGTCCAATTTACTATGTTCATACTGAGCAATTTTTAATAACAAAATATAGGGGAGTGATAAAATAGAATGAGAATATGAAAACTCCTACAAAAAATATTAATTTAGAAAAAGAGGAACAGCTGTGAATATTGAAGTTTTACTTGAAAAGAAAGAACAAATACAGGTTAAGATTTTACGTCAGTTGTTCCTCAAACATGATAAGCTAACTGCGCAGGAACTGTGTGATTGGGTAAACCTCTCTCGACCTTCGGTTCAGAGTTATTTGGAGGATATATCTTATATAGGACGGATGATTGGGAAACCCATGGAAGTTATTCGTCAGAACAATAAACTCGTTCTAAACATGTCGGAATCACAAACCTTAGATGAAGTCATCAGTTTTTTAATCCAAGATAGTATCAAATATCGCCTGATTCTCTTATTTTTAGAACAAAAAAATTACATGATTTTTGAATTAGCAGAACTCTTGCTACTCAGTGAATCTACTTTGTTTCGCAAAATCAAAGAACTCAATAAACTTTTATTGGAATTTGATATTCAAATCAAAAATAATAAATTGATCGGAGAAGAAAGTCAAATTCGCTATTTTTACTATCTGCTATTTGATTCGCTTCATCCTAAATTTCGACCAGATTTGCTGCAAGTCACTAAATTTCAGGTTGAATTTGTACGGCAACTTGAAGAAACGTTAAAAGTAAATTTTTCCGAAAGTAGCAAAGATAAACTTTATCGGTGGTTGGCAATCACAGAAAGAAGGCGGAAACTTACAGATATCCAAATTACTAAATCTTTAGAAATGAAGAAAATATACCAAGATGACCATCTCTATCAACTATTGGATTCTCTTTTTTATCAACATATTTATGATAATCAGAGCAAGGATAACTGTGAGACAATTTTTTTCTACGGTTTTCTCCAATCTTTTTTCATTCTAGATAAAGAAAGTTATTACCGTTTTGATATTTATCGCAGTAAAAAAATTCCAACTGTTCTCTTGAATATTTCTTTAAGAGAGCGAATGTTAAACCACTATCGTCCCCATCGTTTAGGTTTCGAAGAGGAGAAATCCATCAGTTATCAGTTAGCTCAAGTAAACAATAAATTCACCTTTTTCCAAGGTAGCCTCTTTACCAAAATTCAAGAAGATTTGATGCTACATAAACAAAACTGGGTCGATAAGAGTTTTCAAGATTTACTCGATAACCTCAAAGATATTGCTTTAAGTTATATACCCAAAGAGCAGGATTTGCCAGAACTCATCTTTGGTTATCGCAATGCCTTGATGCTGCTGGAGCTCTTATCTGCTCAACAATTGACGGTGGCTTATGATTTGTCTGATACACCTGCCTATCAAATCCCGATGGAACACTATCTGAAAAATCACCTCAGATCTGTTGAAAAGATAAAATTAGAGCATTATCAAGAAAGCCAGAGTTATGATCTACTTATCTCAAGTAAAAGAAATGACAGTCGAAAGTTTGTCTATATACTTTCCGAGTTTTCCAGTGATTATGATTTTGAAGAGTTATTGTCGCGTATTGAAAACTTAAAAAAAGAAAAATTTCAAAAAAAAGCAATTTTGAATTAAGAATGAAACACGAAAGAGGAGTGCTCTCCTCTTTTTTTATGTTTTCACGTGAATATTATTTTACATTTATGAATATATTACTGCGGTCCCATTATTTAGCATTTTCTCACTGAATTTATTACAGAATAGATGAAGAATTAAGAATAGCAACTCAAATAAGGTTAAAATTAAATTGGGGTAGAGACTCCCTCTCCCATTATTTCTTAGTAAGCACAAACTGCCCAAATTCAAGTAATTTTTCTATTCGAATCTGTTGTTTATTTTCGACTGCCAATTTTTTTTTGAATTTGATAAAAAATGAAAGTTTCTATTCGTTTTAAAATGCTATAATATAAATCATAGAAAGCGTTTACAAAGGAGAAACAACATGACAGAAACTTCTTACATTATGGCAATTGACCAAGGTACAACAAGCTCAAGAGCTATTATATTTGATAAACATGGTAAACATATCGGCAGCTCCCAAAAGGAATTTACACAGTACTTTCCTAAAGAAGGTTGGGTGGAACATGATGCCAACGAAATTTGGAACTCTGTTCAATCTGTTATCGCAGGAGCATTTATCGAATCTGGTATTAAGCCTGTGCAGGTTGCTGGTATTGGTATTACTAACCAACGTGAAACAACCATTATCTGGGATAAAAAAACAGGTATACCAATCTACCATGCCATCGTTTGGCAATCACGTCAATCTTCCAATATTGCAAATGGTCTTAAAGATGCAGGGCATGATGAACTCTTCCACAAAAAGACAGGACTCATTGTCGACTCATACTTTTCAGCTACAAAAATTCGTTGGATTCTTGACCATGTTGAAGGAGCACAAGAGCGGGCGGAACGAGGCGAGCTGCTCTTTGGAACAATTGATACATGGCTTTTATGGAAGTTAACAGATGGCGATGTACATTATACAGACTACTCTAATGCCAGTCGTACTATGCTCTACAACATTCACGAGTTAAAATGGGATGAAGAAATCCTGAAAATTCTGAATATCCCGGCTTCAATGCTTCCAGAGGTTAAATCTAACTCAGAAGTTTATGGTGTGACTAAAGGATTTCATTTCTTCGGATCTGAAGTACCAATCTCAGGTATGGCTGGTGACCAGCAAGCCGCATTATTTGGTCAAATGGCCTTTGAACCAGGGATGATTAAAAATACTTATGGTACAGGTTCATTTATCGTGATGAATACGGGTGAGAAACCACATATTTCCAAAAATAACATGCTCACAACAATTGGCTACGGTATTAACGGAAAAGTTTATTATGCCTTAGAAGGAAGTATCTTTGTTGCAGGTTCATCAATCCAATGGTTACGTGATGGTTTGAAGATGTTGGATCGTGCCAGTGATTCTGAAGAAGTTGCACTCCAGTCTATGAGTCAAGATGAAGTTTATGTGGTTCCAGCTTTTGTCGGCCTTGGCGCACCATATTGGGACCAAGAAGCACGTGGTGCAATGTTTGGTTTAACACGTGGAACAACAAAAGAAGATATTGTGAAAGCAACCTTACAAGGGATAGCTTATCAAGTCCGTGATGTAGTAAGCACCATGAAAGAAGATACAGGAATCGATATGTCTGTACTCAAAGTAGATGGTGGCGCAGCAAATAACGAATACTTGATGCAGTTCCAAGCCGATATCTTGAATATCCCTATTCAACGTGCGGGAGATTTGGAAACGACAGCGCTCGGTGCAGCCTTCCTAGCAGGTCTTGCAGTTGGTTTTTGGAAAGATTTAGAAGAACTCAAAGAATCTTATGAGCCTGGCAAAATTTTCCAAACGCAGATGCAAGAAGAACGTAGAGAAGAACTCTATGCCGGTTGGAAAAAAGCTGTGAATGCAACACGCGCTTTCAAATAATAATCAATTAGACAGTAACATAAAGGAGAATAGAAATGGCTTTTTCTAAAAAAACAAGACAAGAAGCAATCACAAAAGTTCAGAATGAAGAAATGGATTTACTCATTATCGGAGGTGGTATTACTGGTGCTGGATTGACTTTACAAGCGGCAGCCACTGGCATGAAAGTTGCTGTGCTTGAAATGCAGGACTTTTCAGAAGGAACATCGTCACGTTCAACGAAACTCGTGCATGGGGGTATCCGTTATCTAAAAAACTTTGATGTCGAAGTCGTTTCCGACACTGTTTCAGAACGTGCTGTTGTTCAAAGTATTGCGCCACATATTCCTAAGCCAGACCCGATGTTACTTCCTATTTACAATGATGAAGGCAAAACGACTTTTGATATGTTTTCTGTGAAAATCGCCATGGATTTGTATGATCGGTTGGCAGGTATTGATGAAGGTTCTCCATATGCCAACTATACCATCTCACCAGAAGAAGTGCTACGCCGTGAGCCACTGATCAAGAAAAAAGGTTTGCAAGGTGCAGGGGTTTATCTTGACTACCGTAACAATGATTCACGTTTGGTGATTGACAATATTAAAAAAGCTGTAGAAGACGGCGCAAAAGCCATCAGCAAGATGAAAGTGATTGATTTTATCTATACTGATGGACAAATCTCTGGTGTTCGGGCGCGTGACTTATTGACAGATGAAGTCATTGAAGTAAAATCTAAACTTGTGATTAACACAAGTGGTCCTTGGGTAGATAAGATACGTTACTTGAACTTCACTCGTCCGATTGTACCAAAAATGCGTCCGACAAAAGGAGTCCATCTCGTGGTTGATGCTGCCAAATTACCTGTGCCTCAACCAACATATTTTGATACAGGAAAACATGATAAACGTATGGTTTTTGCCATTCCACGTGAAAATAAAACATATTTTGGTACGACAGATACAGATTATCATGGGGACTTTACCGATCCAAAGGTTACTCAAGAAGATGTGGACTACCTTTTAGATGTCATCAATTTCCGTTATCCTGGAGCAAATATCACGATTAATGACATTGAAGCTTCATGGGCTGGATTGCGTCCATTGCTAGGTGGGAATTCGGGTTCAGACTATAACGGAGGTGATAACGGTGCAGTTTCTGAAACTAGCTTTAACGCTGTCGTAGAGGCCGTGCTTCGCTATAAAAATAAAACAGCAACTAAAGCCGAAGTAGAGCATTTATTGAACAATATGGAATCAAGTCTTTCAGAAAAAGGGGACGCGCCATCTTCAGTTTCTCGTGGGAGTTCACTTGAACGTGAGAGTGATGGTTTGATTACTTTAGCTGGTGGGAAAATCACTGACTACCGTAAAATGGCAGCAGGTGCGATGGAGCTTATCTGCCAGCTACTTGTTGAGGACTTTGATTTGAAATATGAACCAATCGACTCTAAAAAATACCAGATCTCTGGTGGTGAATTTGATCCAACTAAGGTTGAAGAAGTCGTTGCTGAAAATATGAAAATCGGTGTTGTTGCAGGTCTTACAGAAGAGGAGGCGAAATACATAGCAGACTTTTATGGAATGAACGCACTCCAAGTATTTGCCTATGCTTCTGAAATGAAACCTTATGAAGGCTTATCTTTGGCAGAATCAGCCCGTCTGCGTTATGCGCTTGAGGATGAAATGATCTTGACACCGGTAGACTACTTGCTTCGTCGTACTAACCATATTTTATTTATGCGAGAAAGTGTAGATACAATCAAAGTTCATGTTGTCAACGTCATTGCAGGCTTTCTCGGTTGGTCTGTAGAAGAAAAAGCAGAACAAGAAAAAGCTTTGGAAAAAGCGCTTCGTGAATCTGACTTATCAGATTTGAAGAAATAAAAATAGTTTGAAGATAATTGAAACAAATAAAAAATAGAAATAAGGGGTCAATATGCACTCAGAAATGGTACAGCTACTTGGTGAATTTTTAGGAACATTTATCTTAATACTTCTTGGTAACGGGGTCGTTTCAGGCGTTGTCCTGAACAAAACGAAAGCAACAGGAGCTGGTTGGGTTGCTATAACTCTCGGTTGGGGATTTGCAGTAATGATGGGGGTTTACATTTCTGGATTTATGTCGCCAGCCCATTTGAATCCAGCAGTAACAATTGCAATGGCAATGATTGGGAGCTTTAGCTGGAGTTTGGTTCTTCCTTATATTATTGCGCAAATGCTTGGTGCAATGGTCGCCAGCATTATCCTCTACCTAATGTTTTACCCTCACTATGCTGAAACAAAAAATCCAGCAGATATCTTGGGCACATTTTCTACAGGCCCTGCTCTTCGTCATACAGGCTCGAATTTGATTAGTGAAATTGTTGGTACTGCAGTATTGACGACAGGAATTCTCGCCTTCGGTCAATACACTATTACGCAAACTTCGGGTGTCTCACCCCTTTTAGTAGGTGCCATTATCACAGCCATTGGTTTATCACTTGGTGCAACGACAGGTTACTCTCTAAATCCCGCACGTGACTTAGGTCCTCGCATCATGCATGCCATCTTACCTATCAAAGGTAAAGGAGATTCAGACTGGTCTTACGCATGGATACCTGTTTTAGGTCCAATCATTGGCGGTAGCTTAGGTGCCCTTCTCTTTAATATGGTTATTCAATTTGCAAGTAATTAAACTGAAATAATATACATAAAAAGAGTTAGACAGAGTTCTAACTCTTTTTATTAAAAATAAATGAGCCATAAGAAAAAATTTTCTATAATCAAAGTCACATAATCAATTGAGAAAAAAATTTAATTAAAATATAATTATTGATGATTATGGAAAGTCTGCCCAGCATGTTTAAGTGTTTCCTGCTTGTACTTGATTTCTATTGTTAGATTATACAACCTGTTATTGGTAGTTATCTAAGGCCATTCCATAGATATGTTTGATGATGACAATATAAATGTTCTGTAAGGGGGGATATATTATTTAGTTGTGCATGTCATATATTTTTTATTTCGAATATGGGAATATTGGTGGATTCCTTTAAAATGATTCAAAATAGAAGCTAAAAAACCACTTGAAAATTTTAGTGGTTTTTTTTGAAACAATTCTTCATATATTCAATTGAAATTAATTATTCAAGAGCAGAGTGATACAATTACACAAATTCTTCATACTCATTAGGATCTTGATTATCTACCCTGCCATTTTCTTGTTTTAAGGCTGTGATTTTATTAATCTCTTCAGAAGAAAGTGAAAAATCAAAAATATCTATATTTTTTCTTTGGTGTTCTGGAGAAGTTGCTTTAACAATAGGTATAATACCTCTTTCAACTTGCCATCTTAGAATGATTTGACCAGTATCCTTATCATATTTTTGAGCTATGTTTTGAATCAGACTTTCCTCAAGCTCTTTACTACCTCGGCCTAAAGGGCTCCATGCCTCAGTTAGAATGCCATACCTTTTATTAATTTTCAATAGCTTTTCTTGAGGCCAGTAAGGGTGAATTTCATTTTGATTAATTGCTGGTATAACACCAGTTTCTTGAATTATTTTGTCGAGATGGTCTTCCTCAAAATTAGATACCCCAATTGATCTTACAAGACCCCGTTTTTTTGCTGCAATTAGTGCTTTCCAAGCTTCAACATAATTATCCCGCTTTGGTAGTGGCCAGTGGATCAAGTAAAGATCAAAATAGCTCAATCCTGTTCGTAATAAAGACTCTTCAATCATCTTCAAAGCATCTTCAAAATGATGATATTTACCAGGTAGCTTAGTTGTCACAAAAAAATTTGATCGAGGGATACCAGAACGACGAATTGCTTCTCCAACTGCTCCTTCGCTATCATAATTAGTTGAGGTATCAAGTAAACGATAACCGCTTTGTATAGCCGTTAAAATTTGCTCCACCCCTTCATATCCACGAATCTGAAATGTTCCTAACCCTATTTTAGGAATCAAATGTCCATCATTAAGCGTATATTTTTCTTGTTCAATCATTTTCTTGTTCTATTTTCCTTTCTGATTGTTTAAGTTTATGAATATTATGTCAATAATACTAAACTTTTGCAGGTTTTCAAAGTTAATCGAATATCTAATCGTTAACTGTATAGTACAAAGTTTAACGTAACTATACTCAATTGTGAAATAATATGTTTATTATTGTTTTTCCAATAAGCTTTACCTCTATTGTATAAGTTTTATCATACCAGGAGCAAATCTTTGATGCAAATTTAGATATTAAAAAAAGATTTTTAAAACATGCGATTTGATGGTAGCATATAATATTATCGTGCTCAAAAAATGAGAGATATAATAAAAATTGGGGTTAATGTAAAGGACATTATTCAGTTCTTTAATAGTCTTTCTGAGATAGTTGAAGCTAAATATAGTATTAATAAATTATAAAATAAGTCATATCATTTGAATGCGCTTTCTGATTGTGTTAGATTAGGGTTAGATCATAAAATGTATTCTAAAGAAAGAGGTGACATATGATTTGGTCATTAATTGTTGGTGCATTAATCGGTTTAATCGCTGGTGCGATTACAAATAAGGGAAGTTCAATGGGCTGGATTGCTAATATCTTAGCAGGGTTAGTTGGATCTTTTGTAGGTCAAGCCTTACTTGGAACTTGGGGACCTTCGCTTGCTGGCATGGCATTAATACCATCCATTGTTGGTGCAGTGCTTGTGGTTGCTATTGTATCTTTCGTCCTATCTAAAATGAATTAGTAGATCTTAGGATCTAGAAAGGAGGAGTTTTGGCAACTGGAAAGAAAATAATACTCATTATCCTTGATCTCCTTTTACTTACGCTTGTTCTACCAATGACGTGGGATTATTATAATTTCATGGAATATGATTGGATGACAACAACCTCTAGTAACATTCCCTTCATAGGTAAATATATGATAGACTATTTGTTTTGGGGGAACATCGTTTTAACAGTCATATTAATTATCGCCTTGATTGTAATCCTTTTTTATCCTCGAACCTATATGGATGTACAACTAACTTCAAATAATGGAGATTTAACTTTGAAGAAGTCGGCCATTGAAGGATTTGTAGGTGAAAAAGTAAAAGAAAATGATTACCTTAAAAACTCAAAAATCGCTGTTTCACTTTTTAAAAATAAGATAAAAATTGATATAAAGGGTGAGATTATTCCTCGAGTTGAAGTGGCACAAAAATCCCAAGTTCTGGAACAGGAAATCATTGAAGGGTTAAAAAGTTTCTTTGGATTGGAACATACGGTTAAACTTAAAGTAAAAGTCAATACATTAAGTAAAGATGATAACCCTAAACGCCAACGTGTTATGTAGGAGGGATCAATGGATTATTTCGAAAAAAATCGATACCCAATTATAGGGGGAATCGTAGGTGCACTCATTGCTGTGTGTATCTTCACTATTGGATTTTGGAAAATGATTTTGGTTTTATTTTTAATTGGATTAGGAATTTATATTGGTCTATTCTTAAAAAAATCAGGAATCATTGATCAATTTATAGATCGTAAATAACATTATAAAAGGAGAATATTATGGTACAAGAAAATATGAAAGCATTTGGAACAATGGCAGAAAAAGAAACCCCTAAAACAAAGGAAACCCAACCAGAAATTAAGGGAGCTTTGACTTATGAAGATAAAGTTGTGCAAAAGATTGTAGGACTAGCATTAGAATCAGTGGATGGACTTCTTTCCGTAGAAGGTGGGTTCTTCTCAAACTTAACAGGAAAACTTATTAATACTGATGATGTTACAACAGGTGTTGACGTAGAAGTTGGGAAAACACAAGTTGCAGTAGACTTGAAAGTAGTTACAGAATATCGTAAGAATGTGCCTGATATTTATGAAAAAATTAAAGAAGTCATTCGTAAAGAGGTTGCGGCAATGACAGAATTGGAAGTTGTTGAAGTTAACGTAACAGTCACAGATATTAAAACGAAAGAGCAACAAAAAGAAGATGATGTAAGTATTCAAGATCGAGTGACAAGTGCGGCTCAAACAACTGGGAAATTAACCTCTGAACAAGTTGATAAAGTAAAAGACAAAGTAGAAGACAATACAGATAAAGAAGCTAGAGTTAAATAAATTTCTAGATAAATCGTGATTAACAAAAGCCTCTAATATGAGGCTTTTTTAGTAAGTTACTTCAATTATATAGTTTTTTATTTAGATAGAAGTATCAAGTCAATAGGTCTAAGGAAATCTTTCATGATAGACTATATCGAAGCAGTCGAATAATATTATGAAAATATTAACTGAGCTTACCATTGTCTTAACAATACCAACAATTACTTACGGGTTTTGGGGAAATCTCAAGTTGCCTTTTCAAGTCGTCCATTATCGTTCGTTATTTGTAGTGGTTGTTTCGCTTCTAATCAGTTTATTAGTTTGGTAATGGTTAAAAAAGAAAAAATCTTTTTAGAAAAATTTATAAAATTATAAAAGAAAAGAAGGAAAAACTATGAAAATTGGCCTAGTAAAAGCAAACTTCCCAGGAGAGAGACGAGTTCCACTCTTACCAAAAGACATTAAAGATTTTAAAAATGAAATATTGGTAGAGGAGGGGTTTGGTAAATTTTTAGATATTGATGATCAAGATTACATTGATAAAGGATGTCATATTTTATCAAGAGCTGAAGTTTTTGCGGAATCAGAGGCGATCTTCTCACTAAAACTCATCCAGCCCACTGATTACTCTCATCTTAGAGAGGGGCAGATGATTATAGGGTGGACACATCCTTTTGGTTCAGGACAACCATTCATGGAAGAGCAAGCTCTATCTAAAAAGTTAATTGTAGTAGATTTAGATAGTAATTCACCTTGTATTTATTATGAAAATGAGATATTTGAATCAGATATTCCGAAGGGGCTATTATATAAAAATAGTTTTTACGCAGGATATGCAGGGGTTATAGATGCTTTATTGCAATATGGATTTATTCCAACTGAAGAGACAAAAATAGCTATTTTAGGTTCTGGAAATGTTGCGCAAGGTGCCTTTAGTAGTATCTCAAAATATTCCTCAAACATCCGAATGTATTATCGAAAAACAATGTCAATTTTCAAAGAAAATTATACAAAGTACGACATCATTATCAATGGAATTGAAATTGGGAAAGATGATGATCCAATTTTAAGTTTTTCAGAACAAAAATCATTGAAAAAAGGGACATTTATTATTGATATAGCAGCTGATGCTGGAAACACTATTGAAGGAACGCATTTTACCACTATGGATGCCCCGATCTACGAAAATGATGGAAAATACTATTATGTTGTTCCTAATACTCCATCACTCATCTATCGAAATGTGAGTCAAGAATTAAGTAAGATTTTGAGTGAGAATATCTTTAGTGAAGATTGTTCACGATTTTTAAGTATTAAATCTTGAAGAAACAATTATATTTCTTTGAGTATTAATTCCATTGCCGCAGCAGCAATAGTAGCAAAAAATATATTAGCTCATTCTATCAGAGGAAGGTCTTTCAACTATTTTAGCTTGAACTTAACTTTAAAAATCCACTATTATACTGGCTTTTTTTAAGTATTAAAATCTGATATTGAGGTCGGTATTGTATTTAAAAAAATTATTAGCCATTCATTGGTCGTTCAATAAGAAAAAGCAAACTTTTTCTCAAAGATAAATTCATTGTTACCTCAGATATAATGAAACTTTCTTGTATCAGAAGAAATCGCTACTAAGACAACATTAGATAGAGGATATTATATGTATCTTCTTTTTTTTTTGATATCCAAGAAATAAATTAAAAACACCTAAAATAAATCTCTTGACTTCTTAATGGTTTAATGGTTTAATTTATTAAACCATTAAAAGAATGAATGTTTATAGAAAATAGGAGATAAAATGGAATTAAAAACACAATTCTCTGAACTGACCGAGTTTTTACAGGCTTTGGGTAATACGAATCGGCAGGATATTATTATGGCACTGCTTGATAATCTTTCTTGTGAAGGACTTCGAGTCGAGGAAATAGCCCACAAAATAAATTTGTCAAGACCAGCAACATCACATCACTTAAAAGTATTAAAAAGTGTTAACATGGTTGATTTTAAAAGAGAAGGCACCAAAAATCACTACTATCTGACACACAATACGGAGAATATAAAAAGATTAAAAGATTTGTTAGATAATACCCTGGAAATAATGGAGGAAAAATCATGAAAAAGGTCTTAATAGTTGAAACAAATGTTGAAAAGTATGGCGATAGTTATGAAGCTACCGGCTTATGGCTGGGGGAAGCGGCAGAATTTGTTGATGAGCTAAATAAGGCAGGAGTTCAGTATGATTTTGTTAGTCCTAAGGGAGGATATGTACCTATTGACCCAAGAAGTATGAAATATGTTGATGAATCAATTATGAAAATATATTCTAATCAAGATTTTATAGTTCGTGGACTGTCAAATACTTTATCGCCTAAACAGGTGAATCCTGCAGATTATTTTGCTATATATTATACAGGTGGTCATGGAGTGATGTGGGATTTTTATCATTCAGAAGAGATAGAGCGTTTAGCAAGTGAAATATATGAAAATGAAGGTTATCTTTTATCAGTTTGTCATGGTATTGCTGGGCTTTTCAACATAAAAGATGAGGCAGGAAATTATTATATTAAAGATAAGAATATCACTGGCTTTACTAAAACAGAGGAAATTCTAGCTGGAAAAACTAAAATAGTACCTTTTTTTAATAAAGCTGAAGCAATAAAAAGAGGGGCAAATTTTAAGAAGAAAAGATTTTATAAGGAATTTGCCATTAAAGATGGACGAATCATTACAGGACAAAATCCTTTTTCTGTAAGAGCAGTCGCAAAACAATTTCTTGAGGAGGTAAAATAGGTGCAAACAGTATTAGGTAGTAAAGGACAAATAGGTCAGGAAGTTGCAAAGGAAATATATCGAAAATATAGTAAAAAAATTCGTTTAGTTGGACGCCACCCTAAAAAGATACATCCAACAGATGAACTAATTTCAGTGGATTTAATGGATTTTGAACAGACAAAAACTGCCATAGATGGGAGTGATATTGTATATTTCACTGTAGGATTACCCATGGATAGCTCACTTTGGGAAGCCAATTTTTTAATAATTATGGAAAATGTTATTGCTGCATGCAAACTATATGGCAGCAAATTAGTATTTTTTGATAATACCTATATGTATCCTAAAGATAGCGAACCACAAACCGAGACTACACCATTTATTCCAATAGGAAGAAAGTCCATTGTACGTGCAAAAATGGCTGAAATGGTCTTATCTGAAATACACAATCATGAGTTAGATGCAGTGATATGCCGAGCACCAGAATTTTATGGACCGGATAAAACACAAAGTATCACTAATACAATGTTTTTAGACAAAATTAAAGAGGATAAGACGGCTAGTATCCCCATAAATTCAAGTTGCCAGAGAAGCTTGATATGGACACCTGATGCGAGTCGTGCTATGGTCTTAATTGCAAATACACCTTCAGCCTACAATCAAACTTGGCATTTGCCCTGTGATAAACCATACAGTTATAACGAACTGAAACAAATTGCAGAAAAAGTATTAAATAAGAAAGTAAAAGTCAGAGTGATTCGAGAGTGGCAATTTAACCTCATTAAGCCATTTAATAAAAGTATCCAAGAACTAAGCGAATTACTTCCACGCTATCGTCAAGATAATCTATTTGTTTCTGATAAATTTAAGAAGCAATTTCCAGATTTTAAAATCACGACTATTGAGGAAGGACTCTCAACTGTTTTAGATTGAACTTAACTTAAAGAAAGCCACTATTATAATGGCTTTTTTTTAGTATTAAAAGGTCGGTATTAGGTTCAGTATTAGAGTCAGTATTGAAAAGTGTTATCGATCTTAAGACTGGACTAACAATTATTTATAGCCATGCCTTGAGAAAAAGTAAGACTTTTTTAGAAGAAATTTTATATATTTTTTTGCAAGAATAAAGAGCAACAAGTTTGAATGAAAGCTCTAATCTTTTAGGAATATTGTCTAAAAATCAACCAATGGTATTACTCCCTTCTAAACCTACAAAAGAAAATGAAGAAAAACTTCTTATATATTATCGTGCTTCAGTCTCAAATAAAGAAAAAAATTAAGATAAAAGATAAAGAAAGTTTTAATTACTTGTTTAGTCAGTTAATCAAAAAAACAACGAACTCCATTGAAAAAGGAGTGCCTAATCAAAAACATTTTGAATATTTAGCAGTATGTTATGCCTATGGAGTAAGAGAAAATACAATATCAGTTTTTGAAAAAAACAATTTATTTTTAGATGAAACCAATGAAAAACTTTTGGAACTTTCCCTTCAAAATATTCTAAAAGAAATTCATCTGATCCAAGAAAAGCTTTCAAAAAATGATACATCTGATTCTAAAAACAAAAATTCTAGTCAAGATTTACTACACGAAAAACTCGATAATGCAGAAAAAGAACAAAACAAATAATGTTTTTTTAGAATAAATAGGAAATCTTTAATGATTCAACATAAGAAATTACATGATTCAAAAAATAGCGGGGCTTGGGGTGCAACCTCAAAACTAACACTAAAATTTAAGCTTGTATGAAGCTTAAGTTTTAGTGTTTTTTCGTAGGTGTCATGACACCTGCTATGCTTGCCACAATGAGGGGTTTCCCTGGAGGGGCCTCAAAAAGCGTAGCGTTTGTGCCTCTCGTTGTGCAGCCGCGAAGCGGCTGGGCGCCAAATTTTTTCCCACTATAAATATATATGAAAGGAAATTTAAATGCCAAAGAACAGAGAAAGAAAAATTCCATTTCAATTTTACGTTAATTCGGATGAAGAATTTATCATTCGAGAGAAGGCTGCAAGTTGTCACAAAAATATAAGTGCCTATCTTCGTATAATTGCAATTAAGGGCGCAATTCATGAAGTCAATTTTCAGGAACTTGATGAATTTTCAAAGCAACTTTCTCAACTTCGATTTGAATTTAATCGAATCGGAAATAACATCAACCAGGTTGCCAAAAAAGTAAATTTAATTGATGAAGTAGATCAGGAAGACATGGAAGTGTTGCAGGATGAAATGAGTGATATTCAAAAAAACTATCGTCAATTGAGTCGAAAAATATTAAATGAAGTTCAAACTGTAGTTAGGAAATTGGAAGAATGACGATTACAAAAACTATCCAAATTAAAAGTGAGTGGCAACTCGCATATTCATTAGACTATATTATTAATGCAGACAAGACTAGAAATGAAACTTTAGTTAGCGGTCATGCTTTAAATAATATTCACAATGCAGAATTTGAGATGTTGCGTACACGTCGCTTTGCTCAAAAAATGAAGGGAACCTTTTCTAATGGAAAAGGAAAAGTTTTTGCACATCATATCATTCAATCTTTTGATCCAAAAGATAATATTACTCCTGAACAAGCTCATGAGATCGGTGAAAAGATGATGCCGCAATTTACTGAAGGGAAGCATGAGTTTGTCATTGCTACACACGTTGACCAAGATCACATTCATAATCACATCATCTTTAATTCTACATCCAACGTTGACTTAAAAAAATTTCGTTGGAAAAAAATCACTGCATACAACCTTAGGAAAATATCAGATGAAATGGCTTTGGAATATGGTATTCAACCTTTGAAAAAAACATTAGACTCTAAGTATAAAGCTTATGAAAAGTATAGAAAAGAGATGACTTTCTCAAATGAGATTAAACAAGGTTTAGATTTTTTAATCTCACAATCGAGCAGCTTTGAAGATTTTAAAAATAAATTACCGCTCTTAAATCTTCAAGGTGACTTTTTTACTAATTCTGGAAAATTAAAAAAATATGCCACTTATAAGCTTTTGGATTTTCCTCAACAAAGAGCCAAACGTGATAATACTTTGAACAAAAATGGAGATTATCTTTTAAAAAATCTTGAGGAAAAGTTTAAACAAAATGAAGTCGTGTTATCTGAAAATGAAATTATTGAGGGATATGAAAAAATTAAGCGTGATGTATTTGCATTGCCTGACGTTGAAATTGTGATAGAACCCTGGCAGATTTCTCAGAAAGATGAAGATTTTATTTATCTTACTTTTGATTATGGTATTAAAAATCAAGGGGAGGTTCGGATTCATAAATATCAATTTTTAACTCAAGATAATGGAAATTATAAGTTGCAAATGAAGCACTCAGACTTCTTTCTATTAGTCGATTCAGAACATCAAAGTAAAAGTCGTTTTATAAAATCAAGTGTCCTAGTTGAACAGCTGACAAGCGACAATTTACGTCCTGCAACAAAATTTTATTCGGCTAGGAAAGAGTTCATTTTTGCCCTGGACTCTCTCAATTTCTTGGCACAAAAAGATATTCATACTGGAGAGCAGGTAGAAAAATATTTTTCAGTTATGAAAAGTAAACTCAAAGATTCATCTGAAGCAATAGAAAATGTAGATCGTAAAATAGAGGCTGTTGTAGAGCAATATAAATATAAAGCTCCAAGCCTGGAAGTCAAGAAAAAACTTGAAGGCCTCTATCAACGAAATGAGGAGCTGAAAAAAATGCATCAAGAGATTGAAAAGAGTATTGACCAAATTGAAAAAATTTCTGAATACTCTTTAAGCCATAAAAATAGAATTAAGTATCTTCCAGACGAAAAACAAAAATCAGCAAAACACGAAAAATTTTAATACCAGTAAACATAAATACTTCTTTTTATCTATAATTTTTGTAATGTATAGGACTTAGTTCTTTTAAGTTAATTACTTAAGTAAGAGTAAAATGGTATAATAAGCTAGGTTCTGAAAGCGTTAGCTTTAAGTATATTTGAAAATTATTTGGGAGCATGGGTTAGGAAATGATGATAAAAACTTACTAAATATTGAAAAGAATATCATTAATCAGATTCTATATCAAATTCCAGTGTCAAAAATTCCTTTGACAAACTTTAAGATAAAAAGAGAAATTACATTTATACAAAAAATTTTCTTTATAGTAGAATTGATATTAATCACAACTTTAATCTTTAGAAAATCTGAAGTGGTTTTATTTATATTTTCAATTTTTGAAAAATACGTTTCTCATATCGGTATTATCTCTGGCATCTATACACTACTTTCATTTTTGGTGATATGGAATGTTTGGATGATACTAAAATATGTTCCTATAAAGAAACTAAATTTAAAGTTTCAAAATGTCGAGGCAGAAATCAATAAAAAAGACGATGAGCTATTTGAAAAATATGCTGACGAAATTGTATACCTTCTCAAAAAGTCAGGGAAAGAAATTCTAGTTATTGAAGATTTAGATAGATTTAAACAATTAAAAATTTTTGAGAAACTAAGGGAACTAAATATTAAAGTAAATGATAAACTTAACAGTTCTAATAAAAAAAAGTTTACATTTATTTATGCAATCAAAGATGATTTATTCGATGAAAATAAGGATAGAACTAAATTTTTTGATTTAATTATTCCTGTAATCCCTTATCTGAATGCAAAAAATTCTTACGAACAATTAAAATTGTTGTTTTCAAAAACATATAATATTAGCGATAACTTAGTTTATCTTTTAAGCTTTTACATTGATGATATGCGATTACTATTAAATATTTATAACGAATTTGTTGTTTACAAGAATGAACGGCAAAATCCTGCTTTTAATGAAGATGATAAGCTTCTTTCTCTAGTTGTATGTAAAAATCTTTTTAATAAGGATTATGAAGACTTAAAGTTTAGAAAAGGAAAATTGTACGATATTCTTACTTTAGTCGAAAAATATAGAGACAATATAAGAAATGAGATTCAAAAAGAAAAAATTGAATTAGCAAGAGAAGAAGAACAACGAGAGCTTAAACATTTAAACAGCAATTCTTTACACTGGGTGTCATAAAAAAACATATTAAAGAGTGAAAATTACAAAAATAATAATGAAAGCGGGGAGTAATGATAGAAAGATATTCAAAACTTGAAGGAACTTGGGAAATCAAAGCAACGACATTTCCTATGTGGCTGTCTGGGAAGAGAAAATATCCGCGTATTACCTATAAACTGACAAATAAAACAAGAGTAGAATTTCTTGACATAGTAGAATATGAGGTTAAAGGTCATACGAAAAAAATCAGAGGACTTGATTGTTTGAAAAAAGGGAGATTCATTTGGCGTGGACTTGGTTTATTGAAAATCTTAAGTAGTCAGTGGGAAGTAGTTACAATGAAGGATGACATTTTAATAATACGATTCGAAAAGTCTTTGCTTACGCCATCTGGTATCGATATTTTAGTAAGGAAAGGGAAGAATATTACGGATTTTCAAGATAAAGTAGAATATACCTATGAGAACATTGGTTTGAGAGCAGAGGAAAAAGTAAAAATCAAGTGGATTGAAAAAAATATATGATTAGCAAAGCTCGCTAAAAAAAGGTTTAAATAAAAAACAAATAAAAGAACTCATTTTGAGTTCTTTTTACCATATCTTATCCTAAAATGAGTTTAACAGGAGACTTTGAAATAGAACCCAATAATTAATCATTAAAAAATTAATTACAGTAAGTCTATGTGTTATAGCTTTTTTACTATCTATTTCTAAATAAATTTTATAATCCTTCACCCTTTGTTTTTGTTTCACGAATATAGACTGGGATATTTTTTATTTCAGATTTTGGGACTGGCTTCTTATTAATAGGAATGATTTTTAATAATTCATCTCTATAACAATATCCAAGAACTGTTCCTGCAACAAGAGTAGTAGCTAATAATAATTTTCCTTTTTTCATCTTTATTCCTCCTATAATAAGTGTTGATCGACTAATATTTCTTCAATGTATGTTCCTTTAATTTTCTTAAGAAATGCTTCTAATCCAAATTTTTCAACTTTTGTTAAAGGTAAGTCACGTAATCCTTTTTTATCATTAAGATAATAGATAGCATTTAGAATCATGCGCATATCAAAAGAAGAATCAAATACTTCTGGAATTCCACGGTCTACATCTAGTAATTGATAAACAGCTTCCATGGCTGTACGAACCGAATATTCAGTAGTGAAGACTGTATCGCGTTCTGTTTCAGCAAAGTTTCCAACGAATGCTAGATTAGCTGAACCATCCGGTACCACTTTTGGACGATCTCCAGCTGCTCTAGGCATAAAGTAAGAAGTAATATAAGGCATGTTTGTAGGAACAGCTTTCACTGTTGCTGCAATTTCTGAAATTTTATTTTTAGGAACCCCAATGTGATATAAGAATTCTTCGCATATTTCACGACCAGTACAGTCAGTAATTTTTTTAGGAATATAATTTCCGGGTAAATCTGAAAATAGACCGTACAACCAAACAATTAATTCATTGTCTTTTTGTTGCTCAAAGTGAGGCTGACGACTAATGGAAATCCCTAATAACCAATTAGAGTCACGAATTGTTATAGGACCACTTGTTACTAGAGAACCACTATGCGGCTCTTTACCTGTAATAGATTCTAAAAATGGAATGACTTGATCATCTGAGAATGTTAAAGTTGTTGAATTTACCCAATTTGCATCGGGAATATTACGATAAAATTTCCAAGGACGACCAAAAGATTTATCTTGTTTGGCTATATTTTCCCATAATTGCCAACTTTGTCCTACTTCATGTTCTTGAGGTGCAGGATGTTCGGTATCTCCATACGTTGTACTTTCAGTAATTGAACCATTAGTTACAATGACCAAATCATCTATTGCCAAAGGTAACACTTTTGTTTGACCAGATTCAGTAAGCTGAATTTCTGTGGCGATTTTTTGACTGTCCGAACGGTTCACTATAATATTATCGACAACTGTATCATATTGGAAATGTACATTATGCCCTTCTAAGTAATGGATCATTGGTTTTACTAAAGATTCATATTGATTAAATTTAGTAAATTTTAACGCTGACATATCTTTTAGTGTGCCTACATGCTGTACAAAACGTAGTAAGTAACGGCGCATTTCCATCGCACTTGCCCATGGTTCAAAAGCAAACATTGTAGACCAGTATAACCAAAAGTTAGATTCAAAAAATTCATCAGAAAAGACTTCATTGATTTTAACATCATCTAATTGACTTTCTGATGTTAAGACTAGTTTTAATATTTCATCAATAGCTTTACGAGATAACTTTAATTCTCCGTCATTTTCTAATTGTTTTCCGCATTTTTCAATTACACGTGTTTTAGAATAACTTGGATCTTCTTTATTTAACCAATAAAACTCATCTAATACTGAAATTTCTGGATTTTCAAGAGTTGGAATTGAACGGAATAAATCCCAAAGGGTTTCAAAATGGGCTTCCATTTCACGACCACCACGGATGATGTAACCATGTGATTCATTATATATTCCATCCATACTACCACCAGCTAAAGAGAGTTCTTCAAAAATATGAATATTTTCTCCGGGCATTTGACCATCTCTAATTAAAAAAATTGCCGATGCTAATCCAGCAAGACCTGAACCAACAATATAAGCTGATTTATTTTCTACATTTTTTGGTTTTTTAGGTTTTGCAAATGCTTCATAATTTCCGTTACTGTAATACACAAATGGGCCTCCTTTGTATAGACACTAAATAAATGTCCTTCTTAACTTGATTATAGACTTTTCATTATTTTTTGTAAAGAAAACCCTTTCAAAACTATTAGACAAATCAACAAATTTGTCTATTGTACTAAAGGCAAATAATTAGACACAAAATGAGTTATATTTTTGGAAAGGTTATAATAAACTAGACACAAAGTTAAGAGAAATCATGGAAAGGTTTATTATGGCAAGAAGAAAATTCGACATGCAATTTATTTGGTTGCAGGGCTCTTCACAGCTTATAGTATTCGTGGAAACATTGGACTTGGAAGTAACTCAATTAATTTACTCATAAGATATAATATGCTTCCAGGTATTTTTGTGTTTGTAATCACATTTTGCTTCTTCATGGTACTAAAAAATTATAAAATAGTATATTATTTTGACATGTTTCCCGAGTAATAAGTTCAAAAGAAAACTGTTATTGAGTCGCGATGAAGATGTCCCTACTGAAATATGGTCTATCTCCGTGATGGGTTCTTTCAAGAAATCGATGTGGTCACATTAGCGATTCAAAGCGGTGTAGTTAAGAAAATGAATGATATGAACATTTAAAAAGATTGCCCATTTGGGCAGTCTTTTTTGCCTAAAAAGACGGTGTATTAATATCCAAATAGTTCTAAAATAAGTATATAAAAGAAAGAGAGAAAGAGAATATGCCAGTACTAAAGGTAGATATTGATTACCCAGATGAATATATAAAGAAACTTTGGGATGATGCAGAAGTATTTGATGTTATAGCTTGGTGCCTTAATAAAAAAACAAAGAAGAATGATATCTCAGCAACTCTCTTTATTTGATATAAAAAAAAGAAAATGGTTTACAAATATATTTAGCTGAAAAAAGGCAACTTAAAGAACTTTATATTCAAGGTTATCGCCTTGTCACTGATAATTCGGAGATTGAATCGTTCCCTCTATTTATGTTTGTTGCGATAATGTAAAAAAACTACCGTAATTTTATGATAAAATAATATAAGTGTTTTTTAAAAAAAGTATTGTATTTTAGATGCTTTTTCTGTATTTTTTTAAAAATAGAGTTGGTGTTTTCGTATATTTTTGTAACATAAGAATTTTTCTATGTTGAATTTTGAATATAAGGTGAGGGATGTAAAATGAGAAAAATAAAAATTTTTGGATTGATATCGACAGGTATAATTATTTCAACAAGTATGATGCCGATTATTGCAGATACAAAAGACGTTCCAATAAATGAAACGACACTTACTAGTATTCCAAAAGTCAATTCTGAAAGTAATAATATGGTGCGAAATCTGGGAGGTGTTACTGGAAGATGGTTTGTTATTAATGGTAAAAATGAATTTTTTAGCCCAACAATAAATATTCAAAAAGACAGTACAGCTCCTATTGAGTTTTCAAAAATTATTTCACAAAATTCAGGGAGTAGTTCCAACTTTTCTGAAAAAGTATTATTTTCTGATGCCATAAGCATAAAAGCTTTACCTGAAGTTATTGTACCTTCTGGAACAACTTATAGTATTGAATATACTATTGATAAAACTACATTTAATAGCATGCCTCCTGCTGATATTACAAGCTTAAAAGGTATTATAGTTACCTTTTCTAAAATGAATGCTTCAGAACGTGTAGAAATAAAAAATTCGGCTGTAGTTAAGTGGAACAATACCCATTCTGGTCCAAATGATTTAGCTCAATTTTTTGAAGACGATAGACTTCAGAGCACTATTTATTTTGATAGTTACCGTATGGTTACAGCTACTTATAAAGATGAATCGGGAGCTGATTTATCTGAGCCTGAAGTTTTTTATGGAGTTTTAGGGGATAAATACAATACTTCTGCAAGAACAATACCGGGTTATAAACTTACAGTAATGCCTAATAATGCATCAGGGCAGTTTAGCGATGATGATCAAACTGTCTCATATATTTATAAAAAAGAGGTGGTTGCTGGTGGTGATGTGACGGTAAATTATGTAGATGAAGATGGGAAAGCAATTCCCAATGTTCCTGCCCAAACTATTAATGGCAATATTGGTGATTCCTATGATGCAACAACAGAGGCTTATAAGTTAGAAATACCAGGATATACATTAGATGAAAACAATCTCCCATCTAATGGGAAAGGGATTCTGTCAGATAAAGCCCAAATGGTTACTTATGTTTATAAACAAATTAAAGATCAATCAGTAGTTATTGTGCATGACTCAGAAATCACAGTTGGTGATGAATGGAAGCCAGAAGATAACTTTAGCAGTGCCACAGATTATTATGGAAATGTGGTTCCTTTTTCAGATATTAGTGTTGAAGGGCAAGTAGATACAACAAAAGAAGGAATTTATAAAGTCACGTATAAAAGGCTTGTGCCCAACTTCTATTTAACTTCCGAAAATCAAGGTTCTTACTCAGCTGTAGCTACAATTACTGTAAAAGATGCCCAACCTGTAAAAGGTGGAGATGTTATTACTAAATATGTAGATGCAGACGGGAATAAAATTACAGATGATACTGTGAAAATGGGTAACATTGGTGAGACCTATAATACAGAACAAAAAAATATTGAAGGATATACCTTCAAAGAAGTTCAAGGTAATATAACTGGTCAATTCACGGAT
Organism: Lactococcus sp. S64; assembly: GCF_016516525.1. Lineage (NCBI taxonomy): Bacteria > Bacillati > Bacillota > Bacilli > Lactobacillales > Streptococcaceae > Lactococcus > Lactococcus sp. S64. The sequence continues at coordinate 305,015 of NZ_JACVUQ010000001.1, read as the reverse complement.
CAAATTCAAACTGTAAACTACGTATATACTAAAAATAAATTAAATCCAGTGATCCCTAAAACAAAACCAGATAATAAACGAGGTTCTAAAGGCAATAAAGAAGGAACAACATCTTCAGAACACCATAGTTTACCTGCAACAGGGGAAAATGAAAGACTGATGACGATGAGTATCATCTTAGGAGCAATTCTTATAGCTTTGGGAGCAGTTTTATCGGTTTTCCACATTAAGAAAGTAAATAAATAATACCAAGAAGAAGTTATGGGTCATAGCTTCTTTTTATTTATCAAAAAGACGTGGTCACTTTAGCAATTCAAATGAGTGTGGTTAAGAAGATGACGAATGGTACTCGTTTAATGGTCAGAAGTTAGGTCGTGGAATTTTTAGCGTTAAGGAATACCTAGCAAGTGTTAATTTGTTTTTGAAACGCTTAAAAACTTAAACAGAGAATCGCTACAATTTTTCTAAAATAAACAATTTACATAAATAGTATTATGAAAATAAAAAAGTTGACTACCAAGAGTCGACTTTTTATTTGTAAATTTATGTTAAATAAAATAGAAATATCACATTTTTTTATTAAATAAATCGCTTAGTAAAAGCTATACACAAACAAATGTAAAAAAAGTTTGACATTTTTGCAGTTTAAACACGCTACTATATGTTGTGTTGTGCTATAATAAAAAGCGTCGCAAAACACAACATGTAGTAACTTGTGTTTTATTGACGTTTGTTTCACGTGGTAACATACAAAATCGTCTTATTTTCAATAAAGAAAATAAGCAGTATATATTAACTCTTATAGTCTATATTAATAGATTTATTAGAATAGGAAGGACATAATGTCAGTGTTAGTCTTAGCAGGTACAATTGGGGCTGGAAAAAGTTCCCTTACAGAAATGTTGGCCAAAGAATTAGGTACGGAGGCTTTCTATGAAAGCGTAGATGACAATAAAGTTTTACCTCTTTTCTATAAAGATCCTCAAAAATATGCTTTTTTACTTCAAATATATTTTTTAAATAAGAGATTTGATTCAATAAAACAAGCATTATCAAACAATAATAATGTTCTTGATCGATCGATTTATGAAGATAGTTTACTTTTTCACCTTAATGCTGACCTGGGAAGGGCAACAGAAACAGAGGTTGAAGTTTATGATTCATTATTAGAAAATATGATGCAAGAAATCAATATATTAACTTTTAAGAAAAAACCAGATTTACTCATTCATATCAGTGTCTCCTTTGAAAAAATGTTGGAACGCATCCAAAAAAGGGGTAGAGAATTTGAACAGTTAGAATATGACCCAAGTTTGTTTGACTATTATCAAGAACTTAATAGAAGGTATGAAGATTGGTTTGATAATTTTGATATTTGCCCTAAAATACAAATTGATGGTGATAAATTTGACTTTGTAGAAGAAGAATCAGCGCGTAAGATTGTTTTAAATAAAATCAACGATAAATTAAAAGAAATTGGAAAGGACAAGTAAAAATGAATGTTACAGTATTTTTATCAGCACGAGATGGGAAAAATCCTATCCATCGGATTAAAAGTCAACGTTTAGGTGAGCTACTAACCAAATCTGGACATACTTTGGTTTATGGAGGCTCTATGGAAGGCTGTATGGGTGTGGTATCTGACGCTGTTTTAAAAAATCATGGTAAAGTAATTGCGGTATATCCCGATGGAATACTACCTTTAGAACCTCCTAGACAAAATGCAACCGAGTTACATTTAGCTAAAACTATGGATGAACGTAAACATAAATTAATCGATTTTGGTGATGCTTTTGTTATTCTCCCAGGCGGATTTGGAACAATGGAAGAGGCATTTCAGTTATTAACAGAAATGTCAATCGGTAAGACGTTAATCAGACCCGTAATTTTTATTGGAATCAATTTTTATAAACCCTTATTTGAAATGGTGCAGCATCAAATTGAAGAAGAAATGTTAAGCTTAGAGGTGGTTGAAGAAATGTACCTAGTAGATACAACTGAGGAAGCAATGCAATTAATTGGAGATCAAGAATATGAACAAATTATTTAATAAACCTGTAAAAGTCTATTTAGCAGGACCTTTTTTTAGTGAAAAACAGATACAAAAAGTGGAACAACTTGAAAAAGCGCTCCTAGATAATAAGACAGTATCATCAATATTTAGTCCAATGCGTTGTCAACGCCCCGAAGAACTAACAGAAGAAATAGAAGATTTCACACCCGAGTGGGCAAAAATAACGATGGAAAATGATGTAAAAGAAGTAGAAGCCGCAGATATTATTATTGCAATTGTGGATTTTGATGATGAAGATACAGATTCTGGAACTGCGTGGGAATTGGGCTATGCAATTGCTCAAGAGAAACCAACGTATTTGATTCGCTTTGAAGAAACTGTCCCTACTAATATTATGCTTACGGAACGCAACCGAGCTTTCTTTACTGAGATAAATCAAATTAGAAACTACGATTTTTTGGCATCACCAGTAATTCCTTATAGCGGTAAATATCAATAAGAAATAATTATGATTAAACGAAAGTAAAATTGAATAATAAAAATTTTGGGGGAAATCTTTCTATGAAAAAGCAAAAATAATTGTGAGTGCTATTGCGCTCATATCATTATTTAGTCTTACAGCTTGTGGATACAACAGAGAAAATCAATCAGGTAAAGCAAAAACGACTCTAAAGGTGGCACTTGTTCCAGGAAAAGGAGGAGTCAACGATCGCTCATTTAATCAATCCGCATGGGAAGGATTACAAGATTGGGGTAAAGAAAACAATTTAAAAAAAGGGGTAGGTTATAATTATTATCAGTCAAATTCAGATTCTGAATATATAACAAACTATAACTCAGCTGAACAAGCTGGCTATAAACTACTTTTTGGTATCGGTTATTCGCTGCAGGATGCTACAACGATAGCGGCTGAAAATAATCCTGTTTCGAAAAAGGATACATTGCTGGAGCCAAGTCTATAAAGCCAAACATTCAAGTTAAAGTTCAATATTCAGGAACATTTACAGATGCTGCGAAAACTAAAACAATTGCAGCTGCCATGTATGCTTCGGGAAATGACGTTATCTTTCAATGTGCTGGTAATGCTGGGTCTGGGGCTTTTAATGAGGCAAAATCATTAAATAACAATAGAAAAGAATCAGATAAAGTATGGCTTATAGGTATAGATCAGGATCAAAAATATTTAAGTATGACCTTAAAAATGGAGGTGTTAGCCTAGCGCTGGATAATGTTACTTCAGAAATCAAAAACTCTATTATACAAGCTAAGGAAAAAATTGTTTCAGGAAAAATCATTGTGCCTGAAAAATAATATTTTATACACAAAAAGGAAGCCTTAATGGTTAACCTTTTATTTTTTTCATAATATAAATTCAAAATATAAAACAAAATACCACTATTTGTACAACTAATATTTATCTATGTAAGCATTATCTTTTTGAAAGTATTATAATAAACTTGTTTAATGCTATGCGAAAGTGAGGATAATTATTGAAGTTAAGTCAACAAATTCATATGATGGGAACAACAATTGACCTTCTCATTGAAGATGATCAGGCAGACCTGAAATTAGAAATTGCTTGTCAATTACTCGATATCTATAACAAAAGATTCAGTGCTAATGACTCTGAATCAGAATTATCTCAAATTAATCATCAGGCTGGTCTCAAACCAGTACAGATCCATCCTGAGTTGTTTGAACTTATTAAAATAGGTAAAAAGGAAAGCTTATCTACTCCTAGTAATCTTAATATTGCTCTAGGCCCGGTTACACAAGCTTGGCACATTGGATTTCCTGATGCCAAACTACCGGATAGTCAGGAGATACAAAAATTACTTTTATTGAGTAATCCAGAAATGATTATTTTAGATGAAGAGAACTTAACCGTTTTTCTTCAACAAAAAGGAATGATAATAGATTTAGGGGCATTAGCTAAAGGATATATCGCTGATCAGATAATTAAAAAAATCAATGCAAGTTCCATACTAATTAATCTTGGAGGAAATGTTCTAGTTTCAGGACCAAATTCTAACAGAGAATCAAGTTCTTGGAATATCGGGATTCAATCTCCAACAAAACCCAGAGGAATGCATGTTGGAGTAGTATCGATAGAAAACCAATCGGTTGTAACCTCGGGCATTTATGAACGTAGCTTTGAGTTGGAAGGAAAAACTTATCACCATATTTTTTCATCTAGGACCGGCTATCCTATAGAGACTGAAATGGCAAGTTTAACAATATTAGCGGATAAATCATTAACTTGTGAAATTTGGACCACGCGGCTTTTTGGATTACCCATTTTGGATGTTCTTCAAATAATAGATGACCGACCAGAAATAGAGGGAATTATTATTACTAAAGCCGGTCAAATTTTATATTCAGAAAATATAAAATCACATTTTAACTTAATATAGAAAAGAGAATAACCAATGAAATTAATTGGACTCGTGGGAAGTAACTCTAAGAAATCAACTAATCGTATACTTTTACAGTATATGCAGAAGCATTTTACGGAAGGGGTTGAAATTAAACTTATTGAAATAAAGGAATTTCCAATGTTTAATAAACCTGCTAGCATGAAGCTACCAGATATCGTTCAAGAAATATCTGAAGAAATTAAACTATCTGATGGTGTGATCATCGCTACCCCAGAATATGATCACGCAATTCCAGCAACGTTAATGAATGCTTTAGCTTGGTTATCATATGGAATAGACCCATTTTTGAATAAACCTGTGATGATTATAGGAGCTTCGTATGGTACATTGGGTTCATCTCGTGCTCAACTTCAATTGAGACAAATTCTTGATGCACCTGAGCTTAAGGCCAATGTTATGCCTGGCTCAGAATTTTTACTGGCTCATTCTTTACAGTCATTTAATGAAGCAGGCGATTTATCTGATATTGAAGTTGCAAAAAATTTAGAAAAACTCTTTAAAAGTTTTCAGCTCTTCGTAAAAATGGTCGCAAACTTTTCCAGTGCAAAGGAATTTATCCTCGAAGATACTGAGAATAAAGAATCATTGAATAAATAAAAAATATGAATATCTATTCGTAAACAAGAATAGTAATATAGAAGGTAAATAATATGAAATTTGTCGGAATAGTCGGTTCGAATGCTGAACAATCTTATAATAGAAAGTTGTTAAAATTTATTCGACGTCATTTTAAATTGAAGTTTGAACTTGAACTTTTAGAAATAACTGATATCCCAATGTTTAATCAAGATATTGATGCTTCAGATAATTTTAATTTAAAACTTCTTTATAATAAAATTACTCGTGCTGATGGTGTAATTATAGCAACACCTGAGCATAATCATACAACTACTCCAGCACTTAAAAGTGTTATTGAGTGGCTATCTTATGAATTACATCCTTTTGAGCATAAACCAGTTATGATTGTTGGTGCTTCCTATTATGATCAGGGGTCTTCACGTGCTCAACTTCAATTAAGACAAATTCTTGATGCACCAGGTGTCAACGCATATGTATTACCTGGTAATGAGTTTTTACTTGGTAAAGCTAAAGAAGCTTTCGACAATAATGGTAACCTCATTAATTCATCTACTATAGAATTTTTAGAACTCTGTCTTGATAACTTTACGAAGTATGTCGAAGTTGTTTCGCATTTAAAAAAACCAAAGCCTCTTGATCCAGAAGATTTAACAGTAGGAAAACCCATTTCAACAACAATAAAAGGAATCGATCCAGATGATCCTCACTGGGTTGAAAAAGCTTCTGAGCAAGTTGGAGCAGTATCTGGAGATACGTATGTGAAGCTTAATCACGGTTTACTTACAGTGGATCAAATTAATATGTTTCTAGATTCTATGCCTTTTGAGCTAACGTATGCGGATGATAATAACCAATTTTTATATTATAATAACAAACATCAAGACCCAGAAACTATGTTAGCAAAACGGATACCCGAACAATCTGGGAATCGGCTTTCTACTGTCCATAGCTCACTTCCACCTCAAAGAATGAAAAATGTAGAGTGGGTTATTGCAACTCTTAGGGCGGGCAATCAGGAGTATGTTCGGACTGCTATTCCAGGAAAGAATCCGGATTTAATTAATACTCATAATTATCAAGCTATGTACTACCCTAATGGTGACTATGCTGGTATCAATGAGATTGTGCTCAATTTTAAACCTTGGCTTGACTGGTACTTGGATCAAACTGGTCAACATCTATCAGGAGGAAATAAAGTCGATGCTACAAGTGGTGCATCTTCAACGTCAAATACAACTATTGAAAATGAAACAGATGCTACAAGCGGTGCATCTAGTCATTAATAAAGACTAAATACATCGCTCATAAAGTGTACTATGTTAATATTTTTTATATCGAGCTAGCATAATATTATCATCAAAAAAACAACTAATTAATGTTAGTTGTTTTTTATTTATCATAAGATATTAAAAATATAATAACTGTGATCAAAAATTCTTTCGAATTATAATATTCTTTATTGAATTTTCTTGAATAAAGAACTTGAGAGGAACCCAACTTTTGCTAACTGATAAGGTAGGCGATAAGTACGGGAATGATTAGAAGATTTTTAAAAAACTATTTTTGGGTTAGAGGAACAATTATTTTTCACAGCCATTCTATCATTAGATTGTACCCTTGGTATTAGTGGTTATGCAAAATGACATGTCTAGAGTTATTTGGTGCTGACACCTGATACTGAATATACTGAAGATATTGGGGTAAAATCAGAAAGTTTGATATTCGCTCAACCAGATACAGGCGAACAAGCCTTTTATATGATAAACGAGTTTGTAAAAACAGGGCTTTTGATTTAATTGTTGTTGATTCGGTTGCTGCTCGGATACCTGCTTTAAAAATTGAAATATTCCAGGTCAACAGGCTAAAACGGTGTCAGAACAACTCTCTAAGCTCCTTTCAAAAGTCAATTAGACTAAGACGGTCATTATCTTCATCAATCAAGTGCGTTCAACCATGAGTGGGCTATCCTTAAATAAAGCAACCACCCATCCCAGCAGGGTTAGCACTAAAATATTATTCTTCTGTACGGATTAAAGTTAAATCAGGAGAAAAAATCAAATAGGGTTACGATACGATTGGTAAGAAAACCACACTTTATACTGTTAAGAATAAAGTGCCAGCACCATATAAAAAGCTTTCAGTTATTAATGTCTTTGGAGATGGATTTTCTCAAGAAATAGCTGAAAAATTGGGATTGGAAAACGTACCAATGGCGTGTTACAATGGAGCATTACTTGGAAATTTTAAGGATGGCGTATTTTATAACATATCCGAACACCTTATCAACATCAAAGAATTAAAGGCTATATTAAAGCTATTATCAAAAAATTTTCCAGAAATATCAGTGAGTTTATACTATGGAATAGAGTGGGTAGTTGAGAAGTTAGATAAATGGGTTCTTATTGAGAGCGAAATAGTCAATTCTATACCTAAAATTGATACATTTATTGAAAAAAAGGCCCATAAGTTATTATTAATAGGAAACAGTAAAGAAATTAAAAAATTATTTAGTGTATTGCAAAATGAGAACTTTAAAGATACTGATTTCTATCTTTCTAAAGAAAACTATTTAGAGATAACAGCAAATAATGTCTCAAAAGAACATGCATTAAAAGAACTAGCGAAACATTATGGTCTATCTTTAGCTGAAACTATGACTATAGGAGATAACTTCAATGATATTCCAATGTTAGAGAGTGCAGGTATAGGGGTAGCAATGGGAAATGCTCCGAAAGAGGTAAAGTCTCATGCAACCAAAATCACGAGTTCAAATGATAAGTCAGGTGTTTCATTGGCGATTAAGACGTATGTTCTAAAATAAAAATATAAAAAAGTCACTCATTTTGAGAAACCTATTTATATTAAAAAATACTTGTACAAATGGGGCTGCTATTAATATCATATAAAATATTTAAGGTCAGTTAAAAACTCATCTTGCTATTTATTGCAAGATGAGTTTTTAATATAAATCAGATCTATTTTGATGAACGAAGTTTAAAAATTCATCCAACATAGGATTATTATTTTCTTGAAAAGCATAAACCAAATTTTGTGAACTTTTCTCTTCATTCAAATTTAAAAATTTTACACGATATTTTTTTGACAAATATCCATTATCCATGCCGGAGTAAAGAAATGAAATCCCTTCTCCAAGTGATGTTTTAGAAAGTCCCTCATCTAAATTCTTAACATAATAATTAGCTTTCGCATGGAAACCATGTTTTAAACATTGATTAATCACATAATCAAATACTAGAGGGGATTTATTTCGTTCAATGAGAATAAGGGTTTCATCAGTTAAATCAGAAAATTTTATTTCTTGTTTTGATGCTAATCTGTGATTATTTTGAATGGCCACCTGTAAATTATTCTTTTTATATAAAGAAGTTTTAAGAACATCATTGCTAGAAATATAATTATCTAAATTAAGTACTAAATCATATGTCCTGCTCAACAGTCCATCATTTAGCTCCATGGGGGAACCTTGTTCAATTATAAATTTTACGGTTGGGTATTGTATTTTAAACTGCTCTATTAAATTATACAATTCACTATAGTCAAAATTAGATAAACATCCAACTTTAATTAATGTCGCATTATTATTGGTAACACTGTCAGGATCAAACATACCTGATATAGAGTCAATTTGGTCTAAAACATCTCTAACTTTCACCAGTAATTGTTTACCTTCTGGGGAAAGGATCAAATTATTTGTGTTATTGCGGTTAAAGAGTGTTACCCCTAACTCTGACTCTAATTCTTGAATCCTTCTGCTTAAAGTTGGTTGAGAGATAAATAAATTTTGTGAAGCTTTTGTGAAGCTGTTCTCAGTTGCTACCTCAACAAAATATCGTAGAGTTGATAATTTCATCTGACCTCCGATCATTACTAGAATATCATAAATGATCCATAAAGTCATATGGTAAAAGACAGAATAATTAGTTTAGAAGAGGGAGTTGAAGATAAGAAGTATTAGTACCTCCAGTATGTAAAATGTGAACCCCTCCATTATCAGGTGTGCAACCAGGTGTGCCTGGCATTACTGATCCAAGTTCATCTTTTGAACTTATAACGATTCTAAGTGTTTCACCTTTATCATATGATAGTCCGATTGGGCTTAATACAATATCAAGTTCTACCACTTGTTTCTCAGAAAGTTTTTCAACGCGATCAAAACTATAAGCAGGTATTTCGTCGGTAGAATGCTCTACATCAAGATGGCGCATTGAAGCTCTTAATCTCCCCCAAGCTCCTTTATACCTAAGCGCCGAAGCACCATTTTGGGTAAAGTCTTGCAACGCTGCACCGTGATTAGGTACTACAAATTCACTTAGTACGTTACCAAATTTATCCAGTTTCTGTAGCCACACAAATATATCCATATCATTATAGCTTTCAACTTCCATGTATAATTTAACCTTAGGATAACCTACAAATGTAGTTTTCTTATCAAAAGTTTTCTGAAAGGAAATTTTTCCTGGTAATCTTTGTGTATCGTATCGTAATACAATATCCGTTTCCCCCGCTTTATCTTGGAGAGTTCTAGTAAGTGGATTAAAGAAGTATTTTGTATTTGAGGTTTCTGAGGGTGGGAATGTGCCCGTTGAGATATCGTTAGTATTATTTCCTTGAAAATCTATTAATGAATAACGAACTTGTGAAGTTTTATTCCAACCATTGTCTTTATCTAATAAGTAATAATCAAAGAAACGACGCAATTCTTCAACATTATCTTTATCATAATAGTATGGCCATTCTTGCTTATCGTGAATTCTCAACCATTTTTCTTTTGAACCTAAGTTTCTCCAAGAGCGGAAAGTCCCCATCGTATGAAGTGTATTAGAATAACTTGCAATGACAAAAGCAGGTACAGTAATTTTTGATGTATCAGCCACTTTATCTTTCCAAACTTCAGCAGTGGCTAAAGGATAGCAGTCCATCTCTTTTACTAAATTTTCACGCTTCGCTCCTTTTGCACTTACATGATTAACTTGTAATCTCTCAATGAAGTTTTTATCGGGAATTCCTCCAATAAAAGCCAAATCTCTATAACCATCTGAGAGTCCTTCAGTAGGATTAATGCAAGTAAGGTGAGGAGGCTGTTCAGCAGCTATATACCATTGAGAAAAGGCAAGATAAGAGGTGCCAGTAAGTGCTGTTTTACTATTACTCCATTCTTGACTAGCAATCCATTCAATTAAATCATAACCATCTTGGGCTTCTTGAGACCCTACCATAGTGGTATTCCCTTCACTATGTGCAATCCCTCTCATATCCGGATTGCATACAGCATACCCATGTGCACACCAATATGAAGGATCTGGTGCTTCAAATTTTGTTAGACCAGAATTCCATGCATTTCCCATACCAAGCATATTGAAGAGATTCTTATAGCGAGGTGCAGTCCCAGCACTCTTACCATAGGGACTCCAAGCAATAAGTGTCGGAACTTTTTTACAGTTATTTGGTAAGTATATGTCTGTATAAATTGTTACACCGTCTCTTAATTTCACAGGGACATCTTTAAGCATTTTGATATCACAATCCAACGGTTTAAAACCTTCAGCAATAAGCGTTCCTTTCTTTAATAAAATTTCTTTAGGTTCAAACTTACTTAACACACCATGTTCTATACCATTATCGACATAATCGAAAGAACGACTAAATTTCATTTTATCTGTAATTTTCACAACCATATTTGGCCTCCAACTTTTATTTTATAAGCTTATTATAAGTGGTGTACCGGTACTTGTAAAATACCAATTATGAATAATGTTTGTAAATATAAACTCGGTATTCAATTTTTGAATAGTGCTAAGAAAAATTGCAGAAAAAGGTTCAAACTTTCTGACAAAAACTTAATCTCTAAAATAAGTCAGTATTAAGGTCGGTATTAGAGTCGGTATTGTATCTACAAAAATTAATCAAATTAATATGAGAAAAAGCAAACTTTTTCGGAAAGATATGTATCATTTTAAAATGTTCATACCTGCTATGTAATTTTAATCCGTTTATAAAATGCTGAAGCCTCTTTCTAAGGTTTAAATACCGAAATACTGAAAACCGGATTTATCGGATTACGGATTTACCAGATTCCGTTAAATCAGCCACTACAAATTACCCACTATTAACAAACTAAAAATACTAACAAATAAAATATCTTTTACAAAAAAACATTTGAAAAGATGAGGATGAATAAAATTAATAAAAAATTCCAAAATAAAAAGCGGTCAGGAAAAAACAGACCGCAAAGTATTAAGTTTTGAGTTTATACAAAAATTGACAATACTTTAATATTTAACTACAATATATTCTAATTTGAATAGAAAATGTTGAGGAACAATAAAAAGAGATGTCAGAAAATCATGGTTATCGTTATAATGTAAATAAACTCATGCTTGAGTTTCCCTACTACGTCAATGAGTTTATCCAGTCTAAGGACACTGTACCGCTGAGTATTGCCTCTATTTACTCTTACTGCCTAGAGTTCAGGAAATATTTGAATTGGATGAGTGAAAATAACATAACGAACCATGCTAACATCAAAGAAATCACTTTGAACGAAATGGAAAACGTAACGAAACGTGAGCTAGAAGCCTTCGTACTTCACGAACGACTCCGTTTAGAATCAAAATGTGGTTCTAATACACATACATCATCATTAAATTGAACAATTGCTGCAATAAAGAGCCTATATAATTATCTTTGTGAACAAACCGAAGATAGTAATGGCAATACTTACATTACTAGAAATGCTAGCCGTTTAATTCATATCCGAAAAAAAAGCGAAACCTTGCATTACCGTGCGGCTCAACTGGAAGGTAAACTATTTTTAGGAGATGAGACCAAAGTCTTTTTAGAATTTGTTGAACATGACTATGAAAAGTCTATCAGTAATCGTGCAAGAACAAGTTTCAAGAAAAATAAAGCCAGGGATTTAGCTATATTAAGTCTTTTTTTATCATCTGGATTACGTTGTGCGGAACTTGTAGGAATCAATCTTAACGATTTAAACCTTGAAACTGGAAAAGTAAGAGTGATGCGAAAAGAAGGAAAGAAGGATGTAGTGCCTATTGCTCATTTTTAGCATAAATATATAACAGATTATTTTGAGGCAAGAAGTAGCTTAAATACTGATGTAGAAGCTTTATTTATCACGGACTATAATCAAACAATTAGAAAAATTTCTAACGCATCGATAAATAAGCTAGTCGCAAAGTATTCAGAAGCCTATAAAGTTAGAGTAATCCCTCATACTCTAAGGCATACATTCGCAACAAGTCTCTATAATGTCAGTCACTCTCAAGTCCTTGTCAGCAACCAATTAGGACATTCTTCAACCAAACCAACTGAGTTATATACCCATATTGTCAGTGCTGAAGCTAAAGATGCGTTAAGAAAGTTATGAAATTCACAAACTATAAAAAATTTATTTAACGTGTAATTTTTGATATAATCAGATTAACGTAATTAAATGACAGGGGAGTAACCATGAAAATCATTCAAGCAGTCCATATTAAAGGAACTGACAAACATAAACGCTATTGGAAGGTACCAGACCACCTACAACCAATTAGACTACGTAAAGGCGACGAGGCGGCTGTTGAAACCAAAAGTGGGCCACAGAGGGTTAAGATTGTTGCCGTAGTTACCTCAAAGGATGGATTTTTGTATTGGAAAATATGCATAAAAAGTCAAGTCAAATGATGTAAAAGGGAGATTCTTAATCGGATCTCTCTTTTTTGTGAGTGATTTGATTTATAATAATATCTATTATTTTATTTTAGTAAGAAAAAGAAAAAACTTCTGAAAAAATTTTTTAGAAAGATATTTAGAACAAAAAGCAGGAGAGCAATGTGTCACAAGAACCTTATAATAGCAAGGTTTACGAAACCTTTTGAAAAGGTGTGACACAGAACTCCTATATGTTTTGAGTAACATCTTTCCGAAAAACTGTAATTTTCTTGACAATTGGATATCTCTTCTGGTATACTTAAATTTATGAAACGTGAACAATTAATACAAAATATTGAAAAACTAAAACATATCATGCCTTCTTATGTTTTAGAATATTATCAATCTAAACTTACTATTCCTTATAGTTTGAATACACTTTATGAATATCTTAAAGAATATGAACGTTTCTTTAGTTGGTTGGTCGATTCTGGAGTTGCTGATGTTGATAAGATAACTGATGTTTCCCTCTCTGTTTTAGAAAACTTAACTAAACGAGATTTGGAGTCATTTATCCTCTATCTTAGGGAGAGACCCCGTTTAAATACGCGCTCTACTCGTTATGGGGTAAGTCAAACAACAATTAATCGTACTCTATCTGCTCTTTCTAGTCTTTATAAATACCTTACTGAAGAGGTTGAAAATGAAGATGGTGAGCCTTACTTCTATCGTAATGTTATGAAGAAGGTACAGACTAAGAAAAAATCCGAAACTTTAGCTTCTCGTGCTGAGAATATTAAAGGAAAGCTTTTTTTGGGAGATGAAACTCAAGGTTTTCTTGACTATATTGATAATGAATATGAAAAAACATTATCAAATAGAGCTCGTTCTAGTTTTTTCAAAAATAAAGAACGTGATTTAGCAATTATTGCACTTATTTTAGCCTCTGGTATTCGTCTTTCTGAGGCAGTTAATGTAGATTTAAGAGATTTAAATCTTATTACTATGGTTGTTGAGGTGACTCGTAAAGGAGGAAAAAGGGATGCTGTTCCTTATGCTCCTTTTGCCAAAACTTATTTTGAAAGATACTTGGAAGTACGAAGTCAACGTTATAAGACTACAGCGAAAGATACGGCATTTTTTGTGACACTTTATAGAGATGTTCCTAGCCGAATAGATCCTTCTAGTGTTGAAAAATTAGTTGCTAAATATTCTCAAGCTTTTAAAGTGCGAGTGACCCCTCACAAGCTTAGACATACACTTGCGACTCGACTTTATGCTCAAACAAATTCTCAGGTATTGGTGAGCAATCAGTTAGGGCATGCTTCAACTCAAGTTACAGACCTTTATACTCATATTATCAATGAAGAACAAAAAAATGCTCTAGATAATCTATAACAAATAAAAAACACTTGATTCAAATTCCAAGTGTTTTTTATTTGTTATAGATTATCTTTTGAAATAATATCTGTTAAGCTATTTAAAGCACGCTCTGCTACCTTAGTATAACGTTCTTTTTTATCACGAATTCGTGGGCCTTCTAATTCTTCAACAATTCCGAAGGTTACATTCATTGGTTGAAAATGTTTGCTATCAGTATGGGTGATGTAGTAAGGTAAACTTCCAATCGCCGTTGTTTTTGGGAATATAACTACTTCTTCGTCATTAAAGAGTTTGACAGCATTAATTCCAGCAACTAAACCAGAAGCAGCTGATTCTACATAGCCCTCTACTCCTGTCATTTGTCCTGCAAAGAACAGATTCTCTTGTTTGCGAGATTGGAAAGTTTGTTTAAGAAGATTTGGAGAATCCATGTAAGAATTACGATGCATGACTCCATAACGAACGAATTCAGCATTTTCAAGACCTGGAATCATTTGGAAAACTCGTTTTTGTTCTCCCCATTTTAAATGAGTTTGAAATCCTACGATATTGTACAAAGATGCGGAAGCATTATCTTGGCGAAGTTGAACAACTGCATAGGGAGTCTTAAAATCACCGTCTCTGGGTCCTTTATAATCTTCAGGATATTCCAATCCAACAGGTTTCATCGGGCCAAATAGCATCGTTTTATAACCACGTTTGGCCATTTCTTCAATAGGCATACAACCTTCAAAGACTTTTAAATCTTCAAAAGAGTTTAAAGGAGCTTCTTCAGCAGAAATTAAAGCTTCTTGAAAGGCTTGAAATTCTTCCTTGGTCATTGGACAGTTGATATAGTCAGCCTCACCTTTATCATATCGAGATTTTTTATAGACTTTATCAAAATTAATCGAGTTGGCGTCAATAATTGGTGCTGCTGCATCATAAAAATAAAAGCCATCCGCACCGTTAAACTCATGAATTTTTTCTGCTAATTTATCTGAAGTTAGAGGTCCAGTAGCAATAATTGTAATTTCATCTTCTGGAAGATCAGTAATTTCTTCACGAATTACTTCAACTAATGGATGGTTAGAAACTTCTCTTGTGACAAAATCAGAGAAACCTTCTCTATCAACAGCTAAGGCTCCTCCAGCAGGTACTTGAGTCACTTCCGCTGCCTTGATAATTACAGAATCAAGTCTTCTCATTTCTTCTTTTAAGAGACCAACCGCGTTAGTGATTGCAGCTCCACGAAGAGAATTTGAACAGACTAGTTCAGCAAATTTATCTGTTTTGTGTTGAGGGGTTTGTTTAACGCCTCGCATTTCGTATAGTTTAACGGGAATGCCACGCTTAGCAATTTGATAAGCAGCTTCAGAACCAGCAAGTCCCGCTCCAATAACGTTAATATGTGTTTTTTTCATAGTCCCAATTATATCTAAATTTAGTAAATTTTTCCATTGATTAATATAATAAAAAAGCGCGGAAACGCCTTTTATTTTTGTTTTTCTTCTTGATAATCACATTCATCATTTGAACATACCACTTGTTTACCGCCACCACGAACTTTCTTTTCAACAAGAAAATGTCCAGATTTAGGACAATCACGTCCGATAGGTTTGTCCCAACTTGTGAATTCACAGTCTGGGTAACGATCACAACCATAGAAAATTCTATTTTTCTTTGTTTTGCGTTCAATAATATTTCCTTCATGGCAAAGTGGACATTTTACGCCTATTTCTTTGACTATTGCTTTGGTGTTTCGGCAATCTGGGAAGTTGCTACAAGCGTAAAATTTTCCAAAACGTCCCAACTTAATTACCATCGGACTTCCACAAACATCACAGTCAAAGCCAGCAGGTTCATCCTTGATTTGAATTTTTTCCATACCTTCTTCGGCATTTTCAAGTTCTTTTGCAAAGGGTTTGTAAAATTGGTCAACAACCTCAATCCATTGACGTTTTCCTTCTTCAACTTCATCAAGATCTTTTTCCATTTCAGCTGTAAATTCAGTATTTACAATGTTAGGGAAGAACTCAACAATAAGCTTATTGACAATTTCTCCAAGCTCTGTAGGTTCAAAACGTTTTGCTGACAATCTCACATAGTAACGTTTTTGAATTGTTTCTAGTGTAGGCGCATAGGTTGAGGGACGTCCCACTCCATTTTCTTCCAATGTCTTGATGAGTGTTGCTTCGGAATATCTAGCTGGTGGTTGAGTGAAATGTTGTTCTGGTTTAACATTCGCTTTTTTGACAGTTTCATTTTCTTCCATCTCTGGAAGCATATTTGATTTATCAGAATCATTGTAGATTCGCAGATAACCGTCAAATTTCACTTGTGAACCATTAGCAATAAAGATAACACCATTTTGAGACAGATTTACTTTAACAGTATCGAAAATAGCTGCGACCATTTGACTGGCAACGAAACGATTCCAGATGAGTGTGTAAAGTTTTAGTTGATCTTTGTCTAGATATTTAGCAATTGCGTCTGGAGTATTAAAGACATTTGAAGGTCGAATTGCTTCGTGGGCATCCTGGGCTCCAGAGGCATTTTTAACTTTTGAACCGTGTTTACTATATTTTTCTCCAAATTGATCAGCAATATAATTGTGAGCTGCACTCTGTGCAACAGGAGAAATACGTGTTGAGTCTGTACGCATATAGGTAATTAAACCTTGATGGCCCTGGCTTCCTAAAGTAAGACCTTCATAAAGTTGTTGAGCAACCATCATTGTTTTACGGGTACGAAAGTTAAGTTTATTAGCTGCGTCTTGTTGCATTGAGCTAGTTGTATAAGGAAGAGGAGCGTTTCTGCGACGTTCTTTCTTTTCAACTTTATCTACGTTAAAATCAGGACCGTCTAAACGTTCCATGACTTTGATGACATCTTCATTGGTTTTTAAAGGATGTTTTTTTCCGTCAATTCCCCAGAAGGATGCTTTGAATTTTTTAGTTCCTTTTTTAAATTCACCATCAATTGACCAATACTCTTCTGGAATAAAAGCATTAATTTCATTCTCGCGGTCAACAATTAGTTTTAAGGCAATAGATTGAACTCGACCTGCTGAAAGTCCTTTTTTGACTTTTTTCCATAGAATAGGACTAATTGAATAACCCACCAAACGGTCAAGAACTCGGCGTGCTTGTTGGGCATCAACTAGGTCCACATCAATTTGACGCGGCTCCTTAAAGGCATTTTTAACAGCATCTTTAGTGATTTCATTAAAGACCACTCGATTTTTTTCTTCAAGTGGAAGATTTAAGATATGTGCTAAGTGCCAAGAAATTGCTTCACCTTCACGGTCCGGGTCACTTGCGAGATAGACGGCTTTGGCAGCCTTTGCTTCTTTTTTGAGAGAGTTGATTAATGGGGCTTTCCCACGAATATTAATATATTGGGGTTCATAGTCATTCTCTATATCAACAGACATGGTTGATTTTTTCAAATCACGAATATGACCTACTGAAGCCACAACTTTGTAGTTTCGACCTAAATATTTTTCAATTGTTTTAGCTTTTGCTGGCGATTCTACAATAACCAGATTTTTACCTGGAGTGACTCTTTTTCGTGTTGTTTTTTTCTTTGTAGTTGTTTTTGTTTTACTTTTAGTTGAAGTTGGCATAATTTTTCCTATTTATTCTTTTGGGTATCCACTATCTTTTAGTTATTGTATCTTAATTCATAGAGGTATATATCGAATGTGGAAGTAAAATAATAGTTTAAGAGGTGTTAATACTCTTATTTACATTAAATTCACTCTCTCATAATAAATGCTTTTCTTCAATATGTCAAGTTATTTAGTTTTCTTATAGTAGAACTTGATATTTTTTTGTACTATAAAAACCGACTTAAGTCATGTGGTGCAAGGTGATAAAGGCTTTTTTTAATCATACAAATATTCTTCTAAGATATCTTGGGCTTGATAGATTAATTTTGCTCCTTGTTGTATGAGATGATTACAGCCATCTGAAAATCCATCTGCTATGTTTCCTGGTACAGCGAAAATATCTCTTCCTTCTTCCAGAGCGCGCTCACAAGTAATTAAACTACCACTTCGTAACTTTGCTTCTATCACTACTACACCATGTGAAAGTCCCGCAATGATACGATTGCGTTCAGGAAAATGATAGCGAAGTGGTTTTTCTCCGACTGAATATTCTGATAGTATGAGTTGGTTTTTAGCAAGATATTCTTGAATTTTTCGATTTTCTAAAGGATAAAAGATATCTAAGCCTGTACCGATAACTGCAATTGTAGGGATTTTATTTTTAATGGCAGAAAGATGACTTGCTGTATCTATTCCTTTAGCGAGTCCGCTGACAATCGTAAAATTTTGGTTCAACTCTGTCACAATTTTTTGAACGGCTTTAATTCCTTGTGAGCTTGCTTGTCGACTACCAACAAAAGCTAATTTAGGAGTTTTTAAGAGTCTTATATCTCCTTGATAAAATAATAGAACCGGTGGATTGTAAATTTCCTTGAGCCTTTCGGGATAAATTTCATCAAGAAGAGAAAATGATGGGTATATTTTATACTCTTCTCTCAGTTTACTTACGTCTTGATTTTTATATTGTTCAATAAAGTTGGGAATTGATTTAAGTTGTGCTACTTGTCCCATTTGTCTTAAACTTATTTTTTTATCATATCTATGAAAAAATTTTTAAAGTTTATTTACTCCTAAATTGGTCATGCCAGCTTTTTTCCAACGATATAAATCAAAATTTGTTATCATAATTCCTCCATTTTTTACTGACAGCTTTGTCAGCAATTTTAAAATTGGCTTATAATTTTCTATACGTAAAAAAGACTGACTTGTAACCAAAAAAATTACTGACAGAAATCTTGTCAGTAATTTTTATAGCTAATATGTTTTAATTTTAGGATTTAACTTCTGCAATGACTTCTATTTCAATAAGGACATTTTTAGGTAATCCTGCGACTCCAACAGCGGAACGCGCTGGGAATTCCTTATCAAAAAACTTTGAATAAATTGCATTAAATCTTGAAAAATCTTCAATATTTTTCAAGAAACATGTTGTTTTGATGACTAAGTCAAAATCAGAATGTGCTTCTTTCAAAATAGCAGAAATATTTTTCATCACCTGTTCGGTTTGAGTCTCAATGCTATCTCCAACAATCTCTCCATTCAATGGATTCAACGGAATTTGGCCTGATGCATAGAGTAAACCATTAACAATTTTGCCTTGAACATAAGGACCGATAGCGGCTGGTGCATCTGATGTTGCAATAATTTTCATAGATTTCTCCTTTAATATAGCTAAAGAAATCTAGTGATTATCATTCAGCTACATCGATATCTTTTTTTAGTGCTTCAATATCAAGGTCAGCAAACAAGAATTTGCGATCTTGAACGGGGAATGATTGGTTCAATTGGTCAATTGCGCCAATTTCAACAGTACCATTATCAATAATAAAATCAAGGACATGTCCACCAAAAGTAAAATCTTCACTAATAAAATGGAGGTGATAACCAGCAACACTCACACCATGAAACATTTCTGGAGTCCAAATCCCAACAATTGTTCCTTTGACGTTTTCTTCAGTGTATTCGGGTTGATTTTGTGAAACTTCTACAAATCTTGTCCCTGATTTTGCCCGTGGAATCATACGAACGTGCATTTTTGGAAACTCACCAGTTATTTTGATTGAGCGAAATAAGTTTTGCCCGTCAAAATAGCTTTCGATTCGGTCTTCTAATTCCTTATCACTGGCCGTAAATTTTTGCTTAAAAACTACCTCTGCCTGATGGGGAACAACTGCAGCATAAGGAACTTTGATGTCATCAGTTAATTCGACGATAGTTTTATCACCTTTAGCTTGGTAGGCTTTGCCGTCCAAAACAATTAATTCTCCATCAACAGAATCTAAAGTTCCAATTCCTAAATCACCATGTTTCAGAAGTTCACCAATTGTCATTGTCCCCTCGTAAAGGCCTGCCATTAAAGCTCCAAGGGTATTATATTGAAAAAGTTGTGTGATTTCTGTCATGATATTTCTCTTTTCTATCTCATTAAATTTAAATAATTTATTAATTAAATTATATCAAATTTCTAGTGATTTAAAGAGAATTGAAACTAGAAAATGGCTCAAATCAATTATTGGTTAGTTAGACCAAAAGTTCGTATAAACTATCATTTCCATGTAAGTTAACATAACGATTATCAAATCTTTCAATCCGATTAATCAATGAATCATAATCACTAGCATCTGAAAGTAAAATCCCAACAAGACAAGGTCCTTTACCTTTATCAGCCCTTTTGATGTACTCAAATCGGGTAATATCATCATTTGGCCCTAAAATATCACTGACAAAAGTTCGTAAGGCTCCTGGTCTTTGAGGAAAGTTAATGACAAAATAATGTTTTAGACCTTCATAAACCAAAGCTCTTTCTTCAATTTCTTGCATTCGACTAATATCATTATTTCCGCCGCTGATGATACAGACAATATTTTTACCCTTGATTTCATCTTTAATAAGTTCAAGTGCGGCAACAGATGTTGCACCTGCTGGTTCGGCGACAATACCTAATTTTGAATACAATTCGAGTATGGTTTGAGAAATTAAACCTTCATCAACCGCAAGCAATTGTTTCACTTTGTCATTAATAAGTTGGTAAGTTTTTTGACCGACAGTCGCAACCGCAATTCCGTCAGCAAATTTATCAATGTGTTCCAAGGTGACGGGCTGACCAGCAGAGTAGGCAGCTTTCATACTTGTTGCCCCTTTTGCTTCAACTCCGATAATTTCAGTTTGGGGATAGCGCTCCTTACTGTAGGCCGTAATTCCTGCAATTAAACCACCTCCACCAATCTGTACAAAAATCTTATCTAAACTTATTCCTTGTTTTTTAGCTTGCGCAAAAATTTCTAAAGCCACTGTCCCTTGACCAGCAATTACATTTTCATCATCAAAAGGGTCTATAAATGGTTTGTCATTATCTTGAGAAAAAGCTTTTGCTGCTCTGGCTGATTCATCAAAAGTATCACCAATTAAACGAATTGTTACATGACTTTCGCCAAAAAATTTAACTTGTGAAATTTTTTGGTTAGGTGTGGTAACGGGCATAAAAATTGTCGCAGAAATATTTAATTGATTTGCGGCAAAAGCAACTCCTTGTGCATGATTACCTGCGGAGGCACAAACCACTCCTTTAGAGCGTTGCTCATCAGATAATTTACTGATAGAATAATAAGCTCCTCGTAATTTAAAAGAACGAACTTTCTGTAAGTTTTCTTCTTTTAAGTAAATATTTGCTTGATATTTATTGGAAAGGTAAGGGTCTAATTGTAAAGGTGTTTTAGTGACAACTGCTTTTAACAAATCATAGGCATCTTCAACCTCTTTGGCACTTATCATTTATGTCATTCCTCCATAAAATGCTTTTATGTTTTTGTTCAATCAATAAGAGAAATTACTGATAGATTTTAAAGGCATCGTCATCACCAGATTGTGTGAATGGCATTGCTTTACGTAGTTCTGCCCCAATTTTTTCAATTTCAAGATTTTTAGCAGCTTCGCGATAGGCTGTTAATTTTGGACGCCCCGCTTTGAAGTCATCAACGAAATCTTGAGCAAATTTTCCAGATTGAATATCAGCCAAAACAAGCTTCATATTCTTTTTAACTTCGTCAGTAATAATCCGTGGACCAGTCACATAATCGCCAAACTCAGCAGTATTTGAGATGGATTGACGCATTTTAGTAAAACCACCTTCATACATGAGGTCAACAATCAATTTCATTTCGTGTAAAACTTCAAAGTAAGCCAATTCGCCAGCGTATCCAGCTTCTGTCAGTGTTTCAAAACCGGCTTCAACAAGTGCTGTCAAACCTCCACATAGAACGGCTTGTTCTCCAAACAAATCTTCTTCTGTTTCTTCTTTAAAGGTTGTTTCGATAATTCCCACTCGAGCACAACCAATTCCTTTGGCCCAATCCATTGCGATTTCACGCGCATGACCACTTGCATTTTGGTGTGAAACAAACAAAGCTGGTGTACCAAAACCTTCAGTATAAGTCCGACGGACAAGGTGACCTGGAGCCTTAGGTGCAACCATAAAGACGTCAACGTCTTCTGGTACTTTAATATAGCCAAAATGGATATTAAATCCGTGAGCAAAACCAAGTGCTGAACCTGCTTTCAAGTTTGGTTTGATGTCCTCTTCATAAATGGATTGTTGAAGTTCATCTGGCGCCAAAACCATAATAACATCAGCTTTAGCTACCGCTTCTCCTACTTCAAATGTTTCAAAGCCATCTTCTTTTGCTTTATCAAAAGATTTTCCGTGGCGCACACCAATGATAACGTTGTGACCAGAATCACGCAAATTCTGTGCGTGAGCATGTCCTTGTGACCCATAGCCGATTACTGCAATTTGCTTTCCAGCAAGTGCTGATACTTCTACATCATCTTCATAATACATTGTAACTGCCATTTTTGTTTCCTCTATTTTTCTATTTATTTGTTAACTTATTTAAATTTAGCCACGCTCGAAGCCTGCACTACCTGTCCGAGCCATATTTAGAATGCCATAAGGACTAACAACATCAATAAGTGCTTCGATTTTTGCTGAATCACCCGTTAATTGAATGGTGACATTTTCCAGATTGACATCAACTACATTTACTCTAAAAGGTTCAATCATTGTAAAAATTTCTGCCCTAATGGTCGGTGGAGCTGATACTTTAATCAAGACGACTTCACGTTCTACATGAGGCAAATCTGTAATATCAGCTACTTCAATCACATCAATTAATCGATTTAATTGTTTAATGATTTGTTCTACTTCATCAAGATGATCAACTTCAATAACAAAAGTGGTATGAGTTAAGTCTTGACTTTCTGTAACTCCAGCGGTAATTGAGAGAATGTTCACTTGCCTTCGATTGAGAACGGCGGTAAATCGATTCATAATTCCTGTTACATTATGAAGTTTTGCGATAATCATTCTACGCATTATCTACCTCCTCATTCTTATCAGTAAAATGAAGTCCAATCATTTCGTCATTGTGTAATCCAGCTGGTATCATTGGTAAAACATGTTCAGATTTTGAAATTAGAACTTCAATAAGCATTGGCTCATCTTCTGTAATAATTTTTAAATCATCAGCCAAAGTTTTTGGATTATCTAACTTAACATGTTTGATGCCATAAGCTTCGGCTAACAATTGAAAATTGGGTTCAACATCAAAAACTGATTGTGAACGTCGCTCTTCATAGAATGATTCTTGCCATTGACGTACCATTCCCAATGAATGATTATTAATCAGAACAACTTTGATTGCAATACCGTAGCCATTAAGTAATGCTAATTCTTGATTAGTCATTTGAAAGCCACCATCGCCAACAAAAACAATGACATTTTTATTTGGTTGTGCCAGCTTTGCACCGATTGCTGCAGGAATGCCAAAGCCCATCGTTCCCATTCCCCCAGAAGTAATAAGTTGCCTTGCATTTTTATAAGGATAATATTGTGCCACCCACATTTGATGTTGCCCAACATCAGTTACAATGATTGCATCTCCTTGGGTATATTCTCCAATTAATTTAATTGTTTCCTGTGGACGGATATCATGGTTTTGGGGCTCATAAGTAAATGGTGCTTTCTCTTTATTTTCAATGACAGTTTTAATCCAATCATTAAAGTCAGTCTTGACCTTATTTAATTGCAAAAGTCTGCTTAAAGCCGCTTTCAAATCAGAAAGGATTGGAATATCGGTTTTTACAATTTTGCCAAGTTCAGCAGCGTCAATATCAATATGAGCAACGACAGCATTTTTAGCAAATTTTGCAGGATTGGATACAACTCTATCGTCAAAACGTGATCCCAAATTAATAATATAGTCAGCTTCAACTAAAGCCATATTTGCAGCGTATGAACCGTGCATTCCTGCCATTCCTAGTTGCAATTCGTGGCTGATTGGTAATGTTCCTAAGCCAAGCAATGTAGAAACAACTGGAATTTGATATTTTTCGACAAATACTCTGAAAATATCAACTGAGCCAGAATAATTAATTCCTCCGCCAGCAATAACGACTGGTTTTTTACTGACAGAAAGTTCTGTCAGTAATTCTTGCAATTGTTCATCAGTCGCTTTTTCACTTTCGTGATAATGAGGAAGATTCAAGCTTGGGTCATTAATTTCAGTGACTTCAAGGGTGGAAACATCTTTTGGTAAATCAATTTCTACTGGTCCAGGACGTCCTGTCCTTGCCAAATAATAGGCTTCTGTAACAATTCTTGGAATATCTGCAGTTTCCCTAATTTGATAATTATATTTTGTAATTGGGGCTGTAATTCCAACAGTATCTGCTTCTTGAAAAGCATCTTTACCAATTGACTGACGGCCAACTTGACCTGTGAAAACTAACAATGGGACTGAATCAAGATAAGCGTCAGCAATTCCGGTTACTGCATTAGTCGCTCCCGGTCCAGACGTAACAACGACGACACCAACTTTACCAGACGATTTAGCGTAACCTTCGGCTTCATGCGTTGCTCCTTGCTCATGACGGGCTAAAATATGTTGAATTCCTTCAAAATTATGAATCGCATCATACAAGGGGAGCATGGCCCCACCAGGATAACCAAAAATAATTTCTACTCCAAGTTCTTTTAAGGTTTGGAGAACAAGTTGGGAACCGGAAGTAGGTTTTTCTAACTTTATTTTTTTCATTCAAACCTTTCTATAAATCTGTAACGCAACCTTCACTAGCGGGGCGTGTAAGTTTGGCAAATTTTGCAAGGACACCACGCGTTGCTTTAGGGGTTGGTTTTTGATAATTGGCACGTCGTTTAGCAATTTCTTCATCAGAAACTTTTAAACTAATACTATTATTCACCGCATCAATTTCGATAATATCATCATCTTCAACTAAACCAATCAACCCACCTTCAACTGCTTCAGGGACGATATGACCCACAACAAAGCCGTGTGTGCCACCAGAAAATCTTCCGTCAGTAATTAGGGCACAAGATTTTCCAAGTCCGGCTCCAATTAATGCTGAAGTTGGTTTTAACATCTCTGGCATTCCCGGACCTCCGACTGGTCCAATATTTCTAATGACCGCAACATCACCGGCATGCAATCGGCCAGACTCAATGCCATCGATAAAGTGTTGTTCTCCGTCAAAAACACGAGCAGTTCCTTTGAAAAATTCGCCTTCTTTACCAGAAATTTTTGCAACAGAACCCCCTTGGGCAAGATTACCGTACAAGATTTGTAAATGTCCAGTAGCTTTAATTGGATTTTTTAGTGGTCGCATAATATCTTGGCTGTCAAAGTCCAAATCTAATGCTGTTTCAACATTTTCAGCCAAAGTTTTACCTGTGACGGTCAAACAATCACCGTGAAGTTTTCCTTCTTTAAGTAGGTATTTCAAAACAGCAGGAAGGCCACCAATTTTGTGCAGATCTTCCATCATATATTTTCCGCTTGGTTTGAAATCGCCAAGAACAGGGGTAATATCTGAAATACGTTGGAAATCATCTTGCGTAATTTCTACACCAATGGCATTTGCCATTGCAATGATATGAAGCACAGCATTGGTTGAGCCTCCAAGGACCATGACAATTGTTATGGCATTTTCAAAAGCTTCTTTGGTCATGATATCACTTGGTTTAATATCTTTTTCTAATAAATTTTTGATGGCTAAACCAATTTCATCACACTCTTCTTGTTTTTCTTGACTGACTGCTGGATTGGAAGAGGAATAAGGTAAACTCATTCCTAAAGTTTCAATAGCAGCAGCCAGGGTATTGGCAGTGTACATTCCTCCGCAAGCCCCTTGTCCTGGAATGGCATTGCAAATAACGCCATGATAATCTTCATCAGAAATATTTCCAGTGATTTTTTGCCCCAGAGCTTCAAAGGCCGAAACAATATTTAATTTTTCACCTTTATATTCGCCATGTTCAATCGTTCCACCATAGACCATAATTGACGGACGATTTAAGCGAGCCATTCCGATGATTGACCCTGGCATATTTTTATCACAACCGGGAATGGCAACGATGGCATCATAATATTCTGCGCCAGCGTTGGTTTCGATGCTGTCAGCAATCACTTCACGACTGACCAAAGAATATCTCATGCCAAGCTTTCCGTTAGCAATTCCATCAGAAACTCCAATAGTATGAAATTGAAGTCCAATCAATCCGTCAGTTTGGTTGACAGAACTTTTGATTTTACTCCCAAGTGTTCCCAAGTGCATATTACATGGATTTCCGTCCCAATCCATGCTGACGATTCCGACCTGAGCTTTTTTGAAATCCTCATCTTTAAAACCAATGCCGTAGTACATCGCTTGAGTCGCTGGTTGTGTTGGATCTTGAGTCAATGTCTTAGAATATTTATTGAGTTCCACTGATTCAACTTTTCCGTTATATTTGAATTCCATATGTTATCTTTTTGACCTCCCCGTAAATTTACATAGAGCTATTTTATCACTAAAAAAATGAAAATACAATAATTTGTCAGAATATTCTATATAGTCTATAAAATACTTTTGCTTTCCTTTCTCAGTTAGCAGGAATTACAAAATATTTCTGCTCAAAACGGTGAACTTCTACTTTTTCTTGATAAAAATCAGTAAGTATCTTTTCATTTAATAAGTTTTCTTTTTTCCCTGATTGAATCACTTTTCCTTCTCTTAAAAGTAAAAGGTGAGTAAAAATATCAGTGATTTCATCGGGATGATGAGAAATATAAATGAGTGTTGGTGCGGTTTTTAATTGATTAATCTGCTGCAGTTGCTTTAATAATTTTTCTTTAGCAAATAAATCTAAACCGTTCGTTGCTTCGTCCAAAATTAAAAGCTCAGGCTTTAAAATTAAGCTCCTAGCAATAAGAAGAACTTGCTTTTCCCCTTGAGAAAGGCTGGCATAATTTCGGCCAATAAGTGATTTTGCGCCCATTTGTCTTAAAAGCTGACGGGCCTCATCAAGTTCCTGATCTGTGTAGGGTTTATAGAGCATGCTCGAATTAAATTTCCCAGTATAAACAAGGTTTTCAGCCTTAATATTTGGTTGAAATCTTTCAGCAATAAATGAGCCAACTACGCTGATTCTTTTTCTCAACTTAGGAATTTCTCCATTTCCAAATTGAGTATTTAAAACAGTGATTTCGCCAGAAGTTTTCCATTCTTCTGCTAAAATCAATTTCAAAAGACTTGATTTTCCAGAACCGTTGAGGCCTAGAATAACCCAATTTTCGCCGGAATTTACTTTCCAAGTAATATCTTTAAGAATTTCTTTTTTATTTCGAGTAAGATTTACATTCTTTAAATTAATAATTGTCATTTTAGGCTCGCTCTTATTGATTTTTTTGTTCGTACGCTGAGATTGCTTCTTCATATTGCAAAGTTATTCCAATATCATCTAAGCCATTAATTAATTTGTCTTTCCAAATGGGGTCAATCTCAAAATGAAAGTCACCAAGACTTGTGATAATTAGCTGATGGGGTAAATCAATTGTAATTTCTTCTTGACTTGACAGTTTTGTCAGTTGATTTAGAACTTCTCTTGGTTGTTTAATTGGTAACAAGCCATTTTTTAAAGCATTATTATAAAAAATATCTGAGTAAGAGCCAGCAATAATTGCCCGAAAGCCGTAATCTGATAAGGCCCATGCCGCATGTTCTCTTGAAGAACCCGAACCAAAATTATCTCCTGAAATTAACAGAGAAGCTTTTTTGTATTTTGGAGCATTCAAAATAAAATCAGTATTCTCATCGTAATCTTTAAGATAACGCCATTCATAAAATAAATTTTTCCCAAAGCCCTTTTTATCGATTGCTTTCAAAAATTGTTTAGGAATAATTTGGTCTGTGTCAATATTATCGTTCATGACTGGAACACTTGTCCCTTTGTAAATCGTGAATTTTTCCATCTTTTTTTCTTTCTACAGACTAATCTGTTACGAGCGTTCTAACATCTACAAATTTACCAGCGATTGCGGCGGCAGCGGCCATAGCTGGAGAGCACAGGTGCGTTCTTGCATTATGTCCTTGACGTCCTTCAAAATTTCGATTAGAGGTTGAAGCACAATGAACGTATTCTGGAATTTGGTCAGGATTCATTCCAAGACAGGCTGAGCAACCCGGTTCCCGCCATTCAAAACCAGCTTCTTTAAAAATTTTATCAAGCCCTTGTGCTTCAGCCGCTTCTTTCACAGGTCTGCTTCCAGGGACGACAATTCCTGTCAGTCCATCAGCAATATGTCTGTCTCCAATAATTTTTGCAGCTTCTTCTAAATCACCAAGTCTAGCATTCGTACAAGAACCAATGAAAATATAGCCTAAATCTATGTCAGAAGCGGTTTGGCCTGGCTTTAAATCCATGTACTGATAAGCACGTTCATAATTCAAATCATTGTTAATTTCCGGAAACTTTTCGCCAAATTCTAGGCCCATTCCGGGATTTGTTCCCCATGTCAACATTGGTTTCAACTGGCTGACATCAAGACTTAAAATCTTATCGTATTGTGCATCAGAATCACTGACAAGTTTTTCCCATTTACTGACAGCTTCATCAAAGTTTTTAGGTGCATGTTCACGCCCTTTGACATAGTCATAAGTTTTTTCATCAGGATTCATCAGGCCAATTTTTGCCCCAAATTCAATTGACATGTTACAGATTGTCATCCGTTCTTCCATGCTTAAATCACTGATAGCATCCCCACTATATTCAACCGCATAACCTACACCTGCATCCACACCATATTTAGCAATTAATGCGAGGATAAAGTCTTTGCTATAAATTCCTTTTTGTGGATGACCTTGAAATTCAATTTTCATACGCTTGGGTTTAACTTGCCAAATGGTTTGAGTTGCAAGAACATGTTCAACTTCACTTGTACCAATTCCAAAAGCAATTGCACCAAATGCTCCATTTGTTGCGGTATGACTATCGCCACAAACAATTGTTTTTCCCGGTTGAGTTCTGCCAGATTCAGGTGCTACCATGTGAACAATTCCTTGTCCTTTTCCACCATGAGTCTCCGCTGGAACATCAAATTCTTTGACATTTTTAGTAAAAGTATCAATTTGTTTTTTAGAAATCAAATCTTGAATATTAAAAATATCTTGTGTTGGAACATTGTGGTCAAGAGTTCCGTATGTCAAATCTTTTCTCCGAACACGACGTCCTGCTTCGCGTAAGCCCTGAAATGCTTGCGGACTCGTAACCTCATGAATAACATGAAGGTCAATATAAAGCAGTTGAGGTTCTCCCTCATTTCCAGCAATCACATGCTGATCCCAAAGTTTATCAAATATTGTTTTACCTGACATTTTTTATTTCCTTTTTTAAAAATTTATTCTGACAAATTCTGTCAGTAATTTTGTACTTTTTGTCAGTAATATTTACTGATAGAATTATCAAATTTATTAACGGTTCTTTTGTCTGCAACTAAAATGCTCACTATTCAATCGCAATTACTGACAGAACTGTCAGCTATGATGACGGTTCTTTTATCTACAACTAAAATGCTCACTATTCAATCGCATTTTACTGACAATTTTTCAGGATTGCTTCTGTCATTTCTTTAGTTGTTGCAGTCCCACCTAAATCTTTAGTCAAAATTCCGTCAGTAAAAGTTTGGGTTACGGCTTTTTCAATCATCGCAGCCCCATCTTCTTGCCCAAAAGATTCTCTTAGCATCATGGCAATTGATAGAATCATCGAAACAGGGTTCGCAATTCCTTTTCCTGCAATATCTGGTGCCGAACCATGAATTGGCTCATAGAGTGCTAAACCGTTAAATCCATGCGAACTCGAAGGCATCACTCCTAAGCTACCGGCCAAACTACTTGCTTCATCAGAGAGAATATCACCAAATAGATTTTCAGTGACTATCACATCAAATTGTTGCGGATTAGTAATCAGTAACATCGCACAAGAATCGACCAATTGGTGCTCTAATCGTACATCAGGATATTCGTCAGCAATTTCATCAGCCATTTTTCGCCATAATTTAGAAGTTGCAAGAACATTTTGTTTATCAACCGAAGTCAGTAATTTTCTGGGCCGACTTTGAGCACTTTTGAAAGCAAAATGAAGAATTCTTCTTATTTCATCAGCAGAATAATCATTGACATCTCGTGCTTTATCATCTGCCAATTCATGCTGACCGAAATAGATTCCCCCTGTCAGTTCGCGAATCACTAAGAAATCAACATTTTCAACATTTCGGATGGGAGAAAGTTTTTTTAGAGCCGGATAAATTTTTAATGGACGAACATTAGCATACAGTCCTAATTCTTTTCGTAAAGCAAGTAGCCCTTGTTCTGGTCTAACTTTTGCATTGTTGTATTTAGGATGACCAATTGCAGCGAGCAAGATTGCGTCAGCATTTTTAACTGCTTGCAAAGTTTCTTCTGGTAAAGGATGACCATGCTTATCAATTGCAATTCCTCCAAAATCTTTAGCTTCTAATTCATACTCAAAATCAATTTTTTTACTGACAGCTTTTAAAACACTTAAACCAGCTGACATAATTTCTGGCCCAATTCCATCTCCCGCAAGTGTCACAATTTTTTTAGACAATATTTTTCACCTTAAATTCCATCATGAGCTGAAATTTGTTCAACCTTTCCTTGTAAATTTTCTTTTTGAACTAAAACATTAGCGTTCATGTAAGCAATGGCGCTTCCTTTCAATACATCATAATCAACACCTTTAGCATTAAATATAGTGCCTGTAGATAGATTTTCAACAGAAACCAAAGTCGTTGCTTGTGCATCAATTCCATCAGTTACAGCATCAACTGAATAGGAAATTAATTTTAGTTGATGATTAAAGACTTTATCAATAGCTTTAAAAATTGCATCCACTGAACCTGCCCCCTCTCCTTGGCTAACATAAATTTCCTCTTCTTGATTTTTTAGTTGCACCAATGCCTTGTGCCCATCAATTTGAACATTATCAAGTATAAATCCAGCTAGATTTTTTACCGTTTCTCCTGTAAACAAGGCATGAATATCTGCGTCAGTAATTTCTTTTTTCTTGTCAGCTAACTTTTTAAATTTTTCAAATAAAATTGCAAGACTTTCATCGTCATAAGCAATATTAAGTTCCGTCAATTTTTCACTAAAAGCATGACGACCAGAAAGTTTACCTAAAGGCAACGAATTATGCTTTATTCCGACAAGTTCTGGTGTAATAATTTCATAAGTTTCAGCATTTTTAAGGACACCATCTTGATGAATTCCTGATTCGTGTGCAAAAGCATTAGCACCAACAATTGCTTTATTTTTTGGAATAGCAATTCCTGAAAATTGTGAAATTAGTTCTGCCGTTGCAGCAGTTTCTGAAAGTTTTAAAGGACTTTGTGCCTGATAAAAATCTTTACGAATATGTAGTGCCACAGCAATTTCTTCAAGAGCAGCATTCCCAGCTCGCTCTCCAATACCATTGACAGTTCCTTCAACTCTCCCAGCCCCAGCTTTAATTGCAGCTAATGAATTAGCTACAGCCATTCCTAAATCATCATGACAATGTGGACTAAAAATAATTTCTCTCTCAGACTTAGTATTATCAATCAAAAATTTAAAAATTTTTCCATATTCTTCTGGTGTCGTATAACCGACAGTGTCAGGAATATTAATATAAGTTGCTCCAGCATCGACAGCCGTTTGAACAGCCTCTAAAAGAAAATTCAACTCTGTCCTTGTTGCATCCTCTGGAGAAAACTCAACAACCTCAACCCGTTCACGTGCGTATTTCACACATTTATCAATATTTTTCAAAACTTCTTCGGGACTGATTTTAAGTTTATATTTCATGTGAATAGGTGAAGTGGCAATGAAAACATGAATTTGCGGATATTTAGCCCCCTTTACCGCTTCAACCGCTTTATCGATATCTGAGATAACACAACGAGCTAATGCAGTGACAGCCGTATCATTCAAAGAATCAGCAATTTGCTTTACTGCTTCAAAACTATCTGGACTTGCCGCAGGAAAACCAGCCTCTATGACAGAAATCCCCCATTTTTCCAGTTGTTTAGCAATCGTTACTTTTTCTGAAATGGAGAAACTAACGCCCGGCGTCTGTTCGCCATCTCTCAAACTTGTGTCAAAGAATTCAATTTTTCGCATAATATTACCTCTATTTTTTATTAAGAAACAAAAAAGACGCCCGTGAGGACGTCTCTCGGTCCTCGAAATGACTATCGCCAAACAGGACCCACATATTTTAGCCACAAAAGCTAATGTAGGTCCACCTTGATCAACAACAATGAAAATTGTGTGTATGTCATTTCAAGTTCCTCTTTTTTGTTAATTTACATTATAATACTCTTAATATTTTAAATTGTCAATAAAATAATAATATTTAATGCATTTATTTGTATTAACAAGAATTTAACAACAAATAGATTACAACTTCTCCCTTTAATATTCAATTAAATCCACAATAATTAAGCTTGTTAGAAAATATACAAGCAATTTTGTTGCTTTAGGTAGACATAAAATGATTAAATTATAATGGATTCTAATGTACTAATAAGATTAAGGAGAAATTATGACTCAAGATTATCGAGTTTTATTATATTACCAATATGTCCCAATTGAAGATGGAGAAACTTTTGCCCAAAAACACCTCGCAGACTGTAAAGAATTAGGTTTAAAAGGACGCATTTTAGTTGCTGACGAAGGTATCAACGGAACTGTTTCTGGTACTATCGAGCAAACAAATGCCTACATGGAATTGATGAAAAATGACCCTCGCTTTAGCTCAACAATTTTCAAAATTGATGAAGCCGAGCAAAATGCTTTTAAGAAAATGCATGTCCGTTATCGCCCTGAATTAGTCAATTTAAGTTTAGAAGATGACGTCAATCCTTTGGAACTTACTGGGGCTTATCTTGATCCAAAAGAGTTTCGTGAGGCCATGCTTGATGAAAATACAGTAGTGATTGATGCACGAAATGATTATGAATTTGACTTAGGACATTTTCGTGGCGCCATTCGTCCAGAAATAAGAAGTTTTAGAGAACTTCCACAGTGGATTCGAGATAACAAAGAACAATTCATGGAAAAACGTGTTTTAACCTACTGTACCGGTGGAATACGTTGTGAAAAATTTTCAGGATGGCTCGTTCGTGAAGGCTTCAAAGATGTTGGTCAACTTCACGGAGGAATTGCCACATACGGAAAAGACCCAGAAGTTCAAGGAGATCTCTGGGACGGACAAATGTATGTTTTTGATAGCCGAATCGCAGTTCCAATCAACCAAAAAGAACATGTCATTGTCGGACGTGATTGGTTTGATGGAAGCCCATGTGAACGTTACATCAATTGCGGAAATCCAGAATGTAACAGACAAATGTTAGCTTCAGAGGAAAACGAAGCAAAATATCTTGGTGCTTGTTCACATGAATGTCGAGTTCATCCCAATAACCGTTACATCAAAGCCCACCAACTATCAAATCAAGAAGTTCAAGAACGTCTTGCGCTACTTGAGAAAGATTTAGCATCATAATATAAAAAGTCTATTATTCTTTAATAGACTTTTTATTTTTATCAATTTTCATCCCACTAAAAGTTGCTAGTTCGTGAAAACCAGCTTTTTTAATTAAAGTTCTTGCTTTATGAATTGAAAGCCAATCACGCTTTGCTATATGACTATCCGTTCCTAAAGTTATAAATTTTCCACCTAATTTTTTAAAATT
This sequence comes from Lactococcus sp. S64, assembly GCF_016516525.1. Lineage (NCBI taxonomy): Bacteria > Bacillati > Bacillota > Bacilli > Lactobacillales > Streptococcaceae > Lactococcus > Lactococcus sp. S64. Next base: position 271,247 of record NZ_JACVUQ010000001.1, on the reverse strand, counting down.
AATCAATAAATCACTATAAAATTGTTCAGTTTTCGGATCATCAAACAATCTAGTATTTATTTCTAATGCTTTTTCTTTTGAAGCTAAAGCCCGCAAGATTTCAAATAAAATCTCCCGATTCTCTGCAAACTTTATTGATTTATCCGTGTAAGGTCCATATCTAGCAACATAATCTAAATGGCCAAATGAATTATAAGTCTCAAAATTTTGAACAACATCTAAACAAGCTAAAAGATATTCTCTTTGTGCTTCTTCTTTTGTTTTCTGTAGATAAAATTCTGTTCCGTCATAAACTTCAATATCTCCAATTTCATGAACAGAGGCAATCACAAAATCAAAAGAAGCCGAATCAATAAACTGATTAATTTCTGATTTAAAACGTAAATCAATTCCCATTTCCAAGCCAATTTTTATTTTAATTTTATCTTTAAATTCCGCTTGTAATCGATTGATTTCTTGAAAATACTCAGGTAGATTTAGTGAAAAATCCATTCCTGGAAAATAAAAATCTCGATGCTCTGTAAAACAAATTTCTTCTAAACCATGTGCTATAGCTTCTGTCACATGCTTTCTAGGAAGCTCCTCACTATCAGCCGAAAAATGAGAGTGAAAATGATAATCTAATTTTTTCATTTAATCTGCCGTCCTTGTATGAAATTCCTTCTTATTTCCTTCTAGCTGATGCCGTTCTTTTGCTTTTTGCCGTACTTCTTCTAGAGAAATACCTTGCTGATTCATTAATACAAACAAATGATAAAGTAAATCATCAATTTCTCCTAAAAGTTCTCCTTTATCTGAATTTTTACTAGCAATAATCACTTCACTTGCTTCTTCACCAACTTTTTTTAATACTTTATCAATGCCCTCTCCAAGCAAATAATTCGTATAAGATTTTTCGACTGGATGTAACTTTCGGTCGATGATTTGCTTCTCCAACTCTCTGAAAATATCAGAGTCATCAAAAGGAATAAGTTCATCATAAAAACAAGAGTAAGTTCCGGTATGGCAAGCATTACCAATTTGTTCAACAAAAACCAATAAAGTATCTTGGTCGCAATCCAAACGCATTCCTTTTATTTTTTGAAAATGACCTGATTCTTCTCCTTTGTGCCAAAGTTTTTGTCGTGAACGTGACCAAAACCAAGTCTCACCAGTTTCAAGCATTTTCTCAAAAGCTACTTCATTTGTATAGGCAAGCATTAATACTTGATTTGTTTGATAATCTTGAACAATAACAGGAATAAGTTCCTGCTTATGAAAATCTGGTCTCATAATGTCTCCTTCTTAATAATTCTTGCTGGAATATTATTTTTTATAAGTTCGTCTTTAACTTCATCAACTGTTGCTTCGCCATAATGAAATAATGAAGCAACAAGGGCAGCATCGCTTCTTGTATTTTGAAAAACTTCAACAATGTCCGAAATCTTCCCACAACCGCCACTTGCTACAACAGGAATATTAACAGCAGTACAAACGTCATTCAGCATTTCCAAATCGTAGCCTGTCTTTGTTCCATCCTTATCCATTGAGGTTAGTAAAATTTCGCCTGTTCCTAATCTTTCACACTTTTTAGCCCAATCAACTAAGTCAAGACCTGCATTTTCACGCCCGCCTTTGATATAGACATCATATCCCCTATGGTCTGCTCGTTTTTTAGCATCAATAGCAACAACAACACATTGAACGCCAAATTCGTTAGCCGCTTGACGAATAAGTTCAGGATTTTCAATTGCAGCTGAGTTGACGGATACTTTATCAGCTCCTCTAGCAAGAATTCTTCTAAAATCGTCAATTGAACGAATTCCTCCACCAACGGTTAATGGAATTGAAAGTTCACGCGCCGCCCGACCAATTAATTCACCAATAATTTCACGTTCTTCAAAAGATGCTGTAATATCAAGAAAAACAATTTCATCTGCACACTGTTCTTCATATATTTTGGCCAATTCCACTGGATCACCTATTTCTCTTAAACCCACAAAATTGATTCCCTTAACAACCTTACCATTTTTAATATCAAGACAAGGGATGATTCTTTTAGTTAGCATTCCTGAACTCCTTTTCAAGATTAATTTTCCCCTCATAGTAAGCTTTCCCAACGATAATTCCATAGAAGTCAGAACGAGTTGCACGTTGAATATCAGAATTATCCTTTACACCTCCAGAAATAATCACGTTTAGGGAACTTTCCTTTGAAATTTCATCATAAAGTTTAAAATTTGGACCTGTCAGTGTTCCGTCTTTGGAGATATCAGTAATAATAGTGGTTTTAACCCCTATTCTCTCTAATTTTTTTAAAAATGACAGGTAAGGAAGACTTGTTTTTTCTAACCAACCACTTGTTGATACAAAACCCTCTCTAATATCTACCCCAACAATGATTTTGCTTGGACCATATTTAATTAATAATTCCTTAAGAAAATCAGGTTTTTCTACCGCTGCGGTTCCTAAAATCACTCGTTCCACACCAATTTGTTCAAGATACATTCTAACTGTATCGAAATCTCTAATTCCACCACCAATTTCGATTTTCAATCTTGTTTCATCTTTTATTTTTCGCACAAGCTCTAAATTACGAGTTTGTCCTATCTTAGCACCATCTAAATCAACCAAATGGAGGTCAGTCGCCCCCATTCTTTCAAATTTTTGAGCAATTTCAAGGGGATTTTTTGAATAGACCGTTTTCTTATCATAATCTCCTTTGTAGAGACGCACGGCTTCACCATTTTGCAAATCAATTGCTGGAATAATCTTCATTTAAATTTCCTCCAAGAATGCTTTTAGTATCTTTCTGCCAATTTCTCCACTCTTTTCAGGGTGAAATTGACATCCTATCACATTATTTTTTCCAACAATTGCCGGAATTTTTACTTCGCCATAAGTGGTGTAGGCAATGAGTTCATCATCAGGACAAGTCGCCTGATAAGAATGGACAAAATAGACCTCATCATTATCAGACAAATAATGAGTTGTTGGACTGGTTTTAGCCAGGTTTAATTGATTCCATCCCATATGCGGAATTTTCTCATTAGTTTTGATTGGAATTACCTCTCCCTTTAAAAGTCCAAGACCTTGTCTTTCTTCTATCTCGTATCCTTTTTCAAAAAGCACTTGCATTCCTAAACAAATTCCCAATATTGGTATTCCAGCAGCAGCTCGTTCTTGTATAAGTTCAATCAAATTAAACTTTTTTAAATTATTCATTGCTGTAGGAAAAGCCCCAACTCCTGGAAGAATAAGTGCATCTGCTTTACGAATTTCCTCTAAATCTCTTGAAATCACTGTTTCTTGTCCCAATCGTAAAAATGCGGCCTGTACACTTTGAAGATTTCCAATATTGTAGTCGATGATAACAATCATTTATAGTAATCCTTTCGATGACGGAATTAAATTAGCTTTCGCTTCATCAATACTTACAGCTTGTTTTAGCGCCCTCGCTGTAGATTTAAACATGCCTTCAATAATATGATGCGTATTTTGCCCATAATGTTCGTTCAGATGTAACGTAATCCCAGCATTAAAAGCAAGGGCACGAAAAAATTCTTCAGTCATTTCTGTATCATAGCCACCAAGTTTTTGATTTCCTGATAAATCAGCATGAAATACCAAATAAGGTCGTCCACTAATATCTAAATCACAAGTCACCAAAGCTTCATCCATTGGAATGGTAAAACTTCCATAACGTCGAATACCGAGCTTATTACCTAATGCTTCGCTGATACATTTGCCAAGAGCAATCGCAACATCTTCAATGAGATGGTGCGGGTCCATCCCTACTGTTTCATGATCCCCATGTCCTATGATTTTTAAGTCAAAATCGCTGTGAAAGGTGAGAAGTGTCAGCATGTGGTCGAGAAAACCAATACCTGTACTAATGTCCGCTTGACCTGTGCCGTCAAGATTGATGGAAAGTTCGATTTGTGTTTCTTTGGTATTACGCGTGATGTGTGATATGCGTGTCATAACAGGTTCTCCTTAGTTTTTTTAAATATCAAATGATGTAATCGTGCGACTGGATACAGCGTTTGGTCTTTCGCTACTTTTTGCTCTAACTTAAGCATGGGTTGATACCAGTTGTCTGTTTCTTTGATTTCTGCGTTTTGTGAAATACCGTAAAAATGACGAATTCCAAATTTTTCTTGGAGTTTCAGTTTGTAATTTGCCACAAAATCTGTCAGCCAATCATCGTCATAAACTAGGATATCGCCGTGGTTGTGAGAAGCAACAGCTTCATTTTCATAAACATCAAGCGCTGCCTGCGGATTATCACGTCCTGCTGCCACTTCTATCATGCTACCGTACTTACTGTGCTTGACAATAGAAAGCGTGCCGCCATCTGTCAAAAGTGACAAGAGTAATTCCAACACGACTTTTCGGTCGAGGACGTATTCTAAAACATTGTGAATGAGAATCACGTCGTAACGCTCATTTTTAACAGTTTCTGCAAAGTCGTCAAAAGTTCCTGTCAACTGACGAAAAGTTTGGTCAGACATCATCTCGAGTTTTTCTACGTCAGGCTCATAGCCCGTGACTTCAAATCCCTGTTCCATCAAAAATGTTTCCGTCCGACCAAATCCAGAGCCGAAACTCAGAATTTTTGAATCTTTTGTCAAATTTGGTAGTAGCTGTGGAAAAAGTAAGTCATAGAACATCCGACCCCATGGTTTTTCGAAAACTTCTGCATAATAATTTTCTTGTTTTGTCATGTTTTTCTCCCTACTATTTTTCTTATTCAATATTTTAAAATCCATGTGGCTCCTCACGCCTTGACCAATAAATTTTTAAAATCTTGTCTCAAGTATTACATTTCATCAAATCTCACAGAAATTGAGTTAGCATGAGCCGTCAATCCTTCTGATTTTGCAAATGTCTCAACATCCTCTTTAAAGTCAGCCAAAACTTCTTTAGGATAATAGCTATAAGTTGAATATTTTATGAAATTATGGACACCCAAACCAGAGTAAAATTTGGCTGTTCCTCCAGTAGGTAAGACATGATTGCTTCCTGACATATAGTCGCCTAGCGGTTCTGGCGTATACTCTCCAAGAAAAATTGAGCCAGCATTTTTGATTTTTGGAAGCTGGACTAAGGATTCACTAGTCAAAACTTCTAAATGTTCTGGAGCCAGCTGATTGGAAACATCAAATGCTTCATCAATATTTTTTACAACAATGGCTCCACCGTAATTCCTGATGGAACTTTCAATGATTTCACGACGTTCCAAATTTTGAACTTGTCTATTTAATTCCTCATCTACTTGTTGAACAAGTTTTTCAGAAGTCGTCACTAGAATCGCTGACGCAAGTTTATCATGTTCTGCTTGCGCCATTAAATCAGCAGCGATATATTTTGTATTGGCAGTTTTGTCAGCAATAACTAGAACTTCTGACGGACCGGCTATCATATCAATATCTACCACCCCATAACAGATTTTCTTAGCTGTAGCCACAAAAATATTTCCGGGTCCGACAATCTTATCAACTTTGGGAATAGATTCTGTCCCATACGCAACGGCGGCAACACCTTGTGCTCCACCCACTTTATAGATTGTTTCTATTCCACAAACTTCAGCAGCTGCTAAAATATTTGGATTTACTTTTCCATCAGCTTTAACTGGAGTAATCATAATAATTTCTTTGACGCCTGCTAAAAGCGCTGGAACAGCATTCATAATGACTGTTGAGGGATATGCAGCCGTTCCTCCGGGAACATAGAGAGCAACACGTTCCAGAGGACGCGCAATTTGTCCCATGATAACACCATTTTCCTTAAAAATATTCCATGAATTTCCCAGTTGGTGCTTATGAAATTCTTCGATTTGTGATTTGGTGCGTCTAAGAATTCTAAAATAATCCTCATCAATTTGTTCTAGTCCTGTTTCACGTTCCATGGGCGTGACGAGTAAATTACTAGTATTCACATCATAACCATCGAACTTTTTAGCATAGTTAAATAAGGCAGTATCTCCACTTTTTTGAATGTCTTCTACAATCTGTTGAACAGTTTTATTAACTTCTTTTGATACTTCTGTTTTTCGACCTTGAAATTTTTCAGCAATTTCTTCAAGCTTTCCTTGATAATCAATTTGTTTGAGCATCTTCTAACCTCTCCACCATTTCTATAATTTTATCTTTTTTAAATTTGAAACTAGATTTATTGACAATCATCCGTGTTGAAATGTCACTGATTTTTTCAATGACCTCTAAACCATTTGCAGATAAAGTATTTCCTGTTTCGACAATGTCAACAATTGCATCGGCTAAACCAACAACTGGTCCAAGCTCAACAGAGCCTTCCAACTTGATAATTTCAATATCTTCTTGCTTTTGAGCAAAATATTTTTTTGTCACTCTTGGATATTTTGAAGCAATTCGTTTACGTCTTTGAAAATTTTTATTTGAAAAGTCAGGATAGGAAGCAAGGGCAAAAATACACTGCCCAATTTTTAAATCCAATAATTCATAATAATCATCAAAATCATTTTCATCAAGCGTATCTTTACCAACAAAGCCAATATCAACAATTCCATGTTCTAAAAAAGTAATGACATCATTAGCTTTTCCAAAAATGATTTGTAAATCATCTTTCGTTTTAATTTGTAATTCACGTCCTAGATTTAGAATTGGTTCAACATCATAGTTCGCATTTTCCAATAAATTGGTGACTTGTTTTTGGATTCGTCCTTTAGTTATGGCAATTTTAATCATTGTCTTCCTCCAATTCTTGTCTTTCCAGTGCCTTTAAAATAGTATCCATATGACAACAAAAACCAATGGCAACCGCCTCTTCTTGAAAATTACTTAATAGTTGGTCATATCTTCCTCCTGATAAAATAGGTTGATTAGCTGCTGAACTGTAAGCTTTAAACATTAAATCAGTATAATAATCCATTTTAGGAACCATTCCCAAATCAATGATAATCGGTTTAATCATTGAAAGTTTTTCTGAAAACTCTTTAAGCTGTTTAAAGGAAGAAATGAGCACATCATCTTTTGTATTTGTCACTAAATTTTCCAACCTTGATAACTCATTAGTAATAAATATTTCTTTCAAAAGTTCTCTTAATTCCTTAGAAAAATTATTTTTTTCGATAAAAGCATTAAGACCACTCAAATCTTTCTTGAGTAAAAGTTCTGTAAGTAACTCTGTTGAACCGTCAGCTAAATGACATAAACGTTGAAAAAATTTTGCTGAGCCTATTTCAAAGACCGTTTTATTCAAACCTAACTGTTCAATCACTTGAAGGGCTAAACTAAGAATTTCTAATTCTGACTTATCGGCTGATTCACCAAAAAGTTCAATACCAATCTGATAATTTTCCGTTGAACGACCTTTATGCCGTTTTTCTTTTCTAAATATTTTTCCAAAATAGGAATAACGAGCACTAGTAGAATCCTTGATTTGCGAATAAAGTCTAACTAAAGGAAGTGTAAAATCATAACGGAGTGTAATTGATTGTCCCTCATGATTGATAAACTGAAACATTTTTTCTTGATTAAAAGTTTTTCCATTACTTTCAAGTGCTGTATAGAGTTGTGTATATTCAAAGCTTGGAGGCATGACTTCCTGATAATTCTTCAAGCCAAATAATTTCCTTAAACGACCTTCTATCTGCCGTAGACTTTTAACTTGATTCAAGGTCATTTCTGCCGATTCTTCAGGAAGCAGATAATTTATTTTTTCCATTCGTCAATTTCCTCATTCTTTTTTAAATAGCCTTTTAAAAATTCAATCACTTTGTTCATTTCTTTATTAGTTCCAATAGTTATCCGTAACCAATCATCAATCCGTGGTTGATTCCAATGCCTGACAATAATTTTTGCCTCATAAAGCGCCTTAAAAAGTTCTTCTGCTTTTACTTTTGGATGATGAACAAAAACAAAGTTAGCCTTTGAATCAGTCACTTCAAATCCTAAATTAACCAGATTATCTTTAAAAACTTCTCTTGTCTTAATGATTTTCTGAATGTTTTTTTGAAAATAATGTTCATCCATTAAACTTGCTTCTCCAATAATTTGTGCCAAACTATCAATTGGATAGGAATTAAATGAATTTTTCACATCATACAAATGAGAAATTGCTTCAGCAGAGCCATAAGCTACACCCAAACGAATTCCTGCCAAACTCCGTGATTTAGAAAAAGTTTGAACCACTACTAAATTATCGTATTTTTTAAGCAAAGGAAGACATGTTTCACCACCAAAATCAATATAGGCTTCATCAATCAAGACAATTGATTTTTGATTTTTTTTCAGAATTTCTTCTATATCTTTAAGATTTAGCGCCAAAGCCGTTGGAGCATTAGGATTTGCAATCACAATTCCGCCATTTTCAATACAATAATCTTTTATTGAAACTTTAAAATCATCATCCACAGGGACTTTTTGAAAGGGAATTCGATAGAGTTCGCAATAAATAGGGTAAAAAGAATAAGTAATGTCAGGCATTAATAAAGGGCTTTGACTATTAAAAAAGGTCAGAAAACTAAGTGACAAAACTTCGTCAGAGCCATTTCCAATAAAAACCTGTTCAACTTCTAAATGATGATAGTCGGCCAATTTTTTTCTTAAACTTTTCGCGTCAGTACTTGGGTAAAGACGCAAATTTTTTGTCTTATAACGTTCATTAAATAATTGAGCTACACTAGTGGGCGGATATGGATTTTCGTTAGTGTTTAATTTGATCATGTCAGTAAGTTCAGGTTGTTCACCTGCAATATAGGGACTTACTGACCGAAGGTTATTTTGCCAACTCATAGATTTCTCCTTTCGAGAATAGAAAGATAATATAAAAAAAACGCCTAAAAGCACTTGGCTTAAAGGACGGTTTAATCGTGGTTCCACCTTAATTTATCACTTTTTCACAAAAGTGACCTCGGTAAGTTATAACAACTTAGCATTAACGCAGCTAACGCTCACATAATAATGTGAGTAAGATAGCGATGAGTATGGTTCATCCCATTATCAGACCTTTTCTCAGCAACAAGGCTCTCTCAACTGATACCTAAGACTACTCTTTCATCTCTTGTTTGTTAATTCTTAATTATCTGAATTATAATACTTATATTTTTAAAAGTCAACATTTATTTTAACAAAATATCTATCTTGTTGTTTAGCATAATAAAAATACCAGTAAATACTGGTATTTTACTCGAAAATATTTAAATTTCAATAGTTTAATTTATCTTATTAGTCCTTTATTTATTCGACATAATAGTAGACTGGCTTTATTCAGGAGCAATTTGTTCAAAATCAACTGTTCCTTTTCGTTTATTAGCAGCAATAACACGAATTTTTATTTCTTGTCCTATTTGATAGACTGTTTCTGATTTTTTTCCTGTAAAAATACTTGCTTCTTCATCAAATTCAAGTTCTTCTGTAGTCCCAGTATGTAAATTAGGTACACGAATTAAACCTTCAACTGTATTATCTAATGCAACAAAGATTCCAAATTTTTGCAGTCCTGTAATTGTACCAGTGTAAACTTCTCCAATCCGCTCTGACATATATTCTGCTTTTTTCATTGCATCAATAATTCGTTCAGTGACGACCGCACGGTGTTCCATATCAGAAGAATGGCTAGCAATTTCAGGTAAACGTTCTTTCCATTCGTCTTTAGTACGGTTAGAATGGTCAGAAGGATATAAATGTAATAAACGATGGATAATTAAATCAGGATAACGCCTAATTGGGCTTGTGAAATGCGTATAGTTAGTCGCTGCGAGCCCAAAATGTTTTGTATTTTTTTCAGAGTAAACCGCTGTTGACATCGTATGTCGAAGTTGATAAGTCAATGCCTTTTCAGAACTTGTTCCTTTAATCTCATCAGCAAAGAAATTAATGGCTTGATGAGAATCTGAATTTAAGGAAAAGCCAGCATTAGCAGCAGCTTCCATCAATTTAGCAAAAGCTTTCTCTTTAGGGTTATCGTGAACTCGATATAAGGAAGGTAGTTTTTTCTTTTGAAAATCTAGGGCAACAGTTTCATTTGCCATCAGCATAAAGGATTCAATCATTCGTTCTGCAGTATCACGATCACGTTTTACAATTTCGATTGGATGACCTTTTTCATCTAAAATAATTTTTGCTTCACTCTCGTCAAATTCAATCATTCCTCTGTCTTTTCGCATTGTTTCAAGAATTTCATGAAGTTCAACGGCTACTTTAATCGAATCGGTAATTTTATAGAAGTTTTCAAGGGCTTCTCTATGACCTTCTTGTCCTTGATGAATCATTTTATTGACATTATTATAAGTCATTCGATAAGTTGTTTTTATGACTGAAGGTGATATTTTATAACTGACAATCTTACCTTTGTCATCAATTTCCATTAGACAAGACATTGTTAGTCGCTCTTGAGCTTCATTGAGTGAACACAAATTATTGGATAACTTAACAGGCAACATCGGAACAACTCGGTCAGTTACATAGACTGATGTTGCGCGTGAGTAGGCTTCTTCATCTAAAGAAGAACCCTCAGTCACATAATGACTGACGTCAGCGATATGGACTCCTAATTCAAAATGTCCATTTGATAATTTTTTAACGTGGATGGCATCATCCAAATCCTTAGAATCATCTCCATCAATGGTATAGGTAATTTCATTCCGATAATCTTCACGATCTTGCAAATCTGAATCAGTTAATTTTTCGGAAAATGCCTCAGCCTCAGCTAAAGTTTCAGAAGAGAACTCTTGTGGAATTTTCATAGCACAAAGCACTTCTAAAATATCTAGTCCTACTTCGCCTTTATGTCCAATAATACCTGTAATTTTTCCTTCAAATGTCTTGGTATCGGTTGGATATTGGGTTATTTTAAGACTTACTACATCTTCTTCTTGAACCCCTGATAAAGGTTGTTTGATATATAAAGTATCAGAAATTCGATCATTATAGAGTTCTATTCTTCCTTTGTATCCTAATGCTTTGACTTGACGATTTGACAAAGAACGGTAAGTCCCGACCGTATCAACTACGGCTCGTTCATTTATTTTAGTAATTTGTCCACTTGCACCGCGTTTTTCAGTTTTAGGATAGGTAACTTTAACGGTAACTTTATCCCCATCCATCGCAAATTTAGTATCATTTTTACCGATATAGATATCATTTGTTTTATCTGTTGAGTCTTCTGGATGAACAAATCCGAAACCTTTAGGATGTTTAGAAAATACTCCCTTACTTTCTGTTTGATTAAGTGCTGATGCTAATTCTGATAGCTGAACCATATATATTTATTTCTTCCTCCAATTGTATCTTTCTATCATAACATAATCAGTAAGCAATATTCGACTATTAATAATAAAAAGGCCTTTGATAGCCTTTTATTTATTCTTTTTTATGTCGAAATACTATAATAGTTGACCCTAAAGTTATAAGAGTGAGTCCACTAATGAAAAACAATATACTCCTTTTTTTGTTTTCACCAGTTTCAGGTAGTTTTTGGGATTTTTCAGAACTGGAGTTTTTAACTTTTGGATTAGTTTTATTTATTATTTTTGTTCCAGAATTTACTAATTCATCTTTTGGTTTTATAATATGATTTTTAGTATAAACATAAGTTATGGTCTGAATTTTATCCGTATATTTACCTTTTGAATTACCTCGAATTCCTTGAAAAGTATAACCAGAAATATTTTTTTCTTCAGTTATATAATCTTCCCCAACAGTTCCAGTTCTAACAACATCTTTTAAAATTGATTTTCCATCTGTATCTATATATTTTACAACAACTTTTCCTGTAGCAATAGGTAACTCATTTTTTTTGTATATATAAGTAACTGTTTGTGCCTTTTCTGAAAACTGACCTGATGAATTTCCTTGAACTTCTTTTAGAGTATAATCTTTAATATTTTTTTTATCAGTATAATAGTTTTCACCAATATTTCCTTGTAAAATGATATCTTCTGAAATAGGATTATTCTCTATATCTACATATCTTACTGTCACATCAGCTGCAACCACTGGATTTTTAGAATAAACATAAGTGACTGTTTGAAGCGCTTCTTTAAAATTTCCTATACTATTTTGTGGTAGTTTAGATGTGTCTAATGTGTAACCATCTAAGACCAATTTGTACTGATCTGTACTGGCGTCATAAACATCTCCTTTTGAACCACTAATAGTTTGCGGATCATGAATTTCATTTCCTTCCTCATCAACATACTTCACCATTACTCCTTTAGAATAATCTGGGTATACGAATTGGAGTTGATTTCGATCAGTAAAAAAGGGATAAGGACTATAATTTTGTAACCAGTACTCTCCGCTAAAAGGAATAAACTGTTTATTTAAATTGGAATTGCTCAATATGTAATCAGTATCAGGAGAAAGTTGAAAAGAAACCTCTATATCATTCTCTTGGTTATTTGCATCATCTGGATATACAATTGGTTTAAGAAGCTCGACCATGTAGCCTTTGAGCTGTTCTAGACTTGGTTTACTATCAGAATAGTTAATCCCATCCGTTGTATAAGTAATTTTTATGTCTCCTTTAGTTGCTTCTGGATAAGATAAAAATTTGAACCAGGATTTTCCTGATGAATCCTGATTCAAGAAAGACATTTTCCATTTATCTATTCTGCCATTATATACTGTTAGTATCTGTTTATTATAAACAACTTTATTTTTCGCTAAGTCAACGGTTGTAGGCCTAACGAAGTGATTATAAAAGTCAGAACCTATGATATAGTAATCAGAACCATCGGCAGAGACCTGTAGACTCGTACTCGAAACTGAACCTTGAGCATAAACCTTTCCAGCTCCAATTACTAACATCATTGATGCAAGCAATAATGACATTAAAAAAGTACTTATAAGTCTTTTTACCATCTTATTTTTTATTATCATAATAAATAAACTCCATACAATCTCTAAATTCTTTTTAATTGTGAGATTGTTCCTCCTTTAATTCTTGCAACATCCAGTTTTGCGAAAACTTACATATTTCAATTTTTTGATTTTTATCAAGACTTTTAAAAAGAAACTCTGCAAAATCTCTTTCTTCATGATTTTTTGAACAAATTTTATCCATCCCTAGTAAATATCTTGGTGTTACATCAAAATACTCTGCTAACTCTAATAACCGAATGGCTGATGGCATGGTTTGTGTTTTATAATTACTTAAGGCATTTCGAGAATATCCTAATTCTTTTTCGATTTGATTAAATGATTTTCCTAAATCAGTCGCTAGCTTTCTAACTCTCTTATAAAATATACTTTCTTCCATCGCTTTTCCTTTCAAAATATCAAAATCTAATTTTCAGAAAAATTAAGATTTTTCGGAAAGTACTGTGACTGTTCTGTTATACTTATATATGAACAATTCGCTTAAAACAGCATTTACAAAAATACTGAAAAAAAAAAGGTATTTAAAATAAAACAATTAAGTAAATAAAAGTCATGGTATGGGAATCGTAACGAATCATAAGTGGCATATTATGTATTTTTCAGCACAAAAAGACTCCGAAAAATCTTAATTTTTCGGAGTCTTATTATAATATGTTACGGAACATCATGATATTTAAACAACTAACTGTTTAAATACCTTATTCATCAGACTTTTTTTAATTATAAAAATGTTACATTAATTACATGTACTCTATATTATACATTTTTTTAATTTTTTTGCCAACATGTTTTATATATATGTTAATTGAACCAAACGATTTTATTCCATTTCATGTCCTAATCCATTAATTTTTTCGATAGAAATTTCAAAAATTGTTAATACTTCACTGGTATTTTTTAGCTTCTTTGAAAGGGTTCCTTAGAATAATTCTCACCAAAATATTTCTCATAAACCAGGACCGTTGATTTTCTGTTATCTAATTGTGTATTCTAAATCATTTTTGGTTTAATTTATCGCTAATTTAAAACTTCTTACTTTTTATGTTACCATCAGTAAATGCTTATTTTTAGAAGTATACAATTGGAAAGATAGTCTTAAAATCTTTCCATACTATTTTTATAAAAAGAGAATATCTAAAAAAACTATAAATCATAGTGATTTATAGTTTTTTCTTTTTTTACGTTATTAATCACTTTTTTCACTTAATTGATTGTAAATTTCAAGATTAACTTTTAATACATTGACTGTTTTTTCACCTAGAAATCCTAAAGTTTTATTTTGAGTATTTTTATCAATAATTTTTTTCAAATTATCTACGCTTATACCTGTAGACTTCGAAATTTGAGGAATTTGAATCAGGGCACTCTGTTGGCTAATGCTAGGATCAAGGCCTGAACCTGATGATGTCAATAAATCTGTAGGAATATCTTTTTTATTTATGCTCGGATTATTATTTAGAAAGTTTTGTAAATCACTCTCTACTCGTTTTTTTAGTAAGGGATTACTAGGTGATAAATTTTGTGAGCCTGAAGCCACTCCCAAATATTTACCCTCAGATTTTTCTTTTGCAGTATAAGTATTATAATTAACAGCTGAGGGACGTCCCTTCATGAATCCTTCATCAGAAAATTGTTGCCCAATTAATTCAGATCCTATCACTTTCCCTTTATTAACGATAAGACTACCATTAGCCTGATAGGGAAAGATACTTTGTCCCAGACCTGTTATGAGCAATGGATAGAAAAGACCACAAATCACTGTAAAAACCACTGTAACTAGAAAAGGTGTTTTTAATTCTTTAAATATTTTTCTCATCACTTCTCCTTTTAGCATTAAAGACCAATCATGTGCAATAACGGAGCAATGATTAAGTCAATAATTTTTATTCCAATGAATGGAGCAATAACTCCCCCTAAACCATAAACTAACATATTATGTGTCAGCATTTTATCCGAATGCTGTGGTTTATATTTTACGCCCTTCATCGCTAGAGGGATTAAAAGTGGAATGATTATTGCATTAAAAATTAATGCTGATAATATTGCACTGGAAGGCGTTGCAAGATTCATAATATTTAAAATATGAATTTGTGGAATAGCAAGCATAAACATTGCGGGAATAATCGCAAAATATTTGGCGATATCATTGGCAATAGAAAATGTTGTTAGTGCTCCTCTTGTAATTAAAAGTTGTTTACCAATCTCTACAATATCAAGAATTTTAGTCGGATCACTGTCTAAATCTACCATATTTGCTGCTTCTTTGGCCGCACTTGTCCCTGAATTCATTGCAATACCAACGTCAGCTTGTGCTAGTGCTGGTGCATCATTAGTTCCATCCCCTGTCATTGCAACAACTTTTCCATCGTTTTGTTCAACTTTTATTGCTTTGATTTTATCCTCTGGCTTACATTCAGCGATATAACTATCAACCCCAGCTTCTTGAGCAATCGTTGCGGCCGTCAAAGGATTATCACCAGTACACATAATTGTTTTAATTCCCATTTCACGTAAACGAGCAAACCGTTCTACCAATCCTGGCTTTATTGTATCTTTTAAATAGATAACTCCCAGAATCTTTGAATCTTCTGAAACTACCAATGGGGTGCCGCCTACCGAAGATATTTCATCGGTAATTCTCTTCAAATCATTAGGAACTCCCCCTCCTTGTTGTTGAATATAATCAATCACAGCATCTGTTGCTCCTTTGCGAATTGTCTTTCCTGTCGGAAAATCAACTCCACTCATTCTTGTTTGAGCGGTGAACTCTACAAAAGTCATTTCAGCTGGAGTCATAAAGTCCTTATCTTCTTGTTCTTCTGCTAATCTAATAATAGACTTGCCTTCTGGTGTTTCATCTTTCAATGAAGTTAAAACAGCATTTTCTGTCAATTCTTCTAAAGAAACACCGTTTACTGGAAGAAATTTTGCGGCCATTCTATTACCAAATGTAATTGTTCCCGTTTTATCTAAAATCATAGTATCCACATCACCACTGGCTTCAACTGCTTTACCAGACATTGCAATCACATTAAAACGTGTCACTCTATCCATTCCAGCGATCCCAATTGCCGATAGTAAGCCACCAATTGTTGTTGGAATTAAGCAGACCGTTAAGGCAATGAGTGTCGTTACACTTAACTTCACATGAACAAAAGAAGCAATGGGGTAGAGTGTCACAATAACTATTAAGAAAATAATAGTTAAACTCACAAGTAGAGTATTTAATGCTATTTCATTTGGCGTTTTTTTCCGTGAGGCTCCTTCAACAAGAGAAATCATTTTATCAAGAAATGATTCTCCTGAACTAGAAGTGATTTTTATCTTGAGCCAGTCGCTTGAAACAGTTGTTCCTCCTGTTACTGAGGCAAAGTCACCACCAGATTCTTTTACAACAGGAGCAGATTCTCCTGTTATTGCCGATTCATCGACGGAAGCAATTCCTTCAATCACTTCTCCATCACTTGGTATCAATTCACCTGCTTTAACTAGAACTAAATCATCTTTTTTTAACTCAATTGCATCAATAATAGTTTCCTTAATCTGATTAGTAGCTTTATCTTTATTAATAATTCTTGCTTTCATATTTTTTTGCGTTTTTTTCAAGCTCTCCGCCTGAGCTTTTCCTCTGCCTTCAGCGACAGATTCTGCAAAATTAGCAAAAAGAATTGTTAAGAATAAGATTAAAGTCACAATTATATTATAAATTTGACTTGACGATTGAACTGTCCCAAATAAGTTAGGAAAAATAGATAGAATTAATGTAATAGTAAATCCAACCTCAACGACAAACATGACTGGATTTTTCATCATATATGCTGGATTAAGTTTGATAAAAGCTCCTTTGATAGAACTTTTTAGAATCTCTTGATTCAATAGTTTTTTATTTTTAGAAATCATCATAAGCCTCATAATGTTAAAGATTCAGCGATTGGTCCAAGAACCAAAACTGGTAAAAA
Source organism: Lactococcus sp. S64 (assembly GCF_016516525.1). Lineage (NCBI taxonomy): Bacteria > Bacillati > Bacillota > Bacilli > Lactobacillales > Streptococcaceae > Lactococcus > Lactococcus sp. S64. The sequence continues at coordinate 254,443 of NZ_JACVUQ010000001.1, read as the reverse complement.
TGTTAATGCTGATATTACAATCACTATTACAAATAGAACGACGGTGAAAGTTCCACTATCTGTTTTAAGTGAACCTACAGAATTATTTACCGACCTTTTCATCATTAATGATGAAGCAATCGCAAGTTGAATAATTAAAATGAGATATCGGCCTAAAAATATAGCAACTCCTGTCGTAATATTCCAAAAAGCGGTATTATCTTTTAACCCCTCAAAACCCGAACCGTTGTTCGCCGCCGAAGATGTATACTGATAAACAATTTGCGATAAACCGTGAAAGCCAGGATTGGATACTCCAGCAATACCCGCGGAAACAGAAACGGCTAGTGCCGTAAAACTTAAAATAATTAAAGGGTGTATGATAATTGCTAGAGCAGTCAATTTCATTTCTTTTCCTTCAATTTTTTTCCCTAAGTAAACAGGAGTTCGGCCAATCATTAAACCACAGATGAATACTGTCAAAAGAACGTAGAGAATCATATTCATTAATCCAACGCCTTTTCCTCCAAAAACAAGATTAAGCATCATATTAATCATGGCAATACCACCACTTAATGGTGCCAGACTATCATGCATGTTATTTACAGAACCTGTTGTGAAAGCAGTAGTAATTTCGGTAAATAAAGCTGACATATTTGTGCCAAATCTAGTTTCTTTCCCTTCCATGTTACCCATAGCTTGACTTAAGCCTAGGTGCTGTAAAATAGGATTACCTTTGGACTCAGCCCAAATAATTATTGTAAGCCCGATTAAAAATAAAACACTCATCACGATAAATAATGGTCGAGCCTCTTTTCCTAAGAAAAATCTTCTTTTACTTTTTAATTGAGAATTTAATAATTTATTTTCTTGATGACTATCTGAAACCATATATCCAAACGCAAATAATATCGAACCAGGTAATAACATCATTGATATCATTTCAATTATATTTGTAATAATATTTGGATTTTCAAAGGGCATTGCTGAATTTGCTGCAAAAAAGCCGCCGCCATTTGTTCCCAAATGTTTGATGATTTCAAGTGCTGCCACTGGGCCTAGAGCAATATCTTGCATTTTCCCTTCAAGGGTTGTAATTGTTAAATTATGTACTAATGTCTGAGGAACGCCTTGTGATATCAATAATAAAGCGCCAATAATAGAAAATGGAAGTAATACACGAGTAATCACTCGTACAAAATCATAATAGAAATTTCCCATATCTTTGTATTTTCCAGACAGTCCTCGAATGAAAGCCATTGAGGCTGCAAAACCAGAAGCTGCTGATGTAAACATCATAAAGGTAATGACAATCATTTGACTCATATAGGAAAGGGCAGACTCTCCAGAATAGTTTTGTAAGTTAGTATTAGTGATAAATGAAATTACTGTATTAAAACTTAGACTTTGCTCCATTGCCCCAATGTGGTTAGGATTTAGAAAGGGAATTTCTTGAATTCTCAAAATTAAATAACCAATAAAAACCATTACAGCATTTGTTAATACTAGAGATAGCGCGTATTTTTTCCAAGTCATGGGCTGTTTTTTCATAGCAATCAATTTATATATAAAGCCATCAAATTTATCCATGACCGGATCTGCAAAGGTCTTTTGATCTGTTGCTATGTGATAAAGGTATTTACCTGTAGGTATCATTAATAATATGGCCACTGCCAATACGAAAATAATTTGTAACATCTGTTCCCCCTAAAACCTCTCTGGATAAATCAGAGCATAAAAGAGATAAATCGCCAATAACATGATAATAATCCCTAAAATAATAAACATTTTAAAAACTTCTTTCTAAATTTCTTTAATTTGCTTGTCACACCAAGCTATTAGAGCCAGAATTAGTAGAAAACTTACTACTAATCCTCCAAGCATCAATAAATCCATCAAAATATTTTCCTCCTCCTTGATGTTGAAATTATTTTAACACTTGAAAAATAAAAAGAGTGTAAAGATTGGGTTGTTCGTATAAAGATAATCTAAAGATTCTCATAAAAAAAGTACTGACGAATCTGTCAGTACTTTTTAGTCAATTTTTATCATTCGATAGCCGACACCAATATGTGTCTGTATCATCTTTGGATAATTGGAATCAAGTTCAATCTTCTTACGTAGCGTATTTGCAAATACTCTAAGTGCTGAAAAATCTTCCTCATAATACCCCCAAATTTCTTTGACAAGATAGTTGTAGGTCATCACCCGGTCCAAATTTTCTGCTAATAAACAAAGAAGTTTGTACTCAATAGGAGTGAGATGTATCTCTTTTTCATTTACAAAAACACACTTTGATAAATAATTTATTTTCAACCAGCCATTAGTAAAAGTTGTTACTTCTGTCAGTAAATTTTGATTATTCCCAGAAAACTTAGCTCTTCTCAAACTTACCCTAAGTCGAGCCAAAAGTTCATCAGTACTAAATGGTTTTGTCAAATAATCATCCGCACCAGCATCTAAAGCTGCTATTTTATCAGCATCTTCTCCTCTGGCGCTGACTACGATAATTGGGAGTTGAGAGAATCCACGAACTTTAGAAATAATCTCTTTTCCGTCCATATCCGGTAAGCCTAAATCTAAAATTAGTAAATCTGGGCGCTGAGAGATAATTTTTCTTAACGCTTCCTTTCCATTTTGAACGGCTACATAATTATAGTCTTCAACCTCCATTGTCAAAGATAAGAGTTTATTAATTGACAAATCATCTTCACAAATCAATATTTTTATATCATCATTGTTCATCAGAAATTAAAACCTCCTCTAAAGGTAATTTGAAACCAATAATTGCTCCATTTGGCTGATTATCTTTAACATAAATTTGTCCTCCATGTGCTAAAATAATACTTTTACACAAAGAAAGTCCTAAACCTAAACCACGCTTAGAATCAACTTGCCGATTTTCGTCAGTATAAAATAAATCAAATATTTTTTCTTTAGCTTTATCAGTAATGCCAGGCCCATTATCAGAAACTTCAAGAACTAACTCATCATTAATTTTTTTGGTTTGTAGTTCTATTTTAGAATTAATTGGTGTATATTTCACTGCATTATTAATCAAGTTTACAATCACTTGTATCATAAGAGCCACATCCATTTTTGCCATTAAGAGTTCGTCGGCTAAATTTAAACTAAATTTATGCTGTTCCAAATGCCTGTCTACATGTTTAAGGGCTTCTTCAACTACTTCATCAATAATATTTGCTTCCAACTTTAATTCTATTTTTTCATCCAATCTTGTGATAGATAAAAGATTTTCAACTAAATTAATCAACCACATTGAATCATCATAGATATAAGCTGATAATTCTTGAATTTGAAGTTTATTTATTGTGCTATCATTTTTCATCAGTAATTTTGCATGTCCAGAAATACTAGTAAGTGGAGTTCTTAAATCATGTGAAATAGCACGTAACAAATTTACACGTAACTGTTCTTGCTCAATTTGAATTTCGTTTTTTTGTTGGACTTCTCGAAGAATTTCTTTTTCTAAAGCTAATCCTGCTTCACCTAATATAGCCAGAATTATAGATTTTTCAAATGTTTCCAACTCATTTTTATCCTTCATTAGGATACCAATCACCGCAAAAGATTGATTTTTCCCACGAATTGACAAATATAAGTAATTAGCAGCTGATAATGTATTGGTCGTTGCTCCTGCACGTTTATTATTGTGCATTACCCACTCAGCTACACCTCTCTCATTAAAATTCTGGTATTTTTCTAAATTATACTTAGAAGACTCAGTTGAAAAATATGATTCATCTCCTAAAACTTTATCTTTGATTGGATAAATCACAATATCTCGATCAAGTAATTTTTTTAACTGTTGAACTGTTGCTTCTAGAATTTCTACTACCGAATCAACCTGTGCTAAATCTTTATTCGTTTGTAAAAGTACTTCTGTTCGATATGATTTTTCCGCAGAGACTCGAACTTGTTCTTGAATTCTTTTGATTAATGTCGACGTAATTAATCCAGCAGCCAACATAATTAAGAAAGTAATTGGATAATTAGAGCTAAAGGCTACAAAAGTGTAATAAGGTTCTGTGAAAAAATAATTAAAGCAAAGTACAGATAAGACTGAGGAAATGAGACTAAAAATTCTTCCTTTTGTAAAAATAGCATTAATCTGAACTCCTAAAATATAAAGCATAATTATATTAGCAACATTGAAGTTCCAGTATTTGAAGGCTAACCCACACGAAGTGACAAGAGCTAGCATCAGTATTGTTTTCAATAAATCACTTAATGAAAACCGGATTTTTTTAAAATTATACAAAGTTCCAGAAGTATTTTTTTGTTGTCCCCTTGCATTTGGAATGACATAGATATCAAGCTCTGGCGCTTCCAGACTTATAAGATCTACAATATTTTCCCTACTCCAAAATGAACTTTGTACACTTTTACCAATTACCAGCTTTGATATTTGACTAATTTTAGCATATTCGACAATTTGCTTAGAAACATTATCTCCATAAAGGACAGATAGTTTTGCGCCTAACTGTTCAGCCAAACGTAAATTCTGTCTCAGTCTATCTTTTTCTTCTTTGGAAGAATTTTCTAAATCACCGATATATAATGCCGTAAATTCTGCTTTAAATGCAACTGCAAGTCTCGCAGCTGCATGAATAACATGAGAGGCTGAGGGTGAAGCTGAAACACATACTAAAACATGTTCTTTTGCATAAATACTTTTTTTATTTTGAGCTTTACGAATAGCGCTCTTATTGACTTGGTCAGCAGTTTTTCGTAAAGCAATTTCCCGAAGGGCGATAAGTTTTTCTAATGTAAAAAAATTTTCTTTTGCTTGATTTACTTTGTTTAACTGATAAATTTTTCCTTTATCTAGTCGTTCTAATAAATCAACGGGTTCAATATCAATTAGCTCAATTTGATCAGCCTCTTCAAATATGTAATCAGGAATTTTTTCATTTACAATAATCCCAGTTATTTTTTCAATTACATCATTTAGACCTTCAAGATGCTGAATATTTATTGTTGTAAAAACATCTATTCCTGCTTTCAAAAGTTCTTCAATATCTTGAAATCTCTTCTTATTTCTTGAACCATGGCAATTTGTGTGGGCTAATTCATCAACTAGGATAACCTGAGGTCTACGAATCAAAGCTTCTTCTAAATTGAACTCTTTTAATTGAATTCCTTTATAATTTATTTTTTTTAAAGGTAAGGTTTCGAGCCCTTCAATTAATTTTGAGGTCTCTGGTCGATTATGAGGTTCAATGTAGCCTGAAACAACATCAATTCCAGATTTCTGAACCTCACGCGCCCCTTCGAGCATAGCAAATGTTTTTCCAACACCAGCAGCATAGCCAAAATATATCTTTAGTTTTCCCTTTTTCATTGATTGCCTCTAAATTTTCTTGTCCATATTATAGCATAAAAAAACGTAGTCCATTATTGACATAAACTTTCTAACCCTTCCAATTTTACAATCTTCAAAATAATTCAATTTTGAAATTTCTGCTTAGTTAAAGAAACAAGACTTGGCCTCACAACTAAGTATACTTTAATTTTTCAACAAAAAAACTCTATTTTCATAGTATCTTCAGATTCCATGAAAATAGAGTTTTTTTGCTTTTAACAGAACTGGCCAGAATTTATATAATGCTTTGGTTCTTTTTTAGTTTATCATTTTTTTCTTTCTTGTTTATGCTTCACTAACAATACAACTCCAAATAGTAATGCGGCACCAACAAGTATCAACCAAAATCCTGAATATTGCCCCACCACAGGGAGATTTTCTGTGGTTTCTTTTTTAGCATCGTTGTGTGCTTCTTCTGAATGATTTGAGTTACCATCATTATTATTAGTAGGTTCGTTGTCACCGTCATTATTAATGTTGTTGTTGTTGTCCTCCTCCTCTTCTTCAGGATTAGGCTCTTCCTTCACAAATTTATTAATCAAAGTAATTTTATTATTTTCTTGAATTTGATCAACTTGATAATGCTTAGGTACGTCAATTTCTTTAATTGAATATAAAATATCATTGCCCAGTTCATCTCTTATGGCTAAATCGGTAAATTCCCAAGTCCATTTTTCACTGACTCCAATAGTGACTGGATTCCCTTGCAACTTATTATTTGCCAATAGTTGAATTGTAATTGTTTCTGGTCTGATAGATTCATAGCCCTTATCATCCCAATCTTTATTAACAATCAAGCTCATTTTTTCTACTTCAATAGCTGTATTGACAATATCTCGTCCTATAACTTGTGACTCATAGCGATATTTATAGTCAGTTGATAACTCTTCTTTTAAGAAATACTGAATTCCTTGTTCAACTCCTTCTATCTCCTCCATTCCATGCAAGTGAGAGAAAGTATATTCCCAGTTCTTATTTGAATTTGTCTCTTGTGTCACAAAATCATTAGAATTTACTTGTCCATAAAAGCTTTGATAACCGGTTGCTAATTCATTGAATTGAACCTGACGTTCTTGCTCACCATCTTTTCTCCATAGTTGAACTGTGATATGAGCTGGTCGTGAAGTAATATTTCCATCATCCAACCAGATTTTTTCGCCCGAAATGGTAAGTGGGTTTTGAATCTTATTAGAAAGTTTAAATTGAATTTCTGAATCATTTTCGTCATTTAATCTTTGGCTTGTTGACTCATAACCAGCTACGGGAATTTCTGTCACGTCATAGAAAATTTCACGCCCTTCGTTATTATATTTTGGTAGATTATCATAAACATAGGTCCAATTATCTGTAGCTCTTATTTCTATTGGGGTCTTATAAGGAAGTCGAACTTCTTCTTTATTATTCGTTGCTTTAAGATTTGCCCAAATTTGAACTTCAATGGTATCGGGCCTTAGACCGTTTATATCGCTCTCATCTTCCCAAATTTTATCGATTGTCAATCTTTTTACCGCTGAGTATTCAAAAGAATCAAATCTAAATTGTTGAAGATTACGAAAGGCACCTGTTGATGCAGATACAGCTAAAGCTAGCGAATCAGATGAATCAATTTCTTTTTGACCAATTAAATCATAAACAATGCCATCTTCCGTCAATGTTCCTGATGAGATTGGATTAGTTGTTATGCCATGGAGCAAATAAATGCTAAGCGTTCCTTTTCCTGAATCTCCAGGTTTATAATCATAGATGACATTTTGAAAACCTGTGGTGTTATCTTTAGTTGAACCACTTAGTAAATCATCATTAGCATCATACCCATAATCGGAAGTTAATCTTCTACTTTCCCCTTGTACAGGGTTGCCGTCGGTATCATCACCAATTTCACCACGGCGACTTATACCTGAATTTTGTAGTATCTTACTTGTGTCTAGCCAAGCAACTTGATTCCAATCGGCTACACCAAATCCTGCACCAGTTGCAAAAGGTACCGTTCGGCCTGAATTCAAAAGGGGAGTGTTGGCCGGAGTAGGTTCAGTTGTCGTCTCGATAAAAGATCCGAAAGGGTTACCTTGGTGAGGTGCTTTACTTCCAGGATCCTCTTCCCAGCCTAAGCGATGGTTGTCATCACCATTACTTTGCTGCGCAGTATTCCAGTAAGTATCAAACTTATAACCAATCGCACCTTTAAGACCGCCAATCCCCATGTTAGCCCCTGTAAAACCAACCTTTCCTACTTCTTCAGGATGAAAAGCAAAACCTATCCCGTCCGCACCTCCACTTGGAGTTCCTCCATTTTCGCCAGCATCTTCTTTATCTCTCCAGTCTTCATCAGTTCTATCTCCCAAATAAATAGCGCCTTTAAGTTTAAAAGGTTGTTCTGTTGAAATTCGATTATTAAGCGTGAAATTGCCTGACCAGTCATTTCGATTAGGGGTTAAGGTGATAATTCCTGTTTCTTCATCATATCTAGCTTTCGTTTCGTCATCAGTTAGTGCAGGACCAAAAGGATTAAAAGCTCCACCGACTTGATAACGCATGCCAACAGTACCTGATAAAGTAAAATTATCATTGAAATCACTCCTAGTAAGTGTTGTAGCTCCCGTATCAACATCAGTTGAATTAACAGTAACTACTTCTTCAGCATTAGTCTGTTTAGTTTGAACTGATAGCAATGTTAGTGAGCTAATAAATATTAGACCAATTAGAGAGACTATTACAGTTCCTTTTTTGTTTAGAATCATTCTTCACCTGCTTTCTATTTTGTATTTAATTTATTACTGCACCTGCATCGTTGTATTCGTTTTCATTATATCATTAATTATTTTTGCCCCAAAATAATATCCTAAGTACATTGTCCGATATTTTTAATACCGATTATTCTTTGGCAAAACTTTATTAATAATTATTTAAACCTTTTTATTTCATTATTTTATAGAAAAAGTCGCTGAATATTCATAATAATAAGCGACTTTTTCTATTTAATTTATACATTTTAATATTCCTAGTTTAATTAACTAGCTTTTTTAAGTTCGAAATAAAAAAGCTGAATATGAATGTATATGTATGTATGTGTTTTGTTTTACTTACTTCGCTTTCCCAAAAAATAGAATAATATTAGCAATAAAAACAAAGTTATTCCTACCAACATATAATGTATCCAATTTAAGTCTGTTTTTTTTGTGTAATCTACAGACGTCTGATTATACATGTTAGCTTCGCTTTCTTTAATAGTAAAGTCTTTTGAAAATTGCCAGTCTTCATGATCATTCTTCAAGACGATCTTATAAGTATAGGTTCCTGGTTTAAAGTGATCATTAAGTGATACAGGGAGTTCAAAAGCACTATTAGGCGCAATACTCAGGTTCTGCTGTTGGATATTAACTAATGGTTTTGTTTCTCCTTTTTTAGTGATGATAAAATCCCCATTCAGCTGAGACATTAATTTAGCTTGAGGATTGCGAATGGCCATACTGACCTGGTTGTGTAAATTTTCCTGTCCGATTTTGACATCGCCCCCAATCAGTTCGGAGTGAACAGGTGTATCATTTTCGGAAATCCGAAGCGCAATCGTATGGATAAAGACGTTTTGTATGCCTTTACCTTCTTTTTTTTCTTGGACTGGACGAACAACGATTCCTCCTAATAAAATCCCATTAATAGCTTGATCGGGCATTGTTAAATGAAAACGAACTGTATGCGATTGGTGTCCACCTACTGTAAGTTGTGGGCTGTCATTCTTAATCAAGTCCTTTAGATCTAACTTCATAGAAGAATCTTTCTTAAATTTTGATTGAGTATAGTCGACAATCCCATTGCAATTGGTTGTCGCGTTATTAATTTCAATTTGAAATGTTTGAGGCTGGTTAGATTCATTATTAAGCGTTAATTCAAAATTATCACTTGCTTTAGGGGCTAATTTCATATCATAAAAATTAGAAGTCTCTTTCTTTTGAGAGATACCAAAGTTAGGAGTAACCGTATAATTTCCTGGCTTTTCAGAAGATGAGCTCTCTTGAGCATTCACAAAACCCTGACTCCCAAAGCTTATGAAAAGTAGGAGAGAGAAAAAGAGCATAAAATATTTTTTCATTTGAGATTCCTTAGTTAAAAAAGCCACTCTTTTAAGAGAGTGGTCTCTTTTCTTGTTTTTTAGAGACACCTGAAGTGTCATCAGCTAGGAGCTCCATCAACCACATTCCAAACAATGGTTGCGGTATATTGGTTAGGAGTAGTTTTGGCTGGAACCTCAATACTTGGACTCAAAGTAATTTTTGTATCTGGTTTAGTTGCATCTGCTTTATCTAGAACATCAATATTTTGGGCGCTTCCATTCAATGAAACGGCCGCAACCTTCCCTTGATCAGAAGTAGGAGCAAGTTTTAATGTCATCCCTCCCCCTAAAGTTGCGTCTTTTTTATAGTTTGCTTGTAGATACCAACCAGTAGTAGAACCACGATAGTCATGTAAATTTAAAGCTACTCCTGTCGTTTTAGGCGTCGATGTTTGTGCCTGCCCATTTAAAGTAATCGCATTAAAATCAATACTGGCAAGGGGATCAATGTTTAATCCACCACTTGTTACTGAAATAGTTGCGTTGGTATTAGTTGTTGAATCTGCGTGGGCTACCCCTTGAAATAAAAAGGTTCCTCCGAGCATTGTGAGTAAAGCTGTCGTTGCAACTGTTGTTGTTTTTATCATTTCATCATTTCCTTTTTCTCTTTATTTTTTGATAAATTAAGTCCTGAAATTAAGCTTGCTAGAAGTAAGCAAAATAACCCTAGAACCCCCTCCTTAAAAGGGTCGTATCGGTCATTAGTCTGTGGAAGTAATCCTTGAACAGGTGTCACACGGATAGGTGTATAAGACTGATTTAAGGGAATAATTTGATTGGGAGCAGGAACTACTGAAGGGGAGGCTTTAACTGTAATCGTAACATCAGTTTGACTTGAGGTCGTATCCGCCCAGGTATTCGTTCCTCCACCTAAAGCTAAAACTGAAGTTAATAGCAAACACGTGATCTGGGTTTTCATCTTCTGTCCCTTTCTATATCTATATGTCAACTTTTATTAAGAAGCAGGAACTTCTTGCAAATTCCAGACAATGGTTGCAGTATAGCTATTAGGAGTCACATGAGCAGGGACATCAATAGTAGGGTTCAAAATAATGTTTGTATCTGGTTTGTTAACATCTGCTTTTTCTAGAACATCAATATTTTGGGCGCTTCCATTCAATGAAACTGCCGCAACCTTCCCTTGATCAGAAGTAGGAGCAAGGCTTAAAGTCATCCCTCCTCCCAAGGAGGCTCCCTTTAGATAGCTTGCCTGTAAATCCCACCCATCAGATAACCCTCGACGATCCCGCAAGTTCAATGATATATCTTCTATTTTAGGCTTTGAAGTTTGACTACTTCCATTTAAAATAATGTTATTAAAATCAATACTAGGTAAACTTGATAGTGTCAATGCTCCAGATTTAACATGAACATGTACTACTTTTTCTATAGGAGAAATAGGTTTTAAAGAGTATGTTAATGAATAATCACCTACTTTATGAGTATCCACTTTATCTGCCCCCAATACTGACACCTTATCAAACTTTAATGGATTCCCGGCATTGTCCGTTGCTGACAAAAATCCTTTACTAATATCTAATGAATCACCGACGGTTAAAACAATATCCTGAACATCAAGGCTACTTTTAGTTTCTAAAACTTTTACTTCATTATGCGTTACCATGCCATCGTATGTGAAGGTTAGTGGATATACACCTACTTTTTTTGTATCAACTTCTCCATTAACTATTACTTGATCATCCTTAACAGGGTTTCCATCTCGATCTGTTACAGTTAAAATATTTGAGCTTTTATCCCATGGATTGTATTGATAAATTACACTGTTTTGAGTCTTTAGTTCACGCTGGTCAATAGTAACTATTGAATCAATAGAGTTAGATTCGAGGTCGTTTGAATCCGTTAATTTAAAACGTAAGGTATGTTTTCCCGTTTGATTAATAGGAGGTAAAGAAGCTTGTTTTGTTGCCCCGGATTCGCTTGAATCACTTAAGTCATAGGTTTGAACTTGCTTAAAATCGCCTTGGTCGACAGATTCCCATAGTGTTACCTTTTGGCTTGTTGGCGCATCAAAAGAAAACTTAAGATCAATTGGTTGTTGACTTCCGTAACTTTCACTCCCCATTGTAGCCATTAGTAGTTGTGGCTTTTCAGCCTTAAATAGTGTTTGGAGCGTTATCGGGCGTTGGAGCACATTTTGTTCGCTAGAACTTAAAACAAAATTTTCCCCTTGGGATGTCTTTTGTGCAGTTGCTTGTACTTTAGGCTGAGTGTCAACTGTTTTATTAAAGATATTAACAACTCTACCGAATCTTTTAGCCACCATCTCTGCTGTTGGGAACCCATCTTTCCTTAAATTCCATTGTATTGTTGGAGTGAGATATCCGCCTGGAAGTTGAGTATTAACTCCTTTGACTTCATCAAAGGATGCATGCTCTATATTATATTCATTTTTACTGTCCCACGGAGAAATATAAGTTGACCATGTAGGAATATCTATTTCCATGGTATTAGATGGTTTAGCTCCATCTATTAAAGAAATCTTAGACCTATGCAAAAATTCAGTTTGGCACTGATCCCAATCGTAAAAAGTTGCTTTTCCAACAATTTTATTGTCTTGTGAGGGAAATATCCATCCTTTGGTATTAACTTTATTTGGACTTTCATCAAAAGGTAATCCTTCCGCAGACAACAACACATGCTTGTCAAAAGCCATTGATATATGGTTTGGAACATTATCTTTTGGTAGACCACTGTCAAATATATAGTTCCATAACATACTAGCTACCCCGGTTTCTGAATCACCCCTCATAGTTATACGAAGCACTTTTTCTCCTGATGGAGCATTAACTACATTAAATCCATTCGTATTGACTATGGTTGTATCATGTCCAGGATAATTATCTAGTGTTAATTTAAATGAAGAAGGAGATAAGGCAAAGCCTTTGTCCACTGCTGCTTTCAACGTTTCCGGTGTTATATCTTCCTCACTGGATAAGCTTGAAAAGTTAACATCACATATAAAAGAAAGGCCAGTTTGTGCAATAAGAGGGAAGTCGGTAATGCTAGTATCTGAATTATCACAAGTTCCCTGTAGAAAGACAGGGATAACTTGACTAGAACTTGAATATATATTTGAAATGTCTGCATTAATAGTTGGCTTAGGTGTTGGTAAAAGTTTTACTTTAACGCCTCCAGGTTCATATGCTTCACATGTTTTTACATTTATTAGTGCTATCCCCATAACAAGCAAAATACCTAGTAAAAAGGAATTAACTATTTTTTTCATTAAAATTTCTCCTCAGTAACCATATAATTTTTGGTATGATATTTAAGATTTTTACATTAAGCTTGTTGAAAGTATTGAAAAGAGTTTTAGGTTTCATACCTCATATATCATTTAAAAATTTTTTGGTATCTCGAAAAATAATACCTCCTTTATCAAATAGAACTATATTTATTATATTTATATTTTATAATATATTGCGCATCATAAACAATACACAAATGCTGTATATCGTTATACATCGTTTGTGTATAAAGGTACACGTATGGCTTTCTATCAACCTTTTCTCTTTTTTTTGTAAGAATATCAGTACATTAACTTTTACCTTTCGTTGTAATTAATTGAAGATAAATATATAATTAGTCGTATAAAAAATAAGACACTTATATGTGTTATTAATCATATATTTACCTAATAAATAAGAAAGGAAAGTACAATCACCAGTATAAAAATTTATCCATGTTAAAAAATATTATTCCCTGTTATTTAAATATTGAAATAGAGGTTTTATTCTATATAATTAAAAAGAAATCAACAACTCTGAACGATGTTTCTGCTAGCTTAGGGGTTTCGAAGAGAATTGTAAAAGAAAATATAATAAAGATTAATACTTCTATGGAAGATTATTTTTCAGTAATTGGCTTTATTGTTTCAAATAATTTTGGAAGTATTTGCGTAAATTCAAATTATAAGTACTGCTCATTAGAATATGCTTATAATTTACGACTATATCTTTTAAAGAGTAATGTCTTATTTAATTGCTGCGTTAAGCTGGTTACTCACTCTAAAATAAGTAGAGAACATTTGATTCGTTCTCTTTTTATATCAGAATACTATCTACCTAAACTAATACATAAACTTAATATATTTTTTGAAGAATTTGGAATAACGATCTTAAATAATCAAGGAATTTATTGTTTGGAGGGCAATGAACTGTCTATTCGACTTTTTTCATACCTTTTTTTACAAGACACATTTCAGGAAGTGGATTGGCCATTTGAAGACATTCCAAAACCTCAGCAAATATTACAAAATTCTGACAAATGGGCCAGTACTAAAAAGAGGGCTTTGTATTTACTATATACTGTCTTATCAATTAGAGTAGCTGATAATAAATTTTTAATAGCACCATTTTCCAAAGATATGATGTCCTTCTTTGAAATTATTTATCAAGACTTTGATATTTCCTCTCTAATTCATCCAAACTTTTTTTCAATTATTAAACTTGGAAAAAGTAAAAAAATAGAAATGTTATACTTTAGTTTTTTGTCTAGGATATTCCTTCCTTATATTTTTTCGATGGAACAAAAAAAGAAATTAGGAAAATATTTTTCTACTTCTGAACATCCATTTTGTATACTTGCTAAAAAGATATTTACTAAAATAGCTTCTTTAATTAATGTTAATGGGTTAGAAAATGATGAACGAAAGTACTTATACCTTTATTACATTGTAATTTTTAATGCTTGGTGTCTGCTCAATGATGAGAACAAGGATGTACTTAGTTTTTATATTCCTTTTACACATTTTGAATTGCCCCAAAATACGTTGTTGTTTTCTAAAATTAAAGAAGAAATATTATCGGTAGTAAACGATAGAAAACACACTAATCTTCTAAGTAATCTAATATGTTCATTATCTATTTCTGAGAAAAAAGGCCAATTGAGTATATATATTCAAGTCATTAAATCATTTACAACAGAAATTTTTATTAGAAATAGATTAACTAGTTTCTATAACAAACAAAATATCTATATTACTGATAGCTATGACGAAGCTGATATTGTTATAACTGACACGTATGAAAGATTTAATAAATCAAGTGGTAAAGAAATATTTTATCTGGATTCAATTGAGGATGAGCTAATTCTAAATGAGTTGAACGAATTGATTAGAATCAAATATAGAGAGAAATTAAGAAATAATTAGTTTTATATTTTTTATTATAGATTTCTTCTGTTAAACCTTAATGGAAGAATTAATTAGCCAAAAATAGTATTAGATTTAAATTTTTAAAAGAAGTTTTGTCTGGTTATCAACGAAAGGGAAGTTTATATGAATTTAGCATTTTATGAAAAAATCCATTTTGCAATGTATCTAACATTTATAGGAGGAGCAATGGATACTTATACTTTCTTAAAGTATAATGCATTTCCAGTAGCTCATAGTGGGAATCTAATACTTGCATTATCAAATATATATACACATCATTATGATTTAGCCATAAAAAAGGGGCTGGCCGTATTATGCTTTTTTTTAGGGGTTTTATTTGCAAGACTAATGCAGAATTTGCTACAGAAATTACCCGGTTGGGAAGTATATACTTTATTTTTTGAAGCAATTATATTTTCTTTAATTGGATTTCCAATATTTTACAACCATCCCAGTATGGTGATTGCACTAATTGCTTTTACTGTTTCAATTCAATGGGTTCTATTTAATACTGTAGAAGGTCATTCTTATATCAATTTATATGTTAGTGGTAATATAAAAGGATTAGGTCTTAACTTGATCAATTATATAAATAACCCTGAAATCAAATCTTTAAAAAAGATCAAATTTTTTATAAAATTAATTTTGTGTTTCTTTATTGGAGCAATATTATCACTCTTTTTTTTCCAAATATTTGCTGTTAAATCATGTTTTTTCATTAGTTTGTTATTTGCTTCTTTAGCCATTAAATCTGTTTATGATCAGTTTTATAGAAAATAATTTATTATATAGGTTTACAAATACGGAGCTAGTTTTAAGTACTTAATCTATATTTCTAAAATATAATACTCCCGAGAGTTATCAGGGAGTATTTCTATTTATATTTTTTATAAGAACTATTTTTTCAAACCGTTAGCAGACTGCTTTAGAATATAATATTATATCACAATTGTAGAGGTTCAACATTAGGAATTTAGATGCAAAAAATTAAGGAAAAAAATGATGAATGGGATTGTTATTAATGATAAAATCGTAGACAAACTAACCAAGAGTATTCCTGGTTCTGCATCACCTTTCGATTCCAATGTAAATAAAACAACTAAGCCAGCAACTGGACAAGAAGTCAATATTACTGTTGTTAAAAGTGAGGTACCCGTGACTCCCAATGATATTAAAATAAATATAGAAAAAATTGGGTATATAAAATTTTTCAAAAGGATAGCTAAAATTAATAATCGATTAAAACTTAAAGCTTTTAACTGAATATCTGCTAAACTACAACCTATTATAATCATGGACAGGGGTGCAAACATCGCAGCTATATAATCTAGTAATTGGTTAACTACGTTAGGGATAGGTATTGAAAAAACAAATACAAAAATCCCTAGTAAAATAGCTATAATATTGGGATTCATCAAAATATCACGTGATAACTCTTTCCAACCTTTTTGCTCGTTAAATAGACTTACACCATGGCTCCAAGAAAATATGTTGAAAGCTAAAACTGAGATAACACTAAAAAATACACCTTGGCTTCCAAAAAGTGCCTGAGCTAATGGAATTCCCATGAATCCTGAATTTGGGTATACACTTCCATATTTTAAAGTTCGTTGTAAGTTTTTATCCTTTACTTTAGAAAAGATGAGTTTTGAAATAATTATGGAAATAATATAAATAGCGAAAACACCGATACTAGTTATCAAAAAGGTTATCATACGATCCGCAGTAAATTTTTGCTCAAAAGCTTTAATGATTACACATGGAGAGATAAAATATAAAATAATTTTTGTTAAATCAGTATTAGTTGTATCTCTGAGAAAGCCAATTTTTTTTAAAAATACACCAACCAGCATTAAAATAAAAATAATAATAATTTGCAATAATAAATTTGTTAAAAACAATATTACCTCCTAAATATGAATTCTTATTTACTGAATAGAAATTCATTTTCTATATAATAATATGATAGAGGAAATAATATGACATAGCAATATACAAATAATGTACAACGATACTTGTTATTTATCTTTTTTTTAAAAATTTATTATACCAAACTTAAAACTATTCTAATGTTTAAACCTAATATACGTAATAAAAAAACCTTGAATTCTTAAAGGTTCAAGGTTTTTTTATTTTTTTACAAACTATTTGATTCTTATCAGTAAAATTCTTCTGGCAATAATTTTTCTGCTAATTTAATGTTATCAGAATAGTCCAAAGGAACGTCAATTACTACTGGTCCAGTAGTATCTGGGATTGATTTAAGAATTTCAGCAAGTTCTTCTTTGCTGTGTGCACGGTAACCTTTTGCTCCCATTGCTTCAGCATATTTTACGTAATCAACATAGCCAAAATCAACGGCTGCTGAACGACCATATTTCATTTCTTCTTGGAATTTAACCATATCATAATGGCCGTCATTCCAGATAATTTGAACGATTGGAAGATTCAAACGTACAGCTGTTTCCAACTCTTGCCCTGTGAAAAGGAAGCCTCCATCACCAGAGTGTGAATAAACTTTTTTACCTGGGCGCAACAATGCGGCTGTAATTGCCCAAGGGAGTGCAACTCCGAGTGTTTGCATTCCGTTTGAGAAGAGGAGATGACGTGGTTCGTATGATTTGAAATGACGTGCCATCCAAATGTAGAGTGAACCTACGTCAACGGTTACTGTTTCATCATCTTTGACGATTTCTTGGAAAGTGCTGACCAAATCAAGAGGGTGCATTCTACCTTCTTCAGTATTTTCAGTATCAAATTCGTGTTGCTCAGCAACTTCATGAAGCCCATCGAGATAATCTTTTGTTCCTTTTGGAATTTTGTAGCCACGAACAGCCGGTAAAAGATTATCCAATGTTGCTGCGATATCACCAATTAATTCACGCTCTGGTTGGTAGTAAGTATCAATTTCAGCAATGGCATTATCAATAACGATAATTCGACTATCAATTTCTGCATTCCAGTTACGAGCTTCATATTCAATTGGGTCGTAACCAACTGCAATAACAAGGTCAGAACGCTTCAAAAGCATATCTCCTGGTTGATTGCGGAAAAGTCCGATACGTCCATAAAAAGTATGTTCTAAATCATGTGAAATAACCCCTGCACCTTGGAATGTTTCAACGACAGGAATATTAACATGAGTCAATAGATTACGCAATGATGAAGCGACTTTAGCATCTGAAGCACCAGCTCCAACCAAAATTACTGGCAATACAGCATTTTTAATTGCTTGTGCTAAATAGTTAATGTCATCAATAGAGGCATTCCCCATTTTAGGGTCTGAAAGTGGTTGAATGGCCTTGATTGATACTTCGGCATCCGTTACATCTTGGGGGATTGATAAGAAAGTTGCACCTGGATGTCCTGATTTTGCAATACGATAAGCGTTGGCAATTGATTCAGAAAGTGTATCAGGGTCAAGAACTTCTGCTGAATATTTTGTTGCTGATTGCATCATTCCAGCATTATCCATTGATTGGTGCGCACGTTTAAGACGGTCACTTCGTTTAACTTGTCCACCGATAGCCAAAATAGCATCACCTTCTGAAGTCGCGGTCAAAAGCGGAGTCGCAAGGTTTGATACACCAGGCCCACTCGTAACAACTACTACACCAGGTTCGCCAGTCAAACGACCAACAGCTTGAGCCATGAAAGCAGCTCCTTGCTCATGACGAGTCACGACCATTTGAGGGCCTTCTTCATTTTCTAATAAATCAAAAACCCGGTCAATTTTTGCTCCTGGAATCCCAAATACATACTTCACTTTATGGTTAATCAAACTATCGACAACCAAGTTCGCCCCAAATTGTTTCTCAGACATTTTTTATTTTACCTCTATTTGTTCTAATTCATATTTCATAATCTCTTGGATTACTTCACAATCATTTTATCAGATAATAGAACCTTTTACAATTATTTTGACGCAAGTTTGTGAATTTTCTAGCTTACAATAAAAATAATTACTGACAGCTTTGTCAGTAATTATTTTTTAAGTCTGTCAGTAAATTTCTCATATTTTCATCATCTGGAACAAGTTCCAAATATTGTTCAATAATTGGTTCTGTTTTAGAAATTTGACCAATTTCTTTAAGAAAATCAATATAGTCTTCTAAAAACTCTGGATTCTCAGACAGATTGGTTTGAATGAGTTCTTCATACAAAGTAGCCGCTTCAGAATCATTTTCCAAAGCTTTATGTGCTCCTGCAAAAAGCCATTTAGCTAATAAATGTTCATCTTCTAAAAGCTCTTCAAGATTAATGACAGCTTCAAAATCTTCTTCGTTAAAGTATAAATTAGCAAGCAAAAAGACTGTTTCGTCATGTAATTCTGGTAAATTTAAGGCATCCATGAGATAACGTTCTGCTGCAGCTTTGTCCTTAAGTTTGAAACTAATTTTTGAAGCGAAGTGTAAGAGAGGAACGGCATTAGGATTTTTTTTCATCCCTTTCTTTGCCATTTCTAGTGCAGCTTCAAATTCTTGATTAGCTTCTAGGGTTTGGGCATAGGCTAATTCATAGTTCAAAAATTCAACATCCATTTTTTCTAACCGTTTGAAATTAGCAATGGCTCTTGTTTCATTATGAGTTTCCCCATAAAGAAGAGCAATTTTATACAAGGTTTCCGGTTTTTCATCAAATTCTAGTGATTTTTCAAGAAATGATATGGCATTCTCAAAATTACCTAATTGGGCATAAGAGTCACCAATTCTTTGATAAATAGAAATTTTTGTTTCATGTAAAATTTTGCGTTCTGAAAGTTTTGCATATTCGGTAATGGCAGCTGAATAATCACCTTGTTCAAAGTAGGACTCAGCCAAAGCAAAAGTAATCAGAGGAGAATCCGATAATTCTCTTGCTTCTTCTAACTTAGAAATTGCTGTTTCAAAATCACCTTCAAATTGATATAGGTCAGCAATTTTGACTAAAGCAGCAATATAATTTTCATCATTCACCGGGATTTGATAAAGGTAATTTAAAGCTTCATCCAAATTACCGTTATCTTCTGCAATTTCTGCTAAGTTAATCAGGTAATCAGTTGTTTCCGGATCTTCTGACATGATTTGGTCATAAATTTTTTGACTTTCATCAATGAAACCCATCATTTGCAAATATTCGGCTAGATCAGCCAACATTTCACTATTATCATTTTTTAATGCTTTAGCAAGTGAATTTTGCATTCCAATCAGATCTCCCTGATGTAAGAAATCAATTGTATCTTCTGAATAAGACATTTTTCTCCTTATTTTTTATTCTATTAATTACTCATTTGCTTCTTCTGTAGCCGTTTCTTCACGATAAAGAACTGAAATTTCACGATACCATTCGTAAACATGGACAATAATAACTTTCAAAGTTGCATAGAATGGGATAGCAAGTAATACTCCCCAGACACCCAGAATTTGACCTGCTGTCAGTAAAACAAATAATATTGTAATTGGATGAATTGACATTTGTTTTCCAAGAACTAAAGGAGAAATAAATCTTCCTTCAAGTGTTTGCTCAATAATAAGGACAATGATTACTTTTACAAGCATCAAAGGTCCACCAATTGCTAAACCAACAATTACCATTGGGATAGCAGCTAAAAATGAGCCTAAAAATGGAACTAAATTCAAAAATCCAGCGGTGATTGCTAAAGCAACAGCATAACGCAAACCAATAATAGGTAAACCAATCATAAACATGATAGCAACCGCAATTGCGACCAAAACTTGGCCACGGACATAATTTGAAAGCTGACTATTAATTTCGTGCAAAACTTTTGAAGTTTCTTTACGCCAATCATTTGGCAATAAATGAGTGACAAATCCATTTAATCTTTGACCATCTCTCAATAAGTAAAAAAGAACAAAAGGGAATACAATTAATGAAATTAAGATACTTGTTGTTTTACTGATGAGATGTGAAAGAGTCGTAACAGCATTAACAGAGAAAGCTTTTGACCAATCAATCAATTGATTACCAATTGACTTAGCAAACTGGTCAACTTGTGGTCGAAATTGTTCAAAATGTGGATTTTTTGCTAAAGCATTAATCTCTTTTTGAGCAGTATTTACATAGTGAGGGACTGACGAAGCAAAATTATCTACTCCACTGATAATATTAGGAATAGCAACAATTAAGCCCCAAGCAATCAAAGCTGCAATTATTAAGAAAAGAACAATAATCGTAACAACTCGTGGGACTCTTTTTTTTTCCAAAAAATCAACAATTGGGTTAAGAAGATAATAAAATACAGCTGCCAAAATAACGGGCAGCGAGATAACCGTTATAAATTCTCCTACAGGTTTAAAAATAAATCCAACTTTATTGAGTAAGAGAATATTCAGCAATAAGAGAAGGACGATTGCTAAAGCTGCAACTACTTTATTATTAATAAACCACTTGAAAAACCAAGAGGCTTTGAAACCTCGGTGTTGTTCTTGTTCCATATTTTTTTCCTAATTCTTTTTTTAGAATTACTGACAGATATTGTTCAAGTCTTTTTGTTTTTCTGTCAGTAACTTTTTTCTAGTTCATAATATTGAATCTGTAAAAAAATCTTTTTGTCAGTAATTTTCCAACCGTTGTGATTAAAAATTCTTGTCAGTTCTTTTGGCTGATAGACTTTTACATCTCCTTCTGTTGAAAATTTATTAAGTCGCCAATTATAGGCTTTTGTAATAAATGGAATATGAATCTCAGCGATGACCAATTTCCCCTCCGGCGCCAGCAGTCGTTTAGCCTCTGCTAAAAAAACTTCAGGCAAAGGAAAATGATGAAAGCTCGCTGAACAAATAATCAAATCAAAATTAGCATCCTCAAAGGGAATTTTTTGAGCAGAGCCTTGCTTAAAAGTAAAATTAGGATGCTTAACTTGAGCAATTTTTATCATTTCTGACGAAATATCTAAGCCACTTCCAAAAATTTTCTCTTTTCGATTTAACATTGCCAAAAGATTTCCATTAGCACAACCAACATCTAAGATTCTTGAATTTTTTTCAACTTTTAAACGTTTTATAATAAATCTCTTGAAAAAACTGGCTAAAAATCCATCAAAACTATGATCAAAACGACTTGCAATATGGTCATAAAAGTCTTCAGATTCTCTTTCGTAATCATGAGTCTTTTGAGCCATTTTAGTCCTCCATCAAAGGTTTAGCGAATTCTGCAATCATGCTCTCAGCACATTTTAAACCGTCAATACCGGCTGAGACAATTCCGCCAGCAAAACCAGCCCCTTCACCTGAAGGATAGATTCCTTTTGTCGAAACAGATTGATAATTTTCTTCATCACGATTAATTCTGACCGGTGAAGATGAACGAGATTCAACCCCTGTCATTACAGCATCAGAGAGTGCAAAGCCATGCATTTTTTTATCTAATCCAACAATCGCTTCACGCATAGATTGTGTAACATAGTCTGGGAATAGCGATTCAAGATTAGTTGGTTTCACTCCTAAAGCATAACTAGGTTCAACTGTTCCCATTGCTTTAGAGGCTTTTCCATCAAGAAAGTCTCCAACAAGTTGAGCTGGTGCTTGATAATTAGAACCGCCTAATTCAAAGGCTTTATGTTCTAATTCCTTTTGGAACTCTACTCCAGCAAGTGGATGGTCAGTTGGGAAATCTTCTGGAAAAACTTGGACTAAAAGTCCAGAATTTGCATTTTTTTGGTCTCTAGCATGTTCAGACATCCCATTAGTCACAAGGCCACCTTCTTCTGATGCAGCTGGAACAACCAGTCCTCCTGGACACATACAGAAAGTATAAACGCCACGCCCTGATGATGCCTTATAAGTTAAGCGATATTCTGCTGCTCCAAGACGCGGATGGTCAGCAAATTCTTTATATTGTGCTTTATTGATTAAAGATTGGGGATGTTCAATTCTGACTCCAACAGCAAAGGGTTTAGCTGTAATCGTTACCCCTTTATCATAAAGTTCTGAGAAAGTATCACGTGCCGAATGACCAATGGCTAAAATAGCCTGATTTGTTTTAATAATATTTCCGTCAGCAAGTTTTACAGCCTGTAATTGTTCATCTTCAATTAAAAATTCTTCAACTTGAGCATCAAAATGAACTTCTCCGCCCAACTCAATAATTTGTTTTCGGATATTTTTAACAATATCACGAAGTAAGTCGGTTCCGACATGAGGATGTGCCTTATAAAGAATATCTTCTGGGGCACCAGCTTGTACAAATTCCTCCAAAACCTTACGACCACGCAAATCACGAACACGACTCGTTAATTTACCGTCAGAAAAAGTTCCTGCTCCACCTTCACCAAATTGAACATTCGATTTTGGATTAAGTTTTCCTTCAAACCAAAACTTATCAATTGATTTTACACGCTCATCAACAGCTTGACCTCTTTCAAGAACAATTGGCCGATAACCATTTTGAGCCAATAATAAAGCCGCAAACATTCCTGCGGGACCAAATCCAATGACTACAGGCCGATGAAGCATTTTTTTATTTCCTATAACTGGATTGACATAATCTAATTCAGGTGCCAAAGAAACATTTTTTATTTTTTTAGACAGAATTCTTGCTTCATCTTTAAGTTTAATATCAACAGTATAGATAAAATCAATTTCGCCTCTATGTCTTGCATCAATTGATTCTTTGTAAATTCGATAATCCAGTAAGTCAGATTCTTGTAGTCTTAGTTTTTTCAAAACAAGACTTTTAACCTTACTGACAGGTTCATCAATTGAAATTTTGATTTGTGTTATGCGAATCATGATTTTCTTTCTATGAATAGGATTTATTATCCTCTTTTATTTTTTATTAAAACTAGCAACTAATTCAATATGATGCGTTTGTGGGAATAAGTCAACTGGTTGAACTTTATCCAACAAATAACCCTCAGCTTCAAAGCGAACAACATCACGAGCAAAAGTTGCTGGATTACAAGAAATATAAACAATACGTCGAGGATTCATCATTGCTGCTGCTTTAATAAAGCCTTCATCCAACCCTTTTCTTGGTGGATCAACAAAAATGACATCGGGTTTTATTCCTTCTGAAAGCCATTTAGGCATGATTTTTTCAGCAGTTCCAACCTCATAATGTGTATTTTCAAGTTCATTTAATTGAGCATTACGTTTAGCATTTTCAACGGCTGCTGGAACAACTTCCATACCATAGACTTTTGCAACTCTATCAGCCATACTAATTCCAATTGTTCCAATTCCAGAGTATGCATCAATAACAACATCACCTGGTTTTAGACCCGCAAAGTCATAGGCAGTTTCATAAAGCTTTTCAGCTTGAGGTGTGTTAACTTGATAAAAGGCAGGAGCCGAAATTTGATAAGTTTTATCTAGCATCAAATCTGTGATGAAATCTTTGCCGTATAATAAAATAAATTCTTTTCCTAAAATAAATGAACCTGTTCCAGAATTAATATTTAATTGAACAGATTTTATATTTGTAAAACGTTCAACCAAATGATCAATCACAAGTTCAACCTTTTCTGGAAGTTTTTTACTTGTAACGACTAAAGTAATCATCATTTCACCCGTGTGAAATGCTCGACGGACAACAATATTTCGCAACCAACCTTTTCTTGTTTTCTCATCATAAGCTTGTAAATTAATCTTTCGAAACTCATCGCGCAAAAAAAGAACCACAGCATCAATCTCAGGATGTTGAATATAAAAATCTTCCACAGGAATCAAAGTATGAGAATTCTTTCGATAAAATCCTGTAGTTAAAAGCCCGTCAACCATTTGGACAGGAATTTGTGCTTTATTTCGATAATTAATTGTTTTAATTGCTTCAACTACTGGTAAAACTGGATAATCAGATTTACCAGCTGTTTTTCTCAAAATATCTACTACTTGCTTATGTTTAAATTTCACTTGTTCATCATAAGATAGATGACCAAAATCTGCGATTCCGGTGCGCAAATAATCAAGGTTAAGCTGAGTAACACGATGTTTACTCTGACTTATAAATTCATCCACACGCCCAAATCCAAAAGATTTCCCAACCTTAAGCACATGCATTTTGATACGTTCCCCAGGTAAAGCATTATCCACAAAGAAAGGGAAAGAGTCGATTTTAACAACCCCTTGTCCTTCATGTGTTAAGTCAAGTACTTCTGCTTCAAATATATCGTTTTTCTTGAAATTTGTCATGTCCATATTATAACACATATTATCATTTGGGTTCTATAAATGAAGAGTATTTAAATTTTTGAAAAAATATACTCCATAATTCCCGGATTCTTTCACCTAAAATATAGTTAAAAGTGTAGTCAAATATTTTTCGACAATAAAAAAGCCACTCACAAGGTAAGTAGTTCTAATTTATCTAATAAAGAAAGTGTAGTCTTTATTATGAATTTACATTAACGCAAAATCTCTATTCTACGTTGAGCACTTGCATGAATGAGTTTCACTTTATTTTCTCCAAAAAGTTTTACTAATTTATCAAATTCTGCACTTTTAGCAAATTTTTCATTGTGCTTTAAATTTTTTTTACCATTTTTTTTGGCTTTCAAAGTAATATAAATTTCTTGTCCTTTTTCATTGTATGGAACAAAATTAGTCTGTTCTAAAACAATTTTTTCAATTTCCTTTTTTGATTTTGCCATTGAGAAAATACTCCTTTTTCATTTTTATTCAATAAATATCATAGCATAAGATTCCGAAAAACTTAAATATTTATCATTTTCTTACTATATTTTTAAAAAAGCAATTAAAAATTTATGTCATTTGACAAAAATGTAAGCGCATGCTATATTCGTTGTTGGAGAATATCTCCACTTTAATTTTTATTGGAGGCAAATCATAGAATGAATAAAGAAGTATTTTTAGACAAAGTAAAAAATGGTATTATTGTATCCTGTCAGGCTTTACCTGGTGAAGCTTTATATTCTGAAGAAGGTGGTATCATGCCTTTGATGGCTAAAGCAGCTGCGCAAGCGGGAGCCGTTGGAATTAGGGCAAATTCTGTAAGAGATATTAAAGAAATTCAGGAAATAGTTGATTTACCAATAATTGGTATTATTAAAAGAGATTATCCACCACAAAAACCTTTTATTACTGCTACCATGAAAGAAATAGATGAGTTAGTAGCCACTTCTTGTGAAGTCATCGCCTTGGATTGTACCTTTAGAGAACGTTATGATGGCCTAACTATTAATGAATTTATCAAATCAATCAAAGAAAAATATCCAAACCAACTTTTGATGGCAGATTGTTCAACCTTTGAAGAATGTAAAAATGCATATGAAGCTGGGGTAGATTTTGTTGGTACAACGCTTAGTGGTTACACAGATGAGAGTCCAAAACAAGATGAACCTGATTTTGCCTTACTTGAAAAACTAGTTGAGGAGAAGATTCCAGTCATTGCAGAGGGAAGAATTCATAGTCCAGAACAAGCCAAACGCGTTTATGATATTGGTGTTGATGCCATGGTTATCGGGGGAGCAATAACCAGACCTTTTGAGATTGCCACACGATTTATAAAAGCAATTGGTGAAAAATAGTAGCCCATTCATCGGAATAAAAAAAAGACATCTCCAAAAAGGATAGTGTCTTTTTTTTTATGCTTATCTCTCGTTTACATTTTCTTTATTAACCTGAGATCTTTCCCAATTATCGACTAATATCTTCTTATATTGAGGTCTTTCAATCGCTGCTTTTGCATTATACTGTCTTAATTTGGTAAATGAAAATCCACTGATTAAGGCTAAACCTACAAGAAGTATCGCAATTTTCTTTGTTTTTCTCTTTATATTTTTAGAGAATAAAGCTCTAACCATAAGAATCATTAAGATACAGATAATTGTTGGTATAACAAATCTGAAACTTTTGAAAGGTGCAATTCCTAAAAATTTAGTTACTGGTGAAATAAAGTAAGTTCCATAAAAGAGTGCTGTCATTCCGACAATAACAATAGCTCTAAAGCGGCTTAACGGACGGCATAAGAGATAGAGTGAAAAGAGTTGAACACTACCAATAACCAAAGTTACATCACTGATAAACTCCTTATAATGAGTCACAAAGTGTCCATCAGTAAATGTCGTATAGATTGGGAATTTATAGGCCAAGCTGAACATTACAAATATAGCAATCCCAATAATGATTCCCGTAGGTAGAGCGTTGTCTCTAATTTTTTGGAGAATATCATCTTCATTTCTTTTTTCATCTTTTTCTAGCACAAGTAGAGCACTAGGAATTCCGACGGTAAAGATACCCATCATCATTAAATTTATTGATTCTAATGGGAAGAGATGACGAGTAATTAACAATAGAACTGTTAAGGTAAAGATGTATATCACTCTTAGAAGATTCATACTAGCGACACGTGTAATATTATTAATTACCTTTCTTCCCTCTTTGAGAATATTTGGAAGAACAGAGAAATCATTTTTCAATAGAATAAATTGAGCAACTGACTTTGTAGCTTCATTACCGCTTCCTAAGGCGATTGGACAATCTGATTTCTTAAGGGCAAGAATATCATTAATTCCATCTCCAATCATTCCCACAGTATGACCATTTGCTTGTAAGGCAGCAATGATATCACGTTTTCTTTCTGGAGTTATACGACCGAATATTGTCTTTTCTTCTACCACTTCCTGTAGTTCTTTTTCACTTTCAGGAAGTTCTGATAGACCAATATAATCCGCTTCTAAACCGACCTCTTTTGCAATAAGTGAGACCGTTTTTGGATGGTCACCCGAAATAATTTTAATCTGAGTCCCTTGTTTTTCAAAGTATTCTAATATTTTTTTAGCTTCTTTTTTAGGTCTATCTTTTAAGAAAATAAGACAAAGAAGTTGGCTTTTTTCTCCCAAAACATTATGAGAGAGAGCGAGAATTCTATAACCTTTTTCCAAGGCTTCTTCAATATCAGCTTGCTGTTTAGGAGTGACATCTTTTGCTACTAAATCAAAAGCTCCTAAAATATAATTTCCTTTATTTTTAATTTCTACAGATTGATATTTAGTTTCTGAACTAAAAGGTTGATATGAAACTAATTCAAAGGTATTTTGTTGACCACTAGTAAAATATTTTGTCAAAGCCTCTATTGAGGAATTTTGTTCTTTATCTAAGGAGATAATATATGAAATGATATCATTTGTTTCAGCTTTATCATTATAGTATAGAACATTTTCAACATTCATTTGTCCTTCGGTAATTGTTCCCGTTTTATCTAAACATAAAACGTCAACCCTAGCCAATGTTTCAATTGCTGATAATTCTTGAGTCAAAACATCCATTTGTGAAAGTTTAATGACACCTAAGGCCAAAGCAACTGATGTAAGCAAGACTAATCCTTCAGGAATTAAACTTGTAATCGTTGTTGCTGTTCCAACAATCGCCATCTTTCTTTGAGGAATCACTGACAAGTTTAATGACGAAAAGACGAACTGGTTCAGCAAAACAAGAATTGAAATAGGAATAATACCTATTGCTATAATTTTTAAAATTTTATCAATTTGTTGTTGAATTTTTGATTTTGATTTTTTTAAAACTGAAGCTTCTTTTGTGAGCTTACTGATAAATGTATGATTCCCGACTGCCTGAACTTGTGCTTTTGAAGCACCTTGCATGACAAGACTACCTGAATAGATGAAATCACCAACATGTTTTTCAATAAAATCAGATTCTCCGGTAATCATGGATTCATCAACATCTAGTCCTTCTTCCAAGCATATCGCATCCACTGGAACCTGAACCCCTTTTTTCAGACAAATAATATCATTTAAAACAAGTTCTTCTTTTTCAATACTTACTTGTTCACCTGCTCTTATCACTTCTACTTTATCTTGTTTTAGAAAAGAAAGTTTTTCAATAATTCTTTTGGCTTTAATTTCTTGATAGATACCAATTGAGGTATTAGAAATAATTGAGAAAATAAACAGCATATTTTTATAAGAACCAATGATAAATAACACAACCGCAAGTACTAGATTGAGTAAATTAAATAAGGTCATTGAATTTTTAATGATAATATCTTTATTTGAATTCCCAACTTTAACCGTCATGATATTCAAATTTCCAAGTCTTTTTTGTTCTTCGACTTCTGCATTTGACAGTCCTTCGGTCATGTTTACTTTATTCAATATCTGCTTTTCCTCCTAAACTAATTTCTTTAATTATTATTATATCTAAAATTTTACCTTTTTTTCTTACATTTTTGAAAGTATTTGAAAAATTATTTTATCAAAAAAGTTATTAGAAGGCTAATAATTCTAATAACTTTTTAGCTTTTAAATTATCTATTGATTATAAAAGATTTTTATTTGTTCAATATTGAACAAGTAAAAAAGGCACCTCTTTGCAGCGCCTAAAAAAATATACACTAAAAGACGTTTTCTTTTGTTCTCTCTATTGTAGCAGATGTTTTTTTAAAATTATTTTTTATCCTAGTATTTCAAAATCAAAAAAGAACTAATTAAATAGTTCTTTTTTATTTTTTCAATTGTTTTCTACCCAACAAAATTGAAATCGAAAGAATCACTAAACCAGCTATCATTGTAGTAATGACGAATAACTCTGACTCTCCAGTTTTTGGTAATTTATTTTCTGATATAGAATTGTCGGTTTTAGACTTCTTATTATCCGTTTTTTTGTTATTTTTTTCAGAAGCTGACTCTTTATTCCTATTTCCTTCGGATGGAAATACATTTATTTTTTTATCTTTAACAGTTACCTTAGCTACGTTCGAGATACCATCATAAGTATAGGTCACTTCATAAACACCGGCTTTACTTGTATCAACTTTAGAATCATCTACTGTGAGTTGGTTGAAGTCGACTTTATTTCCGTCTTTATCAAGCGCTGATTCAAAGTTATCTTCCGCTTTCCAAGTATCCCCAACATAAATACTTGAATCATGAACATTCACAGCTGCCTTTAATTCTCCAACTACAATTTCTGATGAAAGTTTCTGTGATAACTGAGGTGAGCCGATAGGTAACGTGGCCGGAATAATAAACCAATCTAACTTATCACCAGAAGCAAAAACTTCTCCATTAGGTAGTGTAAAAGAAAAGGAATAGTAGTCCTTATTTAATCGTGTTATTGAATAATTGAACATTTGATTTCCATTTACAGTATTTTGATTATAAATTTTATTATTAAGAGAAAACATTGCTGCACTAGAATAATTCAATTCTATTTTTTGGCCTGTATTTGTTTCACCGTATGCCGGTAAAGTTCCAGTAATCACAACATCTCGTGATGTTATTGGATTGATAATCGCTGATTCTACATTTGTTTGATTTAGTTTGACTGTAATTTTTGCTGTACGAATTAATCCACCATAAGAATAAATAGCCTCATAAGTCCCTTCTTTATCTGTATCAACATTAGAAGTATCTACTTTAATTTGGCTAAAGTCTATATTTTTTCCATCAACATCGGTAGCAGAAACAAAATTATCTTGAGCATTCCACTTATCTCCTGTATAAACAGTTGAATCTTTTACATTCAATCTTGTCTGGTCAACTTTATAGATGTAAGTAACTGTTTGGGCTTGATCCGTTAATGTCCCCGTGGTGTTTCCTTGAACTTCTTCGAAGATGTAACCTTTAATTGCTTTTTGTTCTGTAATATAAGAATCTCCAATATCTCCCGATTTTACTACATCTTCAGAAATCTTATTACCATTAGTATCTAAATATTTAACAGTCAAATCAGCTGCTTTATTCGATATTGGCTGCCATACATAAGTGTCATTTTTAGGATAGGAATTAAATTTTTGTGTTAGTTCTTTACTTGTCCAAATATCTTTTCCATTTGGATTTTCATTAGTACCTGAACCTATATTTTGCCATTTCCCAGAGTATTCATTATTTGGTGAAATTTCTGGAAGTTCTACATTCACATTATCTGTAATCCAAAATCTAAACTTATCACTTAACTTCAATGACTTTAGGGAATTTGTGTTTTGAAAGAATCTTGACATTTCATAGCCAGTAATAAATGATGGCTCCAATTTAGTCATATCAAACCCACTAAGATCAAGCCCCTCTAAAGAAGAATCTCCCATGAACACCCCTTGAGCAGCGTTAAGTGGTGTTACTTTCCAACGGGATAAATCTAATTTTTTCAATTTAGACATGGTTGAAAACGCATAAGTAATCTTAGTCATGCTTGAAGTATCCCAATTTGATACATTCAATGATTGCATATTTGTTGCTCCATTGAATAGTGAAAAAATGTCTACTACATGTGAGACATCCCACGCAGTCAAATCAAGACTTGTTAAACTAGAACATCCCCCAAATACCCGTTGCATTTTTGTGGTTTTTGAAGTATTAAGTTGTTCGATTCCCTCAATATTAGTTACATTACTTAGATTATCAAATAAATTATTCAAACTATCACTTGCTACAACTGGTGCTTCAAAATGTATACTTGTAATCTGAGAACGCCATTGAACCCAAGGGCTGCTACTAGTATTTCCACCCTGATTAAGAGGCGTATCAGAAAATTCACCGGCTCCAATATACAATGCACCATTTGAATCTATTCGCCAATCTGAGGTACCAAATGTTCCTGAAGCTATATCGGCGGCGGATAAGGTACTTTCTTCAACCAGAGCATTTGTAGCTTTTTGTTCTTGAACAGTGGTAGTTAAAAGTTCTTTCGGTATTTCTCCTTGACTCTTATGTAACACTTGATTTTTACTATTAGTAGAATTACTGATTATAGTATTTGAAATTGTTGAAAGAAAACTAGATTGAGATAGTAGCTTTTTAGCGCTCTCTGAAGAGTCCACGGTTGAAGATTCTTTTGTGTTTACAGAACTTGTTTCTGAAATTACTCGTATTGTCGGTGAAAGTGTCCCAAGTAATATTGTACTTAATAAAATTCTACAGGTCTTTTTTTTCATTAGTTCATCTCCTATTATTTGATTTATTCTAGTTTTTAATATATATTTTTTTAACTGAGTTTGCTTTCTTTTCATCTAACAGCCATTCTTGTGATAATCTATACATTTCGAGTTTTTGGTTTTTACTTAAATTTTTGAAAATAAACTCAGCAAGACTATCTTTACTTTTTTCTTTAAAATGAATATCATCATACCCCATCAAATATTGGGGAGTAACATCAAAGTACTCAGCTAATTCTAATAGTCGAATTGCTGAAGGCATCGTTTTATTTTTGTAATTACTTAATGCATTTCTAGAGTATCCTAATTCTTTCTCAACCTGATTAAATGATTTATTCGAAGCTTCTGCAAGTTCTTTTAATCTCTCATAAAAATTTTTTCTATCCATTTCAAATCCTTTCAATAATTCTTTTTTCAAATTTACGAAAAATTAATGTTTTCTCGAAAGCTCTGTGATATTATTGATATGAAAATACTTATAAATGCCCAGTTTTGGCTAAAACTCAAATAATTGGAGCTTCAAAATAATATATTTAAGAAAGGATAAGTCATTATTTGATAACATAAGCGATACAATGGAACTGCTTTCCATGAAAATAATATACAAAAGACTCCGAAAAACATTAATTTTTCGGAGTCTTTTTCTATTTATAATAATAAATTAATACTTACCCTATTAACAACTCATATTGTAAACGCTAAGAATACAATACTACCATACATATATTTATATTCTTTATAATTGTATTACAATATGTCATGTACTTCATATTGTACACTATTTTTATTATTTTGAAAAGCCCCAAAATGGATAACACTAACTGTTAAACTAATAAATAAAAAGAAAAGGAGCAAGAATCACTCTCTTTTCTTATTTACGGATTCTACTCAACAGCATTAATTTCTGTTGAATCATTTGCGTAGATTTATTTGCTTTGCTTATCTCATCATCATTACGCATTTACTCGGTATAAATAACAAATGAGTATTTATGATTTTTTATTTAGAGTAGAAAATCAAGAAACTAATAAGTATGAAAGATTTGTAGCATCTATTACTCTACTCTTGAATAATTGACTCTCAGTTGTAGGAAGAATTACTCCAAAATAAAAACCACTAAAATTTTCAAGTGATTTTTATTTTTCAATATCAATGTATTTTAAAGGAGTCAATTCATCCTTATTAAGACCTATAGGACCATTTATAATATCGGACTAAGCAATCTCGAAAAGTTTTGCTTGATTTTAAGCCAGATAGATTGTTGGGCAATTTCTTCATCAGTAAGTAGCTTTGAATTTCTTAAGTCTCCCTCAAAGGTCCTGCTCATCTCTTTTGCTACAGTTTCATCATAACAAAAAGCACTTATCTCGAAATTTAATTCATAACTGCGAATATCTTGATTAGTTGTACCAAATACTCCTAATTTTCCATCCATTACAAGAGTTTTAGAGTGTATGAAGCCATTTGTATAATTGTATATTTTCACACCGTGTTTATGTAGATAATTTGCGTAATATTGTGTTGCTCTAAAAATAAACGGATGATCTGGCATATTGGGAATCATAATTCTTACATCAACACCAGAATTCGCCGCTGCTACAAGCGCTGTTATCATAGAGTCATCAGGTATCAAGTAAGGCGATTGAAGCCAAATATAGTCTTCCGCATCCATAATCATTTTAATAAAACCTGTTCTTAAGGTTTTATTATCACTCTCTGGTCCGTTAGCGACAATCTGAATATCAATGTTCCCTTCTTCTTCCGGTACCACAAAATATGAATCTTCTCTTTCAAGCTTATCATTAGGATCTCTGACTGAAACATTCCAATCTCGAATAAATGTTTCTTGAAGACCAAAAGCTGCTGTACCAACAATTCTACCGTGTGTATCGCGCCAGAAGCCAAACTTTTTACTGTTATAAATATATTGATCACCAACATTAAAACCGCCAGTCCAACCAATTTGACCATCTATCACTACAATTTTACGATGTAAATGATAGTTAAGTCGGGTTTTTGTTAGTGTATTACGCGATGTGATAAAGGCTGTGACCTTACCTCCTGCCTCTTCTAAAGGTTTAAAGAAATCCTTTCTCGTTTTTCCTCCCCATGGATCGTAAACTACTCTAACTTCCACCCCTTCTTTAGCTTTTTCAATTAGATGATCTCGAAAAGCAGTTCCAATTTTGTCATTAAAGAATGCATAGTACTCTACATGAATATTATCTTTAGCATTCTTTATGTCGTCAAACAAGGCTGAAAATTTATCTTCTCCATTCAGATAAAAATTCACTTTATTCCCACGACAAAGTGGTGTACGTTCCATATTATTAAAATACCTTTTCAGTAATCTTTCATGGGGTGCCATTTCTTTTGGCTCAAATTTTTCATTATTTTCACGCACCCTTTGGGCAAGAATAGATAGATTATATTTATTTTCTTCTTCAAAACGATTTGTTGTTGTTCGATCAAGCCCTCTTCCTAAAAAAAGATAGCCAAGGAAACCAACGCCTGGTAAAAAGAACAAGAACATAGACCACGCAAAAATACTAGCAATAGACCTAGGTTTCCGAAAAATTGTCACAAGGGCAAGCAATGTGTTAATCGTTATTAGTGTTCCCATCAAACTATAGATTGTCGCAAGTGACATAAAATATTTCTCCATAATCTCCATAAAATAATATTATTTATCTAATTATATCAAAATTTATTGGATACTTTATGTATTTTATATAAGCAAAGTTCAAAGTTTTTTTGTAAGTATTATTGATTCATTAGTTATTAATGCATTTGTATTATCTATACCACTATAATAAACTAACTCTGAAAGTTATTTTTATTTTTTTAACTATTACATTATTGGATAAACATCTTTCTCCAAATAAAGCTTGCTATTCTCGTCTTGTTATTATTGAAAATCATAACAAAATATAGAATTATAAATTATTTGGCAAATTTTTGGAATAAATAAAATGCCAGCAGATTGCTGACACCATGTTTAAGAGTTCTAATATATCATACTCTCTCATAATTTCAACCGAATATAAAAAACTGAAGTAATGACTCCAGTTTTTGCACGATTTTCAGATGCAATTATGCTTTTGTGATATTAACTGCTTGTGGTCCACGTTGACCTTCTTCAACATCAAATTCAACTTTTTGACCTTCATCAAGTGTTTTGAATCCATCAGATTGGATTGCTGAGAAGTGAGCGAACAAATCTTTGCCTTCTTCTGAAGTGATAAAGCCAAATCCTTTATCTGCGTTAAACCATTTTACTGTTCCATTTGCCATAATATTTATTTCCTTTCGACAAAATTGTAAATCTCATTTTGCGAAAAAGTGCATTCCTAAAACATTTAAACTCGAGACAAAACCTACCTCATAGTAATAACACCTATTATTACTAAAGGCAAATTGGTCTATTTAATACTTATTGATCTTCTTGTGACTCCCCAGATTTTCATGCGGATTTGCTTTAGCAAGTGTCAGGGTTTCTCTATCAACAACCCTGACATCATGGTTTTCTAATTCAACAATTAGTGCATTATTATAGAGATTAATATATCCAGAAACGACCGTTGCATGTTCCCCATTTGATAATGTAATTTTATCTCCTGTTTTCATTTTTCACTTCCATTCTAGGTGTTGCCTATTTCACGAAAAAATTTTTACTTAAGGGTGGGTTTTTATAAGAAAAATAAGGGCTCCCTAAAGCCCTTAAAATATTGCGGGAATAGGATTTGAACCTATGACCTTCGGGTTATGAGCCCGACGAGCTACCTAACTGCTCCATCCCGCTTTTTAACTATAACACTAATATCAGTTAAAAACAATTTAACATTTGGATTCATAAATTATTTTAAAGATGTGTTATCTTATCCGAACACCAAGTTATTTCTCACATTAGTAAAGCTATCACTAGATATATCACTAAAATACTTACTATAAACTCGAAAAACAGTATTCCTATGATCGCCCTTTTCTCTTTATTATTATTCGTTAGATGCTCCTTAATCTTATTATCAAATTGATTTTTGTTTATAGTTACATATTATTTAAAAAAGCTAACCCAAATGTGGGAGGGTGACTCATGTTAGAAAGAAAAGAGCTCAATCAAACTCACCAGAGTAAGTATACCAATTTTTACTATTATTACAAGGGATTCTTTGAATAAAAAAGCACCTAAATTCATAGGCGCTTAGGAGTATTTATGAAAAAGTTATTTTTTGGAATGAACTTATTATATAACTTGTTTCTTAAATGAATGATAATCTCAGCCTAGCTCTTAAGAACTAAATTCTTTTTAGGACAATTATATAAGTTTAATGTGATGAACCGTATATATTTACTAATACTACTCCTATTACAATAAAAAACAACCCTAAAATTGTTGCTATATTGACTGATTCTTTCATCACAAATATTGAAATCAGCGTAACCAATATGATTCCAAGAGCCCCCCAAAGAGCATAGGCAATATACAAAGGAATATAATTAACTGTTTTTGAAAGCATAAATATTGCAAGCCCAAATAAAGCCATGCAAAATATTGATGGAAGAGGTTTTGTAAAACCTTCTGTATACTTAATTAAACTTGAACCAGTAACCTCTGAAACAATAGCAATCGCTAAAAATAAATAACCTAAATTCATTTTTGTCCCTCTCCGATTATAATATAATGATAACAGTATAACATATTAAAACCAAAATAAGAAAGTACTCTAATGACGGTTAGAGTACTTTCGAAACAATCTATTGCTATTATAACTTATATGTTGACGTTTACAAAATGATATACTCTGGTATTATAAATAACAATTCTATAAAGCATTTCTTTTGACAACGTTATCTTTTGTTGGTATTCTTAAGCTATCAATTAAGAAGGAAACCCGAAATGGTTGGGAGAATATAATTATTTAGTGGGTTCAATCCCCACCTCCTTCATTATTAAAACTATCCTACTAGTCTGCTGCTATTAGGTTTTTTTAAAGAAAAACACCCGCTGAAGCGGGATAAATTATTTAACACGGGTAAACATCGGGTGACCTGGAACAAATTCAATTAAATCCCATAAGTTACCATATAAATCTTTGAAGACTGCAACTTTTCCATATTCTTGGACTTTTGGAGGTCTAACAAATTCAACACCTTTATTTACCATCTCTGAGTAATCTCTATCGAAATTGTCAGTTCCCAAAAAAAGAAATACTCGCCCTCCTGCTTGATTTCCTATGAATGATTCTTGGACTTTCTTTGTAGCCTTTGCCAAAAGAATAGTTGTACCATTGGAACTAGGAGGAGATACTACCACCCATCTTTTTTTTGCTCAGGTTGATATGTATCTTCTACTAATTCAAAATGAAGCTTTTTAGTATAAAAATCTATTGCCTCATCGTAATCATTAACAACTAACGCAATATGCACTATTGATTGAATCATAATTCCTCACTTTCTTTGATATTATTATATCAAAAAAACCCCTTGACTAAAGTCAGGATATTAGTTTACAATCTATTCTTTTAATTTTTCCAATGCTGCTTTTGGTACTTCACTTTTTTTAACCTCTTCCCAAGAAATTACTCCCTTAGTAGGATTAACCTTTAATTTCAAATATGCTTCTTTTCGAAGATTATGATCCGTATTGAAATCGACTCTTTTTACTTTTCCATCTTTTTGATAAGAATCTATATCATAAGCATATTGTTTATATTTTGCACTTGATTCGGACGTAATTTTTTCCTCTTCTTTACCATTTTTATTAATCTGAACATAGTAGGCTGTACCGCCATAATTTACCTTATACCAAGTATAACCAGAGCCGATAAGGATTACTAATAATACAGTAGCTAAACCAAAAAATATTTTTTTCATTATTTTATTCCTCAAAATGTTTTGATACTTAAAGTATAACATTTTGTAAGTGTAACACTTACAAAATTGTAAAAAACTGGCCGAAGTCAGGGTTATTTTTATTCAAATTTAATATATCTGCCATTGCTTTAGGCGATACCTGTGCTTGTTCATAGAATTCGGCAAGAGTGTTCCACCAGTTCCCAATTTTAGATTTTTTAACTCTTCTATTCTTCAAAATCGGTACGGATAATAAGAATCTTATCAGAAATATTAACAATCATGACCTGCTTTATTTGCAAAAGTTCTCCAATGTTATTCATATCAACAAACCTCCCAAACTTTAAATTCCCCCTGTGCTATATCAAAAGCTTCTTTAAGAGTAAACACGCGCTCTTCTATTTTTCCCATGTATTTGTTGTAAATTAAGTAGATATTGTCCACGTTCTACTCTCCTGTCTTTTTTCACTCCAATTCAATTAGCATATTTGTATTTCTGATAGAAATCAGTTCAGAAGCATTTTTTGATTAGATGAAAATTTTAAAAAAATTATTCTTTGGAGATATAAACATCGCCAAGAAAAGTTGTTCCAAGATTTGGAACTCACAAATCCTAACCCTAATAATTTAGTTTGCTGGCATCAACACAGAGGAATAATTGTAATTTTAGAAGCAAATAAGCACTAAAGAAATTCTGTAACGAATTGGACTTGACCATCATATAACTTCACATGAATTAAGACATACACATACCTCTGTACTTCTTTATAAAAGAGTTAACATTATGACTATTTCTAAAAAAATAGGACATTCAAATATATCCATAATACTCGATATGTATTTCCATATTCTAAAGAGCTAAAAAATTTAAGAATATAAAAGTTAAAAATATCTTTAGTAAAATAAATAATGATATAAAATTTGCCACAACAAAGAAAAAAGAGCGTAACCGCTAGGGTTGAATGCTCTTTTTATTTATTCATCTTAAATTCTAAATATAAATCATTATAAATTCCAGTCCAGTATGGATTGAGGTTTTTGTAGGCTTCATCATCTTTGATGGTTACTTCATCTGGATAAAAGGATTTATTATCTCGAATTTCTTTGGGTAAAAGGGCTTTGGCTTTCAGATTTGGAGTTGCATAACCAATCCACTGCGCATTTTGGGCTGCATTTTTGGGTTCTTGCATGAAATTGATAAATGCGTAAGCTGCTTTGACGTTTTTAGCTGTTTTTGGAATGGCTAAATTGTCATACCAAATATTTGTTCGCTCAGGAATAACGTATTTCAAATTTTTATTTTCAGAGGTCATCTCTGCTGCTTGTCCGCTATAAACAACGGCCAAAGGTGTTTCATTATTAATCATGTAATTCATGATTTCATCACCCAGAATTGCTTTTACATTTGGCGTAAGTTTTAGAAGATCTTGATAGGCTATATCTAGCTCTTTTTGGTTGGTTGTATTTAATGAATATCCATGTTTACTAAGGACCATTGCCATAACGTCACGCACACTGTCTGTCAGTAAAATTGAGTTTTTGTAAGTTGGTGACCAGATATCATTCCACGTTTTTGGTGGCCTTGTTACTGTTTTTGAATTATAAACAATCCCTAATGTTCCCCAAAAGTATGGAACAGAATATTGATTTCCTTGGTCAAAAGCCGGATTTAGGAGTTTAGGGTCATCATCTTTTAAACCTTTAATCTTACTATGGTCTAGCTTAATGAGCAAATTTTCTTTGGCCATTTTTTCAATCATGTAATCGGAAGGAACAATCAGGTCATAAGCTGTTCCTCCTTGTTTGACTTTTGAATACATGGCTTCATTGGAATCAAAGGTCATATAGTTTACTTTATATCCTGTTTCTTTTTGAAATTTACTAATCAAGTCTGGGTCGATATACTCTCCCCAGTTAAAAATGGTCAGGCTATTATTTTGAGTTTTGACTCCATCAGCAGCTTTCATTCTATTAGTAATCAGTCCTAACGAGGCAGTAATAATCAAAATTCCTACAAAGAAGTATAATAATTTTTTCAAGTTTCTCCTTTCTATACTTTGAGCTACAAAGTATCAGTAAAATAGTTTTAAGTCAGATTTGAAGATTTTCCAACAGTTTCTGAATCTCTCATAATATAATAATAGCCTATAACTAATAGAATTGAAAAGAGAAATACAAGAGTAGAAAGGGCATTAATTTCTAAAGAAATTCCGGCGCGAGCTCTGGAATAGATTTCAACTGATAGGGTTGTGAAATCATTTCCTGTGACAAAGAAAGTGACAGCAAAATCATCTAAAGAATAAGTAAATGCCATAAAGAAACCAGCAATAATTCCTGGTGTTAAATAGGGCAGGGTAATTTCACGCATTATTTGGCTTGAATTTGCCCCTAAATCATTTGCGGCATCAATGAGTGAACTATCCATTTCTTGATAAAGCGGCATTACCATCAGAACCACAATAGGGATAGAAAAGGCAATATGACTGAGTAAAACAGACATAAAACCAAGTTTCATTCCAACAATTGTAAATAAAATCAGGAAGGAAGCACCGATGACAACGTCTGGGGAAACCATTAAGACATTATTTAAGCCCAGTAAAGTTTCACGACGTCTTCTCTTGAATTTAACAAGGTTCAAAGCACCAATTGTTCCAATAACTGTAGCAATCAGTGAGCTTAAAAAGGCGAGAAAGAAAGTTTGAACAACAATCAGAATTAGACGACTGTCAGAAAACAATGTTTTGAAATTAT
Source organism: Lactococcus sp. S64 (assembly GCF_016516525.1). NCBI lineage: Bacteria > Bacillati > Bacillota > Bacilli > Lactobacillales > Streptococcaceae > Lactococcus > Lactococcus sp. S64. Next base: position 214,342 of record NZ_JACVUQ010000001.1, on the reverse strand, counting down.
CTAATGTGAAACCTGTAAATTTGCTCATATCACTTCCGGAGTTGAATGAGTAAAAAATAAGGTAAAAAATAGGTGCATATAAAAGGATGAGGACAAAGGTGAGGTAAACTTTACCAAGTGAATTTTTCTTTCGCAAATCAATCTCTCCTTTCTTTCGTCATTCTCATGACAATCAACATGGCTACAACTAAAACAACAGCAATGGTTGAACCCATTCCCCAGTTTTGTGTCGTTAGGAAGTGTTCTTCAACGGCCGTACCGAGTGTGATGACTTTATTCCCACCGATTAAACGCGTCAACATGAAGAGTGACAAACTAGGAATAAAGACAGCCTGCACTCCAGCTCTAACACCGTTTAATGAAAGTGGCCAAATCACTTGAGTAAAAGTTTGGAAACGTGAGGCGCCTAAATCGGCACTCGCATTTACCAAATTATCATCTAAATCATTTAAAGCATTAAAAATTGGTAAAACCATAAAGGGAATGGAAATATATGATGCGACCAAAATAAAACTTAGGTCAGTAAATAGAATCTGTGTCCGTCCAATTCCCAAAAACTGTAAAAAGTTATTAACTGAACCATATTTACCAAAAATTCCAATAAAGGCATAAGCTTTGAGTAACAAGTTAACCCAAGTAGGTAAAATAATAAGCATGAGCCAAAATTGTTTCATTTTTAGTTTGGTCAAAACATAAGCTACGGGGTAGGAGATGACAAGGGTTGCTACAGTAATAATCAGTGCGTAGAGAATAGAGTTCCATGTCATTAAGAGGTAAGTTCCGCTAGAAAAATAGAGGATATAATTGTTAAGGGTAAAGTGACCATTTAAATCAAAAAATGATTGCCATAAAAGCATGGCCAAAGGGACGATAACAAAGAAAAGAATCCAGAGAAAATAGGGAACAGAATAAATTCTTTTGGTCAATTATTAGCCCCACTTTCTTTATTTTCTGACTCAGGTTCATTCTCTTGCTTTTGTAAAATTTCATTCACTGTTTCAGCAAGTTCTGTCAATTCCATCGTGTTTTCAAGCGCTTCTTTAACGGCTTCTTGAATGGCAGCTTCTTCTTCGGCATTTTCTTCTTCGACAGCATTAGCTAAACCGACCGTTTCTTCTTCTTCAACATATTCTTCAATACGTGCATCAAATTCTTCTTCGGTTTCATTAAGACGCATGATGTGAATGGCTTCTGGGTCAAAATCGAGTCCAACTGTTTCTCCAACAATGGCTTTATGTGTTGAATGAATGAGCCATTCGTTATTAAATTCATCGTAGGCTACAATTTCATAATGGACGCCACGAAAGAGTTGAGTATCTACTTTTACATTGAATTTGCCTTCGTCAGGAAGTGTAAACCAGATATCTTCAGGGCGAATAACAACCTCAATTGGTTCATTTTTACGCATCCCCCCATCGACAGCTTCAAATTTCTGACCATTAAATTCAACGAGGTAGTCTTCAATCATTCTTCCGTTTAGAATGTTTGATTCACCAATAAAATCAGCAACAAAATGATTAATTGGTTCATCATAAATATCAGTTGGAGTCCCTGATTGCACAATTTCACCCTCATTCATGATGAAGACCCAATCAGACATCGCTAGCGCTTCTTCTTGGTCATGCGTAACAAAGATAAATGTAATTCCAAGACTTTGTTGTAACTCTCTTAATTCATATTGCATATCTTTTCTGAGTTTCATATCAAGTGCTGAAAGAGATTCATCAAGTAAGAGAACTTTAGGGCGATCAATTATGGCACGGGCAATAGCTACCCTTTGTTTTTGCCCTCCTGATAATTTAGTAATTGAACGCTTTTCAAAGCCATCTAAACGCACGAGTTTTAAACTCTCAGAGACGCGCTTGGCAATTTCCTTTTTATCTACCCCTTTAATTTTAAGAGCGAAAGCGACGTTATCAAAAACGTTCATATTTGGAAAAAGAGCATAGGATTGAAAAATAGTATGAACATTTCGTTTATTTGCGGGTAAGTCATTAATTCTTTTATTATCAAGAATAACATCACCATCGGTTGCATCAAGAAGCCCAGCAATAATATTTAAAATTGTTGATTTTCCTGAACCTGACGCGCCTAAAAGAGTATAAAATTTTCCCTCTTCTAGTTCAAATGAAATATCTTTAAGAACGGTTGTATCAGTGTCAGCATAAGTTTTACTGACATTTTTAAATTCGATAATTGTTTTTGACATTTTTTTAATTCCTTTGAATATAAAGATGTGATAAGCCGTAAAATTGCTTGTAAGTAATATAAAAAACCAAGCCAACGCTTGGTTTCATCATCAATTTAAGTTTTCTGATTCCAAAAGGAAAAACAGAAAAATCTAGTGCAGAGTCTATACAGCAGAAGAACTTTTAATACTCTTATTGATGCGCCAAAGCGTGTTTTTCTTGGGTGGGGCTTTTATATTCCCCATAACTCCTAAAAAGAGTTAATCAATAAGGCAACGAAAGTCGCCAATTTCGGCTTTTGACCCGGCTGTCCGTCTGGCCTTGGCTCAATTTTTACTGACAAATCGTCAATATTTTACTGACGAGATGTTATTTTTACTGACTAAAAGTATTTTTGAGAAATTTTTAGTTTCGTCAGTTCAATGCGACCAAAGGAAGTCATTGAATCGGTGGATAAGGGAAGTTTCAGCTTTGCTGAAATTTCTATCAGTTCAATGCGACCAGAGGAAGCCATTGAAGCGGTAGATAAAGGAAATTTCGACTTTGTTGAAATTTCTGTCAGTAAATTAAATCCAGAATTCAACCATTAAATTGGCAGATAGAAAGGTCTAATTTGTTGACGGCTTATTCGTCAGTAAAATTGAGCGGTCAAATCTTCTGTATATGCACAGAACATCATTAATTATAGCTTAAATTAGATGATTTATCAAGTTGAAATTTGAAAAAGACAGGAAAATCCTGTCTTATTTTTCACCGATTATTCTAACTTCAGGTTCAAGAGTAACCCCTGAGTTTTCTTTCACTTTATCAATAACATGTGCGATAAGTTTTTCATAATCTGTCGCATTTCCATTTGCAACATTAACCATGAAACCTGCATGTTTTTTGCTAACTTCAACACCGCCAATGCGTACGCCTTGTAGATTAGCTTCTTGGATTAATTGTCCAGCAAAATGGCCGACTGGGCGTTTGAAAACTGAACCGCAACTTGGATATTCCAAGGGTTGCTTACTTTCGCGCAGGAAATTGAGTCGATTCATTTCATTTTGAATTTGAGTCGGATCACCTGCTTGGAGTTCAAATTTTGCTGACAAAACAACCAAATTTTTGTCACGAATGACAGAATGACGGTAGCCAAATTGCATTTCACTTGCAGTCAGAACCGAAATGTTTCCGTCAGTATCCATAACTTTGCAACTTACCAAAACTTGAGAAATTTCGCCACCATAAGCTCCAGCATTCATGAAAACAGCACCGCCAATTGAACCTGGAATTCCGCAGGCAAATTCAAAACCTGTCAGTGAATTTGCTTGTGCCACTTGTGTTACTTCTTTTAATTTTGCACCAGCTTGAGCTTCAATCGTATAGCCAGCCACTTTTACTGACTCTAATTTTTCAAGTAAAATCACAAGGCCACGAATTCCACCATCACGCACAATCAAATTTGAAGCATTTCCAAGCACAGTAACTGCTGTGTCAGTTGATTTTGCTTTGACTAATAATTCTGTCAGTGCTTCAATTGTAGCTGGAAAAGTTAAGATATCTGCTGGTCCACCTACTTTTGTATAAGTATATTTTGATAATGGTTCATTAAATTTAACCAGCAAATCTGGGATATTTTCAAGGTCAGTTTCTTTTATCATATCCTTATTTTATCATTTTCTATTAAAGATGACAATTTTGTCTTAAATTTCGGCTTTAACTTTCTTTTTATTCAAGAAACCTTTAGCTTTATCGAAGATATCAATTGGGAAGGCTTTGCTCAAAACATTGCACAAACCAAGCGCTAAATTGAAATCAATCATACTGTGAACAAGACCACCAAAACCAATCAATAATAGAAGATTAAGTAGAGCAGCTTGATCAATATTTGCAAATCCTAAAGAATAAAAAACATAAACTACTAAAGTTTCCAAACCAGCATGAAAAATACCGAGAATAAAATTAAAAATTTGGATTTTAACTTTTTGATGAACAAGTTCTGGATGTTTCTTTAGGACATAAGCACCCACTGTCATTACAGGGAGATGCATAAGGGCACGCAACCAAATAGTTGGTACCGGAATACTAATCATAAATCCTAGGGTAGTTCCTAGAGCAACAAAAGCGGTCATTAATGGACTAAAAAACATGGCAGCCATTACGGGAACATGTGAGGCAAGCGTGAATGATGCAGGACCAATAATAATTTTAGCCGGCATAATCATTGGAATTAAAACTCCAAGTGCAGTTAGCATCGCAGCAATAATCAGATTTCTGACTTTTGCTTTTTTTGTTTGAGACATTTGAGTTTCCTTTTCTTTTTAAACTCTTGCTTTAAAAAAGCGGACAGTAGGGCAATAATGGTTTTTCATTTAAATCACATTTCCTGTCAATAAAAGAAATTTAATTATTCATTACTTTTAATTTTAAAAAAATGATCAATCAAAAACCTTGTTCTGACAAATAAAATGAAAGTTAGTGAACTACTTTACATTCTTTTTTGCTTTAATGATTATATCATTTTATATGTAAAATAATCAAGAAAAAAATCTGTATTTATAATACAGATTCTTCTACTTGTAATCCATTACTGTCAACTTCCAAGGAATAAAGTTGACCAGATAAATTTTGCTCATTAATTTTTTCTGTCAGTAAATTCAGCTTATCATCGGGTAAAAGGAGCATTACTGTTGGCCCCGCCCCAGATAAATAAGTTCCATAAGCACCAAATTCATGACCAATTTCTCGCAAAATTTTCAGTTCAGGAACTAAAGAAGCGCGATAATTTTCATGAAAACGGTCAGACTCTATCATTTGCCCAGCAACTTTTAAATTTTTTGTCAAAAGACTGGCCGTCAGTACATTTGCAATAGAGCTGGCAGCAACGGCCTCTTTGTAAGCCAATTCCTTAGGTAAAACTTTTCGACTTTCAACAGTTTTTAACTCATAGTCTGGAACAAAAGCTAGAAGTTTACATGAAGGAAAGTCTGAGCTAACATAATTCGTTTTGTCAGCAACAGTACTTGCTATAACTAAATTTCCCAAAAGTGCTGGTGCAACATTATCAGGGTGTCCTTCAATTTCACAAGCAAGTTCAAGTTTTTCTTCTGTTGTCAAATTTAGCTTTGCTAGTTGATTAGCTAATTCAATCCCAGCAATAATGACTGAACTTGATGAACCCAAACCTCTTGCTAAAGGAACTTCCGAAGTCATTTTCAAATGATATTTTACTGACAGACTGGAATTTTTAGCTTTCAAAACTGCTGACAGCGTGGTCAGTAATAAATTTTTTTCGTCAGTAGGAATATTATTTCCTAAATCATGGTCAATTTTCCAATCATTACTTTCTTCAAGTACTTCCACTGTCAAATACAAGTTGACCGCAATACCAATTGAGTCAAAACCTGCACCTAAATTTGCTGATGTCGCTGGTACAATAATTTTCATTTTCCTAGTCCCCCAAAACTTTAAAATAATTAAGTAATTTAAAATCTACTTCTTCTTTTAATTTATCTTGAATGGCCAAAAGTTGAACGCGGTTAATCTGATGACTGATAATCACAACAACTGCGCGATGTCCATCACCTTTTTGTTGTAAAACTTGTTCAAAAGAGACATCTTCACTTGTAAATAACTCCACCAAGCGCAATAATTGCCCAGTTGAATCTGGTGTTTCAACGGAAAAATAATATTTATTTACAATATCGTGAGGATTAGCTAAGCTCGTTGGACGTGCGTATTCATTAAATGACTTCCCAATTGTTCCATCTTTTTCCCGTTTAACAATTCGAACAATATCAGCTAAAACACTCGTAGCGGTTGGCTTTTGACCTGCTCCCGCCCCATAGAACATTGAATCCCCAATTCCATCTGATTCAATAAAAACAGCATTCATAACACCATTGACACTGGCCAATGGATGACTTTTGGGAAGAAAAGTTGGGCTAACCTCAGCGAAAATTCCTGATTCAACCTCATTAATTTCACCTGTCAATTTTAAAACATAACCAAATTGTTGAGCAATCTCAACGTCAGTTTTTTGAATCGTTCTGAGGCCAGATTTAGAAATTTGATCAGGACTTAGAGTCATTCCGAAAGCAAATTCACTTAAAATCGCTAATTTATAACTGGCATCAATTCCGTCAACATCATTTGTTGGGTCAGATTCAGCATAACCAAGTTCTTGAGCTTTGGCCAAAGATTGGTCGTAAGTCCATGCCTCCTCTGACATTTTCGTCATCATAAAATTACTTGTTCCATTAAGAATTCCTAAAAGATGTGTGATTTTGTCTGATGAAAATGAATTGGCTAAAGTTCTTAAGATTGGAATCCCACCAGCAACAGCCGCTTCATAATAAAGAGCAACATGATGTTTCTCTGCCAAAGCACGCAATTCAGTTCCATGAACAGCCAGTAAATCCTTATTGGCTGTGACAACATTTTTACCCGCTTTAATCACTTTCGTAATGTAGGTCTTAGCCGGTTCAATCCGTCCCATCAACTCAACAACAATTGAAATCTCAGAATCAGCCAAAATTTCTTCTAAAGTTAGAACAAAATCATATTGATAACCCTGTGCTCTAGCTTTTTCAATTGCTTTTTCATCTCTCATCAAAACTTTTGAAATGACGATTTCTTCATCTAAAATTTTTGATAGTTTTTCTTTATTCTCAGAAATTAAAGTTGGAAGCCCAGTTCCAACTGTCCCAAACCCCAATATTGCTATATTTACTGTCATCACTTCTCCTTTTCAAACAAAAATTAAATTTTAAGATAATTCAAAAAATAACTTTCGCTCAATTTCTTAATATTATACCATTTTTATCGAAAAAAATTTACTGACAGAAAGCTCAGTAAATTTAAAAGAATAAAAATTACTGACAGCCTTGTCAGTAATAATAATTTCACTATTTTTTAAAGCAAATCTAGTTTTTTCAACTCATTATCGATTTGTCCCAAAACTTCATCAAGATGTTCAGGATTATTGACAAAATCAATAGAATCACCATCGATTCTCAATTTTGGCGAAATGTTGTAATTTTTATACCAATCAGGATATTCATCATGCACTTGAGCATAATAATCTTTTAATCCTTCTTGATTTTCAATTTGTTCAAATGAACGACCACGTTGTGCAATTCTTGAGAGCATTGTTTCAAATGACACATCAATATAAACCAATAAATCCGGACGTTTTTTAGGCATTCCATCAAGTTCTTCTAACATGTTTGCTAATAAATCTTGATAAATTTCCAATTCAGTTTTTGTTACATTTCCATTTTTATAGTTCAAAGTTAGGAAAAGCTCATCCTCAAAAATCGAACGGTCAAGCACGTTATTATCCTGACGATAAGCCATTTTAATTGATTCAAAACGTTTATTCAAAAAATAGATTTGTAGCAAGAAAGCATACTTTTGAGGATCTTGATAATAAAGATCAAGTACAGGATTATTGTCCACTGCTTCATAAAAAACATCCGTTTTTAAATGTTCTCCTAAAGCCTTTGCTAGACTCGACTTCCCTGCACCAATTGTACCTGCTAATACGATCAAAATTGTCTTTTCCTCCTCGTCATTTCTTCAAAAGAAAGAAATGAATTTATAAATCTATTTTATTATAGCCGAATTTTTTAAATTTACAACTATTTATTAATTTTAAAAACTAAAAAATCATTTTAGTTATTACTTCTCTTTTTTCAAAAACTCACGAACTTGAGATGAGAAATAGAGAGAGCCTGTAACTAATAACAAATCATCTTCAGCTAAATTTTTTTGCGCACGAACTAAAGCTAATTCCCAACTTGGAGCCAATTCAACCCCTTCTTCTTCCAATCTTTGAAAATTTCCCAAATTCAAAGCTTTCGGATAATCAAAAGTTGTCAAAATCAGATGCGAATTTTTCACAGTTTGAAGCATTTTTATCATTTGACTAATATCTTTTGTAGTAATGGCTGAAAAAATGATTGTAATCTTTTTATCTGGAAACTCAGAGCTAAGGTTTTCAAGCAAACGATTCATCGCATGAACATTATGAGCACCATCCAGTAAAATGAGTGGTTTTTCACCCAATTTTTCCATACGAGCTGGCCAAAAAGCCTCACGAATTCCAGAGCGAATCACATCCTCAGTCAATTCAATCCCAACCTTACTTGCATAAACCAGAGAAAGTTCAATAGCCATACCAGCATTTTCTATTTGATGTAAGCCAACTAAAGATTTTTCAATATCCAATATTGCTTCTTGACCAGAAAAGAAATTGAAATGTTCGTGTTCTTCTACTTCCGTACGATAATCATATGGAAATTGATAAACACGCGCTGTATTTTTTCTAGCCACTTCCCATATAACCCGAAGTGCTTTTAACTCAATATTTCCAACAACTACTGGAATTCCTGGTTTAATAATTCCAGCCTTTTGAGCTGCAATTTCTTCAATCGTCGAACCAAGAATATCAATATGATCTAAACCGATTGTTGTGATTCCAGAAACAACAGGTTTAATCACATTTGTTGAATCAAGAAGTCCACCTAAACCAACTTCAATAACCGCTAAATCAACCTGCTCATCAGCGAAATATTTAAAAGCCATTGCCGTGATAATTTCAAATTCGGTAATTCCAGTCAGTTCAGCATCTTTATCAAGTTCAGCAACAAGAGGCTGGATCATTTCTACATAATAAATTAATTTATCATCAGCAATCGGGAGTGCATTAATCGACATCCGCTCACCAAAAGTGGTGATGAAAGGACTTGTGAAAGAAGCAACCTTCAGACCTGCCTGCATAAAGATTGAGCGTGTGAAAGCGACTGTGGAGCCTTTTCCATTTGTTCCAGCAACGTGAATCATTGACAAAGACTCTTCTGGATGACCAAGCAATTCTAAAAGGGCCGAAACACGACTTAGGCCTGGGCGAATATTAAATTTTAAACGTGAATGTATCCATTCCAATGCTTCTTCTATAGACATTTTGTGACCTTTTCTACTTTATCTTTTGTATTGATAATATTTTTTAAATTCATCAGGAGCTTCAGTTCTATCAAGAAGGAAAAAAGGCAATTCAGCAAGGTCTGCTTCTTTTTCTTTTAGTTCCAATAGAAAACGAAAATCAATGTGTTGATGTTCTTTCTCATTCTTAATTTTGTTGTAAGGAATATTAATCAAGTTAACATCTACCAACTTGCCTGATTCTGACGCTGAAAAACCTGTTTCTTCATGGAACTCACGAATCGCAGTTTCCAATGGCTTTTCTCCTAGTTCAACATGACCTGCTGGAAGCAAAAGCTCCTTTTGATAAGGGTGTTCAATAAAAAATAGTTTATGTTTTTTAAAAACTAATGCACTTGCTGACAATTGTAAATCTGGATTCTTTTTCCCCCGAAGCTCTAAAGTCGAATTTTTCAATAATCGAATAATCTCGGAAAATTTTTCTTCACTTCCAATAGCAGATAAAGCTTGAATTTCAGCAATTAGGTCTTCATTCATTTTTAAAATTCCTTATAAATTTCAATTGCATCGAGTAAACGTTTAGTCTCCTTAACATCATGAACACGCAAAATCCGTCCCCCGTCAGCAACCATTTGCGCTTCTAGGACAAGGCTTGAAAAAAGCCGCTCATCTCCTTGGGCATTGAAGAGTTTTCCCATAAATGACTTACGAGAGATTGCAATCATAAGAGGTAAACCTATTCTGCTTAAAATTTCAGTTGATTTAACCCGCTCAAGACTATCTGAACCTGAATCTCCATTAAAAAAACCAACTCCAGGATCAATAACGATTTGTTCAGCTTTTAAACCAAGTTGAAGTAACTCTTCTTTTTTATTTTCAAAAAATAATGGAAGTTCTTCATAAACATTATCAGCATAACTAAAACCAGCTCGCCCATTATTCATAGCAACTAAAGCCGGTTGATACTTTTCTACCACTTTTAATTTATCATTTGTATCAAAACCATCAATATCGTTAATAATATCAACCCCAGCGTCTAAAACTCGTTCCATGACATAAGCTTCATCCGTATCGACAGCAAAAATCGCTTTAGGAAAGTTTTTTTTCAACTCAAGAATAGGTTCTTTCAGTCTGTTCCATTCCTCTTCTGGGCTAATATCGTCATATCCTGGTTTCGATGATTTCCCTCCCAGCTCAAGAACAGAAGCTCCATTTTCTAAATCAGCTTCTACTCTTTTTAAAATATGAGAGAGGTTTAAATTATCTGGATTTCCATCATAAAAAGAGTCTGGTGTAACATTGACGATTGAATAGACAATTGACTTTCTAGTTAAATCAAAATTGAAATTTTTACCTGACCAAATGATTTGATGACGCTTATAAATCACTTCAAGCATTTTTTTATCTTCATCATTTTCAAAAAGATTAATCAATTTTGCTAAGTCATCAATTGTTAAAACTACTAACAAGGAGTCTGGAGCCAGTCTTGTCAAACTACCATTTCGATAAAGTTTTTTTTGAAGAGAAATCATTTCATTGTGATTTAACTCATCAAATTTTAGGATAATATTTTTAAGAGAAAAAGATTCTTGATTAAGTTCTAAGATTTTCATAAAAGACTTTCTAAAAATTCCATTCTTTTTTCATTATTTTCTTTAAATTCACCTAAAAAATAAGAAGTTTTAGTAATAGAATTTACTTTTTTTACTCCACGCATTTCAACGCACATATGACGTCCTTCAACAAGAACTGCCACTCCTTTAGGACTCAAAATATCAGTCAAAATATCTCCAATATCATGAGTGATATTTTCTTGAACCGAGAGTTTGCGCGAAACATAATCAACTAAACGGGGAATTTTTGACAAGCCAATAATTTTTCCATCAGCTGGGATATAGGCAACATGTGCTTTCCCGAAAAATGGTAACATATGATGCTCACACATTGAATAAAAAGGAATATCTTTAATCAACACAATTGAATCCGTTTTAGAAGAATCAATTTCAAAAAGTTTATACTCATTAAACTTGCTTAAGCGTTGTGATGAAAGAATTTCTTCATACATTTTAGCTACTCTCGCTGGAGTTTCAAGTAATCCTTCTCGATTTGGATTTTCCCCTACTGCAAAGAGAATCTCTTTAACGGCATCTTCAATACGATTTCTCGGTGTTTTTTCTTCTTTTATCACATGGAGCTCTTGTTCACTTACTGAAAGTTCGGCTATTGCTTTTTCTATTGACGCATAATATTTAAAGTCTTTATCAATAAGTTCAAAAATAGGTTTCAAGACAAAAAGACGATTAAAAGCTTCTTTATGTGGAATAACCAAGTTTTCTTCTTGCATTTCTAAGTCGTTATAGAAAATAATATCAATATCAATTGTTCTTGGCCCCCAATGAATTTTTCGCTCACGGTTCAAAGATAGCTCAACTTCATGAATAAAAGATAATAATTCCAAAGGTTCAAGTAGCGTTGCCACCTTTAATGCCAAATTAGTAAAATCATCTTGTTTGACGCCGCCGACTGGAGTACTTTCATAAAAATTTGATACTTTTTCAATCATAATTTTAGGGTGTTTTCCCAATAAACGAATGGCTTCATGTAAATAATACTGACGGTCACCAATATTACTTCCCATGCTTAAGTAAGTTGTTTGCATAAGTCCTCCATTTAGACATAATCTTTTATGATTTTGTTTCTCTTCTATCTCTTTAAAATATTTATCTTAAAAACCAGCTTTAGCCTCTCATCTCAATTTCAGCTGAATCAAAAATTCCTTCAATCGGTACGGCTAATTTTCTAAGATGGACTTCAACCGTTGATATACGCTCTGAAGTAGCCTTTACTGCTTGAATAATTTCAAAGGCAACATGTTCAATTAAATCAGCTTTTGAAGATTCTACAACTGCTTTTGTTGCCTCATAGAAATCAACATAAGACAAAGTTTCATCTAATTCGTCTTTTCCTGAAAAATCAAAATTTGTTTCCACGATTAAATCAATTTCGAGATTTTGTCCGAGAACTTTTTCTTCTGGCAGAACACCAATATGTGCCCTAAATTTTATATTATTAAGTTTTATTTTGTACATATTTCCTCTTTTTAAGTGTAGAAAAGGCTATGAATCTCTTCATAGCACTATTTTCAGAGATATCTTAAAATCGCTTCCCAAGCTTCTTCAAATCCTGTCTTATCAGTAGAAGAAAAGATAATAAAATCATCTGTACTATCAAATTTCATTGCTTTTTTGATAATAGATTCATGTTTATTCCACTTACCACGTGGAACTTTATCGGCTTTGGTCGCAACTAAAATCACTGGAATATGGTAGTATTTCAAAAACTCATACATCATCAAATCATCTTCTGAGGGTTCATGACGAATATCAACTAAGCTGACAACTGCTTTTAAATTTTCTCTTGTTGTCAAATATTCCTCAATCATTTTACCCCATTTTTCGCGTTCCTTTTTAGAAACACGAGCGTAGCCGTAACCAGGTACGTCAACGAAATGAAGTTGATCATCAATATTATAAAAATTGAGCAACTGTGTTTTACCAGGTTGACCAGAAGTTCTGGCAAAGTTTTTACGATTAAGTAAAGTATTAATAAAACTTGATTTACCGACATTTGAACGCCCAGCTAAGGCAATTTCTGGCCAATCATTTTCTGGATATTGTTTTTTTGATGCTGCTGAAATTGTTATTGTCAGATTATTTGTATTTATGGTCATTTTTTCTTGGCCTCTCGAATCATTTGTGGCTCAGCTTTTCCATCAACAACTGCTTCATTAATAATAACTTTGGTAATTTCTTCATGACTTGGAACTTCAAACATGATATCCATCATTACTTCTTCAATAATTGAACGAAGTCCACGCGCTCCTGTTTTGCGCTCAATTGCTTTTCTAGCAATTGCCATGAGGGCTTCATCTTCAAATTCAAGTTCAACATTATCAAATAAAAGGAGTTGTTTATATTGTTTAATCAAAGCATTTTTAGGTTCTGTCAAAATTTGAATCAAATCCTCTTCGGTCAGACGTTCCAAAGCAGCAACAATTGGTAGACGACCAATAAATTCAGGGATTAATCCAAATTTTTGAATGTCCTCGGCAATAATTTCTTGCATATAAGAGTCATCGTCATTTAATTTTTTATTATTGGCACCAAAACCAATAATTTTTTCACCTAAACGTTGTTTGACAATTTCTTCAATCCCGTCAAAAGCTCCACCAACGATAAATAAGATATTTTTGGTATCAATTTGAATCATTTCTTGATTAGGATGTTTACGTCCACCTTGTGGTGGAACGCTAGCTACTGTCCCTTCAATAATTTTCAAAAGGGCTTGTTGAACACCTTCCCCGGAAACGTCACGAGTAATTGATACATTTTCAGATTTTTTAGCAATTTTATCAATTTCATCGATATAGATAATTCCACGTTCAGCACGTTCAATATTGAAATCACCCGCTTGTAAAAGTTTTAAGAGAATATTTTCAACGTCTTCTCCAACATAACCAGCTTCAGTTAAACTTGTCGCATCTGCAATCGCAAACGGAACATTGAGTGATTTCGCTAAAGTTTGAGCGAGAAAAGTCTTACCAGAACCGGTAGGTCCGATTAATAGAATGTTTGATTTTTGTAGTTCAATATCTTCAGCAATTTTACTTGCTGTAAAATTAATTCGTTTGTAATGATTATAAACGGCAACTGCAAGTGCACGTTTTGCTTTTTCTTGACCTATCACGTACTCATTTAAATGGTCAAACATTTCTTTAGGTGTTTTAACTTCAAGCATTTCTGAATCTTGTTCTTCTCTTAATTCTTCTTCTAAGATTCGAGTTGAAAGTTCAATACATTCATTACAAATATAAACGTCTGAACCGGCAATCATTTTTTTTACATCATCTTGACTCTTTCCACAGAAAGAACAATGTATATTTGGATTTTGTGTATTTGACATAGTTATTTTTTTCCTGATTTCACTAACATAAAAAGTAAGTATTATTGGCTTACTTAAAAGGCACTTTTTCTATTTTTTAAAATAAAGTTCCAGAAAAAGCGTGAATTGTATTTACGAGGTTCGTAAAAGCATTGAGTAAAAACAATACTCCCAGACCCCAACGTTTTTTTCTAAAGCATTGAATAGCGATGACAATGCTAATCCAACAAAGGAGAGCTGTGAAAAGCCCAAAAATTGATTTTGTCATGGTTGTTTCACTTTTTCATATTTTTTAATTGTAAAAGTATAAGAATTCCGCTCATCTTTATCGTGAAATTTTTCAGAGACTAGCTTAAATCTTCCAAAGTCAAATGTACTTGGAAAATAAGTATCTCCTTTAAATTTTTCATGAACAACTGTTCGATAGAGCAATTCAAGTTCAGATTCAAAAAGGGCTAAAATTTCAGCTCCTCCTGTGATAAATAAGTCTTTATTTTGCTTATGGTACCAATCTAGAACTTCCTTAGGGCTGTGCATGATGAGCACTTTTTCATTATCTGATTGATAAGTTTCATCGCGAGTTAAAATAATACTTATTCTCCCTGGCAATACACGTTTATTCATTCCTTCAAACGTTTTTCGTCCCATCAAAATCACTTGATTCATGGTTGTTTCTTTAAAATGTTGTTGTTCAGCAGGTAAAGACCAAGGCATTTTATCAGCTTCACCGATAAGACCTGCTTCATCTTCTGCCCATATTCCAATTATCATAGCAACCCCTCTCATTGATTTTTACTTTTACTATTATAGCAAATTTTTGCTGTTTTCGCTTTGACAAGTTTGATATTGGTCACTCATTTTTAAAAATAATTTCTTTTTTTTATCAAAAAAATTTAGTTTTCTCTTTACAAAATACAAAAGAAGTGGTATGATATCAATTATATTAATTTGTTTCAATCTTTCCTGTTATGATTAAAGCAAATTAGTCCCCCAACTAGACTTCTTGCTGAGATTGACTCCGAGGGGTCTAGTTTTTTTGTTTTTTACTTTAATTAATTTACTGACAGCTCTTCTGCTTATGGTAAAATGTTCTTAAATAATTACATTTTACTCATAGATTTTTTGATAAGGCTGTCAGTAAAATTTTTGTTATTAAGAAAGTGTATTTCATGAATCATATTGCTCTTTTTGAACCTCGTATTCATTTCAATACAGGAAATATCGCCCGCACTTGTGCGGCTACTAATACCGTTTTACATTTAATTGAACCCTTTGGTTTTGAAATTTCTGATAAGCATCTTAAGCGTGCTGGTTTAGACTATTGGGATAAGGTAAATATTGTCTATCATAAAAATTTAGATGATTTTATGAATTCAATTAATGACGGAGGACAACTCTATTTGGTCAGTAAATTTGCTGAGCATGTTTATTCTGACGTTGATTACTCCAATGATGAAAAAGATCACTACTTCTTGTTTGGCCGTGAAGATACAGGTTTACCTGAAGAATTTATGCATGAACATCGTGATGAATGCATTCGTATTCCGATGAATGACGAACATGTTCGGTCATTAAATTTATCAAATTGTGCTTGTATGATTGTCTATGAAGCTTTAAAACAACAAGATTTCCGTGGACTAGAACTCGTTCATACTTATGAAAAAGATAAGTTAAAATAATTGTATTTATAAATAGACAAACGCCCTGTTACTGACAGGCGTTTTTTTATTGTTCTTTTATTTAGCGAGTGCTATAATGAAGGCAAATAAGAAGGAGATACAAAGATAAGGAGCATTTTATGAAGGCTAAACTAGGCAATGAAATTGTTGAATATTGGCAAATCAGCCTGACTAATCCCGCAAACGAATCGTGGGGCTTAGAGGCTTTTAAGAAAGGACAGCTCTCGTGGTCTGGTCAATTTGCAATGAATAAGGAGACCAAAGAAAAATTACTTGCTGACGGAATGTCTACAAAAAATCCAGCTGAGCATGATACCCTTTCTAAAGAAATAAAACATTTGGACTGGCTAGGGCTTTATATTTCGCCAAATAAGCTGAGTAATGCTTATCTGGATAATATTTATCTTGTAGTCAATCAAGTACGTATTCCATCCTTTGGACGACTTGGAGAGTACCTCCTAGTAGCACCTGATGGTTCTTTTGAAATTTACTCTGAAAAGAAATTTCAGCGAGATTTAGAAAAAATTCAATAAAAAAACCACCTCAACGGTGGTTTTATTTTATTTTGTTTCGTCAGTAACTAATTCATCTTTTTTTCCATGATTAAATACTAAATTCAGGATAATTGCTGAAACAGTACTCATCACAATCCCATTAGAAACAAAAGGTTGAATAAAGCTTGGAAGTGCTGTAAATAAGTTTGTTGAGTTAAAACCAACACCCATCGCAATAGCAACCGCAGCAATCAGAAGATTTTGATTTCCTTCAAATTCAACTTTTGCCAACATTCTAATTCCTTGTGTGGCAACCATACCAAACATAATCAACATCGCTCCACCCAATACTGGAGTTGGAATAAGTTGTGCAACAGCGGCAAATTTTGGAATAAGTCCTAATACAATTAAAAATCCAGCTGTGAAATAAATAGGTTTACGTGTTTTAATTCCTGATAATTGCACTAAACCAACGTTTTGTGAAAAACCTGTGTAAGGGAAAGTGTTGAAAACACCACCAAGAAATACAGCAAATCCTTCCGCACGATAACCATTACGCAAACGT
The DNA here is from genome assembly GCF_016516525.1 of Lactococcus sp. S64. Classification (NCBI taxonomy): domain Bacteria; kingdom Bacillati; phylum Bacillota; class Bacilli; order Lactobacillales; family Streptococcaceae; genus Lactococcus; species Lactococcus sp. S64. The sequence continues at coordinate 197,547 of NZ_JACVUQ010000001.1, read as the reverse complement.
TTTTCATCAAGATTTTCACCAGTAATATCAGCAAGAGCTAAATAAACTCCTGTTGATTCAACCAATGACACGATAGCAATAATAATCATCATTAATGAATCAGCCAAATAAAATTTAGGTGCTGAGAAATAAAAAGGTTGTGGCAAGTGTGCCCATGGTGCTTGAGAAACAACTGAAAAATCAACTAAGCCCATGCTAGCAGCCAAAATTGTTCCAGCAATAAGCCCAATTAAAATAGCAATAGAACGAATAAATCCAGTAGTAAAGATATTAATTAAAAGAATAATCACTATAGTTGAAATAGCTAAAATTAAACTTTGGATTGTTGGTTTGTCAACATTATTCCCCATATTGCCAATAGCAACAGGAATAAGGCTTAAACCAATTGTTGTAATTACTGAACCAGTAACGATTGGTGGGAATAGTTTTCGGATTTTAGAGAAAATTCCTGAAACCAAAATAACGAAAACCCCTGCAACCATTAATGAACCAAACATTGCTCCAGAGCCATGTCTTTGACCAATAATAATTAATGGAGCAACAGATTGAAAAGCAACACCAAGGACAACTGGTAAGCCAATCCCAAAGTGCTTACGTAGTTGGAGTTGCAAGAAAGTGGCTAAACCACACATGAAAATATCTGCCGAAATTAAATAGGTTAACTGAGTTGCTGAGTAATTTAAAGCTCCAGCAATCATGATTGGAACAAGAATTGAACCTGAATACATGGCCAGCAGATGTTGTAATCCTAAAACAGCAGATTTTGAGTTACTTTGCTCCTGGCTTTGTTCATTTTTTTGAGACATTTTGATTTTCCTTAAATTTTTCTTTTTTTATTTTCTTATTGCTTAAGCTTAGTCGAAATCTTTATCATCGGCTGGGGCGAAGATGACTTTACCATCTTCAAATTTTTCAATCCGGGCAAGACTGGTAAGTTTCATTCCTTGGTCAAGAAGTTTTTGACGGCCATCTTGGAAAGATTTTTCAATCACCATTCCTAAACCGACAACTTCTGCTTTAGCTTGTTCCATTAAATGAACCAAACCAAGTGCTGCTTGACCATTAGCTAAAAAGTCATCAATAATCAAGACTTTATCGCCTTCTTCAATGAGTTTGCTTGAAATTTGGACAGTTGAAGTTAATTTTTTAGTGAAAGAATAAACTTCTGTAATCAATAAATCATCATTCATAGTTACATTTTTTGCTTTTTTAGCAAAAATCATTGGAACGTTGAGTGATTCAGCAGCATATAAAGCAGGGGCAATCCCACTTGCTTCAATGGTTACGACTTTTGTAACTCCTGCATTTGCATAAACTTGTGCAAAACGTTTCCCGATTTCCTTCATCAATTGATAATCCACTTGGTGTGTCAAAAAGCGGTCAACTTTAAGAATGTCTTGTCCTAATACTTGACCGTCTGTATGAATGCGGTCTTCTAATAACTTCATTATTCTCTCCTTAAAAAAATTTTTTCTCATCTGTGCCCACAGGTGAGAAAAACGTCTCGTTATAAAAAATAACAAGACGTTTCAAATACGCAAAAAAGAAATTAAATTTACTGAAAAATCGAATTTCCTTATTGTCTCGCATTTACGGTACGAGGTAGAAACGCCCAGCCATATTCTAGGTATAAATAAGATTGTTCTATTATAGACTAAATGCTAAAGTTTTTCAAGCATAAGTTTTGGTATTCCCGAACAATGGGAAAGAAAATGCTTACTAAATCGCATCACCATTCCAAATTGAGTTTTTAACAACAACATAATCAACTTTTGTCAGCGCAGACAAATCACGACCGCCAGCATAAGAAATTGAACTTTGAAGATCTTCTTCCATTTCTTTCAATGTATCTTTAAGTGAGCCTTTGTGAGGAAGGAGAATTTTCTTTCCTTCGACATTTTTGTGTTCACCTTTTTGATATTCTGAAGCTGAACCAAAATATTCTTTGAAAAGTTGTCCGTCACGTTCAACAGTTTGTCCTGGTGATTCTTCGTGTGCAGCAAAAAGTGAACCAACCATTACCATTGTTGCTCCCATACGGATTGATTTTGCGATATCGCCATGAGTACGAATTCCGCCGTCAGCAATAACTGGTTTACTTGCTGCTTTAGCACACCATTTTACCGCTGCAAGTTGCCAACCGCCTGTACCAAATCCAGTTTTAACTTTTGTGATACATACTTTCCCTGGACCAATGCCGACTTTAGTCGCATCTGCTCCAGCGTTTTCCAATTCACGGACAGCTTCTGGCGTTCCAACATTTCCAGCAATCACAAAAGTTTGTGGCATCAAACGTTTAATCAATTGAATCGTTTTAATAACAGAATCTGCATGTCCATGAGCAATATCAATTGTAATAAATTCGGGAATGAGTGCGTCTGCTGAAATTTCACGAATAAAAGCATGTTCATCTGCTTTAACACCAACAGAAATTGAAGCAATCAGGCCTTGTTGGTGCATTTTTTTAATAAATGCCGCTCTATTTTCTGCTTCAAAACGGTGCATGATATAGAAATAGCCTTCTTTTGCAAGCATTTCAGCAATTTTATCATCAATAATGGTTTGCATATTCGCTGGAACAACAGGGAGCTTGAATGTAAAATTTCCCAGTTTTACGCTTGTGTCTGCTTCTGATCGGCTGTTAATGACACATTTATTCGGGATAAGTTGGATGTCTTCGTAGTCAAATACTGAGTTTAGATTATTCATTGCAATTTCTCCTTGAGAATGAGTAGGCTTTTATGAATTTCTAGCCTGTGAACTCATTTATGATTTGATTTACAGAAAAGACCGACCAAACCCTTCGGGTTTCACTAGTTGAACGATTATAAAATCTCTGTCTGCTCAACCTTCCTTATTCATTTTATCTCAATTAAACGGTTTTTTTAGTTATTTACTTCTATTTCTTCAAAAAACACATAACATCATTCGGAAATAGCAAACAATAAAAAAACACCGACCATTCTGTCAGTATTTTTTCTTTAAAAATAAAGTTCCACGTCTATAAATGACAAAAAAGATTAATTCATAGATGAGTAAAAAGATTAAAAAGCTATGCATGAAAAATTGCTCAGGCAAAACGCTAATAATCGGGTCTGTCGCTGGGTCAAAGAGCCAACTATTATCCCGAAAAAGCACTTCATGAAAAGCTACAAAAAATTGGTCAAAGCCAATTAGCCAAGCAATAACTCCAATTGCTAAAGGAAATAGCATAACAACTCTAAGCGCATTATGGAAAACAAGCGAAAGATTTTCTTTTATAAATCGAATAATGAAAGGAATCAAAATGATTGTCAGAAAGAAAACAAGCATAAACAAATTTTTCACTTCTGCGAAATGGTGAAGACCACTTGCTGACGAGGGGAAATCAGGCATAGATAGTTTCGTTTCCAAAGGATTAATTAAATAATTCATCAGAATTAAAAAATTATGCCATATTTTACCGGCAGTCATTTGAACTAAATCGGTTAATTGATACCAAAAAATTTCACCAAAAAATAAGGGAATCGCCAAAAAAATAGTTAAAGTTACTGACAAGGCAATAATCCATAAAATACTAAATCCAAAAATGACTTTATCTCTCATAGGCGCTCCCAAAGTATTCTAAAATTTACTGACAGAAATTAATTTTTCCGTCAGTAAATTTTTAAAAGCAATCAATTACTGACAGACCTGTCAGTAATATTTTCAAACTTCCCACTCATCTAAACTAGCTACAACATAAGTCGGAGGAACTGGAAGATTTGGTACTTCTTCAGCTCTTGTAAATCCAGTTGTGACAAGCAAGCTATCAATTCCGTTATTAATGCCCGTATGAATATCTGTCAGATAATTATCGCCAACCATTAATAAATCAGATTTAGGAAGCCCTAATTTTTCGACCGCTTTATTGGCTATAATAGCTTCTGGCTTACCAATAATGGTTGCTTCAACTCGTGTTGCCGCTTCAAGCATTTTTATCAGCGCTCCAGCTCCAGGAGTCAAACCACGTTCGTTTGGCAAATTCAAATCTGGATTTGTTCCGATAAATTTAGCTCCTTTATGAATTGCCAGAGTAGCAAGGACAAGCATTTCATAAGTTAAATCAGTATCTAAAGCGACCACAACGTAAGCTGGATTCTCACGATCTTTTTTGTAACCTGCCTCATAAATCGCTTCTTTAAGACCATCTTCTCCAATGATATAAACTGTTTTTTCTAAGCCTAAATCATTCATATAATCAACAGTAGCAAGACTTGCAGTATAAATCGTTTCCAATGGAGTGTCAATATTAAATTGTTGACTCAAACGGCGTTGTACCACGCGCGGTGTTTTTGTTGTGTTATTTGTGACCAAAAGATAAGGTATTTTAGCCTCTTGTAGCCGATGAATGAAATTCTCGCCTGCAGGAATACGCTTATTTCCCAAGTAAATTGTCCCATCAAGGTCAATTAAGTAACCACCATATTTTTTATTTGTCATTTTATTCTCTTCTACTTTTTATCACTAAAATTTACTGACAGAGCTGTCATTAAACTTTTCCCCAGTGAATTTCAATTTGAGTACTTCCGTCATTAAAATTGTGATGACTCACTTCGTCTTCCCAAGACATTAAAGCATTAATTTCTTCACCATAAAGGACTTCATGATTATATTTTATAAATACATGTTTGGGTTGATGACTTTTACGGAATTCAAAATCCACCATATCAGCTGCCCAATCATAATATTTCGCATTATTAACATGTCCATTCATATCTAATGCTGAAAAACGGACAGGATAAACAATTTTTTGAGCATCACTAAATTCGTCAATTTTACGGAATTTATGAGGACGTGAAATTTTTGATACTTTTTCAGATTCATAAGGATCAACAATTTCATCCAATACACGGTCAATTTTTCTCGTTGCCTTATCCATCAAAACCCAAGTTGAACGAATTTCAACTAAAACTTCTCCATTTTCATCTAAAAATGAGAAATTACGATAACAAAAGAATTTATTATAACTAGTTGCTTCAGTTTCAATTGTTATTTTTTCATTAAATTCTGGTAAACGATGAATCGTCAATTCATATTCAATAACTGCCCAAAAGAGGCCATATCTCTCAAATACCCAGACATCTGAGCGTCCAAGTGCCGTTGATTGCTCTCCAGAAATCTGTAAAGCCACAGCTAAAAGGCTTGAAATTCGCATTTTTTTAAAAGCATCACTTTCATAGAAAGGAACTTGATAATTTTGTTGATATTTTATACCCATTTTATGATAACCTCGCCTTCTATTTTAGCAAAAAAAAGAGCAATTTTCATAAATTGCTCATCTATTAGCCAGAGTTTTTAAAGTTCTCAGAGCTAATTAAATTTTTTCACAGGCGATTTCTAAAGTATCAATCAATAATTCTTCATAAGGATCTTTAGCATGATACTCATCAATGTATTTAATTTCTTTCACACCAGCAGCAACAACTAATTTCAGGCAGGCAAGGCAAGGAAATAACGTTGTATATAAAATCGCACCTTCAGGTGAAACGCCATGTTTAGCAGCTTGAGCAATTGCATTTTGTTCTGCATGAACCGTTGCTACACAGTGTCCATATTTATCTTCAGTACAACCAATATCTGTACAATGTGGCATCCCCGAAACCGCACCATTATATCCCGTAGAGAGAAGTTGACCATTAGGACTGACCAATAAAGCTCCTACTTGAGCATGGTTACAAGTTGATCGTTTTGCAACCACTTGGACAATTTCTTTAAAATATTCATCTTTACTTGGTCTTGTAAATTTCTCTGACATCATGAACTCCTTAATTGCTTTTTGATTTATTATAGCAAATTTATTTATTTCAGGCTTAATAAAAAAACTTCCAAGAGAATCATAAATTAACTTGGAAGAAAAATTTTATTTTTGATTTTTAAACAATTCATTATAGTTGGTTTGGTTATTAACCATATTCAAATCAACATTTCCCGAGTAACCTGGTAAAGTTCCTTGGTCAGTAAATTGTTGCATTTTATAACTTAAAGTCGTTTCTGGTGAAGCATCCCAATAACCTGTATTTCGTCCATAGGCAGCAATCCAAATCGCTTTAAATTTATCAACTTTTATTTGATTATCTCGCAAGAACCAGTCTTGGGCATAAATACCAATGTTTTTAGCTCCTTGTTTCTCCAACTCAGAGCGAAAAGCCTCAATCCCTTGGTTCATATTTTTCATATTGGTTACCTCGACATCAAGCCAATAATAGGTCGGCTTATAAGGGCTTGCTCGACGATAAAAGTCTCTTGCTTGCTTCCTCATTTCAGAAGTGTTTTCTCCAGTCACAAAAGCATAAACCGCCGTCGGGATTCCCCGCTCTTGGAAAGCTTTAATGTGCTGTTTATAGGCAGTATCTTCTCCATCCTTGCTTGCTGAATTATCAGCATGACCATAAGAACCATTGACACGAATAACCGCACCAATCACATGCTGACTTAAGGTGTTGTAATCAATATCTTCTGGACGTTGCCAACCCGAAAGGTCAACAACTGGTTTATTCAAATCCAAAACCTTCTCATCCAAAATATGATTTACAACAATTTTTTCAGTTGCTGCTTTTTTAGGAGGTTCTACCGGTCGAATTCGTACTAAACCAAGTAAGGCGATCATTGCAATCATGGATGCTGTAAAGATAAAAGCTCCCATTTTTTTAAGTTTACGTCTCATTTTAGGTTTCATTAATTATATTGTAACATAACTTTCACAAAAATTCATCACGATAGCATTAAAAATTAATATCATCGAGCAAAAATTTCTCAAAGACATTATTCCCCAACTCAAAACCTTTGTCTGTCATATGGATTCTTTGTCTATCATTATATAATAATTTTTGATTAATAAGTTCTGTGATTTGTTCACCGTATAATTTTTCAAATGAACACTTGAATTTATTTTCAAACTTCTCAACCAAAACTCCCGATTTTTTCCGAAGACCTAAGAACATTTCTTCTTCTATTTGAGATTTTTTACTTAAAACTTCTTCATTTATCCTTTTTTCAGTTGGAGCAGCTTTAAGGTAATGATGAACTGGACCAAGATTTTTATAACGAATCCCTGCTAAATATCCTGACGCTCCAGCGCCAATTCCATAATATTCCTCATTATCCCAATAAGTTATATTATGTTTGCTCTCAAATCCTGGTAAGCCAAAATTTGAAACTTCATAGTGATTATAACCATTTTTAGCTAAAATATCCATGATATATTCATACATGTCCGCATTTTTATCTTCACTTGGCAGGCGTAAAAGACCACGACGTTGTCGATTCATAAAAACTGTATGATCCTCTAAAATAAGACTATATAAAGCCACATGTGGTAGTTTTAATTCTAAAAATTTTTCAACATCTGACTTAACCATCTCCATCGTTTGCCCAGGTAAAGCATAGATTAAATCAATCGTAATATTTTCAAATCCAGCTTTTTTCAGTCTTTCAACTGAGTCATAGACCTGAACTTCTGTATGTGTCCGCCCGATTTTTTTGAGCAAAGCATCATTAAAAGTTTGGACACCTAATGAAATTCGATTGACTGCTGAATCAGCCAAAACTTTAATAACCTCATCTGATAAATCCCCTGGATTTGCTTCAACAGTAAATTCTTCCAAAACTTCTAAATCTAACTGTTCAGCAATCGCTGTCAGTAAACGTTCAAGTTGTTGGGCTGATAAAACGCTGGGCGTTCCACCACCAATATAGATTGTTCTTAATTTTTCTATCTCGAAACTTTGAAATTCTTCTATGAGCGATTCAATATAAGCATCAATCGGCTGTCCTGTCATCAGTACTTTAGCAAAATCGCAATAATAACAAATATGAGAACAAAAAGGAATGTGAAAATAAGCCGAATTAGGTTTTTGCAACATTTATAAATCCCTTCAAAAATTTTTCCTATTCAATGAAAGATAGTGAGAGGATTAACCCTAAAATTAATCTTACCAATAAAAATCACAAATACTTGACCTATTATAACACACCTATGGATAGCAATTGACTTTACAAAACGGAAAATATAGATAAAAAAGAGGGTAGCTTTAACTACACTCTATTCTTCTTTATCCCATTCCCAAGACCGTGAAAACTCCCCTCCTTTAAACAAAGAGGCAAGCCCACTTAATTGTTTGAGCCTTAATAATTCTTCTTTATCCATTCCAATATTTGTCATAATCCACCGATCACTTAAACCAGCTTCAACCAATTGTTGAACAATTTCTGTCATTAATTCTACTGAATGAGTCCCTCTGGCACGATTATGGCGAATAGTGCTGGCTATTCTATCTTCTAATGGGCGATCAATCACAGAAACGGGTAAACAGTTCCCTTCTCTTTGCGCAATCGTTTCAGAATTTTTCATTACAAGATAGCGGTGAAAACCATCCACGATCTCATAAGTATCATTTTCTTTGTCATAGTAGCAGACAATTGGCATGGTATAACCATCTTCTAATATCGACCGTTCTAAAAGTTTAAATTCAGTCGGCGCAGTTTTATTAGGATTATATGAATTTGCTCTAATCTTTTCAATTGGAACCCGTCTCACTTGATAAGCTGGACTTACAAAAAACTCTCCCATTTTTTCATTGCCTCCTTCTTCTTTTGCAATTCATCTTTCGTTTGACCAAATCCCATATATTGACAGGAAGTATCATTTTTTAAAATGGTGATACACATTCTCTTATAAGAGGGAACTAATCTGAAATTTTTAATTGGTACATCATCAGGATATTTTTTGAAACGAACTAATTCATATTCCTGTTTGTAATTTCGATTATTTTTTGGAGTACCTAAATTTTCAAATTGCAAATTTGTTTCTTCAAGTTCACTGACAACTTTCTGAGGCAAAGCTCCCCCATTTTTTGTCCAGTAAGTCAGAGAACTCTGGAACTTTTTCAGATAAACTTCTCGAATATCCTCTGGTAATGTCTTGAGTAAAAAGTCAACATAGGTCTCCCAAGTATGCCCCTTAGGAAGACTGACTCCACGATAACCAAGAGCAATTGTCCCACCATAAATAGCCGCAAAATTTGCTCCATTGACACGACCAATCAATTTTCCCCAAGTCTCTGGCTCCAATGCTTGATACAATTTCAAAGATGAGACGCCACATTGATGAAAAGGATTGGCAACCCTCATACTTTTAAAGGGTACTCCTGCTTGAAAATATAAATCATATAAATGATTATAATCAAAAGAAAATTTAGCATTTGCTACCCAGACATCCTCAAACAACCAATCATACATCGGATAAAAATTGAAAACATTATGAAAAATTCGATGACTATAATTTGTAGTTCCAAATCTTGAAAAAGTTTCATCACGTGTCACAGCATTAAAGCGATTTAAACTTTCTTGAGCTCTGATTCCGACAAGAACTGCTGTTCTTTCTGCTTTCTTTTCTTGATGAAGCCACTGACAGAATTTGCTTTGAAAATCATAATCAGACATTCCTATTTCAAAAAATGGGAAATTGTGATTTTCAAGATGAATTGCTCCTTCTGGAACTGAATTCAACCAGAGTTCGGGATGTTCAGGGTCCCAAGGAAGCCAAGTCGATTGTGACATCGATATTCCACAAGAAGCAGAGACAGGCATACAAATATGATAATAATCAAAATCAGGATATTTCCCCATTGAGCGTTCTATATAGTCTTTGGTTTCTTGATAATTCCCCTCATAGTCAAGATAATAAACAGAAACTGCTATTTCTTTGTCAGCAAGTTTATTTTCTTCATAATAACGATGAACAAGTTCTAGCATCAATCCAGAATCTTTCCCGCCAGAAAAGGAGACAATTAAGTGGTCGAAATAATTACAAATATAATCTAGTCGTTTATTGAAAGCTTCGTAAACATTTTCCTTCTGATATTTTCTCACATTCGTTACCTTTCGCATAACTTTTTCAACATTTCACTTATTGAGCTTAAACCATTTAAATCATATTAAAGTTTAGGTCTTCCAATTGAAACCATATTTATTATTTTAAAATACAAAAATTAAATATAAAATACGTTTATATCTTTATATTTTATTATAAATTACTTTATTTTGCAATTTTATATTAGAATTGTACTTTATCTTAAGGCTTAAATTATAAAAAAAGTACTTGTCAAAGTACTTTTTTATAATTTAAGTATTTTCTTCTTCCTTCAATAAGGAATAACATTGTCAAACTAAGCGAGATGAGATAAATTGGAAAAGCAACTTCTGCGAAATTCCAATGATGAATCTCTGTAAAACTTGTTGATGCAGAAAAAAGACTACCTAAAAACAAGAAACCATTTTCTGTTTCGGGATACTTCCAACCTTTTAACATGGTAGGTAATGCGGCTAGAGCATCTGATAATATCGCAAGAGATATTGCAACATTAGGATTTTTAGTCAAATACCAAGCTACTAAGGCCAAAATAGAAACAAGGCCACAAATATAATCAAATCTTTCAATTCTCCAATAAGCTGCTTTGTTAAATGATGAAACAATAAAAACTAAAATTGGACCAAAGCCAGCCATAAATACGGGTAAACTTGCCCAAGAAACACCAGTTGATAAGGATGCTGCTGTACTAATCAATGGAGCAATTCCCCAAATTAACCAAGTAATTCTATTCGGTTTAACTCGACCACGCAGACTAGCGATAAGATAAGTAGTTGTAAAAGATATTGAAATAAGTGCGCCTAAAATAACGATAAGATGCATTAAATTCTCCTAAAATAATTTTGTTTTCATTATAACAAAATCTTAAGATTATAATTCATCTGGGAAACGATAGACTTGTATACTTAAATCATCATACGTTTGTAAGTAAAGTCTGCGACTGTTCACTTCCACAGCACTGCGATAAACAGTATAAGTCCCTGAGCGGCCTTCAGACTTTGGAACTGTAACACCATTTAAAATATGCCATGCCTCAACAATATTTTGCTGTTCATCTTTAGGATACACCGCTCTTTCTTTGTAAATAGCTGCTCGAATAAATCGAGCTGTTGGTGTGAATCCTCCAGGAAAAACTGGTTTCCCATTGAAACTTCCTGTCGAAATTTGGTTAGGATTATCATTTTTTACTGACAGATTTTCTAATGATGAATTACTATCCTCATTTTTACTGACAGAAGTATTTTCACTTTCTGTCAGTAAATTGATATCCATATAAGTCCTTAATTTCTCAACTTCATTCTCAAATTTAGGAGCATTTGTAACCACACCAATTGGATTATCTGAAATGACCAATCGTCCACCATGTGGTTCAATATTAATCATTTGGCCGCTTGGATCTGTCGCAGAAAAATGTAAATCATTACGTCCAAATTTGTAGATTGCATTTTCATCAGTCATCAACTGTACATTATCAATATTCTGACGAACTTCCTCAATTGAACGGCAATTCCCCAGCAACCAAAGCAAAAATTCAAAAGCAGCAAGTTGAACTTTTCCCTTCTCTGCTTCTTTAGCGTAATCTGACTGATTTGAAAAAGTTAGTTTTTGTGCCGCCAAGCCATATTCATTTACACCATCTGAAATATCAGCATGTAATCTCATTTCGCTATTTCCGACGCCAAGGATGGCATATGGATTAATCATTTTTTGATTGTTATAGACGCTTGTCCATTCATAATTTCTTGGTAGAACAAGGGCAGCGGCATTAAAAGTATGCCAATCCATTGTTCTAGCAAAAACCAATCCACCGTCACTTGACTTTAGTTGAAAACTGGTACACATTTTTCTCCCCTTAATTAATTTGTCATCTCTTTATTTTATCAAAAGTTTTACTGATAAAGATACTAGCAGAACTATAAACTTCAATCCTATAACAAAAACTAAAAAATGTACGAAAAAAGTACTGACAGAATCAGTACTTTCATTCAACCCATAATTATAAAATTATTTGTACATTTCAAGCAATGCAAGGAAGCTATCAGCTTCAAGTGAAGCTCCACCAACGAGGGCACCGTCGATGTTTTCTTTAGCCATCAATCCTTTGATTGTTTCAGGTTTAACTGAACCACCGTATTGGATACGTACAGCTTCTGAAACTTCTTTTCCGTAAAGTTTTTCAACTGTTGAACGAACAACACCACAAGTTTCATCAGCAATTTCGTTTGTTGCAGTTTTACCAGTTCCGATTGCCCAGATTGGTTCATAAGCAATAACCAAGTTTGAAACTTGTTCAGCACTCAAGCCAGCAAGACCAGCTTCGATTTGACCTGAAACCCACTCAGCTGTTTTTCCAGCTTCAAAAGTTTCTAAAGTTTCACCACAACAAAGGATTGGAGTTGCTCCAGCAGCGAAGATTGCTTTTGCTTTTTTGTTGATGTCTTCGTCAGTTTCGTGGAAATATTCACGACGTTCGCTGTGACCGATGATGATGTATTCAACACCTAAATCAACGATAGCAGCTGGACTATTCTCACCAGTGAACGCTCCAGCATTTTCAAAGTAGCTATTTTCAGCAGCAAGTTTCAATTCTGAACCTTGACGAAGGTAAGCCATAGGAGCGAGGAAAAGTGCAGGTGCACCGATAACTGATTCAACATTATCAGATGAAGGCAAGTTATTTTTTACAGCTTCAACAAAAGCTTGCGCTTCTGACAAAGTTTTGTTCATTTTCCAGTTACCAGCGATAATTGGTTTACGTGACATTCTAATTCTCCTTATAGGGCGTTTAAGCCTCTTAAATTTTGGACTTCAGTCCATCTTTTACAAGGTCTATTTTATCACATTGTGAAAAAAATTGCAGAAATCAACTCATCATTAATAAATTTCAATCCTGTCACTTTTTTTCCAATAATTTTATAGCATCACGTGTTTTTTCCAACTTGTCATAACTTTCTGTAAAATGCTCTGATACATACATATAAAAAAGAATGTCAACAACATAAAGCTGAGCCATCAAACTCATTGTTGCAGCAGTTCGCATTTGATAATCTTCACCAGAAACAGAATGAAGAATACAATCAGCCATTTGTCCTAAGCTTGAATTTTCCCGAGAAGTAATTGCAATAATCGGGATTTTCATATTTTTCACCACGCTTGCGAGTTCCAGAACTTCTTTTGTTTCCCCCTTCATTGAAATTCCAATGAAGATTGTTTTTTTATTAGAAACAGAAAGAGAGGAAACAAATAAATGGGCATCTTGAATAAAGATAACTTGCTTGCCAATTCGACTAAACTTTTGAAAAATATCCTGAGCAACCATTGAAGATGCTCCAATTCCAAAAACAAAGATATTCTCAGCAGCATCAATTGAAGACACAGCATCCATAATTTCATCATCCAACAGAGCAGAATTTGTCGTCTCTACCATGTGATTTACCCGGACTTTGAGTTTATTCTTGATTGAAGTAGGTGTTTCAGAATCATTTACTTCCTTGTAGTATTCTTCATCATCTACATGAGCAGCATACGAGGCACTCAATTTTTGTTTAAACTGGGAGAATCCATCATAACCTAACTTTCTGGAAAATCTTACTAAAGCCGCAGAGGAGCTACCAATTTCTCCAGCCACTTCTTGCGCACTTTTTTCTAGCATTTTCTCTCCGACTTCAAAAATATAGTCAGCTATTTTTTTCTCAACTGTCGTAAAGCTAGAATAATTTTGCCTAATGATAAGTAAAGTATCCATTTAACCTCTCCGTTCTTCTTTAATTATAACAAAGAGGTTGGTATAAACCAACCTCTAACTTTTATGCTTTTACTGTTATAATCTCTTGACCTTTACTTATTTTCCCACCATGACTGATAATAATTTCTCGATAAGTATCAGAATTTGTGATAACCACAGGTGTAATTATAGATAAACCTGCTGCTTTTATTTTTGAAAGATCTGCTCTTACCAGTAAATCTCCTTTTTTGACACGATCATTTTGCTTAACGAAACTTTCAAAAGCTTCACCATTTAAGCCAACAGTATCCATTCCAATATGAATTAGAATTTCAACACCGTCATCACTAGTCAAACCAATCGCGTGCTTAGTTGGAAAAACTGTAGTAACAACACCAGCGACGGGCGAAATGACATCTCCATTATCTGGTTCAATGGCTACTCCTTTACCCAACATTCCGCTTGAGAAAACTTCATCCTCAATTGTAGAAAGTTCTTTCACATTCCCCTCAAGTGGTGATGCAATTGTTGAACTAGAAAATTCTGGAGTTGTCACAACACGTAAAGTAGGTTGAATAGTTTCCATTTGGACTGATTTTCCATAATTATCTGCTTTTTCTTTTGCATCTTTAGGAATACCAAAGAGATAAGTAGCAATAAATCCACCAATATAAGCACCCAATAGTCCAAGAAGATAAACCCACCATTTGCCATTAGCAATAAGTGGAAGGAGAGCAAGGCCTGAAGGGCCAATAGCAATGGCTCCAGCTTGACCTAATGAACCGATGATTGCACCACCAATCCCCCCACCGATACAGGCCGTGATGAATGGACGACCAAGTGGTAGGGTAATCCCATAAATTAAAGGTTCTCCAATTCCTAAAATTCCTACTGGAAGAGCACCTTTAACAAGTTCGACAAATTCTTTATCTTTTCTCAAACGAAGCCAAAGCGCAATCGCAGCACCAACTTGACCAGCTCCAGCCATTGCAAGGATTGGCAATAATTGTGTTGAGCCCGTTTTAGCAATCATTTCTAAATGAATAGGGGTTAAGATTTGGTGTAAACCAAACATAACCATTGGTAAGAAAAGTACACCCAAAACAAAGCCAGAGAAACCACCACCAACTTGAAGAATAAAGTTAATTGCCCCGACTAAACTTGAAGAAATAACTCCCGCTACCGGCATAATGGCAAAAATCTCCGCAAAACCAATGACCAATAAACCAACGGTTGGTGTCACAATAATATCAATTGAGTCAGGAATAATTTTACGTAGTTGTTTTTCTAAAATCGATAGTAACCAAACAGCGAAAATTACGCCAATAATTCCACCTTGTCCTGCCGAAAGTGCACTTCCATTAAAGATATTTTTCAATGGTGCTTCTGGGTTCATTCCTGTGAGCAAGGAAACCGCACCGATAACACCACCAAGCGAAGGTGTCGCTCCAAATTCTTGAGCTGAATTAATTCCGACATAGATGGCTAAGTAAGAAAAAATTCCAGATTGAATAATTTTTAAGACGGTAATAAACTGGGTCCATGTTGCGGCATCTAAGGTACCAGCAGTGACTAAGTTTCCTAAAACAGAGGCCAGCCCACCAATCAAACCGGCACCAACAAAAGCAGGAATCAATGGAACGAATATTTTAGAAATCGTATTAAGAACCGCTTTAAATTTTGAAGGCTTATTATACTTTTCTTTAGCTTCCGATTTTGTTTTTGCCATTAAATCATCAATTGATTGACCTTCAGCACTTGGGAAAGTTTCTCCTAACCTTACCCCAACTGTCTCAACCATTGCTTGAGCAACTTTATTTACAGTTCCAGGTCCGATGACAACTTGTAGTGTTTCATCTTCAACGACACCCATCACTCCATCAATTGCCTTTAAACCAGCTAAGTTAACTTTTGAATCATCAATAATGGTCATCCGAACACGAGTCATGCAATGAATCAATTTTTTTACATTTTGTGTTCCACCAACATTTTCATAAATCTCTCGTGCAATACGAGCTATTTTTTCTTCTGCCATTTTTGCTCCTTCTCCTACCTTATAAGGTAAATTCTTAATTCAGAGTATTTTTCACAAAACCATTTGCTCTAACAAGCTTGGTTTTTCCTTCTTCTGCTGCACAATCAGTTAATAACATGACAATTGCAAGTTTAACATCTTGATCGGCTTCAATGAATTTTTCTTCGGCTTCTTCATAAGTACAATCTGTCGCTTGCATAATGATGCGTTTACTACGCTCAACTAATTTTTCATTTGTTGGTTTAACATCCACCATCAAGTTGTTATAAACTTTACCAATCCCAATCATTGAAATTGTTGAAATCATATTCAAAATTAATTTTTGAGCTGTTCCCGATTTTAATCTTGTTGAGCCTGTTAAAAATTCTGGTCCACAATCAACTTCAATTGGAAATTCGGCATGTTTTGAAATTTCAGCATTAAGATTACAAGAAAGGCTTGCCGTTTTAGCACCAATTTCTTTAGCGTAATCTAAAGCTCCAATTACATATGGAGTCCGACCACTGGCAGCGATTCCTAAAACAAGGTCGTTCTCATTCAACTTCAAATCAATCAAATCTTGTCTTCCAAGTTCAAGACTATCCTCAGCCCCTTCGACAGCAACCGTCATTGCTTTGTCACCACCGGCAATTAAACCAATCACTTGGGTAGCTGGTACGCCAAAGGTTGGGACACATTCAGCGGCATCAAGTACACCTAAACGACCACTTGTTCCAGCACCCATATAAATCAAACGGCCACCTTTGTTAAAAGCTTCAATCGCTGATGAAATAACTGGTTCAATATTTGGAAGTGCTTCTTCAACTGCAAAAGCAACTTTTTTATCTTCATTATTCATTTTAATAAGCGCTTCTGCGACAGCCATTTGGTCAAGGTTAAAAGTTTCGTCATTTCGTCGTTCTGTTGTTAGTGTTGATAAATCAATCATTATTTTTCTCTTTTTCTATTTTAAATTTTTGTCCTGGGCCAATAAAAGAAATAAGTTCTAAATCTTCTTTAATAATATTTCCCACAACATTTACTTTTTTATCTGCTGGCAAATTCCTTTTAGTAATTTGAATTTCGCCCATATAACGACCATATTCACAATTATCAATAGTAATTGAGCCTTTTTTTCTCTCAATTGTATTTTCTGGATTTATTTCAGAAATTTCATTGAAGCGGGCCTGAGCGCTGCGGATCACATCTCTAGCATCATCTTGTCTATTTTCATGCTCACCGAGAACTTTAGCAAAATCACTTGTTGCTTGGGTTGCTTGCAATACAAGTTCCCTCTTTTGAAGATATTGGTTAATCTGCCAAGCTGTTCTTGCTTTTAATCCTCCATCCCCAACATAAATATGATCTATATTTATAGATTCCATATCAAGTAAGGAAGAGAGTGGATGTTGATAGCGGTGCGCTTCAAGGGTTGGTAATCCTTCATATAAAGGATGGCGTAGAGAATCATCTCCCGGAATAAAGACCATAACTTTAAATGAATTTCTTTTCAAAAATTCATTTTTTTTAAGAAAGTTCTCCCGAGAAAGGCCTGTTTCTGGTCTTGGGTAATAGTTGTGCCAGGCTTCAAGCTGATTAAAGTTTGCCTTATTTTCTTTTAACTCGTCAATATCTTCTTGCCTAATTGTACTGGCATTTAGACTGACAGTCATTTTTTGACTAACTTGCGCAATTGTCTCATTGCTGATATGATAATCCATTCTGAGACCAGTTACTCCAAGTTCTTGAAGTTCTTCTACTCTATCAATAGAAAATCCAGCTTTTTCTAAAGCTTGACCTGAAATATCAACCATAAGTTTCAAATGATTCTTTTTAGCAGCTGTTCCTAAGTCTATTAGTCTTTTTTTATATAGACTTGCTTCATCCTCGGGAATATGCATCGATGTGAAAATCCCTTTAAAACCATGATTAGTCATCTTGTCAATATATAAATAGTCCTTTTCATTTAAGTCTCTATTCATAAAAATTGAATAACCGTACATTTTTTATCCTTCCGAAATATTATTTCCTGATAACGTATTCATTATAACCTAAAAGAATTATTATTTCAAGTATCAATTTAATCTTTTTTTATTTTGAAATATTATTTCATTGTTTTGTATAATAAAAAGAATAAATTTCTTTATTCTTTTTATTATATTTACAAAGTACATTTTTCTTTAATTGAATCAAAATTCTCTTTAAGAAGAACCGTTGAAGCTTTAAATTTTTCTTGCTCTTCTTGAGTTAATTCTAACTCTAGGACCGCTCGAACACCTGTTCTATCAATAATTGCAGGACTTCCTGTATATAAATCGGACTGGCAATACTCTCCTGTCAAATAGGCAGAAACTGGTAGAATCACGCTTTCATTTCTAAAAATTGCTCTTGTCAAACGAGCTAAT
The DNA here is from genome assembly GCF_016516525.1 of Lactococcus sp. S64. NCBI lineage: Bacteria > Bacillati > Bacillota > Bacilli > Lactobacillales > Streptococcaceae > Lactococcus > Lactococcus sp. S64. The sequence continues at coordinate 179,515 of NZ_JACVUQ010000001.1, read as the reverse complement.
GAAGCAGCGATTCCGTAAGAGGTATTTCCTTTTTGCATAAAGATATCCAAACCTACTTCACGAATTTCTTTATCAATTTCATCGAAGGTTGGAAACTCTGGATTAGGATATTTTTTGAGCCACGTTGTTAATGGAATCGCACCGACTGTCACATTTGACCAAGCGGCAAAACTTGATTTCCCATGCTCAGCTAAAACATATCCATGAATACTTTTAGGATTAATTTGGAGTTTTTCAGCAACAATCTGGCGCATCCGACTAGTTTCTAAAAGCGTTCCTGTTCCTATCACACGATGTTTAGGCAATCCAGATACTTCTGCAACAACTTGGGCAAGGACATCAACTGGATTTGATGCGACCAAGAAAATACCATCAAAACCTGCATCCATTGTTTTACGGGTTATATCACGAATCATTTCGACATTATTTTCTAATAACTGTAGGCGATCTGGATTTTTTCCGAAAGTTGCTGACGGAGCATTGGCAGATAAAACAACAATATCTGCATCAGAAACATCTGAATAATCAGCAGCATAAATGTTTTTAGGAGCTGCGTTTAGATAAGGAAGCGCATGAAGCAAGTCTAAACTGTTGGCTGAAGCTTTACTTTTGTTGGTATTTATTATTGCAATTTCATCTGCTAAATCATCAACAACTAAGTTATGAGCATAAGTACTCCCGACGGCTCCAGCTCCAACAATTACAACTTTTTTGTTATTAATTTTCATCTCTTTTCATCATAAAAAAACAGCGGATGTCATTTTGACTCACGTTGTTTTTCTACTCCCTTTCCAAATCTCTTTTCCCAATTTACTTACAGTTTATTTACGCTTTGAAATCACGAGCAATTTGCTCGTCTTCTTTCATTTGTTTAATTAATTGATCTATCCCATCAAATTTAATCATATCACGAATTTTATCTAGCCATAAAACAGTCAATTTCTCACCATAAATTTCTCCATTAAAATCAAAAATATGAACTTCAACTGTTTTTTCAGTCCCGTTAAAAGTATCATTATATCCAATTGAAGCAAAGCCACGATGACGTTCTCCAGCAAAAATGACATCACAGGTATAAACTCCAACAGCTGGCAAATGAACGTAATCTTTAATTACTAGATTTGCTGTTGGATAGCCCAGTTGTCTTCCGCGGGCAAAACCATGAACAACAAGGCCTCTTGTTTCATAAGAATAACCTAAAAGTTCATTTGCTTGTGCAATATCACCTTCTTCAACTGCTTTTCTAATACGTGTCGATGAAATTTTTCCATGTTCATCCGCTTTTTCCGGCATGATGACCACACGGTAGTCTTCCGTTGACTTGAGATTTTTCATATCAGAACCTGTCGTATAATCAAATCCTGTAATCACCACTTTGGGATTAAATCTTTTGACGACACTTTCTGCGAATTCAGTTGAAGTTTGATGAGCAAAATTAGAAGTGAAATCTTTAAATACAAGGTAATCTACCCCATTTTCAGCAAAGAGCTCTGCTCGTTTTTCATCTGAAGTTAATTTCAAAAGCATTTCAGGCTCAAATTTTTTGAAGGTTAATGTTGGTTTTTCCGGAAAGGTAAAAACAGCTATTTTTAAATTCAATACCGCCGCAATTTTTTTAGCTTCTGTAAAAAGACTTTGATGTCCTCGGTGTAATCCATCAAAATAACCGAGGACAAGGATAAGTTCTTCATCAAATTTTAGTTCATCATTAAATTCTAATATTTCCATTTTTCTCACTTTGGCTCATATTGCTAAGAATTAAACCAATACTTTATTTGGTTTCCAAATTCCTGCTTTTTCTGGATGTTTCATGTAAACAGCAACTAATTTATCATCATAAAAGGCTGCAAATTTGTCTCTTGTCAGTTCTGACAAGTCTGTCAGTAAAAATTCACTTTTATTAGACTTAATGACAGGGCTGTCAGTAGTTTCATCTGTAACCCAATCATCCTCAGCAAATTTTTTTCCAACTCGTGCCATTTCAAACTGATCAGCAGTCAAATTTACTCTTGGCAAATCACTGACAGCATATTCTGCTGGGTACATTAAGCTAGAAAGCTCTCCTGCCTCCATTGCTACTTCAATCTCTGAGAGTTTGACAGCATCTTTAATCATCAGTCCATTACTTGCTGTTCTTTGCAATTTTGACATATGTCCTGCATAACCAAGTTGCTCTGCTAAATCTACTGCTAATGTTCGGACATAGGTTCCTTTACTGCACTCAACTTTGAAAGAAAAGCTTACCAAACCTGCCGCTTCATCAGTCATCACGGGACTTGTTCTGACAAATGATTTGATTGTAATCTCTCTTGCCGGACGGTCAACTGTCTGACCAGCTCTGGCATATTCATACAATTTTTTTCCGTTAATTTTTACGGCTGAATACATTGGAGGAATTTGCTTTATTTTTCCAATAAAATTTTTCATTACTGAGTCAATTTCAGACTCTGTCAGTTCTCGTTCTACTGGCGTTTTACTGACAACTTCCCCGTCAGCATCTTCGGTTTCCGTTGAAAAACCAATAGTAACTTCACCTTCGTAAATTTTACCTGCCGCTTCCATGTACTCTAATAACCGCGTCGATTTTCCAACGGCCACTGGTAAAACGCCTGTCACAGAAGGGTCTAAAGTTCCACCATGTCCAATTTTTTTTGTTTTTAAAATACCACGAAGTTTGGCAACAACATCAAAAGATGTCCAGCCCGCTTCTTTATAGACATTTAAAATGCCATTTAAATTTTCATTCATCCTGAAAATTATAGCATTTTTTGACTAAAAAATCACTTACAGTCTTTATGATTGGTCCTTTCCATAAAAAAATTACTGACAGAATGTCAATAATTTCTCTGACTAAAAAAGACTGACCAAAGTCAATCTTTTATTATACTTAATTTCCCGTTGGAACTTTTGTGGCGTTTATTGATTTGATTTGTGAACTACCACTATTGAGCGAAGCATCCGAACCATATTTAGCTACAAGTTGCGCACCTGTCAGTGTTTCTTTAGTTTGCCATTGAACCATTGGCCATGGATCCTGTGCCATTCTTAAACCTGTCTGCGTTGGATCAGGAACTTGTAAATAATAGGTTCCATCAGCATTTTGTTGAATACGTGCTGTATTTTGTATAACATTGACAGGGTCAGAATACGTGGATACGCCATTTGAACCTACATTAACAAGATAAGTTAAGTAAGATTCTCCAGTATAAATATCAAATTTGCCTTGAGCATTATTAACCCATTGGGCATAAACTGCATCTTGCTGCTTTCCAGTTAGAGTTGACCAGCTTTTTGGAGAGTCATTACTTGAAGATGCCGAAGTCTTTGAACTACTTGAAGCGGAAGTTGATTCTTGAGTTGAATCACTCGTTGTACTAGAGCTTTGTGATTTACTACTTGTGCTCTTACTTACTTTTGTCGAGCTTGTTTGTGCAAAAGAGGCTGACTTATCAGGAGTTTTATGAGGATAAAAAACTTGATAAGCAATGATTCCGAGAGCAACTACTAAAATGACTGCCAAACTGGCAATTGCAATTACTTTTTTGCTGTTTTTTGAACTCGCTTTTGAATGTTTTGCCATAAAAAGCCTCCTTAATAAAGCTTGAAAAATACTTTTTCATAATTAAATTATACTTAATTTTCTTATCTATTTCAAAGAATTTACCTTTAATCAATCTTAATAATACAAAAAGTTACTGACAAATACTCCGTCAGTAACTTTTATTCTTAATAACTACTTATAAGTAAATATTAATTGCTTGTTTTAGCATAGGCCGCAGATTGAGTTCCAGCTTGTCGTCCAAAGATAACAATATCAGCAACAGCGTTACCACCAATGCGGTTACCACCATGGAGACCACCTGTAACTTCTCCGGCAGCATATAATCCTTGAATTGGACTACCATCTTTTTTCAAGACTTGAGTATTTGTATTAATTTTTACCCCAGCCATTGTATGGTGAATTCCTGGAGCCACTTTAATGGCATAATACTTACCTGATACTTCAGTAGTCATTCCTGTTGTACGACCAAAGTCTTCATCTTTTTTAGTTGATACAGCTTTGTTCCAACCATCAATTGTTGAAGTCAGTGCTTTTTCATTAATGTCGAGCTTGTCAGCAAGTCCCTTGATACTGTCAGCTTCAACGACCATATCTTTAGATATATACTGTTCAACTGCTTTTACTTTATCTTTAGTTCCTTCTCCAAAAATAACATAAGAATATTTTCCTGGTTGTTTAAGTTCAGCAGCAGAAACTTTATCACGAGTATCCATTTCATTAAAGAAACGTTTCCCTTTTTGATTTACAAGAATCGCCCCTTCACCACGAATTGATTCTGAAACAAGATAACCTGTTTTTTGGAATACAGTTGGATGAATTTGAATTTTATCCATGTCAACTAATTCCCCACCAAGTTCTGAAATCATAGTAATTCCGTCACCAGTTGAACCAGCCGCATTTGTTGTCACATAATCTTTAAGGTCAGGACGATATTTTGCAATCATTTTCTTATTTGCACCGAATCCACCTGTTGTAACAACGACTGCTTTAGAAGAAATATCTTTAGTTTCACCCTCAATCTTAACTTTAACTCCAGATACTTTACCATCTTTTTCAGTAATTTTGGTAACATCACTATTTACAAATAAGGGAATATTTCGTTTGGTAATATTTTCTTCAAGACCTTTTACCAAATAACCACCAACTGCTGAACCATCATGTGGTCGGTGAGTTCTTGAAACTGACATTCCCCCTGTCGTAGTTAAATTATCTAAAACAATTCCATTTGTATTTAACCAATCAACAGCACCAGCCGAGTGGTCAACAAAATAACGAAGGAGTGCCTTGTCATTCGTACCACCACCACCTTTGAGCGTTTCTTCATAAAATTTATCATTTGAATCAGCGACACCTTGTGCTTTTTCGACTGATGTTTCTGATGCGTTCAAACCAGCTGAGGCTTTTGAAGTATTTCCACCAGCAATTGGCATTTTTTCTAAAATGACTGGATTCATTCCAGCATCTTTTGCTTCAATTGCTGCAGTCATTCCAGCCCCACCAGAACCAACAATAATCACATCGTATTTATCACTTAAAGTAGAAGGATCAGCATAGATGTTTGATTTACTTGCACCAGCCGAGGTTTCAACTTTCTGAGACGAACTTGATTGTCCTTTTGTATTCTTTGTATTACTCCCACAAGAAGTCAAAGAGAGGCCCACAAGCGTTAGCAAGCCTAGTTTAGTCCAAATTTTCATAAATTACTCCTTTTGTGTTAAAATTCACATAGTTATTATAACAAATTTTTAGCAACTTTCCAAATATCTATAAAATTTTTAGCTGTCATTAAAAATATTTTCAGAATAAATCACAAAAAGTACTGACAGAATCGTCAGTACTTTCCAGTTTTACTTATAAAGATTTATGAGTTTGATTGTAACTTAGAATAAGGCTGAGCATGTAGCATCCAACGCACTCCGTACTTGTCAGTAAAATCACCCATTTTTCCACCCCAGAATTGATTTTCAAAAGGTAAATTAACAGTGACTGTCCCCGATTCAACAGCCTTGTTCCAAAAAGCATCTGCTTGTGAGACCGCTTGTTCGTCTTCCGAATCTAAATCAATTAAAATTGAAATGGAATCATAAACAAGAGGATCAACTTTCATAAAATTGTCTGCAGCCATAATGGTTGAACCTAGAATGTCAAATTGAGAATGCATTGTTAAATCGGAAGCCTTCTCAATTGGAACCCCAAATTGTTCAGCTTGTTCTTCAGCCAGAGGCAGTCGTGAAATATTTGTCGCTCCAAGAACATCTTTATAATAATCTAATGCTTCCTTCGTATTATTAAAAGTAAGATAAGGGTGAATATTAGCCATAGTAAGCTCCTTTTCTGATAAAATTTTATAGTAATTACAACTTTAATACTATAACCAGTTTACCACAAGAAAGCGCTTCAATCCATTAATTCTGCTTGTCTATAACAATAATCTGCGTGGTCATTAATCACTCCTACAGCTTGCAAGAAAGCATAGATAACCGTTGAACCTGTAAATTTAAAACCGCGTTTCTTCATATCTTTACTCATTTTGTCAGAAAGTTCATTTGTTGCTGGAATTTCTGACTCATCATTAACTTGATGCTGTAAAACTTTTCCGTCAGTAAATGACCAGATGTACTTATTAAAGGAGCCAAATTCTTTTTGAATTTCTAAAACTTTTTGAGCATTAACAATCGCCGCTTTAACCTTTAATTTATTTCTGATAATTCCCGAATTTTGTAAAAGTTCTTGTTCTTTATTCTCGTCATATACTGCTATTTTTTCAATTTCAAAATTATCAAAAGCTTCATAAAAATTTTCTTGTTTATTTAATATTGTTGCCCAAGAAAGCCCTGCTTGATTTAAATCAAGGACCAATTTTGCAAAAAGTTCCTGATCATTATGTAAAGGGACTCCCCAATAAGTATCATGATAATGAATCATTTTATCAGTTGACAAACACCAATTACATCTTCTTAATTCAGTCATTTCTACCTCAATCCAATTACTTTACATAATAGTTATTATGCAAATTCAATAAAATTTCTTTTCCCAATGCTCTCCATCAATCTCATAAACAAATTCTGAGTAAGTTGAGTGAAGCATCATGTCTGCCATTTCAAGAAAGCTACTTGCAAGATTCAAATTCGCTAATTGATTAATATCTTGCCAGAAAACTTTTCCTTCATCTGTTTCATTAATTAATTGACCAGAGAATTCTGTTGTTGAATAAAGAAAAACCATATATCTTCTGTTCTTCTCAGGTTCAAACCAATCCTTAACTCCACAAAGTTTTAAATTTGTGATATCAAGTCCAGTTTCTTCTTTAATCTCTCTTATTGTTGACGGAACAAGAGCCTCACCTTTTTCCAGATGTCCTCCGGGAAAAGCAATTCCAGTCCATGATTTTTTACGCTCTTGAACAAGAACTTTATGATTTTTTTCGTCAATAATGGCACACATATTTGTCAATTCGACTTGTTCTAACTCATGATAAGTCATTATTTTTTCACTACTTTTTCTATTTTTTCTCAATTGGAGCCATTGCTGCTAATAAACGTTTCATTCCGACTTCTGGGAAATTAATCTTGAGTTCCATATTTTTACCAGAACCAGAAATCCCTAATACCATACCTTCGCCCCATTTACGGTGAATCGCTGTATCGCCAATTTGCCAATCTTCTGTTTCAGAATTATTAATCGTCACTTGAGCTGCAGTTGGATTAATGACTGCTTTTCTTTGATGAAGCGCATCTGACATCGAGATCCCACTGGCAAAACCACCAGATTTATAAGAAGCATTGAAGCTTGAATTTGCTTTACGAGCAATACCAGCATATTCTAGTAATTCATCATCAATTTCCGAAATAAAACGGCTGGGACGATTATAATTCGTTTTACCATAAAGCACACGTTGATTGGCATTCATTAAGTAGAGCGTTTCTTCTGCCCGTGTAATTCCAACATAAGCCAAACGACGTTCTTCTTCCAACTCATCAATATCTTCATTTACCCGTGATAAAGGAAAAATGTTTTCTTCCATTCCAATTAAGAAAACAATTGGAAATTCCAAACCTTTTGCCGCATGCAGGGTCATCATTGTTACTTGGTCAGATTCTTCCTCATAAGCATCTGTTTCAGAAAGCAAACTAACTTCGTTAAGGAAACGGCTCAACTTATCTAAGCCAGTTTCAACAATTGGCTCTCCCGTTTCTTCATCTAGAGGAATTTCTGATTTTTCATCAAACCCTTTAGTTACTGACAAGAATTCTTCAATATTTTCAATTCGTGCTTGATTTTCGATACTTGGCATCATTTGCAAAGCTTTGACATAGCCAGTACGCTCTATCATTTCTTCAACTAATTCTGTGATTGTTGAACTTTCACTATGGGTTCTCAACAAATCAAAGGCCATTGCCAAATTGTAAATCTCACCAGCCGCTTTTCCACGAATATCGGATAACATAATATCAAAACTTGAATCTGCTAAAGAAAGTCCACGACTGTCAGCAAAACGACGTAATTTTTCTAATGCCCCCGGACCGACTCCTCGTTTAGGTTCATTAACAATTCGTTCAAAACTCATATTATCTGCTGGATTTGCTACTACATTTAAGTAAGCAATAACATCACGAATTTCCTTACGTGAGTAGAATTTAGTTCCCGCAACCATTGTATAGGGAATATTAGATTTAACAAAAGAATCTTCAATTGTCCGAGACTGAGCATTAGTCCGATAAAGCACAGCATAGTCAGCGTAAGAACGTCCGGAACGAATGCCTGATGTGATAATTTCAGAAACCTTATTTGCTTCTTCTTGTTCATTTCCAGCACGAAAATAAACAATCTTATCTCCAGCATCATTTTGCGTCCAGAGTTCTTTTGGTCGACGTTTTAAATTATTTTTTATAACATTGTTTGCCGCATCAAGAATTGTTTTTGTTGAGCGGTAATTTTCTTCAAGCAAAACAACTTTAGCTTTTGGATAATCTTTTTCAAAGTCTAAGATATTTTGCATATCTGCTCCGCGCCAACCATAGATTGATTGGTCAGCATCCCCAACGACACAGATATTTTGAAAACGACTGGCTAAAAGTTTAACCAACTGATATTGTGCATGGTTGGTATCTTGATACTCATCAACATGAATATATTGAAATTTTCCTTGATAGTAAGAAAGGACATCCGGGTTTTCATCAAAAAGGCGCAACGTCTGCATGATTAAATCGTCAAAATCCATTGATTCTGCTTTTCGTAATTCTTTTTGGTAAATCTTATAAACACGCGCAACAACCATTTCATATGGATGTCTAGCGCTTGTTTGAGCTTCATAAGCTGATTCATCTAATAAATCATTTTTAGCATTTGAAATCGCATTTAAAAGCCCTTTGGGTTCCCATTTTTTAGGATCTAAATTAGCCTCTTTCAAAATTCGTTTCATCAACGATTTTTGGTCCCCTGGATCTATAATTGTAAAATTACGATTATAACCAATATGGTCAGCATCACGCCTTAAAATTCGTACACACATTGAGTGAAAGGTCGCAATTAATGTATCTTGTGCTCTTGGAGTAAGTGATAAAGCACGCTCCCGCATTTCTTTTGCTGCTTTATTTGTAAAGGTAATCGCTAAAATATTCCAAGGATTAACCATTTTTTCATCAATTAAGTAAGCAATTCGATGAGTTAAGACACGAGTCTTACCCGAACCAGCTCCTGCCATAATCAATAAAGGCCCTTCTGTAGTTTGGACCGCTTCTGCTTGTTTTTCGTTCATTCCTTGTAATAGTGGATTCATTTTATTCTCCTAGCTGCAAATCATTATTAATTATATCATAAGTAAATCACTTAATGCGAGCCTCTTATAATCTTCTATTTTTATGGTCTAAGCCTAATAAATATGCTAACCCCTCCATAAGCTTTAATGGTATAATAAAAAGAAAAGGAATAAATTATGATTTTTTTATCAACTGTATTAATTTTATGTTGTACTTGGTATTTTTTAAAATTTTTAGCTCATTTTTCTCGTAAAATTCACGATGAGGTTCGAAAATTATCTGTCTATACTCATTTTCTTTCAAAATGGCTTCAGTCAGCCCCTGCAACATTTACCTATACCGCCATTTTTTGCGCTTTTACGCTAGTTCAAAGAACTGCACCGCAACACTTAATTAACATTCTAACGAACCATTCTTCAACAAGTATAGCCAGAGTTTCTGATAAACCAATCTCTACTTTTTTTGATAGTGCTTTTTGGGTTGCGGATAACGGAGCAGGTCTCCTCATTTATGTTGTCCTTTTTTGGACCGTTATTGCTTGGGCAGAACGAAAATATGGTTCACCAAGAATGATTGTCATCACATTGTCTGGTCATATTTTAGCCAGTCTCACTACTATTTTTCTTGAACTTTGGGCAATAAATAGCGGACGTGCTCCCAGTTCTTTAGCAATGGCAACTGATGTTGGTGTTTCATATATTTTAGTTGCTGGTTGCGCTGCTGCCATTCTTATAATGAGAAAACGAATGTTTTATATTGGACTTATAATTTTAGGACTATTTATCTTACTTCCGTTATTCGTTGAACATAGTATTTGGGATATGGGTCATCTATTTGCGGCTTTTTCTGGCTTTATTTCTGCTAGATTACTCCTTAAATTATCACCTGTGCGTACGGTCAGTTCTCCTTACGAACTTCTTTTGAAGTGCCGTTCAGAACTCTCCAACAAATAAAGACTATCCATATACCACCAAGCACCCCATTAATCTGCTGACCAAGAGGGCCTACTAACTGAGGAATTGCACCCGCAATGAAAGAAAGCAAAGTTGTAATTACAAAAGCAATGGCCAAAAGGAAAACAAATTTATTTCGATAAACTAAAAGTGAAAAAATCACTCCTGTAAGAATAAATAATAAGGCTAAAACACTTAATCCGTCATGTAAAAAGAGTTCAGGTGCTTTAAGAGGATTAGGAATTCCCTCACTGTGAGCAATATCAGCATAAGGAAAAAGTGTAGCTAAGCCTGTTGCTGCACCAAATCCCGCAATCGAAAGAAAAATTATGAGAAGACGTTTGTCTTCTCTTTCATTTTGTTTAAAAAGTCCCCACGCAAGTATCAAAGAAAAACAAGCGAAAAGAATATCTGTTAAGGTGAATAATTGATGATAAGGTTGATTAAGTGCAGAAAGTCCACTCAAAAGACTTGAGTTAACTACAGTTGGATTTAACCAAAATGCAAGAATCCAAGCATTGTACAATAAGGCAGCACAAATAGCAATAATGATTAAGTAATTACTTTTTTTCATTTTCTGAATCTACTCCTAAATCAGCTGCTTCAGTTGGTAAATAGAACTCTGCCATTGCAAAAGCAGGCAAACCATAACTGAGCGCTCTTTTTAACTCTGGCAAAGCATCTTCATTAGCTTCAGGGTCTGGAAAAACTTCTGATAAATCCATTAGAACTTCATCTTCAAGTAGATTACTAAGAAGGTTCTTTAAGGATTCAATTGATTGATAAGCCCATAAAACTGTTACTTTTGAATTCTGAATAGAAAATACCTTATCATATCCCGCAGCCAATGCCGAATAATCCTGCTTATCTACTTCAACAAATCTGTTTGATAGCAAATCTCTTCTAATTCTTGATAAATATTCTGTCCGTTCAATAAATTTTGTATGGTCTATTTTTTCGATATCTGTCAGTTCTCTTAGTGTTTTAGAAAGCATTTTCCATGAGTTAACCCGTAGACTCAATTCACCTGTTTGCGTGCGCATCAGCGTTCCTTTAACCAATACTCTATCACCAACGGTCACATCTTTTTTCCATATTGCAAAATTTTCTAAACGATTTTCTAATTCAGCATATTCATTAAGAGTGTCACGTTTTATAACCAATTGAATTTTTGCTTGATTATCTGCCAAATCTGCAAATTGCATTGCGCCTCGGCCACGCAAACTAATTAACTTCCCATGAATGCTATATTCTTTTTCATCAAATTCATCAACTGATTCAAATTTATTTCTAAGGGTTTCTACTGATTCAGTTTCGCTATCGGGAAGGCTAAATGGTGGAATGCCATTTTCTCTAAGATCATTTAATTTTTTTAGATAACTGTCATCATGACCAGCTTCATTCAATAATTCCAATCGTTTATTTTCTTCAAGTCGATGAACCTTTTTGATGAAATCTGATTTTTTCCACCAGCGATTTTCTGTTCTAGGGTCATAATCTCGTGAAAAGAAACTTTTGATTTTAGAAAAGATATTCGTCGGAACAAATCCTTCAGCTTGGCCAATTGCAAAAAGAACTGAAGTAAGAGAACCGCCATTATCATAACAAATATAACGAGTTCGCCATTCTGGCAAGTAAATATCATTTGAACGATAAAGTGATTCCAATTGGTACCAACGCGAAAAGAATTTCATTACAGTTCGTGCCGCTTTATCTAAGGCATTGGCTTGCAATGTTTCTCCGTTAATGAAGAATTGCCGTGCTGCTGCAAAGTTTAAACTAATTTCGCTTATCTCTTTTTCTTTAGCTGCTTCTATCAAACTGCTAATCATGAAAGTGACAGCTCCATTCATTGCCTCAGGAGAACGTCTCATCGTATCAAGCGACAGTTTATCTGACCCCACCGGAACAAAGGATAAAATTCCTTGAACTTTTCCAGCAGCATCGGATGCTGTTACAATCATTATTTGTTGGTCTGTTGGATCACCAAATCGACTTGAAGCCATTGAATAACCACGTTCATCACCATTTCGCCATTGTTCTGTTAATTTGGTTAAATCACTAAGTTCTGTAGCAGGAATTTCAGCCTGGCGACGAATCTTGACTTGATAGTTTTCTCTTTTTGCACGACGCATAACTTGTGCAACATCATGCATGGCTGGATTTTCAATAGAAAAGTCACGAACGATAACGACCGCTTCATCCCCGAATACAGTTGCGTTCAGCCCTAATTGAGCGTACATTTTTGCTCCTGCTTCAGAGGATCCAATAACGCCTGGTGTCCAGCCCTGTGCTCGTGCAAGGTTGAGAAATGCTTCTCCCGCACTTTTCCATGATTTTTCATCTCCGATTGGGTCGCCGCTGGCTAACAAAACATCTCCAAAAAGATGATACGTGATGGCAGCTTTTTTATTTTTAGAAAAGATAGCTTTCTTATCTCTGCGAGTCGCAAAGTATGCAAGTGAGTCATTATCACCATAATCTAGAATTAGCTGACGGATTGCTAGTTCTTGTTTTGCATTTGCCGAAAGTTCTTTTTGAGTAGAGCGCGTGAATATGAGAAATGCGCTGATAAAACCAAGAAGCATTATGACTGAAATCGTAGTACTGACCCAAATATTATTTCCAGAGCTGTACGGGAAAATTTCCTGACCAAAAGGAAGAAGGTAACGGAAATCACTGACAGATTCTCTAAAAACGTAAGCAATTCTTTGAGCTAAGGATACAGAACCATGGAAAGTTAAAAATGAAACGATTACTCCGCCAATAATAGAGCAGACAAATCCTACAGCCGCAATAATTATACCTTTCCACCAAGTGCCATTCACAATTTTTGTTGGGAAGGCATTTCGAGATAAAATCATTAATACAGCTGTCGCAAGAGAAACAACTACTCCCAGAATAACAAATAAAAGTGAGAAGATAGAAAATTGTGACATGTCAAGTGCTTCTTTGGTCACAAGTCCAAAGAAATAGGCCAATAAGAAAATAAGACCAAATGCAACAAAAGCTAATTGGAAATAGATAATTTCTATCCAAAGTGCCAATCTTCTCCGGTGTCGAATTGAGCTTGCTAAAATAAATAGAACAATTGCATTAAAAATACTAAAATCGGTAGGAAGGGCAAAAAGATAGAGGAAACCAGATAATAGTTTTTGAACAGGAGGCATCAACCAGCCGACAATCCCAACTATTAAAGCGTAAATTGAGGCAAATTGTAATAAATGCCCGAGAAGTTTTGCAGACTTATCCTGCCATGGTTTTACTCGTTTTAATCTTTGTTTTACCTTATCTTGCTTAACTTTAGCTGATTTTTTATTTTTCATAACTTCCTTCTATCAAATAACTTTTATCCAAAAATAATTAATATATGTCGTTATCATATCATTTTTTCAATAATTTTTCATCCATTTTTATATTTGGAGGATAATCAAAAACCTTGATTATTTACAAGGTTTTTTCATCTATCGTATTCTCTATTGAATCGCATCCATAAAGAAATTCATTAATTTTCATCAAGAGCAGGGGGATATTACGATTTACAAAATCTCCATGCATTTTCCCACCATAGGGCTGATAATCAAATTGTTCATCTGCCAACTTCATACGATAAGTTTTAAGTGCTAACTTCCAAGTTTTTAATTGAATAATAAATGGATAAGTAATCGGAACTTGAGGGCTTGTTATTACTTGTATTTTTTCAGCTGATAAATTTGTTTTTTCCAATAATTGATTGAGCTTATCTACGAATGAAACAGGAATACAATCAAACATTAATTGAACATCAGCAGATTGCAACCAGGGACTACGATCTACGACAGGATCCATTGATACAAGTGCATAATTTCCAAGTAATCCATGGTAAAGTGCACCCATACCCCCGCGGGAAGAACCGGCACATAGTATATTCTCCCTAAGTATCCCTTCTTCTTCGGCTGTTTTTGCGATTAATTCCTGAATATTTTGTTCATAATCTCTAAAATTGGGAGTGTTGAGATAATAAGAACCATTAATTAAATTACTATCGGCAATTCTTAATACCACTGTATTTTTAGCAATAGAGTCTGTAATTCCTTCAAAAGGATTAGGAAAGAAGTTTTCCCGAGCATTCCCGTGATTGTAGCTCAATAGTCCTGGGAACCAAACCAAAAGTTTTTTAGTAAAAAAATCAGGCTGGTTTTGCGAAAGCTCTAAATCATAAAAAACTCCTTTATATTGCTTTAATCCAATTTCTAAATCTTTTCTCTTAACAGCATAAGCCCGACCGGCATAATAACCGTCAATGGTTTTATCTTCTAAAAGAAGCTGACGTAGTTTTTCATTTGCCACTGACCCTGTTTCCATACATGCTGCAACTAAATCATTTTCAATCGGGCAAAGGCTATCAAAATAATCATAACCGATTAAATCAGTAGCAATCAAAGCAACTTGAAAATGTTCCATTCCTGGACGAAGCAAATGACTTTTTTGCATTTTTTCTATCTGACCTTCAAAAATACAAGTGACGTGCCCTTGACTATCTAAAATTAATAGCCGCTCATTTTCAATTTTCCATTTTTGTTCAAAGTCACTATGCATTCCTTTTATCTTACCGTCAGGTTCAAATGACCAGATTCCCCATTTTGTATAGCTTGGCAATTGACAAAAATAAAATATTTTCCCCAGTAAAAAATTATATAATTCTTCATTCATTTTGTTTTTCCCTTTTTGTTTAATTTATGACGACTGTTGCATTTGCTTTTACGATTTGAACTATAATTTTGTAAAATATATCTTCATTCACAATATGTTATTTAAATTACTTTTTTTACTTTATTTTACAATAGAATTATACTCCTATTCTCATTTTTAATCAATTACTTTGAAATCAAAAAGTCCCGTGAGTTTCACGGAACTTTTTGATTTAGATTTCTTAAATCAGAAATTTTTAATTTGATTATATTTGGTTTCAAATGCATTTTTCATGGTATCAGTTGCTTTATCGTAAGATGTCTTATCTACAAAAGTTCCATGTACAATGATTCGATGAGTTGCCTCAGCATCAGCACAGGTTACTAAAGTGATTTCTTTTTTACCTGGACTATTATTGATTACTTCAACATGTTCTGGCGTCACTACATCAATCTTATCAATTTTATACTGATAAATATTATCTTTATCAGTCACATAAATTGTCATTCCTGCTTTTGCTTTCTCTAACGGAGTGAATAAGATAGATAAGTCAGAAGTAAATCCAGTCATATTATGACCAGCCAAACTATAATTACCTTCACCCATGACTTCGTCAGCTTTCATTGTTCCCGCTCCATATAAAAGTGAAGTATTTCCAACCCCTTTAAAGATAGGAAGATTGATATTTAATTCGGGAATTGCAATACCACCAATTACAGGTAGAGGTTGACTATTAAACTGGTTGGTAAGGACTGATTGAAAATCTACTGATTTTACCGCAGCAAAATCAAAACTCACATCAGCTTTTTTGTTTTTTTCTATCTTTTCTTGTGAAACATTATGAAGTTGATATTTATTACTATTTGTTGCAATCAACATGTTACGAATTGGCTTATTAAAAATTAAGACTAACCCTACTATAAATAGAAGAACAATAAACGTATTTAACAGCCAGTTATATTTTCCTCTTTTAGTTTTTTTACGCTCTGCCATTTTACCCACCTTGTCTTTTTGTGTACTCTTTTTATTCATTGTATCATGCTTTAAGTTCTGAGTCAAAAGTTTTAATTGTTTTACAAAAAAATCTTGCGTATAGCAAGATTTAAACAATTATTTTAAGTTTGTAATATTACCAACTTCAAATGTTTTTTTATCTGAAAGCTGAAATTTGTCTTTCAGTCCAGGTGTGATATAAACCTTATTATCTTTATCAACAAATACAGCCTCAACGTTTTTCAACTTTTCAACGTATTCGTAACCTTTTTTAGTTCCCATAGCGTATATCATTGTTGACAAACCATCACCATTGGTCTTATCTTTTCCTGAAATTAACAAGGTGATACTGGCAATATCATTCTCAAAAGGATAGCCTGTCTTAGGATTTAAAATATGACTGTATTTATGCCCATCAACTTCTAAATATCTCTCGTAAATTCCTGAAGTATTGACGTGCTCATTAGAAGCTTTAATA
The DNA here is from genome assembly GCF_016516525.1 of Lactococcus sp. S64. Lineage (NCBI taxonomy): Bacteria > Bacillati > Bacillota > Bacilli > Lactobacillales > Streptococcaceae > Lactococcus > Lactococcus sp. S64. The sequence goes on along the minus strand of NZ_JACVUQ010000001.1, from coordinate 163,099 downwards.
ATCCCCATTTGAGTCCCAGTTGGATCATTTGGATTCTTAATTCCGATTGTCCACGGACTGTCAGCACCTCTCGGTGAATGACCAATCACATAAATCGAACTAGAACCCAAGTTGACAATCCCTGTGGTAACACCATCTTTTTTGAGTGAATCAACCATTTTCATGGCAACAAACCCTTTGACAATGGAACCCAAGTCCAAACGAGCGCCTTTTTGTGTCAGATAAATTGTTTCATTTTTATCATCAAATTTTATGTCATGATAATTAATTAAAGGCAAAACTTGATCAATTTCTGATTGAGCAGGCTTTCTAGCGTTATCCATTCCAATATTCCAAAGACTTGTCAGTGAACCAATTGTAATATCATAACCTAAATCTTTAGCTGAATAGTTATAACCAGCTTTAACTAATTCATATACATTTGAATTCACCTTGATAGGTTTAATTCCTGCATTTTGGTTAATCTCATCAATTTGTGAACCTGATTGATTAACGGTTGTTAAATTATTGTATTCAACAGGAAGTTTTAGAGCCTTTTCAACTGCAGCTTCTTTTCCTTTGTCATAAACAGTGACTTTAATGTAAGTTCCCATTGTCGTCACGTCTTTATTAATTGGTGACGTTAATAAATTACGATTATCTTTTTGACTAGATTTTCCATTAGCGCAAGCACTTAAGCTAATTAAACTAAGTGCTGCTAGAACCCAAATTATTATTTTTTTCATTCTCTAATTTTTACTGACAGACCTGTCAGCACCATCTTATTCAGTCAGAAAGTCTGTCAGTAACTGGCAGACTTTCTTTTCAATTATTCTTCGTTATTGTCAGTAGAAATTGTTTCATCAGTAAGTTCTGGCGCATCAACTTCTTCATCTTCAATGACTGGATCTACAAGTGCAAAGGTTACAATTTGTGCTTCATCATCAAGTCGCATTACTTTAACCCCTTGGGCAGCTCGACCAGTTTGAGAAATGTTAGCCACATTTGTACGGATAATAACCCCTGTATCTGTAATAACCATCAAATCTTCGTCACCATTGACAGCAGTTAAACCAGCTAATTTACCAGTTCTTTCTGTGACATTCATGACTTTCATCCCTTTACCACCACGGCCTTTTGTTGGATATTCCGAAGCCTGAGTTCGTTTACCAAGACCATTTTCTGAGATGACAAGAACTTCTTGACTATCATCAATTCGTGAAGTTCCAACAACATAGTCGCCTTCTCTGAGGTTAACCCCTTTAACACCGGCTGCTGCACGTCCCATATCACGAACAACTGCACCTTTAAAGCGAACTGAGTATCCCAAATGAGTTCCGATAATCACCTCATCTTCACCCGAAGTTCTAAGCACATTAATCAGTTCATCACCATCTCGGAGTTTCAAAGCCTTCAAACCATTTGTCCGAATATTGCTAAATTGACTGGTTGAAGTTCGTTTAACAATTCCATTACGTGTTGTGAAGAAGAGATATTTCGCCGCTTGGTCACGGTCAACATTGATGATTGTTGCAATTTTTTCACCGTCATCAAGCTTGAGGAGATTGACAATTGGCAATCCTTTTGCTGTCCGACCGTATTCAGGAATTTCATATCCTTTCATTCGGTAAACACGTCCAAGATTTGTAAAGAAGAGTAAATGATCATGTGTTGATGTAGATACCAAATGTTGAACAAAGTCATCATCAGACATTCCCATTCCTTGAACACCACGTCCACCACGATTTTGGGCACGGAATTCGTCATTAGCTAGACGTTTGATATATCCTTTATTTGATAAAGTAATCAATACATCTTCTTCCTCAATCAAATCTTCATCTTCAAGAGTAAGAACTTCACCAACTAACAATTCTGTTCGACGTTTGTCAGCAAATTTACGTTTAACTTCTTCTAATTCTTCACGAATAATTTTCTTAACACGTTCAGGTTTTGCCAAAATATCGGCTAAGTCAGCAATCAAAGCGACTAAATCTTGATATTCTGCCTCAATTTTATCACGTTCCAATCCGGTCAAACGACGCAAACGCATATCAAGAATAGCTTGCGATTGTTTTTCAGAGAGGAGGAATTCATCCATCATTGTTTTTTGTGCAATGGCATCCGTTTGTGATTCACGGATAATTGTAATGATACGGTCAATATTGTCAAGAGCGATACGTAAACCTTCCAAGATATGTGCGCGTGCTTCTGCACGTGCTTTATCAAAGGCTGTACGACGTTCAACAACTTCTATTTGATGTTCAATATAATCAACTAAGATTTCTTTCAAAGAAAGAATTTTAGGAATTCCTTTTTCAATCGCCAACATATTGAAACCAAATGAAGTTTGCAAACTTGTTAGTTTGAACAGATTATTTAAGATAACGTGTGCTGATAAGTCACGACGAACTTCGATAACCACGCGAATTCCTTCACGGTTGGATTCATCACGAACCGCAGTCAATCCTTCAATTCGTTTTTCATGGTTTAAACGAACAATATGTTCAACCAAACGCGCTTTATTGACCATATAAGGTAATTCAGTCACAACGATACGTTCTTTTCCACCAGCCATTTCTTCAATGTGGGTTTTTGCACGTAATGTAATTGAACCTTTACCAGTTTCATAAGCACGGCGAATACCAGATTTACCCATAACCAAAGCCCCTGTTGGGAAGTCAGGTCCAGGAATCACAGACATTAAATCAGTAACTGATGCTTCTGGATTTTCCATGAGCATATCTACTGCATCAATTGTTTCACCCAGATTATGTGGTGGAATGTTTGTTGCCATCCCAACGGCAATCCCTGTGGTTCCATTAACTAAAAGGTTTGGAAAACGAGCAGGTAAAACGAGCGGTTCACGTTCAGTACCATCGAAATTGTCCATGAAATCAACGGTATTTTTGTTGATATCGCGCAACATTTCCATGGCAATTTTACTTAAACGAGCTTCGGTATAGCGCATCGCTGCGGCACCGTCTCCGTCCATTGAACCAAAGTTACCGTGTCCGTCAGCAAGCATATGACGATAAGACCACCATTGAGCCATACGTACCATTGCTTCATAGATTGAACTGTCTCCGTGTGGGTGATATTTACCCATAACTTCACCGACAATACGTGCTGATTTTTTATGTGGTTTATCTGGAGTATTTCCAAGTTCATTCATTCCGTAGAGAATACGACGGTGAACGGGTTTTAAACCATCACGTACATCAGGAAGTGCCCGTGCAACGATAACTGACATTGCATAGTCACGAAATGACGTCTTCATCTCCTCAACTAAATTGACATTGATAACATTTTTGTCTTGCATGTTTGCCTTGTAAAATCTCATTAAAATGAAATTTTACTTTCCTTTCTTGCTTTCGGAAGAGTTTGCCCCAATTGACAAACAGATTATCTATATTATACCAAATTTTGCACGAAAAGTCAGCTTTTCTCATAGATATAGACTAGTTTTTACAATTAATCCTTAGATATTTTTAAGAATACTTATCCTTTTGTTTTATTCTAAAATATACATCAAAAAAACCCTGAAAAAATCAGGGATAATCTGGCTTTATTCCACATTGAGCGAATTTAAATCAAGACCATTTGTTTTGCGTTGTTCACGACGAGCAATGAAAGGCAAAAGCATACCTAGTAAAATTAAAACAATTGGTGTCAAAATATTCGATGCAAGTTGGAACCACCATGCAGATGGATTAGCAGCATAGTCCAATTTTGGAACCATCCCTAACACGCAGGCGATGAGTGTAAAGAGGAAACACCAAGCACCAGCAATCATGGCTAGACGTTTTTGTTTGATAAATTTATATTCAGATTGAAAATGTTTTACTGCCCGATTTAACATAACGAAGGCAAAGAAGACCCAAAGATAACGCATTGGCATCACAACTGAATTTAAATTAGTCAACCATTTAACCAATTCATTCATATCTCCGATTCCAAGTAATGGTAAAAGAATAATGATACTAACAAGAATCCCTGTTAATGTATAACCATTTTTAAGCGTTCCTTTGTTCGTTTTTTTACGCAACCATGCTGGAACGAATTCTGGGTCAGCATCAGCAAGTAAAATGCGTAATGGCGCATCAATAGAGAAAGCTAAGGCAGCAATTTGTCCTACACCGTTAGTTAAAGCATAAACAATCATTAAAAAGTTTCCGACACCAAAGTGTTGACCTAAAATTTGGAATGCTGCATAAGCACCATTAGCCATCAAGTCATTTGGTAAATTACCGCTTGAAAAAATCATTCCCATGGCAATCGAACCTAAGACGGCACAGATACCAACCATTCCAGCAAGCAAAAACATCCCTCTTGGAAATTCTTTTGCTGGGTTTTTCGTTTGATTAACATAAGGAGAAATTTTTTCAGCACCACCGACAGCGAAAACTAGCATTGAGATAGTTGTGAAATAACTAAAGTCAAATTTAGGGATATAAGTTTTAATATTTCCCATGTCAGGCGTTGCAATGTGGAAATCTTTTGCGATAAAAGGTGCTCCAATCGCCATGACAATGAAAAGTAAACTCATAACAAACATTGCTGTTCCCGCAAGCCCTCCAATCACTTTCAGAGTATTTAACCCTTTTGTTGACAACCATAAGAAAGCTAAAAAAATTGCTAAGGAAGCCAGAGCAACAGCGGTCATTGACATCTGATTAACCAGATTTCCGTTTCCTTGACCCACCCAACCAAAAGCAATCAAAATCGCTTGTGGTTTTTGAGCCAAATAAGGAATGTGAACTACCCAATAAGTCCATGCGGCATAATAAGCCAAGCGTTTTGTACTGGTATTTTCAACCCATGAACTGACCCCACCTTTACTATCTTTAAAAGTTGAACCCAGTTGACCAACAATAAGTGCATAGGGAATAAAGTACAAAGCCAAAATTAACAGCCATGAGGTAACAACAGTAATTCCTTGTTGGGCAAAGTTATTAACAACATTCCCCATTCCCCAAACCATGTTAAAGGCAATGAATGCGACGGTAAACCATCTAATTTTTTTTGTGTCCATAAAACTCCTTAAATTTTTTTGAATAAATCGCGGACATTGACAATTTATTGTTTAGCGCTTTCTTTTAAGCGTCATTAAAATTATAAAATATTACAGACTCTCCTGTCAATTTTTTACTGTAATCAAAAAAGATACTTAAATTTTTAAGTATCTTTTAAATGTTAAGAAAAGTTTAAAGACTTTCAAGAGCTTCTTTAATCGCCGTTTTTCCATTGTGCATTGAAATGACTTTTCCAATTGAATGATCGGTCATCACTAATTCTTTGATAGTATCTGCCACATCTCCTATCGTGTTACTTGCAGAAACCTCATCATTAATATCAATCAATCCTGTTGCCTCTTCCTCTGTTAATGATCCAGGTTGAATGATTGTATAATCTAAATTTGTTTCTTTAGTAAGATATAAATCAGCAAAATGTTTAGCAATATAATAATCTTTTAATGCATCAAAGCCGGCACCAATCCATTTTTCTGGTTGAAGAGAAAAAATCGTACTTAGTAAGATAAATCGTTTAACTTCTGCTTTCTCAGCTGCCTGCATGAGTTTGACAGCCCCATATAAGTCAACTTTCAATAAACTTTTTCCACCTGAGCCTGAAACATTAATAATTGCATCCATTCCATGTAATTGTTTGGCCATTTCCTCTGGTGTCCAATCAACATCAAAATGAACCGCTTTTACATTATTATATTGAGGAACTTGCTCAACTTTTCTTGCTCCAGCATAGATTTGATGGTCCGTTATTGAGAGAGATTTAAGCAAACTTTTACCTACACGTCCGGTACTTCCAACGATAAATATTTTCATTTTCTACCTCTTTTCTACTTCTTTTATTGTAACAAAAAACCACCTTGATGCTGATTTTAAGATGTTTTATTCTTCATCCATTGAGAGCACAGATAAGAAGGCTTCTTGAGGGACTTCTACTGAACCAATGGCTTTCATCCGCTTTTTACCGGCTTTTTGTTTTTCAAGGAGTTTTCGTTTGCGGGAAATATCTCCACCATAACATTTGGCCAATACATTTTTACGAAGAGCTTTAATATCTGAACGGGCAACGATTTTATTTCCGATAGTCGCTTGAATTGGCACTTCGAATTGTTGACGTGGAATGAGTTTTTTAAGTTTTTCAACAATGACTTTCCCGCGTTCAAAGGCAAAGTCTTTGTGGACAATGAAACTTAAGGCATCGACTTTTTCAGCATTTAAGAGAATGTCCATTTTCACAAGATTTGATGGACGATAATCAGAAATCTCATAATCAAAGCTGGCATAACCTTTAGTTGATGATTTAAGTTTATCAAAGAAATCAAAGACAATTTCACTCAATGGAATATTATATATGATATTGACCCGATTTGCGTCTAAATAATCCATTGTTAGGAAAATTCCACGTTTCCGTTGAGCTAATTCCATAACCGGACCAACGAAATCATTTGGTACCATGATTTGAGCTTTAACAAATGGTTCTTCGATGTTTTCAATGCGCGTAGGATCTGGGAATTCTGATGGGTTGGCTACTTCAAGGGTTTCACCGTCCGTTGTATTGATATGATAAACAACGGATGGCGCGGTCATGATCAAATCAATACCAAATTCACGTTCTAAACGCTCTTGAATGACATCCATATGCAAAAGACCGAGGAAACCACAACGGAATCCGAAACCAAGCGCTTGCGATGTTTCAGGTTCAAAACGAAGACTAGCATCGTTTAATTGAAGTTTTTCTAGGGCTTCGCGCAAGTCATTGAATTTATTTGATTCAATTGGATAAATCCCCGCAAATACCATTGGATTCATTTCTTTATAACCCTTTAGGGCCTCAGTTGCTGGATTTGATGCGAGGGTCACGGTATCTCCGACACGTGTATCCGCAACGGTTTTAATAGATGCAGCTACATAACCAACATCTCCAGCCATCAAGAAATCACGAGAAACAGCTTTTGGTGTGAAAATACCAACTTCTGTGACATCAAATTCTTTACCGTTACTCATCAATTGAATACGGTCCCCAACTTTAAGCGAGCCGTCAATGACCCGAATTTGAAGGATAACGCCTCGATATGCATCATAAACTGAGTCAAAAATCAAAGCCTTGAGCGGAGCGTCAACTTCACCTTGAGGGGCAGGAACTTTCTCAACAATTTGTTCAAGAATTTCTTCAATACCAATCCCAGCTTTGGCTGAAGCAAGAACGGCTTCAGAGGCATCTAAACCAATCACATCTTCAATTTCTTGACGAACCATTTCTGGGTCAGCAGCTGGTAGGTCAATCTTATTGATGACTGGTAAAATTTCAAGGTCATTATCCAAAGCAAGATAAACGTTTGCAAGGGTTTGGGCTTCGATTCCTTGTGCGGCATCAACAACTAATATTGCTCCCTCACAGGCAGCAAGGCTTCGTGAAACTTCATAAGTAAAATCGACGTGACCCGGCGTGTCAATGAGGTGGAAAATATAAGTTTCACCATCTTTGGCTTTATAATTTAACTCAATAGCATTTAATTTAATGGTAATTCCGCGTTCACGTTCAAGGTCCATTGAGTCAAGAAGTTGGGCTTGCATTTCTCGTTTTGAAACAGTTTCAGTTTGCTCGAGAATACGGTCAGCAAGTGTTGATTTTCCGTGGTCAATATGGGCGATAATCGAAAAATTACGAATTTTTTCCTTACGCGCGTTCATTTCTTGTAGATTCATTTTGATTCCTTTATAAGAGTTCTTGTGGACCTAAACTGGTTTGAAATTCACTTTTCATCCACTGAACTTTCTTTTTGCTTTTTTATAACTAAAAATCAGTTAGAATAATTATAGCATATTTTGCAATAAAAAACCGCTCTTATTATGTAGAGAGCGGTTTTGTGAGAGCTATAATTACTTTTATTTTATAGCAAAATATTCTATAAATTACATTTTAATCAAATTACTGACTTCTCAATTGAATAGTAACAAAATTTGAGAAGCCTGTCTTCTATATCAGACAAAATTATTGAAATAAGTGCTGGTCAAAGTTTTCATCATTGTCAGGAAATTCTTGGTCAATTTTGGTTATTTTACCAATTTCAATCTCAAGATTTTCTGTAATGAAATTTTGGACATGTGCAGTAAAAGTTTTATCATCACTGACAAAATGTAAGTGAAAACCAAGACCAAAAAGGTCAGTCAAATGTTTTGGCGCCCAAACTCCAACCATAGTTCCAGAAATATTTTCTTTTGTAAAATAAGGTTGGTCAGCCATAATTTCGTCATAAGGACGAGTGTTATTGGCTGGTTTGCTACTGACTGTCACTTCTTTGAATTGACCAGTCATAACAATAGTATAAGCGGTATTTGCTGTTGGAAATCGCTTGGTCAGTGCTGACAGAAAATCTTCTGAATTACTGACAGAGCTGTCAGTAAACTTTGCGATTGGCTGATGTTCGACCATTGCCACATAAGGCATTGTCTCATCTTCTTCAACTAATCGGACATGATTTTCTGAGTCCCCGTGATAAGCGATTCCATTGATAATGGTCACTTCTCCATTTGCAGTATCAAGTGTGCCGATACCGACTGATCCGTGTTCTAGTGCTTCTTTGAGGGTAATCGTTCCCTTGTAAAAACCACTAGAAAGTGTCGTAAAAGTATTGTGTTGGAATATTCTGCTATTCATAATGATATTATTTTATCACTTTTTTTTGTTAGTAGTATCAAATATGTTTTATAAATTTTTTTCAAATTTTATAGAGCAAAAAATCCCTGTATTTGGTATAATATTGCTTATGACAATAAAAACTTCATTTGCAAAGTTTGCTGGTAATTCATCGCGCTTTGTCTTGGAAAAATTTTTCAAGCGCGGTTCAACTTTACCAGGAAAAATTGCTTTAAAATTTGATCCTGAAATTCTTAAATCACTGACAAAAAATTATGAAATCATTGTTGTGACTGGGACAAATGGAAAAACATTGACCACAGCACTGACCGTGGGAATTCTAGAAAAGGCTTTTGGACCGGTTGTGACAAATCCAACTGGGGCTAATATGATAACGGGGATTGTATCCACATTTTTGAAAGCTCCCAAAGCGAAAACTGGCGAAAAGAAATTTGCTGTTCTTGAGATTGATGAAGCGAGTTTGCCAAAAATCACTGAATATATCAAACCTTCGTTATTTGTGTTTACTAATATTTTCCGTGACCAAATGGACCGCTATGGCGAGATTTATACAACTTATGACTTTATTGTCAAGGGTGCGGCAAATAGTCCTAAAGGTACGGTTTTGTTAAATGGCGATAGTCCACTTTTCAACTCAAAAAAATTAGTTAATCCTGTAAAATACTATGGTTTCAACCATGAAAGCCATGAACCTACTCATGCTCATTACAATACTGAGGGGATTGTTTGTCCGGTTTGTCATCATATTTTGGCTTACAAGATGAATACCTATGCTAACTTAGGAAATTATATCTGTGAAAATTGTGGTTTTAGTCGTCCAGAATTAGATTATCAACTGACAGAATTATCAGAGATTACAAATACTTCTTCTAAATTTGTAATTGATGGGACAGATTATAAAATTAATGTTGGCGGACTTTATAATATTTATAATGCTCTTGCTGCTGTATCTGTCGCTGAATATTTCAATGTGCCAAAAGAAACAATTGCGGCTGGTTTTGAACTTTCCAAAGCAGTTTTTGGTCGTCAAGAAACGCTTGAAATTGATGGAAAAAAAGTAACCATTGTTTTGATTAAAAATCCAGTAGGTGCTAATCAAGCCCTTGAAATGATGAAATTAGCCAATTATCCTTTCACTTTAGTTAGCCTTTTAAATGCCAATTATGCTGACGGAATTGACACAAGTTGGATTTGGGATGCTAATTTTGAATTAATTAATGATATGGAAATTGACCAAATTATCACAGGTGGTGTTCGTTCATCTGAAATGGCTAGAAGAATGCGTGTGACAGGATTTAATGCCGAAAATATTTCTGAACGCAAGGAACTTTCAGAAGTTTTAGAGGCAATTAAAGAGAGTCCAAAAGAGCATGTTTATATTTTGGCAACTTACACTGCCATGTTACAAATGCGTGAATTATTGGCTGAGGGTCATTATCTTGGAAAGGAAATGCGTTAAATGGCTTATATCTCTTTAAAATCAAATCTTGAAAATCCAAAGTATTCCCTCAATGTGGCTCATCTTTATGGTGATTTAATGAATACTTATGGTGATAATGGAAATATTCTCATGCTCAAGTATGTCGGAGAAAAATTAGGGGCAGAGATGACCTTCAATATCGTTTCTTTAGGTGATACTTTTGCAAAAGAAGATTATGACCTTGTTTTCTGGGGTGGTGGTCAAGATTATGAGCAAGAAATTATTGCTGACCAATCATTGCTTGACTTGTCAGCACCTTTAAAAGATTACATTGAATCTGAAAAACCACTTCTTGCAATTTGCGGTGGTTATCAAATGCTCGGTCAGTACTATGTTAATTCCGAAGGGACAAAAATTCAAGGAACGGGAATTCTTGGACATTATACTGAAAATTTACGAACTGACCGTTTTATTGGTGATATTGAAACTCACAATGAAGAATTTGGTGAAACTTATTATGGTTTTGAAAACCATTCAGGAATTACCTATCTGTCTGATGACGAAAAGCCACTAGGAACTGTCGTTTACGGTGGTGGAAATAATCCAGATGACCAAACAGAAGGTTTAATTTACAAAAATACTTTTGGAACTTATTTCCATGGGCCAATTCTTTCAAGAAATGCACGACTAGCTTATCGTTTGGTGACTACTGCTCTTTACCAAAAATATGGAGAAGAAATTCAACTCCCTGCTTTTGAAGAGATTTTAGCTGACGAAGATAAAGGCCAACAAATTGGTGACCTCAAACGTAAAGTTGAAAAATAATAAAAAAATTACTGATGAAATTTCTGTCAGTAATTTTTTTATTTCTTAAAAAGCTGTCAGTAAAATTTTTAATGATTAATCTACTGATTTCAAAGCCCCAAGCATATCCACGGCTTTTAATTTGAAATGAACAACAATAGCTAGCAAAAGAGTAGTCGCAAAAGTAATTGCTGCCGATAATAAAAGATTTGTCCAAAGTAATCCCGGTGCAAACATAATTTGGTCAGCTGACAATTGGTTCATAATAACCTGATGGAAATAATCCCCCAAACCAAAACCAACCAGAATTCCTAAAAAGCTTAATAAAATCGTTTCTCGATAAATATAAAGTGTGACTTCACGGTCATAGAATCCTAAAACTTTGATTGTGGCTAATTCGCGAATTCTCTCGGAAACATTGATATTTGTTAAATTATAGATGACAACAATCGCAAGTAAAATGGCACAAGTAATCAAAACAATCATGACACTATTAATGCCATACATAAAGGATTCAATCACCTTTTTGAGGTCACTATTTTGTGAAACTGCTTGAATTCCGTCTTCTTGCATAAATTGAGCTGACATTTTTTGAATATTATTTGTAGACGCATTTTTCAACTTAATCAATTGGGCATTTGCCACAAAATCTTTTTTAAAAACCTTTTGGTAAACCGATTGATTTATGAAAATATAATGGCCCATATACATTTCAGTAATTGCTGCTACTTTTATCTTATGAGGCTGATTTTCACTATCTTTTAGTGTCAGAGAATCACCAACTTTAAGGTCTAAAAGTTCAGCAAATTTTTCTGAAAGGACTGCTCCAGAGTTATTTAATTCAATTTTTTGACTATTTTTACGAGATTTTAAGCTAATGTATTTTGATAAATCATCAGAACGATTTGTCGCAATTAAGTTAACCTCTTGTTTTTCTAATTTGCCACTGGCTTCTTTTGTCAAATTTTCAAAGGCAATCGGCAAATAATTCTCAATTTCTGATGAGGCTAATTCTTTATCTATCTCTTCTTTTTCTTTGTCATTTACTTTATTTTTTTCAATAGTAATCATGTCATAGTGCAAAATTTGACCAAATTGTTTATTTGATAAACCAGAAATGGAATCACGAATTCCAAATCCCATGACAAGTAAAGCGGTACAGCCAGCGACACCAAAGATAGTCATTAACATTCTCTTTTTATAGCGAAATAGATTTCGAGCCGTCACTTTATAAGTAAAACTCATTCTTTTCCAAATAAAATTAATTTTCTCTAAAAGAATCCGTGAGCCTGCTTTTGGTACTTTTGCTAAAAAGAGACTGGCTGGTACTTCTTTTAGTTCCATTCGGACAACCCAATATGCTGGCAAAAGACTACAAGCTATAGCTATCGCAAAAGCAACTATTGTCCATAAAGGAGATAATGTTAACCGTAAATTGCTAAAGGTAGATGAAGCTGTGTAAGCATTAAATACCGCTATCGGCAAAAAGGTATGTCCAATAATTGTTCCTACTAAAGCTCCTAAACCGCTAGAAACTAATCCATAGACCATAAATTTCTTACGAATATCACGGTTAGAATATCCCAAAGCCTTCAGTAACCCAAGATTTCCTCGCTCTTCTTCCACAAAACGAGTCATTGTTGTCAAACTCACTAATAAAGCAATCGCAAAAAGAACTACTGGAAAAATATTTGAAAGACTGTCAATTCTTGTTGAATCATCTAAAAATGTCTTGTAACCCGGATTTCCTTCTTTACGATTATTAATTTGATAAGTCGGTTTTTCAAGCTGGTTTAGGGCTGTTTCCTGCTTTGCAAGCTCTGCTTTAGCTTTAGCAATCTTTTCTTTTCCATCATTAATTTGATTTTGGCCTGCATTGATTTGCTCAATCGCTTGAGCGGATGCATTTTCCCCAATTTGATTCTTTTGTGCGATTAATTGATTTTCTTGCTGAGTGAGTTGATTTTCTTCCTCAACTATTTGACTTTTCGCTTCATTAATCTGTTTTTCTGGGCCAGTTTTCAGTGCTGCCAAGCGTTTTTCTGGTTGATTCTTAAAAGTATTTTCTAAGGTTTTTTGTTCGGTTTTTAAACGTCTATCATATTTACTATCAAAAATGGAGATATTTTGTAAGTTTTTATAGGATAGGCGAGCAATCATATAAACATCAGAATCAAAGGCTTCCTTGGTAACAAGCGCATAACCATTAAGTTTACCCGTTCCGACTGTCGTTGAGCCAAAATCACTTTTATCGACACATTCACTTGATTTCACAAATCCAACAATTTTAAAGGAATGATTTTTTATCAAATCAGAATCCTTAGATTTGGGAGGGTTAAAATAAATGGTTTGTCCTATTTTATATTGTCCATCATATAAATAATCTAAAGCAATTTCTGAATCTTTTTGAGGCAACTTGCCTGACATTAACTCATAAGTTGACAATTCATCTGGTTTAGAAAATAGACGCAGACTATTTTCTTTTCCTTTGATTACCAAATCTTGAAAATAGCCAAATTCTGCTTTTTTTACACCCTTGGTTTCGTTAATTAATTGCTGGTCAGAATGGTCCAATCCCAAAGTTGAAGTTAGCGTCAAATCTGCTAAATGATGTTGAGCATAAAAATCTTCCGCTGTCCTTCTCATATCGGGTCCAGAAACTTTTAGTCCGACAAAAGCGAAAGTCCCTAACAACATCAAGGAAAAAATAGAAATAAAGCGACCTAATGAACCCGTAATTGACCTGCGAATTTCTTTATTTAAAGTTTTTTTTCGCATAGCTTACCACTCAATTCTATCGATATCTTCTGGTTGGCTATTATTATCAATTTGTTTAATTTTTCCATCATGCATTTGAATGACACGGTTGGCAATTGGAGCAATTGCAGCATTATGCGTGACAATAATAACTGTTTTTCCTTCTTTTCTGGCCATATCTTGAAGAATTTTCAAGATTTGTTTTCCTGTATGATAATCTAAGGCACCGGTTGGTTCATCACAAAGCAAGATTTTTGGATTTTTGGCTATGGCACGCGCAATCGCTACTCTTTGCTGCTCACCACCAGAAAGTTGCGAAGGAAAATTATGAAGCCGATGTTCCAGACCGACACTTTTCAGCACTTCTTTAGCATCCAGAGCATTTTCGACAATTTCAGAAGCTAATTCGACATTTTCTAGTGCTGTCAAATTATTGACAAGATTATAAAATTGAAAAACGAAACCAACGGCATAACGTCGGTAGGTAATCAATTCTTTGTTTGAAAAATTAGAGATTTCTTCCTCATCAATAATAACCTCTCCCTCATCATTTGTATCCATTCCTCCTAAAATATTTAGGACTGTTGATTTACCTGCCCCAGAGGAACCTAAAATGACAGCCAATTCTCCTTCTTCAATTTCAAAATTTACTTGGTCATTGGCATAAATCTTCTCTTGTCCTGATTGATAGATTTTAGACTCATTAATCACTTCAATAAATGTCATCTTATCCCTCCTTTTTGTTGTAAACGTTTTAGTTAATTATATCATAATTACATTTTACTTCTTATTCAAGTCCTCATCATTTTTAATAAAAAAATTACTGACAGAAATCCTGTCAGTAACTTTTTGTTTTTATTTCCAAAAATCATCAAAAACACTAATTGGTAAGTGACGTTTATGTTGTGTTTTATTCCACCATGCTTCGATTTTAGCCTTAGCATCCTCAGAAATCACTTTACCTTCTGTGTAGTCATCAATATCATTGTAAGTCACACCTAATGCAATCTCGTCAGCAAGTCCTGGTTTTCCTTCTTCAAGGTCTGCAGTCGGAACTTTTTCGTAAATGGCTGGGTCAGCGCCAAGTTCAGCCAAGAGTGCTTTTCCTTGGCGTTTATTCAAGCGGAAAAGTGGGAGCAAGTCTGCTCCACCATCACCAAATTTTGTGAAAAATCCAGTAATATTTTCTGCTGCATGGTCTGTTCCAAGAACCGCTCCTTGATATTGACCAGCCACAGCATACTGAGTAATCATACGTTGACGTGCCTTAATATTTCCCTTGTTGAAATCTGATACTTCAATTCCAGCTTCATTGAGGGCTGCCACTTGCCCTTCAACAGCAGCTTTAATATTTACTGTCAAACTGATATCAGGTTGAATGAAAGCAAGCGCACGTTGGGCATCTTCTTCATCAGCTTGAACACCATATGGCAGGCGAATTGCTACAAATTTATAAGTCTCATCAGCAGTTTCTTGACGCATTTCCTCGATAGCAATTTGAGCCAGACGACCTGCTAAACTAGAATCTTGACCACCAGAAATCCCTAATACAAAAGACTTAATGAAAGGATATTTTTTTAGATAATCTTTCAAAAATTCAACTGACACCCTAATTTCTTCTTTAGGATCAATGACTGGTTTCACACCAAGTTCTTTAATAATTTCATCTTGTAATGTCATTTTATCTTCCTTTTACTGACAGTTTCTATATTTTACTGACAGCTCTGTCATTAACTATTTTTAATCTAAAATTTTGCTCATATAGAATTCATCAACGTATTTCCCATCAACACACATTGCCTCACGGCGAACGCCTTCTATTGTGAATCCATGTTTTTGAAAAAGGGCAATCGCAGCATAGTTATTAATCATTACCGTTAATTCTAAGCGTTTTACTGCTTTTTCTTTTGCCCATCTTTCTAATTCCTCAAAAAGTTGAGAACCAATTCCTTGGTGTTGAAATTCTTCAATAATTCCTACAACAACATAGGCCGTATTTCTAATTCGATTAGCATTTCCTCTTTTGGCTGACAGAAATCCAACAAATTTTCCATCAACATCAGCACCAACTAAAAAATCAAAACGTGAAATTCGACCAATTGTTCGGCTAAAATCAAATCTTCGCTCCTCTGGTTCAAGCATCATGAACTTACTTTCTGTATCCAATTGCTTTTGGACATCCCAGAAAAGTCTTGCATCACAGAGGTCTATTCGTCTTATTCTCATCATTCATCATCCAATCTCGTCATTGATACTGTTGTACGCACCTGTGAAATTAGGCGCATTTTATGATTCCATAATTCTTGTGACAAATCTACTGGGTAAGGTTGAGGATTCAAATCACGTTTATATTCATCCCAAAGTTCCTCAAGGTTTTCACGAGCAAATTCTTTAATTTCATGCAAGCTTGGCAATTCATAAATCAATTCACCGTCCACAAAAATATCTTTCAAAAGTGGATTGGCATTGAAGTCTCGCACATTTTTATTGATGTAGGTATAAAGCGGGTGGAACATGTAAATTTCTTCTGCTACATCTGGACGTTCATCAGAAAATGTAATATAATCCCCCTCTGATTTGCCATCTGCTTTTTTGGTGATTCGCCAAACTTGTTTTTTACCTGGTGTAGAAACTTTTTCAGCATTACTTGAAAGTTTAATGGTGTCCTGCATTTGACCACTTTCATCTTCCATAGATACTAATTTATAAACTGCACCAAGCGCTGGCTGATCATAAGCCGTAATTAATTTAGTTCCAACTCCCCAAACATCAATTTTTGCTTTTTGCATTTTTAAACTTAAAATTGTGTTTTCATCTAAATCATTTGAAGCGTAGATTTTTGCATCAGTAAATCCTGCTTCATCAAGTTGCTGACGAACTTTTTTTGAGATATAGGCCATATCTCCAGAATCAATTCGTACACCTTGGAAATTAATTTTATCGCCAAATTCACGCGCCACTTTAATCGCTGAAGGAACTCCAACTCTTAAAGTATCATAAGTATCCACAAGGAAGACACAATCTTTATGAGTCTGTGCGTATGCTTTAAAAGCCTCATAATCATTTCCATAAGATTGAACCAAAGCATGAGCATGTGTTCCACTAGCCTTCAAACCAAAGATTTTAGCTGCACGAACGTTTGATGTCGCATCAGCACCACCAATAATTGCTGCTCGTGTTCCCCAAATGGCTGCATCCATTTCTTGAGCGCGTCTTGTCCCAAATTCCAACAAAGGGTCATCCCCAATTACAGATTTGATACGAGCAGCTTTAGTAGCAATCAAAGTTTGGAAATTTATAATATTAAGAATAGCTGTTTCGACCAACTGACATTCCGCAAGCGAACCTTCAACCTGCACTAAAGGTTCGTTAGCAAAAGCAAGTTGTCCTTCTTGCATCGCTCTAACTGTTCCTGTAAAACGCAATTCTTTTAAATAATTTAGAAAATCTTCCGGATAATCTAATTCACGCAAATAGGCAATATCTGTTTCCGAGAATTTAAGATTCTTTAAATAATCAACCATTCTTTCTAAACCAGCAAAAACAGCATAACCATTTTTAAAGGGCATCTCACGGAAAAAAACCTCAAAGACCGCCTGACGCTGATGTCGTCCAAGCTCAAAGTAAGTTTGCATCATATTAATTTGATATAAGTCCGTATGTAATGTAAGACTGTCGTCTTGATATAGATGTGGCATAATTTTTTCTCCTATATTCACTTCCGCTAATCATACCGATTTTAACGCAATTCTAATCTTTATTTTATCAAATTTTGCCCTAAATTTGTACTGGGAACCCTTTATAATTATACAATAAATTATAATTTAAATTTCGCCATGTATTTTATATAAAACTAGTCAATTTTTTGCTCCACTTATGTTTTTTGTACTACAATAGAAGTAATGGAGAAAGGAGAGGATTATGATTAGTTATCTAAAGAAACTACTTAAACAAAATGATAGTGTAAAAATCCACTTAATAGACGGAAGTGTCGTCTCTGCCTTACATTTCAAGAAAGGTTACAGCAACGGAAATTGCCTTGTAATTGATGAGGATAACACCGAGCATTATATTAACAGTAGATACATTGTCCAAATCGAATCTTAAATTAAAGAACTCCCTTGAGGAGTTTTTCTTTAGTCTTATAGATTGCGATGAGCTATGGTACAATATAAATTGACTGATTCAAAATATTGGTAGATTAAATAATTTCAAAAATTAAGGAGAAAGCCCCCTTATGGATAAAGGGAACAGAAAAAAAGTAGGTCTATTAGGAGGAAATTTTAATCCAATTCATCATGCTCATTTAATGATGGCTGACCAAGTTGCCCAACAAATGAATTTGGATAAAGTATTACTAATGCCTGAAAATATTCCACCTCATGTCGATGAAAAAGAAACCATTTCTGCAAAACATCGAGTTAAAATGCTTGAGTTAGCAATCAAAGAAAATCCTAGACTCGGTCTTGAGTTGATTGAAATTGAACGTGGTGGAAAATCTTACAGTTATGACACGCTCAAACTCCTGACTGAAGCTAATCCTGATACCGATTATTATTTCATTATTGGTAGCGACATGGTGGAATATCTTCCCAAATGGTACAAAATTGATGAACTCCTAAAACTTGTGACATTCATTGCCTTAAGAAGAACGGATACAATCTCCAAAAGTCCTTATCCTGTTACTTGGCTTGATGCTCCCTTGTTACCAATTTCTAGTACAATGCTAAGGGAAATGTTTGCCAAAAATATTGAACCCACTTACTTCTTACCTCAAAATGTTATTGATTACATTAAAATCGAAAAATTATATAAAAAAAGATGACCCAGATAGGTCGTCTTTTTGTTTAAACTTCCAAATTTAGAACTTCTTGCGCATAAATGGATGAATTTCCATTCAAAACGTAGGCAATTGTCATAATTGGTAGGATATATTGAACCGAACCAAAACCAAAGACCTCCGCAGCAATAAAAATTGGGCCAAAATAAGAGTTTGTTGCGGCTGAAAAAATTGAAACATAACCCGCAGCAGCCACAAATTCGACAGGTAAACCAAAGAGCATAGCCAAAGCTGCACCCAATGTTGAACCAATAGCAAAGAGTGGTGTGACTTCCCCACCTTGGAAGCCAGCAGAAATTGATAAAACCGTAAAGATTAATTTTAATATCCAATCATATCCATTGATATGTCCACCATTAAAACTTAAAGAAATCAAATTTGTCCCAAGACCAGCATAACGGTCCAAATGAATAACAAGTAAACCAATTGAGATGACAATTCCCATCAAAATAATTCTATAATAAGGATTAACAATTCTTTTAGCGACGGTTGCTTTCATAAAAGCTAAAGATTCCGCAAAAAATCTTCCTACAAGTCCAAAACAAACGGCAATGACAGCCAATTTTAAAAGAACCAAAGGGTCAATATGAATGTTAGTATTGATTGCGAAAGAAAATTTTTCTAATCCCAAACTGCTTGAAGTCCAACTTGCAACATATGAACCAACCAAAGCTGGGATTAAAGCTCTATACTCAATTTTACCCAACATTAAAATTTCAATAGCAAAGAAAGTTGCCGCGATTGGCGTTTGAAAGAGCCCTGCAAAACCAGCAGCCATACCAGTAATCAAAAGTATTTTTTTAGCTTCTTTTGCTGAGAGTTTTTTACCAATCGCATGTCCAATCACACCACCGATTTGAACTGCAACTCCTTCACGACCAACACTGGCACCAAACAAATGAGAAAGCCAAGTCGAGAAAACAATCAGCGGAACAAGACGTTTTGGAATATCTTCTCGCCCATGATTCCCCGCTTCAAAAATTAGGCCCATTCCTTTTTGGCTGTCTTTACCAAAATTCTTATAAATATAAACGATTAAGAGACCAGCTAAGGTTAAAAATGGAATTAAATATAGGGCATGACTATCTCTAAATTCAGTAATATAGATAAGCCCTCGACCAAATATAGCATCAATAATACCAATTAATCCCCCAATAATTACAGCTAAGAAGACATATAAAATTGCGCTTCTTGAAATTCCTACTTTAAAAAAATTCATTTTTGAAACTCCTTGTTTGTGAGTTTAACTCACTTTATAATATTTTACAAAACAAAAGGCGCTACAAACAAGACTACTTGGAGATAGCCTTTTGTTTGTAGGCGCCATTAGTTTTAAGATTTTATTCTTAAAGCGGTTTCGGGTGTGCACCATACCCATCATTTATTAATATTTATTTTAACATTTTATGAAATATTTGCAAGAAAAAGCTCAGTCGCGCATCCCATTCTTACGTTGAATTTCTTTAAGTTTATCCGGAGTAACATCTTCTCCTGTTTTTTCATCAATAACTTTGATGGTTTCAACTTGTGAGCGGAAATTTGCTTTAACACTATCGAGGTAAGCACGACGTAAAAAGGCTTGTTCTTCAAGCTCAGCTTCTGATAATCCTTCTGCTTTCTTCTTACGCGCTAATTCATTAATACGTTCTACTTGTTCATTTGTAATTGCCATTTCTTAGTTCCTTTCTTCATGAATATTGTTAAAATTACTGACAGAACTCAAATTTTACTGACAGCTTTTTAGAGTCATAAATAAACTTTCTGTCAGTAAATCTATCAATTTTATTTTGTATTAATCAAAGAAAAATCAGCCATAACACTTGTTAATGCAACAACTTCTGACAACAACGCAATACGATTATCACGAACTGATAAATCTTCAGCCATTACCATTACACTTTCAAAGAAAGTTTCAATTGCAGGTGCAAGTGAATGAACAATTGCTCTGAATTTTTCTTCACCAGGCATATAAGTCCATTGATTTTGAAGAGAAATAACAACGTTATAAAGAGCTTCTTCTGCATCTTCTTCAAAAAGTGTTGGATTTATTTCTTTAATATCTTTTGCTTTTTTAACCAAATTAATTGAACGCGAAACATTTTCAATTGCTGGTTTAAAAGGTTCGTGAAGTTTGTGCCCATCAATGACAAAAGCTGATTCCATCATGTTTGTAATATCAAAGCTTGAACTATTAATTGCCGCTTCAACAATATCATGACGATCGAGTTTTTCAAGCAAGAGTTTTTGAATACGTGCTTTGACAAAATCCAAAATTTCAAGATGATTTTCACCTTCAAATTGGTCGACAAATAAAGATAAATCGAAATGCCAATTCATTTTTTCAATAATACGAATCAAGCCTTGTACTGCTCGACGTAGAGCATAAGGGTCATTTGAACCAGAAGGAATTAAACCAACATTAAAGAAAGAGAGGACTGAATCAATTTTGTCAGCTGCTGCAAGCACAGAACCGACTTTTGTTTCAGGCAATTCTCCCTCGGCTAAAGTTGGCATATAATGTTCACGAATTGCTGCAGAAACATTTGCATTTTCACCAGCTAAAAGCGCATATTTTTCACCCATTACCCCTTGTAATTCATCAAATTCTCCAACCATTCCTGTCAAAAGGTCAAATTTATAAATTTCAGCACTACGGGCAACGTCTCTTTTTTCTTCATCTGTCAAACCAGCAATATCAGCTAACTTAGCGGCTATTTCTTTTGTTCGCGCCATGTGTTCAGTAATTGAACCAATTTTAGCATGGAAAGTTACTTTAGCAAGTTTAGCGACCAAATCTTCAATTTTAAGTTTTTGATCTTCTTTCCAGAAAAACTCTGCATCTTCAAGACGAGCAACCAAAACTTTTTCATTTCCAAGCACTACATTTTCAATATTTTCAGCGTTCCCATTACGGACAGAGATAAAGTTTGGTGCGAGTTGACCTTCTTGGTTATAAACTTCAAAATAACGTTGATTATCACGCATTGATGTCACTAAAACTTCTGCTGGAACAGAAAGATATTTAGGATCAAATGAACCAACAAAGGCAGTTGGATATTCAACAATATTATTTACTTCTTCTAATAAATCTTTATGCAAAGTAACTTGCCATTTATTTTCAGACGCAAGAGCCAAAATTTGAGCTGAAATTTCTGCTTTACGATGTTCAGCATCAACTAAAACAAAGTTTTCTGGCATTTTGCTAGCATAATCATTTGCATTTTTGAGTTCAACCTCAACATTTGCCAAGAAACGATGGCCTCGTGAAAAACGATTTGCTGTTACGTCCAATAAATCAAAAGCAACAACTTTATCTTCTAGAAGTGAAACAATCCATTGAATTGGACGAACAAAGAGAAAATCATTATTTCCCCATTTCATATAAGTTGAGAATGTCATTTTTGCGATGACTTCATCGCCAACTTTAGACAGAATTTCTTCTGCTTTTACTCCGTCAATATGTTTTTTAGCATAATAATAATCACCCTTAAGGATTAAATCATCTGGAGTAGCTCCTTGTCCTCTTGAGAAACCTTGAATCGCTTTTGACCAATTCCCTTGCGCATCTTTAGCAATTTTAGCAGATGGACCTTTAACTTCTTCGTCAATCGCTTCTGACGCTTCTGCCAAACCTTCAACAATAATTGCTAAACGACGTGGAGTTGAAAATTTAATAATTTTATCAAATTCTAAACGATTTTCTTTAAGAAAAGTTTCCATTCTTTCGGCTAATTGATTGATTGAAGGAGTCACCAAATGTGCTGGAATTTCTTCCAAACCAATTTCAAGTAAGTAATTTATCATTATTTTTCTTCTCCTTCTACAATCTTAGTATATTTTCCTTTTTTACCAAGGTATTTTTCACGCAAAGCTTCATCTTTTAAGAGCGGGAAACCAAGTTTTGCACGTTCTTCAATAAAAGTTTTTGCTACCTTACGTGCCATTGTACGAACTCTATGCATATAGCCTGCACGCTCAGTTACAGAAACTGCTCCACGTGCATCAAGTAAATTGAAGGTATGCGAAGATTTCAAAATATAATCATAAGCTGGGTGAACCAAGCCTTTATCTAATAAATCAAGCGCTTCTTGTTCATATTCTCCAAAAAGTTTAAGTAAAAGCTCTTGGTTTGATTCTTCAAAGGCAAATTTAGAATGTTCGTATTCAGGTTCTTTGAAAATATCACCGTAAGCTACGCCATTCCCCCATTCAAGGTCATAAACAGAATCAACCTCTTGAATAACTGTCGCAATACGTTCCAAACCATAAGTGATTTCTGAAGTTACGGAATCAACTTCAATTCCTCCGACTTGTTGGAAATAAGTAAATTGAGTACATTCTTGCCCATCAATCCAAACTTCCCATCCAATACCGGCACATCCCATTGAAGGATTTTCCCAGTTATCTTCAACAAAGCGGATATCATGCTCTAAAGCATCAATTCCAAGTTCAGCTAAACTTTGAAGATAAAGTTCTTGGATATTTTTTGGAGATGGTTTTAATACAACTTGGAATTGGTGGTGTTGGAACAACCGATTTGGGTTTTCACCATAACGACCGTCAGCAGGACGACGTGAAGGTTGCACATAGGCGGCTCCCCAAGGTTCAGGTCCGTTTGAACGCAAGAAAGTGTAAGGGCTCATTGTTCCTGCTCCTACTTCATTATCATAAGCTTGCATCAAGTTTGCCCCTTGTTTAGACCAAAAGCCTTGTAGGGTCAAGATAATATCTTGAAATGCTAGTTTTTTATTTGCCATTATTTTCCTCCGAAATTCAAAAAACCGCAATTCACACACTCATCAATCCTCGAAAAAATCCGAAAAGAGACAAAGGGTGCAAATGCACGGTTCCACCTTTATTTTTTACTTTATTTGTGTTCATTACAGTTTTAAGTTAAGCCATTATTGTTCTCGAACTTTCACTATCTTCGAGTCGCTACCTATAAATTCTAGCTCTATTTTCCCATTTTGTCAAGGCAAAATAAACTGATGACCTTACTTCTGTCTTATTTGGTATCAATTTTCTGGTTTATCTATCATATTCAAACATAATTATTTTCTTGAATAAAAAGTAAATTGCCTTCGTCATCAATATTGATTTCAGATTCTATAAGAGAATAGTTATCAGTTTCAGATTGAATAATGAGTGTATTTCCGCATTTTTCAACTTTTTTTCCTGATGTCCCTACGGGTTTATCGATAATAATATCAATTTCTAAAAATTGTTGAGCTAACATTTGGTTCATTTCTTCTCCAAGTTGACTTAATAAAATAATAACATCAACTCCAAGGTTCTTTAATCTTTTAACTATAAAATCTGCCTTATCAAAAGGGTTAGAAAAGATAGTCTCCGCACTCGGATGTGAGCGATAAACAATATCCATTGTTGTCAAACCAAATATTCCTATTTTCTTACCTGATGTTGTATTTTTAAGGAGATAAGGAATAAATTTTCCTTCTTTTACTAAAGGATTTAAAAGTTTATCATCTTCAAAATTAACATTAGCGGCTAAGATTGGAAAATTTATTTTATTTAGATTTTCCACTATTCCTTTTGAACCCTCATCAAATTGATGACTTCCCAATGTCGTCGCATCAAAAGGAAAGGTATTCAGGAGGTCTTGCTCATCATTTTTGTGCTCAATGTTATTAAAAATGCTATTTCCATCTCCTAAAACTAAAGTTTCTATGACTCTTTTTTTATTTTCTTCTTTGATTTTATTAATTAAAGAAAAAACCTTATCAAGGGTGAGATGAGTATTATTTATATGTAAAATGCTAAGTTTCATTATCACAACCAAACCTATATATAGTATTTAATATCTATATTTTATCATAAAAAACACAATATATTGTGTTTTAAACTTTTTTTCTAAAAATAAAAAGATGACTTCCGTCATCTTTTTAATGATTTCGATTATAAATCACACTCGAAATAAAGGAAAGAATAATAAATACAGCTCCTAGAAGTCCTGTAACAACCTCACCAATCTCCCATTTGATACTTGCTAAAATTAAAAATGCAAGCGTGAGAATGGCCCAATGTGCTCCGTGTTCAAGATATACAAGGTCATTCAATGTTCCTTTTTGAACAAGATAAAGCGTTAGACTTCTTACAAACATCGCTCCAATCACACCTAATCCTAAAAGAATAATAATCGGGTCTGCTGTAATTGCAAAGGCACCTATTACCCCATCAAAACTAAATGAAGCATCTATTACTTCCAAATATAAGAATAAAGCAAGTCCAGACTTACCAGTCGCAACCACACTACTTGTTGTGTTTGCAGCTTTGCTATGACTCATCGTTTCTCCAAAACCGTCAACAAGCATGAAAGTTAGGATTCCTAAAATTCCAGCAAATAAAACAGCGTGAGCATCTTTAGCAATAAATTCCGATGTGATTAAAAGCAAAATAATGGAAATAATTGCATTTGCTGCCGGAAAATTTCCAATTTTTTGAAGGATTTTCTCTGGTATTTTAAGCCAAGTATGTGCCCGTTCATCAAAGAAAAATCCTAAGGCTAGCATCAATAGAAACATTCCACCGAAAGCTGCGATTTGTGGATGAGCATGGTGCAAAATATAACCATATGTTCCTACTGTATTGGGATTTCCTTTTTCTAAAGCTAATTTTAAAGCACTGATAGGGTCAATTTGGGCTGACACTCCAACAATCAAGAGTGGAAAAATCAAACGCATTCCAAGAACGGCAATCAAAACTCCTAAGGTTAAGAAAGCTTTTTGCCATGCAGAACTCATTCGTTCGAGAATACGTGCATTCACAATAGCGTTATCCATAGATAAGGAAATTTCTAGAACAGCAAGAATAAGCGTAATAAAAAGTCCATTCCACCCAGCATAAACAAATGCGATAATTAGGGCAATTAAACTAACAATAAATGAGCCTCTGAATATTTTCATAGGTCCCCTCTTCTAAAATAATCTTCTCATCTATTCTAACATACTTTTTACACTCTCACTGTGCCTAGAACTATGCTTTGCCTGATAAAGATTATCGTAAAAATGAGCAAAATCGTAAAAGAAATTGTCAAAATAAGGTCGACTTTTGCTTTTGAAAAGACTTTTATGAGTAAATAATAGAAACTTATTCCAAGTAAGGCTCCAAGTGAGTTAGTGATGAGGTCAGTAATATCCGTTGCACCAATGGCAAGAAGATATTGTAAACTTTCAAATGAAAAACTTAATAAAATGGAAATTGCCAATTTATTTAAAAAGGAGATTTTTGGTGCATTCATAGTCAATAAAATACCAAAAGGAATAAAAGCTAGAATATTAAATAAAACCTCGCGACGACCACCGGACATGGCTAAAGGTGTCAGATTAAGACTTCTTGTATTCGTCATTTCAAGAAAAGCAAATGGATGAAAAGAAAGTTTAAATAATACCAGCCAAACCAGTCCTAATATATAAATGAAAAATAAAAGCTGTGCTAATTTTTTTGTCATTTTTCTCCTTTCTTAAGAAAATAGGTTTTCGATTGTTGTTCTTTTAGTATTTTAACTGATTTAACTTAAACAGAAACCTTTATCAGTTATGATATAAATAAAAAGGGAATTCTCCCTTTTTAAAATCAATATTTTATGACAGGAATTCAACTTCTACTTGTTGACTGTCCCCTTTTTTCATGATTATTTTTCCATTAAAAGTTTCTGTCAGTAAATTCATGACTTCGTCAACCTTTTCTTCGTCAATAAAACATTTTACTTTGATATCCGACAAAAACTCACTATCCGAAATTTTGATTTTTTGGTCAATTAAAAAGCGCTGTAAGCTGTCATAGAGGCTGTAATCAAGGTTTAAAATAAGCTCACGTTGATTGATAAATTCAACTAAACCAACAGCTTCGATGGCATGATTTACACTGCCCGCATAAGCACGAATTAAACCACCAGCACCTAATTTTATTCCACCAAAATACCGAGTAACAACGGCACAAACATTGATTATTTCTTTTTTCTTTAAAATTTCAAGCATCGGAACACCAGCAGTCCCTGACGGCTCTCCATCATCACTTGTTCGTTGAATTTCTTGACGGTCACCTAATGTATAGGCCGAGCAGTTATGATTGGCTTTCCAGTGTTCTTTTTTGATTTTCGCAATAAAATCACGCGCTTCTTCTTCAGATGAAATTCTTTTCAAATGGCAAATAAATCGTGATTTTTTGATTTCCTCTTCATTGATAAAATCAGTTTTTATAGTGATAGTCATGCTACTGATTTTAACAAATTTTGTTACATTTTAACAGCATTTTCGTATAGAATAGTATGAGCACTAATCAAGAAAAGTTATTTGGCCGTTTATTATTAAAAAATGATATTTTACAACTTATAAAAAGTACTGACAAGATTTCTGTCAGTAAAATTTTTAGTAATTTTTTGTTAGAAGCGAAGGTGAATCCAATTTTGGGAATGACTTCAATTTCTTCCAATAAAATAAAATGCAACCGTTGTGGGACTGTTCATATAAAAAAATCTGTCAAACTTCCAATTGGTGTATTTTACTGTCCAAGTTGTATTCAATTAGGTCGAGTCCGCTCCGATGAATTCTTGTACTTTCTGCCACAAAAGAATTTCCCAAAGAAATCATATATAAACTGGTCGGGAAAACTGACAGAGAATCAAAAATCAATTTCAAATGCCCTCTGTCAGGAAATTAATTCTCATCAGCAAATAATTGTCCAAGCTGTGACTGGAGCTGGAAAAACTGAAATGATTTATCAAGTCATTGAGCAAATTTTAGAAAGCGGTGGGGTTGTTGGTCTAGCTAGTCCAAGAATTGATGTTTGTCTTGAACTTCATCAGCGATTATCACGTGATTTTTCCTGTAAGATTCCACTCTTATATCATGATGGCGACAGCTATTTCCGAGCTCCATTAATAATAATGACCAGTCATCAGCTTTTACGTTTCAAGGAAGCTTTTGATTTGCTGATTATTGATGAAGTTGATGCCTTTCCCTTTAGAGATAATGAAATGCTTTATTTTGCGGCAGAAAAAGCAAGAAAAATAGAAGGAAATTTAATATATTTGACCGCAACTTCTACTGACAAACTTGAAAAAGATATAAAAAAGCAAAAACTCTATCCTTTGTTTCTCCCGCGTCGTTTTCACAATTTTCCTTTAGTCGTGCCTAAATTTTTTTGGAAAAATAAATTTGATAAGAAATTAATTGAGCAAAGAAATAGTGGCTTTCCTCTTCTTATTTTTGCTGCTGAAATTGAATTTGGACAAGAATTTGCAAAACAACTACAATTGAAATTTCCTAAAGAAAAAATTGCTTCCGTTGCTTCAACAACAAAAGATAGATTGGAAATTGTTAAAGCTTTTAGAAATAAAGAAATTACTATTTTAATAGCGACTTCAATTCTTGAACGGGGAGTCACTTTTCCAAATGTTGATGTTTTTGTCATCAACAGTGAGCACCCAAACTTCACTAAATCCGCACTGATACAAATGGCTGGACGTGTGGGTCGTAGTCCTGAACGTCCAACAGGCTTAGTTAGTTTTTTTCATTACGGAAAATCCAAAGCAATGTGTCAGGCAGTTAGAGAAATCAAAAAAATGAACCAACTGGGAGGTCTTTCATGATAAAGTGTTTGCTTTGTTCAAGAAGTATTGCTCAAAACTTTCTATTTAGCGAACTTTTCCTACTCAAAAGTCCTCAAAATCTTTTATGTTCTAAATGTCAAAAAAATTTTGAAAAGATCCCTGAAGCTCACTGTCCTCGCTGCTGTAAGCCAAATGTCCATGAGATCTGTACTGATTGTCAAAATTGGGAAAAAAGAGGATACAAAATCAGACATCAGGCAATTTTTCACTACAATCAAGCAATGAAAGATTATTTTAGCCAGTATAAATTTGTTGGAGATTATCGATTATACCAAATTTTTGAGCCCTATTTTAAAAGTATTTCCCCAAAATCTCCTTTGGTTCCAATTCCTATTTCACCAAAAAGATTAGAGGAACGTGGTTTCAATCAAGTGACTGCTTTTCTTCAACAAGATAATTTTATTGAACTTCTTGAAAAAGAGAATTCGGTCAAACAATCTAGCCTTAATCGAAAAGAACGATTGGAAAGTCCAAATCCTTTTCGATTAAAAAAAGGGCTAAAAGTCCCTACAAAAGTTATATTAATTGACGATATTTATACAACAGGTACCACCTTATATCACGCATCACAAATTCTAAAAGAAGCTGGTGTTCATGAAATAAGGAGCTTTTCTCTCTGCCGTTAATCATTAAATCAAATAAAAAAGCCTTTCAGCTTTTTATAAATTCTTTATTTCATCTGACCATTCAATAATCTTTAAATTACTAAATCTTTCTTGCCACCTAGCAAGCTTATTTTCATAAAGTATTCGATTAT
Organism: Lactococcus sp. S64; assembly: GCF_016516525.1. Classification (NCBI taxonomy): domain Bacteria; kingdom Bacillati; phylum Bacillota; class Bacilli; order Lactobacillales; family Streptococcaceae; genus Lactococcus; species Lactococcus sp. S64. The sequence continues at coordinate 134,229 of NZ_JACVUQ010000001.1, read as the reverse complement.
TATCGACATGATAAATTGGCCGAATTGTTTTAGTAAAAATATCTTCTAAGCCGTAGGGAGCAAAAATTTCAATATTGCGTGAATTACCACTTATGCCTACAGCATGAACCGTAGCAATCCAACGCTCAATCGCATTTTCTGTGTTTTTATACGGTACTTTATTTCCATTATGCCAAAGATGCATGTATGCTTCATTATGAATATCAAATTGATAGGGAAATTTTTCAGATAAAACTTTTTCTAACTTTTTATCATTTTTAGCAGAGCTGTCAGCAGAAATCTCTTTATCAAAGTACACAATATCAATATCGTGAATTCCTGTCATTAAATTATTTCCGTCAGAATAATTCCAAACCGTTTGAAAGACACTTCCTGCGGCTAGATAATAATTAGGCAAATTTAAAACAGAAACTTCATCCAAAATGAACATCAATTCGGAGTTCTTTTTCAATATTTTTAGAAAATCATTTTTTCTATCCATTTCCGCTTATCCTCTAAAAGAAAAGATGCCAAATTTTAGGTAAAAATACAATCAGACCAACAATCAATGCAAATCCCGAAATAACTAAAACTGCCCCAGCTGCCATATCTTTGGCTCGTTTTGCACGCATATAAAATTGGTAATCTGATGCTAAATCCACCACATTTTCGATAGCAGAATTAAAAAGTTCTGCCATAAAAACTAGAAAAATTGACAACAACAAAAAGAGCCATTCAAATTCTGAAATTTGAAAAACGAGACCAAAAACAATGGCTAAAAAGGCTGCCAAAGCATGTTTACGCATGTTACGTTCTTCTTTAAAAGCTGTCCAAATTCCAGACAGTGCAAAGTCTAAACTCGAAAGTAAATTAGGATTTTTCCAACGGGCCCTATCCTCTTGAACAGGTCTTTTACCATTATTAAAATCCTTTTTCTTAAAGAGTTTTACATCTTTATCTTGTGAGTCCATAGGCAGTTAAAATCTCCTCTTGCAAACCAAACATTTCTGACTCTTCTTCTGGTGTGTAGTGGTCATAACCATTGATATGCAAAAAGCCATGAACAGCTAACCAACCATATTCACGTTCAATCGAGTGACCATAATCAGCAGCCTGTTCAGCAGCCTTGTCTATTGAAATAAACAATTCACCAATAAATGGATCCATTTCTTCCAACAATTCCTCTGGTAATTCCATATCTTCATCAAAGAAAAATTCTGATTCATCAGGTTTATATTCTAATGAGATAACATCGGTTGGTCGGTCAGTTTCGCGATATTGCAAATTCAACTCATGTGAACGAGCATTATCAACAAAAGTTACTGACATTTCTGCTGATTCTTTCAAGTTCAGTTTTTTAGCAGCAAAAGCTAAAACTTCTTTGGTTTGTTCAATAATCTCACTTGGCACTTTGCCTGTTTCATCAACTAATTCTACGTACATTTTTTTCCTTATTTAATTACTGACAATAATTCATAAAATAGCCCTAAGTAGCTCAATATTTTAGCTATTTCTATTATTCTGTCAGTAAATTTTAATGACAGACAGAACTGTCAGAGAATTTCTCATTCAATCTGTCACTTACAATCAACAATTACTTTCTGTCAGCCTTTTTTTGCAACATTTCCTTACAAAAGGACAAAATGGGACCTCTTGTGGCAATTAATATATCTTCTGGCAGATTATCAAAGGCAAACCATTGACAGTCAAGAACCTCTGATTCTTCTAAAAGAATCTCTCCAGAAAAATCATTACAAGTAAAAACAGTATCAACAATATGAACTTCATCCCCATTTGGATAGAAAAAGTGTTGTTCTGTCCCAGAAGCTACAGTGTACAATTTTATTTTTCCAGCTTTTAAGCCAACTTCTTCATAGAGTTCACGTTTCGCTGCTTCTTCAACCTTTTCATTCGGTTCAACTGACCCACCATGATAACACCATTTCCCATTATCTGCCCGTTTTTGAAGTAAAATTCCTCGATTTTCATCATAAATAATCAAGCTTGCACATGCAATTACCATTGGGACATGCCCAATTTTTTTGCGCAAATCCATGACATAACCTTCGGCCATTATTGTTTCCTTCTTATCTAGAAATTTGATCAATCTGACATTAACAAAAGTCCCAAACTATTCATCACCATAGGCTTTGATAATTTCAGCAACAACTGGATGTCGAACGACATCTTTTGCCATGAAATAAACAAAATCAATTGATTTCACATGACTTAATTTATCTTTGGCATCAATCAAACCTGATTTTACTTTATTAGGTAAGTCAATTTGTGAAATATCTCCATTAACAATCATTTTAGAATTAAAGCCGAGTCGAGTCAAAAACATTTTCATCTGCATCGTTGTTGTATTCTGTGCTTCATCCAAAATGACGAAGGCATCATCAAGCGTACGACCGCGCATGTAAGCAAGCGGAGCAATTTCAATAATTCCTCGTTCCATCATTCGTTCAGTTGCCGTCTTTCCTAAAATTTGGAAAAGGGCATCATAAACTGGTCGTAAATAAGGATCAACCTTTTCTTGCAAATCGCCTGGTAAGAACCCAAGACTTTCACCAGCTTCTACAGCTGGTCTTGTCAAAATAATTCGTTTCACCTGACCATTACGTAATGCTTGAACAGCCATCACAACAGCTAAAAACGTTTTCCCTGTTCCAGCTGGTCCAATTCCAAAAACAATATCATGATGTTTGACAGAATCAACATAAGTTTTTTGAATCAGATTTTTTAGTCGAATTGACTTTCCAGCTGCATCTTTCGTCAGTTCAACTTCATAAAGTGCAGTGAAATTTTCAATATCATCATTTAAAACCATCTTTATTGCAATAATGACATCTGACGCATGAACTGGAACTCCTCGACCTACTAGTACCTGCAGAGCTTGGAGGGCTTTACGAGCTCGCTCCCTTGTCAATTCATCCTCAGAAACGATTTGAACCGTTTCGCCACGATAATTAATCTCAACCCCTAGTTGAGATTCAACTAACTTCAAATATTTATCTTGTACCCCAAAGAGTAGACTTGCATCTTCTGGATTTTCTAGTTTAAATTCAATTGAATTTTTAGTCAAATACACAATCTCCATTAATCATTTTCTTACATTATAGCATATTTCATATTTTAATTTAAATCACACCTTACTGAATATAAAGAAAAACTCTATTTTAAAATAGAGTTAAATCAATTTTAGTAAGCCATCATTTTTTTATTTCCTCGATAAAGTTCTACGATTGTCCAAATTAATAAAAAGAGAACTCCCAAAATAAGAAAACCAGAAATAAGATGAGATAGTCCAAGATTATGAGGTATAAAGTTGGCAATTTGATCTGGCAAACCAATCAAATTAAGATAGGTCAAAGCAATAACTGAAAACCATCCCAAACATTTAATAATGAAATTATTTTTAAAATCACCCATCTCCTTTTTACTATTAGTCAACATCAACAAAGGAATGATTGAAAAAGGTAGAGCAAAGGCTAGAAAAACTTGAGAATTATTCATCAAATTATTAATTGCTTCATGCTGTGCTTTCAAAGTTTGTCCTCTTGTCATTGAGACACAAATCAATACTGGAACAACTGAGAGTAAACGTGTTACTAATCTTCTGGCCCACATTGGCATTCTCATATGGATAAAACCTTCCATAATAACTTGACCCGTTAAAGTCCCTGTAATAGTAGAATTCTGTCCTGAAGCAAGAAGAGCTACGGCAAACAAAGTGGATAAAGCTCCTGTTCTTGCTACATCGGCAAGCAGTCCATTGCTTAAAACAGTCGGATTAGAGAGGGCATCATATAAACCAAAGAATGATGGATCATCAATCACGCCCGTTTTGAATACGGCAACTCCCATGATTAACAAGAGGGAATTCACAACAAAAGCCACTGTCAATTGAATATTAGAATCCCATGTTGAAAATCTCACCGCTCTAGCAACATCTGCTTTATCCTGATGATTGATTTTTCGGCTTTGTGAAATAGAAGAATGGAGATACAAATTATGAGGCATAACTGTAGCACCAATAATCCCTAAGGCCCCTGTTAAAGGAGACATCCCTGCCACTGTTGGTGAAGAGGCAAACGTCCGGCTATTGGGGATAAATCCCTCAATAATTCCTTTCCAATCTGGATTTGATAAAGCGACTTGATAAGCAAAAATGACCAAAATGACTAAAATCAAACAGATAACAAGGGCTTCAATTTTTCTAAAACCTACTTTCGTCAATAACAAAAGCAAAAAGACATCAAGAACTGTAATAAAAACCGCTAAAATTAATGGGATATTAAATAAAAGATAAAGAGCGATAGCAGCCCCAATTACTTCTGCAATATCCGTTGCCATTATGGCAAGTTCAGTTAATATCCATAAAACAATTCCTAGAGATTTACTTGTTCTTGCTCTTATAGCTTGAGCCAAATCCATTTGACTGACAATACCCAATTTTGCCGACATATATTGAAGGAGCATTGCAATTAAACTTGACATCAGAATGACTGAAATCAGTAAGTATTGAAAGTTTTGTCCGCCAGTTATTGAGGTTGACCAATTTCCTGGGTCCATATAACCAACTGCAACTAAGGCACCCGGTCCTGAATAAGTTAGCAACATTTTGAAAAAGCCAACATTTTTAGGTACTTCTACTGTCCCATTTATTTCCTCTAAGGATTTTCCATTCGTATGATAAATCAATCGATGACGTTGATGTTCTTCATCATTCATTATTTCTCCTAGTTCTAAGTTGAATAAAATTCAACAACCATTATGTTAAGTATATTTTTATAGTAATTAAAATAAATCAATTATCGATTTAAGAAATTATCAAACTTTTTAATCTATAACTGATAATAAAAATATTATAGCACCACCTTATCTTTTTTTCAAATATTTTAGCATATATTTATAAATATATTTAAAAAGATACAAAAAAAGCCCTCAAGAGGACTTTATTCATTAATATATAAAAAAAACCTGTCAAAGACAGGTTTCAAAATTCTTATTTAGCCACTACTGGATAAACTGATACGTGTTTTTTACCACGTTTCATTTCGAATTTAACAGTTCCTTCGATTTTAGCGAAGAGAGTATCGTCGCCACCACGGCCAACGTTAGTACCTGGATGGATATGTGTACCACGTTGACGGAAAAGGATTGAACCGCCGCTTACAAGTTCACCGTCAGATGCTTTAGCACCGAGACGTTTAGCTTGTGAGTCACGTCCATTGGAAGTAGAACCCCCACCTTTTTTGTGGGCGAAGAGTTGCAGATTAAGTTCAAGCATGTTATTGCCCTCCATTTTCAAATTTAAGTGTAATGTACTGACCATAGCTTTTCTCAACTGCTTTCATCGAATTTGCAAAAGCTTCGAGCAAAGTTTGAGCCAATACGCCTTGTTTTTCAGGTATGCTCAAAGGAATTTCAACATACAAGTAACCATCTTCCATCTGAGTCACAGGTTTAATGCGAGCCATCTCGTAGATATTATTTGCCGTTGTAATTGATAGAACGCTGACCGCCGCACAAACTACATCGTGTCCATACTCGCCAGATTCAGCATGTCCTGAGATTTCATAAGAAACAATTTTGTCTCTTTTTGTCCTGATACAAGCTTCAATCATAATTAAGCGTTAACTGATTTGATAACAACTTTAGTGTATGGTTGACGGTGACCTTGTTTACGGTGTGAGTGTTTTTTAGGTTTGTATTGGAAAGTAACAACTTTCTTTTGCTTACCATGTTTTTCGACTTCACCAACAACAGTTGCGCCTTCAACGAGTGGTGCACCAACTTTAGTTGTTTCGCCTCCGACAAAGATAACTTCGTCGAAAGTAACGGTTTGACCAGCTTCAACATTGAGTTTTTCAACGTAGATTACTGAACCTTCTTCAACTTTAACTTGTTTACCACCAGTTTTGATGATTGCATAGTTTGACATTGTGATTCCTCCTTGTTAGATTTCATCGCTTTTAAGTCAAGCGACTGTTAGACTCGCCTTTGTTCGTGGGCGTATGCCACTTAATACGAAACTTCGTGCGGTTGCACTTTATGAGACTTCACAAAGACAACTATATTATTATACTACTTCTTTTTCTACTTTTCAAGTCTTATTTTTCACTTTTTTCTTCTATAGAATTAAGCGAGACTTTATAAATCTTTTTCGTATTCCAAAGCATATTAATCAAAGTATTTACCAGTAAGAGTAACCAAGCAAAAGACAAGCTAAAAGAAAGAATTTCAAAAGCCGTTAATGTCAAATAATGAATAGGATGCCATAAAACATAAGAGATTAAGATAAGACCTACAATAAAATAAGACATACGATATAAATTTGGATCAGCATTTGGTAAAAACCAACGAATTCCTAGTATCGAAATAGCCATAAATAAGACTATTAATTGAGCAACAATGTCATGAGCAATATGCATCCAGCCTGGATCATTGGGAATTAATCCAACTAAAGCAATTGAAATAGCACAAAGTGTCAATAAAACTTGCAAAATATTTTGTCGATAATGACTGCCCGCTTTTTGCCTTAATGAAACAAAAATATAATCAATTAATGCTGCAAATAAGGCTGCCGAAACAATTAACGTCAGATTAAATTGCCAGCTTGAACGTGAAGCCTGAGTTCCAAGCAAACTAAAATTCCTTTGCCACCAGTACTGATTTCCATTAGTGGCCATACTTGAGACGAAACCACCAATAGAAACCACTAAAAGCATTGTTACCATCATATTAATCGAAAAAGTATCTACAACAAAAATCATGACATAATTAATGATTCCAGAAAAAATAGTAAAGATTAGGGTGGAAGTAAAGAGTCCAAAACTTACACCATAAAAAATTTGACCTAAAAACCAAAAAAGGCCCATCGATGCTAAAATGACGATAAGTAAAACAGATAAAGTGACTGTGGCAAATGTCCGCCAGTAACTTCTTTTGGTCATCTGTTTATAAAATTCTTTTCTGCGAGAGAAATAAGCAGAAATAAAAGTCAGCATCCCTACTGCATTAGCAATTGTAATAACCGCCGTTGCCAAAGATTCATTTCCAGAAAGCGCGATAACATGAGGATGTTTTAGGACAAAGGCAAAAATAATAAAGATAAATGCAGAAATAATCGTTGGAATAATAAACCACTTGGGCGCCTTATCTGATTTTCTGGCATTGATTTTTCGAATGGTAAAACTATCAGCCGCTAAATCGACGATTTCAATTTCTTCGTTTTCTTTAAGGTCTAATCGTTCATATATTTCTTTAGGTAGATGAATTTTATCCATTTGTTTCTCCTTCCACATTTTGCTCTCTCCAGTCAATTCTCAAATGATAATCGGCTATTTTTTGGGCACCTTGCGAAAGTTGGTAATTAATTTTAATTGTCCTGCTCTCATGATCAATGCTTAAAGCATTTGTCAAAATTGATAGTTCTCCTAAACCTTCATATTCAGTTAAACCTGGAATTTCTGGATGAAAATGCATTTTGATAGGTCGCTTTGCAAAACGGGTCATTATCACTTCTTTTTCATCAAATTTAAGTAAAACTTTTTCATTTGCAGCATTTTGATACTTGAGTAAGGTCTGATGTTCTCCTTTTTTCAACTCTCCCTGATATATTTCTTTGACCAACTCTTCTTGCTGGTCAATTTTAATTCTATTCCTAATTATAATTTCCATAATCATATTTTACTATAATTCCTTGAATATTAAAAACATAGTCTGTGCTAAAAACATTAAGGTGATGAGGGTCTGCATTTTAGGAGAAAATAGGGTATAATTAGGATAAAATAAGGGAAAATCTGATTTATTTTTAATAGAGAATAGACCTTAAATTTTAGAGGGGGTTTTATTTTGGAAAAAGTCTTTCGTGACCCAGTTCATGACTATATCACGGTGAATCATCCTGTAATATCAGAATTGATTGACACTGCTGAATTCCAACGTTTAAGACGAATTAAACAACTTGGAACATCAAGCTTTACCTTCCATGGAGCTGAACATACCCGTTTTTCTCATTGTTTGGGTGTTTACCACATTGCCAAAAGGATTACTGATTATTTTAGTCGGAATTTCCCTTTGGAATGGAATCCTGATGAGAATCTTTTAACTCAGTGTGCAGCCTTATTACACGATGTTGGACACGGTGCTTATTCACATACTTTTGAAGGTTTATTTAATACAGACCACGAGGCGGTCACTCGAGAAATAATTACTTCTCCTGATACAGAAATTAATGGAATTTTACGCAAAGTCTCCCCTGATTTTCCTGAAAAGGTAGCTTCTGTTATTTCTCATGAATATTCTAATCCTCAAGTTGTTCAATTGATTTCAAGTCAAATTGATGCTGACCGCATGGATTATCTCCTTAGAGATGCTTATTTTACAGGTGCTGTCTATGGACAATTTGATTTAACTTGGATTTTAAGAGTGATTGTTCCTACGGAAAATGGAATTGCTTTTAAGTACTCAGGAATGCATGCAGTTGAAGACTATATTGTCAGTCGATACCAAATGTATATGCAGGTTTATTTTCATGCTTCTTCACGCTCAATGGAAGTTTTACTGCAAAAGTTACTCGCACGTGCTAAGTCTTTATATGCCAGTCAGCCAGACTATTTTGCGATATCAAGTCCTTGTCTCGTTCCCTTTTTCGAGCAAAATCATAATTTACAAGATTATTTAAGACTTGATGATGGCGTTATGAACACTTATTTTCAAGTTTGGATGAGTCATGATGATGAAATTCTCGCTGATTTAGCTTCCGCTTATGTCAATCGTCATTTACTCAAATCAATTACTTTTGACCCCAAGACTGTAGAATTAGAAGATTTAGAAATTTTATCTTCTTTAGTTGAAGAAGCAGGCTTTAATCCTGATTATTACACTGGTATTCATAGTAATTATGATTTACCTTATGATTTCTATCGACCAAGTTCTGAAAAACCGCGGACTGAAATTAATATTTTACAAAAAAATGGTTCGCTTACAGAGCTGTCAGTACTTTCTCCACTTATTAAAAGTTTGACAGGTACAATTCATGGAAATAGCCGATTCTATTTTCCAAAAATTATGCTAGAAAATCCTGAATTTACCAAGTATATTGTTAATGACAGCTTGGTGATTAATCAAAATTTTACTGACAGAAATTCTACTGCCTCTGAAAATACTGACGACTCTGTCAGTAAACAATTATCACTTGATGACAACCTATAATTGCTAAATATTTAATAAATTGAAAGAAATAGAAAGAGAAATTCTTATGATTAAACTTGTTGCTATTGACCTTGACGGAACTTTACTTGACCCTAATCGCCAAATTACTGCCGAAGTAAAAACGGCTGTTAAAAAAGCTAAAGCGGCTGGCGTTAAAATTGTCATTACAACTGGCCGACCTTTACCTGGTGTTGTTGATATTTTAAAAGCACTTGAATTAACTGACCAAAGTGATTATGTTATTACTTATAATGGTGGGTTGGTTCAGCGAGCAACTGGTGAAGAATTTATCAAAGAAACTTTGAGTTCTGAAGATTGGCTTGACTTAGATGCTGCTGCTCGTAAAATTGGACTGCCGATTCACGCAATCACTCGCGAGGGAATCTATACTCCAAATCACGATGTCGGAAGATATACTGTCCAAGAAGCCCAAATGGTTAAAATGCCACTTTATATTCGCCAACCCGAAGATATTGCTGCTTTAGAAATTGCTAAAGTAATGATGGTTGATGAACCTGCGGCTCTTGATGACGGAATTGCATACCTTCCCTTCGAATTCTTTGAACGATATAATGTAGTGAAATCAACACCGTTTTATTTAGAATTCATGAATAAAAAAGCAAGTAAAGGGTCAGCAGTTCAACATTTGGCTGAGAAACTTTCTTTTGACTTGGATGAAGTAATGGCTATTGGAGATGAAGAAAATGACCGTTCAATGCTTGAAGTTGCAGGTTGTCCTGTTGTGATGGAAAACGGAAAATCGGAATTGAAAAAAATTGCTAAATATGTAACTAAATCAAATGCTAAATCAGGCGTTGCTTATGCGATTAATGAATGGGTTTTAAAAGATTACCAAGATTAATTAAAAATTTATGAGCATTATTGTTCCCTACTGAACTTTTTAGCGTTATAATATAAGTATAAAAAGATAACAAATAGATGAATTTACAAGTCATCTCTTGATATATAGTGGAGGTAATAAGATGAAAATTACATTTGATGAAAAAACAGCTGATAAAATTAAAGCATTTGGTGATGTTGATTTAGTTTTTGACTTTGACCATACTTTGAGTGAAGTCAATACTGAAGTTGATGCTTGTGCTGGTGGAATTTCTCGCTATCGTATCGTTGCCGTAGAAAAAGGAAATGTTCCTGAAGTTTTTGATGCAAGTATCGATTCTGAATTTGGACCAATTTATTATAAAGGCTATGGTTCTTACTTCTTCCAAGATGAAATGTCTACCAAAATCAATCCTTCATATAATTTGATTGAATTGCGTAGTACAGCTGAATTGCTCAGCCCTAACCTTTTAATCGTTGACTTCCGTGGTAAACAAAAAGCTAGCTAATTAGTTCCAACCAAAAAGACCCTCCAAGAGGGTCTTTTTTATATGTCATAAAATGGATTTGTCTTTTCTTGGCTTTCATAAATCTTGACAGCCATATCAAAAGAACGAAGCTTTTCAGCAACTAATCCAATAAAAGCATGCTCAATATAATGACCAGGGTCTATTCCTAATAAACCAGCTGAAAGCATATCATGACCAACATGATAATAAATATCTCCTGTTATGTAAATATCTGCCTTTTTTTCCAAAGCTTTAGGCCATAATTTTCCACCTGAACCGCCACAAATTGCAATTCTTCCAATTTTTTGAGTCAAATTATGGTCATAAGTGATAAGACGTAATCTATCTAAGCCAAATGCTGCTTTCACTTTTTCTGTCAGCACTGATAATTCTGTCAGTTCAATATTTCCAACACGTCCCAATCCTTCTTCGTCATCTAGCACTTCAATATCAGTCATTCCAAGTAACTGACTGAAATAATCATTTAAACCACCAGTAACCACATCAATATTTGTATGGCTGGTATAAACAGCAATTCCAGCTCGCGCCAAGTCCAAAACTAATTTTTCCTGATCATTCATTGAAGTCAATGCAGAAAGGGGGCGGAAAATCAAAGGATGTTTAGCAATAATCAGATTCACACCCAGCGCTTTTGCTTCTGCCACTGTTTGCTCACGAATATCCAAGGTTACCAAAACTTTTGTTAGTTCATCGTTTGGGTTCCCAACTTGTAAACCTACAGGATCACCTTCAACAGCTAATTCTTTGGGGCAAAATTTTTCGTATTCAAGCATAAAATCAGAAATTTTCATCGAAGCACTTCCTCAATTCTCGCAATTTGATTTAAAACCTCTTGACGTTTTTCGGCTTGTTCTTCAGGCAAACGAGCAATAATTTTATTCAAAGTATTTAATTCCTTTTGCCATTTTTGTTGAAAAACAGTTGATTTTTCTTTAGATAAAAAAGGGCCAAATGTTAAATCATTTACTGACAACTTTTCTGTCATTAATTTTGAGAGTGGTTCGGCAACGATAATCTCGTAAAACTTACCAGCCTCCAATAAAATCTCTTCTTTTTTAATGACAAATTGATGATTCACTAACCACTGACGGAGGCTTTCCTCATGATTATTAGGCTGCAAAATCAAACGTTTAACATGGCCTAACTTTTCTTTACCTGCCTCTAAAATTTCGGAAATTAATATTCCTCCCATACCAGCAATCACGATTGTATCAATCTTGTCAGTATTTTCAATAGCACCTAAGCCATTGGCCAATCGAACCTCAATCCGATCACTTAAATCAGCTTCTGATACATGATTTTTAGCAATTTCAAAAGGCCCTTTAACCACTTCTCCCGCTACCGCAAAATCAATCACCAATTTTTGCATCAAATAAGTTGGTAAATAAGCATGGTCCGAGCCGATATCAGCAAGTCTTGCTCCATTATCAACATAGTCAGCTACTGCTTTCAAACGTTTTGAAAGTTTAATTTCATTCATTTTTTAAATATTTCTTTCCAAATTTACAATAATCTAAAACAGGACAGTCTGCACATTTCGGCTTTTTGGCTGTACAATGATAACGCCCAAAGAAAATGAGATGGTGATGTGCTTGTACCCATTTTTCTTGCGGAATCAGCTTCATCAACTTTTCTTCAACTTCTAAAACTGTTGCTTTTTGGGGAACGATATCCAAACGTTTAGAAACTCGTTCAACATGTGTATCAACCGCAATCCCCGGAATTCCGTAGGCTTCTGCTAAAACAACATTTGCTGTTTTTCGACCCACCCCCGGTAAAGTTTGTAAAACCTTTTTATCCTTTGGCAAATCAGGCAAAAGGTCCCCAAAGTCGGTCACTAACATCTGTGATGTCCGTAAAATATTTTTAGCTTTAGTCTTGTAAAGACCAATTGTCCGAATCAGCTTTTCAATTTCTTCCACTTTTGCCTGTGACATTGTTTGTGCATCTGGAAAAGTGGCAAAAAGAGCCGGCGTCGCCTTATTAACTCCTTTGTCAGTTGCTTGGGCAGATAAAATTGTCGCAATCAATAGTTGAAAAGGAGTTTCCCACTCTAATTCTCCGTGAGCTTGCGGGAACATGTCTTCAATAATTTCTAAAGCTTCAAGATATCTTTTTTTACTTAACATCGTGCACGTCCATTATCTCTATTAACTATTCCATGGTCCATCCAAAGGAATATAAAAATCTTCTTGTGGTTTCTTTCTCTTAGCTTCTTCGCGTTCCATTTGTCGACTCTCAATCGCTTGAAGAGAATTCACCCCATCATTTTTCCAATTTCGTAAAATAGCTTTAATGTAATTTAAAGATACCTTACGATTGAGGACTGCTTCACGCAAAGCTTGTTTAATCAACGAAAAATCATAACCATCTTCAAACAGCCAAGCTCTCAATTCTTCCATTTGTACAGGAGAAATCATGCCCATTTCTGCTTCAAACATGCTAACTAATTCTTTAAGCTGCCCCTCTTCCTGAACTTTTTCATTCTCTGGAGTTGAACTCGCAACAGCACCACCCAAAATTTCATCTAAGTGCTTAAAGGCCGGGCTAATATCAAAGAAAGTTTCCATTTCTCCATCAATTTCAATTAAAGTCACCTTCATTGCTCCAAATTTGGACAGATTATCAATGGCCTGATTGACCTCCGATAATTTTTTACCTGTTTTTTCAGCAATTTCACTAGGTGCAATATCTTGATTTTCAAAAAAGTATAACCAAATCAAAAAATCAAAAGCAGAAGGGAAAAGCTTACTAAAATGTGCTAAAAACACATTTGGTAAGACAAGATGCCCTTTGCTATATTCATCGTAATAATTCATAGAACTATTATAGCATATCGCGTCATTATGGTTCAATGAACTTCACATAAAAACTACTTAAATCAGTTAAACTTTAGAAAATTTTTAATCAATTATTTTATACTATTTAATTTCAGAGCTTAATTTCCTAAAGTAATTATTTTCTTCAATTACATTTTTGTAAGAATTTAGCAAGCAAATCCTTGATATACTATACTTATAAACAAAAGGACATTTGAAAGGAAATAAACAATGAAAACACAAACAGAAAAAATTACTCAAAAAGTAGAAAATGAAAAATCAATCAAAGATAATTTAGAAATTATCCACTCACTTAATGACTTACTCTACAACGGTTCTTTATACTGATGTAAAGTAACACAAAAAAGGACCTATGAAAATTAATTTCTTAGGTCTTTTTTTATTATTTCGCTTGATAGACTATTTTTCCATCACATATTGTATATTTGACTTGCCCTTGAACTTTCTGTTTAATAAATGGAGAATTGGTCGCTTTGGAGTCAAATGTTTCACCGACCTGATAGTCATTTTCAGCGTCAAAAATGACGAGGTCAGCTGGTCCATTTTCTGCGAGGTAACCTGCATCAAAATTATAAAGTTTAGCTGGATTAACGGTCATTTTTGTCAGTAATTCACTGAGTGTCAAATGGCCTTTTGCGACTAAGTTTGTCAAGCCAAGTTGCAATGAAGTTTCTAATCCAATCATTCCTGAAGGCGCCTTATCAAGGCTGACATTTTTCTCTTCATGAGTATGAGGGGCATGGTCTGTGGCGATGACATCAATCGTTCCATCTTTCAATCCCTCAATTATTTTACCGATATCAGCAGTTCTACGCAATGGTGGGTTGAGTTTAGCATTGGTCCCTTGCTCAAAAATCATTTGTTCTGTAATCGAAAAATGTTGTGGAGTCACTTCTGCTGTGATATTTGCTCCTAAATTTTTGGCAAATCGCACCACTTCAACAGATTCTCCAGCTGATAAATGTTGAATGTGCAAGCGAGCGCCTGTTTCGTAAGCAATCATAGTATCACGCGCCATCATGCTGTATTCTGAAACAGTCGGTGCCCCTGTGAAGCCACATTTATGAGCCACTTCGCCATCATTCACTCCTAAAGTTCCAATCAAATTTGGATCTTCTTCATGAATTGAAATCAGGCTGTCAGTTAATTTCGCTTTTTGCAGAGCTTTACGTAAAACGCCAGCATCTGTCAGTGGAATACCATCATCAGAAAAGCCGATTGCTCCTGCTTTAATGAGTTCATCAAAATCTGTTAAATGCTCTCCATCAAAATCTTGCGTAATTGACCCAACTGTATCAATCTTAATATCTTCTTTGTCAGCAATTTCTAAAGTTTCTGTCAGTACTTTTGGCGTAGATAAAATAGGTTTTGTATTTGCCATCATAACTACTCTTGTAAAACCACCAGCCGCAGCTGATTTTGCACCGCTATGAATCGTTTCTTTATGTGTTTGTCCTGGTTCACGAAAATGAACATGAACATCAATTAAACCAGGGGCAACGACTAATCCCCTTGCATCAACAATTTCTGCATTTTTTACTGACAAATTTAAGCCGATTTTTACTATCTTGTCATTTTCAATCAGAATATCTAACACTTCATCTCGATTTGATTTGGGGTCAACAAGTCGTCCATTTTTAATTAATAAAGTCATTTTCTTCCTTTCATAAATTACTGACAGAACAATCAGCTTTGCTGACTTGTTCATTTATCCTCCGATTCAATGTCTCCCTTTGGTCGCATTGAACTGACAGCTATTCCAGAACCTAATTATTTACTGACAGGCTCTTTGAATTTCTGTCAGTAAATTAATTTTGCCAAGTTTCTTGATTTTCTTTGAACTTTTTAAGTAATTCTAATTCTTCTTTTGTCACATAACCCGTTTCTTTAGCAATTTCAATCAATTCAGAATAAGTTGTCAAAGTGGCTAATTTAACACCAGCATCAGCAAATTTTCTGTTCGCTTTTTCTAATTCATAAGTGAAAATTGCAACCACACCAAGAACATCAGCACCTTCACGTTCAGCGGCTGCAACAGCTTCTAAAACAGAACCACCAGTCGAAATCAAATCTTCAACCACAACCATTTTTTGGCCTTTTGCCACACGTCCCTCAACCTGATTTCCTGCTCCATGGTCTTTTGGTTTACTACGAATATAAGCAAATGGCAATTTAAGATAGTCAGCAATAATTGCACCATGAGGAATTCCTGCTGTAGCAGTTCCTGCAATGACTTCAACTTCTGGAAATTCCGCTTTAATCAATTCTGCAAAAGCACCTTCGATTTGGCTTCTAACTTCCGGATAAGCTAAGGTCACCCGATTATCAGTATATATTGGCGACTTAATTCCTGAAGCCCAAGTAAAAGGTTGACTTGGTGAAAGACTGACCGCTTTAATTTCTAATAAATCTGCAGCAATGGCTTTTGATATTGACATAATTTCTCCTTCTAGTTTACTGACAGAACCATCAGCAAAGCTGACAGTTCATTTTTCTACCGATTCAATAATTCCCTTTGGTCATATTGAACTGACAGAACTACCGTAGCGAGTATAGATAACGTGCAGCCCAATCCTGGTAGTTGTCAGCAATAAAAAACACTTGCCAAGAATCCTAGCAAGTGTAAAAAGTATCAAAACAAATTCACTTTTACTGACAGAAAATCCTGTCAGTAAAAATAGAATCAATTTTTCCTGATTTCAACCTTGCTAGCCTCTCTGGACTAGTTTAAAAGTTATATTGTTTATTAGTTTAACAAACTTGAGCCAGATTTGCAAGTCTTATTTTTTCGACTTATGATAATTGGAATCAAAAAACATTGTAATAATATTGAATGCAACCATAGACAAACCAACGCATTTCATTTTATTATCAGCCGAATAGTTTGTATAAACATACCAAGCCAAAACCATAAAAAGAAATCTTAAGATAACATCTGCTAAAAATATAAATTTTTTCATTAAATTTCCTCAATGATTGAAAATCAAATCCCCTCAGCCCTAACCCCTATCATTTATTTCTATGAAAAGTTTGCATGATAAGACTTAAAATGCTAAGAATTACTGCAATACTTGCAAAAATATATTTAAGTATGCTAAGGCCATTTGGAAAAATAAAAATTAAAACACCGAGTATTACGGCAAATATACTACTCAGATATTGTACGATTCTTATACTCTTTTTAGTAATCATTGCCATTCAAACCCCCAGACTCCTCCACTGAAATCTTAGTTATTTTCTCAAACTCTCATCAAAGAAAGTTGAAACTAAAACAAACAGTGCAATTACAAACCCTAAAATATAACCAATGCTCCATTTCTCGGAATTGTTAATTAGAATAGCACCACCTAAAAATAAAATTGTACGAACGAGAGCTATAGCAACAAATCTTTTCTTGTTATTATTTTTCATCATAAACCTCCTTCATTGCCATCCCCACTTAGTTGGAATAAGTCCCCAGTCAATCCAGATTCCTCCATTAACACTTGACATCCAACCACAAGCTGCAGCGGCTGATGCTGCCAATTTAACCACCCAAGTCGTTGGCATCCAAATCGTCGCAATTGAAACAGATGTAGGACCATACTTCAAAATTTTATTTACATCATTTTTACTTAAAAACAAACGCACACCATACCAGTGAAATTCAACTTTTGTTACTCCTACATGTTTAGTAGCCATAGAAGTAGCAGAATTCTTCAAAGTCGTTGGGTTTTCAGCTAAAATAATGGAATTTCCTTTTTGAACAACCTTAACATCAATATCAGATTTTTCGATTTTTTGAGCTCCAACGATAAGTTGTTGATTTGCAATTTTAACTGATTCATTTAATTTATTTATTTCTTCACCACTTGTATTTTGAGGTAACACATTATGATTTACAACATATTTCCCATTTAAAAGAGATATAGCATTATCAAAACGATTGATAAAGTATTGATTAATTTGACCATTATTCGTCGTTGGCGTAGTTGGTTGGCTTACTGCCAACAAGTCAATATCACCAGAATAGTTTGAAACTTGATTTACATTTTTAGCTTCGAGTTTTTGTGATGAGACCTTATTGTGTGCAGATTGGGCAAGCCCAAGACTTCCACCCGTTACGAGTAAAATTGTTAGACTTGAAAATACTAGATTATTTTTTAAATGTGACATATTTTTTCTCCTTTTTGAGATGCGATGCAAATCAATAGAGATTTTGCATCACTGCTACGGTGACATTTCTTCTTTCAAGATTTTTAACCCTCCTTTTACCATTCTGAGTGAGCGACACTCAAGATTCATGAATCATTTTCTAAAATGATTATATCAAATCAAACTGCCCCAAAAAGCCTTTTCCGAAATCTCGGAAAAATTTTTTATAAAAAATAAAAAGGGAACTCAAATCCCTTTTATATCCCACTAGTTTTTTACAGATTCATCAAATATTTTTTGATAATAAGCCTTCATCTCTGGCAAACCCAATTCATCAAAAAGACGGATAGAACTCTCCATTTTAGCTTTCCCCTCGGCAGTTTTTCCTGATTGATGAAGCAATAAGCCAAGAGTAAAGCGAGACATATTACGGCAAAATAAATCTTTTTTATAAGGTATTAAAGCAATATTAACATCTTCCAAGAGTTTTTGAGCAATGGAATATTTATTCTCACTAATATATTTTACAGCTGCTCGGCAAACAATTTGGACAATTTTTTCCCGATATTTTTTAACTTTGAGATAATGCAAATTTTCTTTCCAAAAGTTTTTCATCAAAGAGAGAGTCAAACGGGTATTCAAGTGTTCTACAACAAACGAAAGAATACTTAACTCAAAATATGACCAAACTTCGATATTAAACATTAAATCAGTAACTTCAACTTCTTCTCGCTCTGTCAATCCATAAAGCAAATTTTGAGTCGCTAGAAATATCATTCGATTTCCTTGTTCATTATCATACTTTCCAGCCTCACTATTAATCGCTTTTAATTTTACAGTATCTTGCATATAATTCGCATCTTCAATTTCATCACAAATCTCAACAAAATAATCAGAATGGTAATTGTTAAAAAAATATTCAAACTCAGAAACCTCAATATGCATTAATTCTAAAGCTGCATCTAATTTATCAAATCTAAGAATAGACTTTCCACTTTCAAAATCTGACAGTGATGATTTTGACAAACCTACTTTTCCAAAGTCAGTTAATCTAAAGTTTCGTTGTGTTCGTAAATCATAGAAAATTTCTCCCATCAAAGAGATTGTTCTATTGCTTTTTACCATTCCACATTCCAGCATTTCAATTTATTTTGATTAAATTGTACTACTTTTTAACAAAAAAGCAATGATTGTTTCGCTTTATTTAAATATAGGATTTTTAGATTACAAAACAAAAAAAACGAAAAGCTTTCAAGCTTCGCGTTTTAGCATATTTACGCTAAATTCTCTTCACAATACTTACAAATTTTCCAATTCTTCCATCGCTTCCAAAAGAGTCATTTCTATCTCATCTTTTTCATCATTACAGAGGTCAATTTCAGCTTGTAATTCTCCTAATTTAACAAAATCAGCGGTATTTTCTTGCATTTCCAATAATAGAGCTGCAATTTTTGCTTCCAAATCGGCTAGTTTCTCTTCACAAGCCTTGATTTCGCGCTCTACTTTACGTCGATTCTTTTGAGCTTCTTTCTGAGCTGTAAAATCTTGTTGAGCTAAACTTTCTATCGGCTCCCCATTTTCTGAAGAATTACTCTCAGCTTGTACTTCTTCTTTTTTCTCGACATAATAATCATAATCTCCCAAAAATTCTGTACTTCCTTCGGGAGCAATTTCTAAAACTTTGGTAGCTACTCTATTGATGAAATAGCGGTCATGAGAAACAAACAAGATTGTTCCTGGAAAATCAATCAAAGCATTCTCCAAGACCTCACGTGAATCAATATCCAAGTGATTGGTTGGTTCATCTAAAACTAAAAAGTTATCGTGATCCATTGCTAATTTAGCAAGTAAAAGACGGGCTTTTTCACCACCCGAAAGCATCCCAACCGTTTTCTTTACATCATCTCCACTAAAAAGAAAGGCTCCAAGCATATTGCGAATTTCAACTTCATTAAGTAAGCGATGCTCATTCCATAATTCGTCTAAGACAGTATTGGAAGCTGTCAATCTTCCTTGTTCTTGGTCATAATATCCCAAAGTAACATTGGCACCCAATTTTGCTTGACCTGCTAAAAATGGAATCTGTCCAACAATTGACTTAATCAATGTTGTCTTACCTACTCCATTTGGTCCAACAATAGCAAGGGACTCACCTTTACGCTCGTCAATGTTAATCGGACCAGAGAGACGATTATCTTCATAACCTACCGTTGCTTCTGAAACGGTTAAAACAACATTTCCAGACGTTTTTTCAGGAGTAAAAGTAACATTGGCCGATTTATCATCACTTGTTGGTGCGTCTAAACGCTCCATTTTCTCCAACTTTTTACGACGCGATTGCGCCATTTTAGTCGTCGAAGCCCGAACTAAATTTCTGGCAACATAGTCCTCTAATTTAGCAATTTCTTTTTGTTGTTTTTCAAAATTTTTGAGTTCTAACAAGAGTTTTTGCTCTCTTTGTTCAACATAGCGAGAATAATTTCCAGAAAAACGAGTCAATTCTCCTCTAGATAATTCTAAGACTTCATTAACCACTTTATCCAAAAAGTAGCGGTCATGACTGACAATTAATAAACTACCTTCGTAATTTTTAAGGTAATTTTCAAGCCAAGCTAAAGTTTCAATATCTAAGTGGTTAGTTGGTTCATCCAAAATCAAAAGTTGTGGTCTTTCAAGCAACATCTTAGCAAGAGCCAAACGTGTTTTTTGTCCCCCCGATAAACTTGAAATTTCTCTTTCCCACATTGTTTCATCAAAGCGAAAACCATTTAAGACAGACTTAATTTCAGATTCATAAGTAAATCCATTTTTCATCCGAAATTCTTCTGATAAAGCATCGTAACGTTTCATCAAAGCTGTCAATTCATCCCCAGCAAGTTCTCCCATTCGCAATTCCATCTGGCGCAATTGTTTTTCCATTTGGCGAAGCGAATCAAAAACAGAGAGCATTTCGGCAAATATTGTCCTTGAGGAATTCAGCCCAGTATCTTGCGCTAAATAATTCATTGTCAAATCTTTGGTCTTGGATACAGTTCCGCGACTCGCTTCTTCAACTCCAGCAATAATTTTAAGCAAGGTTGACTTACCAGCTCCATTTCGGCCAACTAGGGCAATTCTTGAATGGTCTTGTAAACTAAAATTGATATTTTCAAATAAAACATCGCCACCAAAAGTGCGTGCAATTCCATTCCCTTGCAGTAAAATCATGATATTTATCCTCTTCGTTAAATCTCAAAGCATATTTTTAATACTTCGTTTTCCCTTTTCATATGATAGAAAAGCAGTCCTTCTATTATAGCATTTAAGGCAAGTTTTTTGTAGTTCTTCCAAATTCTTAAAATTAAAAAGCTTACCAAATCTGATAAGCTAAAAATAAAATTAATATTAGACTAAAATTAATCTTTCGCGCAATTCAATTCTCCTAACTTCTGGTGGAATAAACGCTCTGATTCCATCCTCGTTAAAACCAATCAATAGACAGTCCTCGTCAAAAATTAATGGTCGTTTTAGAAGACGTGGATTTTCCTGAATTAATTCAAAAGCTTTTTCTAGTCCTAATTCATCGAAATTATAATTTAAAGATGCGTATGTTTTCCCTCGGGTCGCAATTATATCCTCAAATCCGTTTTCAGTCAAGGATAAAATTTTGATTAAATCATCTTTTTCCATAACATCTTTTGATAAATTAATTTCTTCAAATTCAATGTGATGTTTACGTAACCATTTTTTAGCTTTTCTACAAGATGAACATGAACCACTAAGATAAATTTTAATCATATTTTCTCCCTATCTATTTTTTCATATTTCTATTCTAACATGAAAGCGCCTTAATTAAAAGGGGAAAATAAATATTTTTTTAGAATTGTAATCAATTTCTCATTTTTTGTGAATATTCCATTCCTTTTGTTTGATAATTTCACAAATTTTTGATAAAATTATCACAAAGAAACTAAATATTAATTAGTTTTAATAAAATCGAATTAAATTTTTGAGGTATAACAATGACTGATCATAAACCAAGCAAAAGCTTGCCTAAAGCAACTGCTAAACGACTGCCACAGTACTATCGACTGTTCAAAAGTCTTGTCGAAGAAAATGTGACACGCACAAACTCACAACTTATTTCAGAAAAAATTGGAGTAGATGCTGCCACAATTCGCCGAGATTTCTCTTTATTTGGCGAATTAGGCCGACGTGGATACGGCTATGAAACGAAAGTGCTCCGTGATTTCTTTGGAGAACTTCTTGGCCAAGACCAAGAAACGCATATCGCTCTAATTGGTGTCGGAAATCTCGGTCGTGCATTACTTCATTATCAATTCCAAGATAGAAACAAAATGAGAATCACGCAAGCCTATGATATTTCTGGCAATCCCTTAGTTGGAACACAAACAGATGATGGAATTCCAATTTATAATATTTCTGATTTAGAAAAAAATGTTAAAAAATCGGATATCAAAACAGCAATTCTCTCTGTTCGCAAAGAAAATGCCCAAGAAGTTGTTGACACTCTAGTCAAAGCTGGTATCAAAGGTTTCCTAAACTTTGCCCCAATTCGTTTGAAAGTCCCTTCAGATGTGGTTGTTCAATCAATTGACTTAACTAAGGAGCTGCAAACACTACTATTTTTCATGGGAGCTCAAGAAAACTAAATTAGTACAAAATAAAAGAACAGTTTTTATTGACTGTTCTTTTTCTTTTCTTTATAGTTGAGAAGTGATTGTTTGTTATATAATCTTCATTTTCTGATCTCTTCTTCCCGAAAACTAAAATAATTACCAGCCCCTACAATAATATGGTCAATAAAATTGATCCCCACATCCTCACAAGATTTTTTTATTTTGTCAGTAAATATTTTATCAGCCTGACTGGGTCGTAAATTTCCTGAGGGATGATTATGTGCAACTAACAGTCCTACTGAGAGATTTTTTATTGCATGATAAAGAATCTCTCTAGGGCTTGCAGTTGCCTGATTAACCGCCCCTATAAAAATTGTCTTTTTTTCAATAATTCGATTTTGACCATCTAAATAAGTCGCCACAAGATGCTCTTGCTCAAAATTTTGCATTTCAAAAGCAAGACTCAGGCCATACTCTCTGGAACTCAAAACTTGACCGTAACGTTTTCTATTAGTGGTTTGTATTCTTTTTCCAAATTCAATCATTGCTCGAATTTCAATGGATTTTGCCAGTCCAATGCCTGAAATTTCTCTGAGTTCATTAATTGAAGCTTTGCGCAAATTATCCAAAGTTTCAAAATGTTGAAGAATTTCCAAGGCCAAATTTAATGATGAGTATTTTTTTGTCCCTGTTCGCAATAATATCGCTAACAGCTCAACATCAGACAAGCACTCTTCTCCTAAAAATTCTAAGCGTTCCCTAGGTTGCATCGGATACGGATTTTCTCTTAGTTCATACATACTATTATATACGGAAAAATCTGGCCTTTGTCACTGACAAAAGATTAATTAACCAAAAAAGTTCTGATGAATCTCAGAACTTTTTATTTTTAGTTATCATTTTACTGACAGAAATTTCTGTCAGTAACTTTTATTCAACTGTTACTGCTTTAGCTAAATTACGTGGTTTATCAACATCAAGTCCACGTTGCATTGACGCATAATAAGCAATTAACTGTGTTGGAATAACCATTGAAATTGCTGACAAATAAGGATGAACTTGGTTGACAACAATTGTATCATCTTCACGAGCCACTCCTTCTTCAACAATTGTGATAGCTGAGGCTCCACGAGCCACTGTTTCCATTACATTTCCACGAGTATGAGCTGCTACTTCTTCATTATTAGAAATTAAAGCAAGTACTGGAGTTCCTTTTTCAATCAATGAAATCGTTCCATGTTTTAATTCTCCAGCAGCAAATCCTTCACATTGAATATAAGAAATTTCTTTTAATTTGAGAGAAGCTTCCATTGCTACATAATAATCTTGTTTTCGACCAATATAGAAGGCATTGCGAGTAGTTGGCAATAAGTCAGCTACAATTGCTGCAATTTCATCCTTTTCAGATAAAGTGGCTTCAATTGATTGAGCAACTAAAGACAATTCTTTAACTAAATCAAATTCTTTTGCTTTAACTTCCCCTTCAGCCTCACCAACTGCCTTTGCAAGAAAAGCCAAGGTTGCAATTTGTCCTGTATATGCTTTGGTTGAAGCAACTGCAATTTCTGGTCCAGCACCGATTAACATTGTATAAGTTGCTTCGCGTGACAAAGTAGAACCGGGAACATTTGTAACTGTTAAGCTTGGAAGTCCTAATTCATTTACTTTTACTAAAACCTGACGGCTGTCAGCCGTTTCCCCAGACTGTGAAAGGAAAATAAAGAATGGTTTTTGGCTCAGTAAAGGCATATCATAGCCCCATTCTGAAGCAAGACCAAGTTCAACCGGTGTATTTGTCAAAGATTCAAGCATCATTTTTGCCCCAAAACCTGCATGATAAGACGTTCCGGCGGCAATAATATAAATACGATCAGCCTCTTGAATTCCTTTGATAATGTCTTGATCAACTTTCATTGTTCCATCTTCATTTGCATAAGTCGCAATGAGTTTACGCATAACTGCGGGTTGCTCATCAATTTCTTTGAGCATGTAGAAAGGATAAGTTCCTTTTCCAATGTCAGATAAATCAAGTTCAGCTGTGTATGACTCACGTGAAAGTACATTACCTTCGTAATCCATAACTGTAACATTATCTTTTGTTAACACAACAAGCTCTTTATCGTGAATTTCCATAAATTCAGACGTTTCACGAATCATCGCCATAGCATCTGAGCAGACCATGTTGTAGCCTTCGCCAAGGCCGATTAATAATGGTGATTTATTTTTGGCAACATAAATCACTTCTGCATCTTCGCTATCCATAAGAGCAAAGGCATAAGAACCTTGAATTAAGCTTAGAGCTTTTTTGAATGCTTCAAGTGTTGATAGTCCTTCTTCTTCAGCAAATTTAGCAATTAAATGAATCGCAATTTCAGTATCGGTTTGTCCTTTAAAAGTATCATTCATCAAAAATTCGTTTTTAAGTTCAACAAAATTTTCAATCACACCATTATGTACTAAAATAAAGCGACCTGATGTTGAAGTATGTGGATGAGCATTGTCTTCCGTTGGTTTACCATGAGTAGCCCAACGTGTGTGACCAATGCCGGCTGTTCCTGAAACATCAATCCCTAACTTTCCTCTTAAGTCTGCAATACGTCCGACAGATTTAACTAATTTTGCTGCTGTTTCTTGACCATTTACAAAAATACCTGCTGAATCATAACCACGATATTCAAGTTTTTCTAGTCCTTGCATCAAAATATCAGTTGCATTTTTACTACCTACAACACCAACAATCCCACACATAATAAAGCTCCATTTAACTCACCTTTAAAATTGGTATAGTTAATTATTTTTCTAATATTTATTTATAAATAGCATTATATTACACTTATTTGTCATTGTCAAGTATAAAACTTCTAATAAAACTCAAAAAGACGATAATTGGTATAATTTATTTTCAACATTAATAAAAACCAATTGATATCAATTGGTTTTTTTAGATTTTTCTTGATACTTAATGTATGTGGGATAAGTAAGTAATAGAATACTAATTCCTTCGAGAAATCCGCCGATTGTATCACTTGGATAATGTACCCCTACAAAAATTCTTGAAAACATTACTAATGCAATTAATATAATACATAAAATGCCTAATAAAATTTTAGAAGAACGATTTTTAAGTTTTCCTAGACAGATAAAGAAAATACTTCCAAAAATAATTGTTGCAAAAATGGAATGTCCGCTTGGAAAACTTTTCCCAGCTTCATTGGCAAAAGCCGCTAACCGATGAATATCAGGACGCTCTCGACCAATAATTACTTTAATAGCAGTATTTAAAGCAAGGCTTAAAACAACTGTTGCCGCAAACCAGATTGTCGCTTCTTTCTGTTTAAAGAGAAGAAATAAAACCAAAGCAAGTAGAACTGCGACAATTATTCCACCTTTATCTCCAAAAATATTTGTCATATGAGAGAAAAAGTAAGTGAGTCCCGAAGAGCTTTGTAAATGAAAAGCCCAAGTTTGAATTGGTCGATCAAAAGGAAATGGACCATGAGTAAAATCAATTTTAACAAAGAGCGCTAAAATTAAAAAGGCAAGGGTGGTAATAGCACCCGAAATATAATAGATTTTTTTATTCATAATTAATTAGTTTTCTATAGACTCCATTAGGAGATGAAAAGTTGACCCTTTCGGAGAAGTATTTGAAACAAAGACTTTGGCATCATTCAATTGTGCATATTCCTTCGCAATTGCCAAACCAAGTCCTGTTCCAGGAATTTCACTTGAACGAGATTTATCAATTCGATAAAATCGTTCAAAAATATTATCTTTTTCTTCTTCTGGAACGCCAATACCTTCGTCAGCAACCTGAAAATCAACTTGATGATTTTCCAAAGTAATATTTATTGTAATTTCTGAGTTGGAAGGTGAATATTTTCCAGCATTTTCAAGAAAGATAATAATAATTTTGTATAGCGCCATTTTATCCATGCTGACAAATAAATCTGTTTGGATATCAAAGTTTATTTTTTGTCTTAGCGCGAGTTGAATTTCACTGACCACTTTGTCAGTAAATTTACTTAAGTTAATTCTTTCTTTTTTCATTTCTAAATGATTTCCTCTAGAAATGGTCAGTAAATTTTCGATTAAAACTTTCATTCTCATTGATTCTTCATCAATATAGGAAAGTGACTCATCAACAATTTCTGGATGTTCATGCCAACGTCTTTTGAGTAAATTCACATGTCCGCGAATTGCAGCAACTGGCGTTCTTAGCTCATGTGAAGCATCCGAGACAAATTGTTGCTCATTTTCAATTTTTTGATTCAGTCGATTGAGCAAACGATTGAAACTTTGACTTAACTGATGAACTTCAAGAGGATTTTTACTGACAGGAACTTGTTTAACATCCTTTCCATCAGTTGCCACCACAATATCTGTCAAAGGCTGACTAATCGTTCTGGCCGCTTTTTGAATTAAAATCAAAGCAAGGAAAAAGAGGAAAATCATGACAGCAATAATAACTAATATAGCTCTAATCATTGATTTAACTACAACATTTATATTCAACCATAATTCGGCTTTGGTTCCATTTTTAGAAGTTTTTGAACTATATAAAAAGATATCATCTCTTAATAGACTAAAATTTCCCCAAGATTTTCGTGATTTTAAAAAATTTGTTGTTCCTTGACTCTCTTCTCTTTGACCTGAAGGACTTGTCAGTCGAACAAATGTAGCTTTTTCGTCTTTTTCACTATCAAGTTTAAATTCATCCCAATTCACTTGCCCATTAGTTGCTGCCGTTTGAACGGAATTTAAAAGTGCCGCTCCCTCACTCTTACGGATTTGTAAACTTGTAAATGCAACAATTCCGGAAACAATGATTGTAATCAACAGACTAAAAATTAAGAAAATACGGACAAAAGTATCGGTAATAATTTTGGCACTTGTTTTTGATTCTATTTCTTTCATTCGCTAATTTACTTTACTATTTTTTAAGGGAGAGTATGAGCCCTCTTTTGAAATATGTGCTTTTAACTTACGGTATTCTAATAAGGTTAAAATAATCATCAATACGTCAACCGCACATAAAACGAGCATTGAAATTGACCCATGATTAAAAAATTCAAAGATTTGATAAAGAATAAAACCAACTAAAAGTAATATTGATAAGGGGTATGACCATAGAATCTTTTTCCAGAGCAGAGCCAACGTCACCAACTTTAGTGCACCATGTAAAAGTAAATATACAATAGCAAATAAAGTAGCATCATTGGTCAGCCTTTCTCCTGCATTTGTAATCATCGTAGAGAACGGGCTTAGAGAAATAGCCAGTGCAAGATGGTGAATAGTTGCTTTAATTAAATCGAGTGGAACAAAGATTAAAAGTAAACCTGATATAAATTCAACAAAAGCAAAAATACTTTTACCCAGAAGCATTGTGTTAAAACTAACATCTAATAATTCTTCTTTATTTTTCACTTTATTCATGGCTACCTCTTTTCCTCTCTCAGTTTTCGTTATTTAAACGATAACCTATACCACGAACGGTTTCAATGAGAGATTTATGATTTGGCAAATCAATTTTAGCACGAAGGTAGCGAACATAAGCATCCACGGTATTTTCCTGACCGTCAAAATCCATGCCCCATACATCATCCAAAATATCTGCTCGACTTACAACTATACCACGATGTTCTAAAAAATAGCTTAACAAAGAAAATTCTCTTTGGGTCAAATTGACTGTTTTACCAGCCACTTCTGTTGTATGAGCACTTAAATCAACTTTTAAGTAATCAAGTTCATAGACCTTGGAAGAAGAATTTGACCATTTCCTAAAAATCAACCTCAGCCGAGCCAATAGCTCCTCAATTTCAAAAGGTTTAGTAATATAATCATCTGCTCCCGCATCAAGACCGGCGACTTTATCTCCAATATAATCACGCGCCGTCAAGAAGATAATTGGTGTATCAGGCTGAATTTTTTTCATTCGACGTAACACTGTCAAGCCATCTAATTTTGGAATCATCCAATCAAGCAAAACAACATCAATAGCAGGCTTAGCAGTTTCAAATATTTCCAAAGCAGAAAGGCCATCAAAAGCGGTTGAAACTTGATAATCTTCAAAAATCAACTCTTTTTTGACATAATCAGAGAGACTCGGTTCGTCTTCAACAATCAAAACATGGTAGCTCATTTGGCACCTCGCCTTTCTTTAATTGCAAATGTAATCAAAAATTTTTATTTACTTGCTCATTATAACAAGCATAAAACAAAAAAACCATACGGTTTTTCTGAATAATTAATGATAATTTATCATTTTTAATCTTCGTTAATGAAGTCTTCAATCAAATAACGAGGACGTTGTTTAACTTCCAAGAAGATTTTTCCGATATATTCACCAATTACACCTAGAGCTAATAGATTAGCCCCACCAAATCCAACAATAGCCAGCATTGTCGAAGCCCAACCTGCAACGTCAGAACCATTAATAAAATGGCGAGCAATAATATAAATTGCTCCTACAATAGCTAGCAAAAACCAAATTAAACCAATCCAAAAAATCAAACGCATCGGTGCAGCTGATGTTGAAGTAATTCCATCCAGCGCAAAACTAATCATTTTTTTCAAAGGATACTTACTTTCACCGGCAAAACGTTCTCCACGTTTATAATAAACGATATCAGATTTATAGCCAACCAAAGGAACCATTCCTCTTAAAAAGAGATTTTGTTCAGGAAATTGAGCTAAACCGTCAAGGGCACGGCGACTCATTAAACGAAAATCAGCATGATTAGGAACACTTTGGCTCCCCAAACCTTGCATTAATTTATAAAAAGCTCCAGCGGTTCTTCTTTTGAAAACTGTATCAGTATCCCGATTATCCCGTACACCATAAACGATATCACAGTTCTCATTTTCAAATTTTTCAAGCATTTCATCAATTGCATTAATATCATCTTGCAAATCTGCATCCATTGAAATAACGCAATCTGCTAAATTTCTCACGGTCATTAAACCAGCAAGCAAAGCATTTTGATGTCCTCGATTTCTCGAGAGATTAATCCCACTAAACATCGGATTTTCATTATGTTTTTCTTGAATTTTTTCCCAAGTCTTATCTTTTGAGCCATCATTAACATAGACAACTCTACTTTTTGGACTAATAATATTATTTGAAATCAATTGTTCATATTTAGCCTTGAGACGTTCGGAAGTTTCATCAAGTACCAGTTCTTCATTGTAACATGGCACGACCATATAAAGAATCTTAGTCATATTCACTCCTTAATTTTTTTCTTTTTAAACTGCTTATCTATTAAACCTAAACTTGCTAAAGCAATCATAACAGGGGCAAATTGATAAAGGTAACGTGAATTTGTTTCCCATAGAATAAGGAAAAAACTCAATCCAACAAAGGCCAAAGCTGGAATAAACCAGGGATTTGACCAATTTCTCTTGCTGATTAAAATTCGCCAGATTTGACGCCACAGTAAAACAACTAGGCCAATCCAATAAAGGGTTTGAACAGCCTTTAGCATAAACCAACCTGTTATATTACCAGGGCCATCCAAAGAAAATGAGGTTCCTGATAAATAATCAAAGTAACGATTAATAAATTTATTTTCATGATGATAAGTATAAAACGAACTGTTCAAATCACCATATAACCAAGTATAGGCCAATTTACGTCCAATTTGTCGCACAACTCCGACAGGCCCCATCTTCTTAAGATTGTCTATGAAGAGTTGTTTATCAGCCTCTTTTTTCGCTTCATAAGTTGGGAAAGATTCAGAATAGAGCCTCACTTTCTTATTGAATCCACCCGTTTTATTAGTTGGCGACCAAGACATAGCAATCCAGTGCATCATCGGAAGATTACGACGTTCATTAGCCTCTTGAGAAAAAGCTGGCTCGGTCGCAATAGTTGCTTTAACCATGAAATGTCCCCCAACAAATAAAATAGCAAACATTGGAAGTAAAAGCAAAAGTTGTTTCCACTTTTTATTAAGTCCAAGGAAAATCAAAACAGCAATAAGCACAATTAACACCGTTGGCTTAAATTCATAACCTATAACTGCCAATACTGTTGCCAAAAAATACCATAGAACTTGTTGAGTTATTTTTTGTGATTTAATGGCATAAATAAAGAACAACAAACTAAAGGATACAAAAGGAAGTGTAATCGTATCACTATAGAGTTGTGCACCATAAACGTAAAAAGGTAAGAACCCGAGAGCACAAACATTGTATAAGAGCGCATGTCTTTTCCCGCTCAAAGCCTTAACACTTAAGGTTCCAGCTAAAACTCCGAGACTTGTCAACAGTGCAGACACTGCTGTCACAACCCACATTTTTAGTTCAACACTTCCTGCAAATGGAGAGAAAACTTGATTAAATAAAATCCCTAAAAATTGATTATTTGGATAACGAAGAAAATATCCTAAACGCGAAGCAGTTTCAGGTAACAGTCCAAAAGATTGACCATGGAGTTCTGTCGTAGAATTAAATATAACGAAATAGTCCCAAGCATGCTTACTATCAGGCACATGAATCATAAAAAGAAACGGCAAGATAAAAGTTAACAAAGCTACTAACCAAAAGCTTATTCGATAATATTTTGTTACTGACAAGTCTGTAAGTAACTCAATTTTACTGACAGACTTGTCAGTAGTTTCATTTTTATTCTTCGAGTCAAAAAGTTTTTTCGATAATTTATAAATTCCAACAAAATAAAAATAGGCTGCTATTAAAAGAATATTTCCTAACAAAAGCGCAATGATGTGATCTGCGTTCCACACTTGCGTCAAAGAAATAGCAATCCCGTTAATTAAAAGAAAGAGTCCTATCATTAAGGCAAGACAGAATCCTTTTTTATACTTAATAAATACTATATTATTCATATTACCATTTTACCATAGCTTGGCTTTTGTTTCTTACAATAACCTTAATTTTTAGATGATAATTTCTCATTTTTTACTTCGCATTTATAAACTACACTATAGTTAACGCTTACGACTCTGATTGCAACAGAATTTTTTCTTAATTCATTACTAAAGCAACAATTATTCCTAAAATTGTTCCACCCATCACTTGAATTGGTGTATGCCCCAATAATTCTTTTAAATTTTTATCTACTTTGATTCCGGCATTTTCGACATTTTGTAACATTCGATTAATAATTCTGGCTTGATTTCCTGCCTGTCTTCTAATACCTTGGGCATCATATAAAACAACGAAGGCTAAAACAGTAGCAATAGCAAAAAGCGATGAATCAAATCCTTGTCTCAATCCAGTAGCCGTTGCCAAAGCAACAACCAATGAACTATGAGAGCTGGGCATTCCACCTGTTGCAAAAATTAATTGCCAATTAATACGATGTGTCCGAATAAGTTCGATAATTATTTTAATTAACTGAGCCAGAGCCCAACTCACAATGGCTGTCATTAAAATTTGATTATGAAAAATCTGATTAAAAAAGTTCATAATAGTCTCCTTTTACTAATAAAAACCTACTAACTATCAGTAACTCTATTATACATCATCTATCTTTTATTGATGTCTGATTTGCTGACAAATACAGAAAGTCTGTCAGTAAATATAGTTCTTTTTTAAATACAAAAAAAACAAGTTTAAACTTGTTCTCTAAGCTTTTCTAATTGTTCATTGAATATCTCAGGAGCATCAACTTGGAATTCCATAAACTCGCCAGTTGTTGGATGGTCAAAACCTAATGTTTCAGCATGCAAAAATTGCCCTTTATTAGGTGTCAATGTTTTATTTGGCCCATAAAGTGGATCACCAGCCACAGGATGACCAATGTAATTCATATGTACACGAATCTGATGTGTACGCCCAGTTTCCAAGCGCAATGCAATCAAAGTATAGCCATAAAATCGTTCTAAAACCTCAAAATGAGTCACGGCTGGTTTTCCGCCAGAAACTACGGCTTGTTTTTTGCGATCTTTAAGATTACGACCAATTGGCGCTTCAATGGTTCCTTTATCATTAGCAATTTCACCGTGGACAATCGCTAAATAACGACGTTTGCTAGTCTTATCTTTTAATTGTGCTGCCAAACTTTCGTGTGCTTTATCATTTTTGGCAATCATCAAAAGACCACTCGTATCCTTATCAATACGATGCACAATTCCTGGACGAATTACACCATTAATGCTTGAAAGATCTTTGATATGATAGATGATTGCATTAACCAATGTCCCTGAAGCATGACCGGCTGCAGGATGAACTACCATTCCTTGAGGTTTATTTACTACTGCAACATCTGAATCTTCATAAATGATTTCTAGTGGCAAATCTTCAGCAACAATATCAAGAACTTCCGCTTCCGGAACTTCAAATTCAATCCTGTCCCCTACTTTTACTTTATACTTTGCTTTTTTGGCTTCACTGTTAACAAACACTTTATCATTTTTGATAAGTTCTGTCAGTAAACTTCGTGAATATTCTGTTTGATTGGCAAGCGCCTTGTCAAGACGTAAGCCTTTGTTTTCTTCGTTAATTTTTATGATAGGCAAGTGTGTTTTCCTTTTTATAAATGTTAAATAAAACTTTCTGTCAGTGATTTTTTAATCAATTTATTTTGTTTCTTTGTCTGTCAAAATTGCAATGAAAAGAAGAACAAAACCAACAGATAATAAGATATCAGCAATATTAAAAATTGGAAAATTAATAAATTCAGTTTGGAACATATCAACAACAAATCCTTGACGAATTCGGTCAATAAAATTTCCCAAAGCACCCGCAATAATTAAAGTTAATCCAATAAAATACCAGTTTTGTGCCATTTTTTTCCATAAAAACCAAAGGGCAACAACTAAGACGATCGGTGTTAAGACAAGGAAAAACCATTGTTGACCTGAAAATGAAGACCAAGCTGCTCCATCATTTTTGATATAAGTTAAACTAATAACATTAGGCCAAATTTTTTCTGTATCTCCAAGCTGAATATTAGCAACAATCCAATTTTTAAAATTTTGGTCAGCAACAATTCCGACAACGATAATAACAAGTGACAGTAGTTTTTTCATGCTTTAATTATAGCATATTTCGCAATCTGATAGCTCGCTAGAACAGTTTTTATCCTATTTCAAAATAAAAAGCGCATTTAAATAAATGCACTTATAGATAAATTAGCCAATCTTTCTCATTAAATCAACCATTTCAATTGCTCCAACCGCTACTTCAAAACCTTTATTTCCAGCTTTTGTGCCCGCACGCTCAATGGCTTGTTCTATATTTTCAGTTGTTAGTACACCAAACATGACCGGAATATTAGAGTTTAAGGAAACATGAGCAATCCCCTTAGAAACTTCATTACAAACAAAATCATAATGAGAAGTTGAGCCTCTGATGACAGTCCCTAAACATATAATTGCTTCATATTTATTGGAAGTCGCCATTTTTTGGGCAATAATGGGAATTTCAAATGCACCTGGAACCCATGCTATATCAATTTCTTCTTCCTGGACTCCATGTCTTTTGAGTGCATCTAATGCTCCTGACAAAAGTTTTGCATTGATAAATTCATTAAATCGAGCAACTACAATCCCATATTTTGCATTCTCTGTTCTTAAATTTCCTTCAATAATTGTCATATTTCTATCCTTACTTTCTATTTTACTTTAGTCAAACAAATGTCCCATTTTATTTTGTTTTACTTTTAAATAATCACGGTCAAAGGGGTTATCTTTGATTTGGAGAGCTACTCTTTCTTCAACTACTAGACCATATTTTTGAAAATCATTAATCTTTTGCGGATTATTAGTCATTAATTTCAATGATTTCACCCCAATTATTTTTAAAATTTGTGCTCCAATAGAATATTCTCGCTCATCTTCTTCAAACCCCAAAGCTAAATTAGCTTCAACCGTATCAAGTCCTTCATCTTGAAGTGAGTAGGCACGAAGTTTATTAATCAAACCAATTCCACGTCCTTCTTGTCGAAGATATAAAAGCACGCCACGCCCCTCATCATTTATTTTTTTTAATGCCTCTTCTAATTGTCCACCGCAGTCACATTTCAAAGAACCAAAAGCATCACCAGTTAAGCATTCTGAGTGAACGCGGCAAAGAATAGCTTGACCGTCACCAATATCTCCTTTAACTAAAGCAACATGGTGCTCACCATTTATTTTATTGACAAATCCTAAAATATCAAACATACCATATTTCGTCGGTAGTTTAGCTCTAGTCACCTGTTCTACTTGCAGTTCATTTTGCTTAAGATACTCTTGAATAGCTTTAATTGTGATATATTTCAAGCCCCACTCTTGCGCTTTTTCCTTCAGTTTCACCTTATGCATCATTGTTCCATCTTCGTCCATTATTTCAACGCAGACACCTACTTCTTTTAAACCAGCCAGACGCAACAAGTCAACCGTAGCCTCAGTATGACCATTTCGCTCTAAAAGGCCATTTTTCTTGGCAATAAGTGGAAATACATGACCTGGTCTACGAAAATCACTTGGTAAACTCTCGGCATCAACAAGTTTTTTTATGGTTAAGGCCCGTTCAAAAGCCGAAATTCCTGTGCTAGTTTCAATATGATCAACCGAAACTGTAAAAGCTGTTCCATGATTATCTGTATTTTTCTCTACCATTGCTTCTAATTGTAAATTCTTAGCATAAGTTTCACTGAGTGGTGCGCAGATCAAACCTTTGGCCTCACTTGCCATAAAATTAATTATTTCTGGGCTGATAAATTCGGCCGCACAGATAAGGTCGCCCTCATTTTCTCTATTTTCATTGTCACTAACAATAATCATTTCCCCTGCTTTAAGTGCAGCAAGTGCTTCTTCTACTTTATTATATTGGAACATTTTATCTCCTATAAAAATCCGTTGTTAAATAGTTTTTCTTTAGTTACTGAAGATTCTTTCATCGAAGAACTACTATCGCCCCATAATTTTTCTATATATTTCCCCAAAATATCATTTTCTAAATTAACAGTATCACCCACTTTTTTATCTGCAATAATCGTCTCTTTGAGCGTATGTGGAATAATGGAAACACTAAAAGATTTCGACTTAACCTGAGCAACTGTAAGACTAATCCCATCAATCGTAATTGAGCCTTTTTCGACGATATATCTCATTAAATTTAAGCTCGTTTTGATTTCAAACCAGATGGCATTTTCTTCTTTTTTTACTTCTAAAATCTGGCCAACTCCATCAATATGCCCTGACACAATATGCCCACCAAATCGGCCATTTAATGACATCGCTCGTTCTAAGTTAACTTTGGCACCCACATTTAAGGTCCCAAAATTTGAACGATTTAGACTTTCAGGCATAATATCAGCCGTAAATTCTTTTTGATTAAATTCAGAAATGGTCAGGCATAAACCATTTGTTGAAATAGAATCTCCAAGTTTCATATCCTCTAAAATCAAGGAAGCACGGATACTAATTTTGAAGGATTTTTCTCTTTTTTGCAGGCGACTCACTTTCCCTATTTCTTCAATTATTCCTGTAAACATTAAAGAAGCTCACTTTCTAATAAAATATCTTCTCCTAGATAGGTTATTTGAGCCCCTTCTAGGAGATAGGCTTGATTGGGGTGCTCAATTCCATGTCCTTCAACTGGACTTGGTGCTTCTTTTCCACCAAATATTTTAGGGGCAATGTAAGTTTGAACTTTTTGGACTATCCCTGCTTTTAATGCCGAAGCATTTAATGTCCCTCCACCTTCCAAGATGATACTGTCAATCCCTTTTTCTCCTAACTTTTTGGTCAATTCTTTCAAATTCAATCTTCCTTCTAGGCAAGAAACTAAAATAATTTCACAACCCGCTTTAAGAAAAGAAGCTTGTTTTTTGGGGTCAGACTCAGCTGTAGCAATAATCGTTGGAATTTCAGTAGCTGTGGAAACAATCTTGGAAGCTAAAGGACTTCTTAAATGAGTATCACAAATGATTCTTATCGGATTTTTTCCATTTTCCAACCTGACAGAGAGTTGTGGATCATCTAAAATAAGCGTTTCAACACCAATCATAATTGCCATAAAACGTGAACGGTCTTGATGTACTTTCTGTCTTGCAATTTCACCTGTAATCCATTTTGATTGACCTGCTGATGTCGCAATTTTTCCGTCTAAAGTCATTGCATACTTCATCATGACATAAGGAAGCCCTTGACTAACATAATAAAAGAAAATTTTATTTAATTCTTCACATTCTTTTTCTAAGACATTGATAGAAACTTCAATTCCAGCTTTTTTCATTGCTTTAATTCCTTTTCCTGAAACCAAGGGATTGGGGTCTAAATGCCCGATAACAACACGCTTAATTCTATTTTTTATAATCGCTTCAAAACAAGGGGGTTGTTTTCCCTGATGCGCACAAGGCTCTAAGGTCACATAAAGCGTGGCTCCTTCGGGAGATTCGTTACAATCCTTAAAAGCATTGATTTCCGCATGAGCTTCCCCATATTTTTCATGATAACCTTGACCAATAATTATCCCTTCTTTGACAATAAGGGCTCCTACTTGAGGGTTAGGGTTGACATTACCACCTCCTTTTTTTGCAAGTACAATTGCTAAATCCATGTAGTATTCGTCTTTTTTCATCTATTCATCCTTTCTAATAAAAAATAAGACCCTAAAATAAAATTTCAGGGTCTTTTGATAAATTTTCTATTTTTTTCGAGCAAAAATGCAGCTCAAAAAACCAAAAATGGAGTGAATTATATAAATTCACTCCAGAGTTTTAGGCTAAATAGACATAATACTGACTAGAGTATTATGGTTTTATTATCTTCTTTCATCCAGACTATACTGTCGGCCTCGGAGTTTCACCGAATCATGCTGCAAGCAGCTCGCGGGCTATACCGCCGGTAGGGAATTACACCCTGCCCTGAAGATTTATTCAATTGTAGCTAAAGTATAGCATTTAAATTTAAAGATTGTCAAGAAATAAAAACGTATTCTTTAAAATAGCAATTTCTCAAGTTAGTTATTAATAGTTTTCGCCTATTTATTTGCTCAAAAATTACAATTTTGCTAAAATGGCTCTATTAGAACATAGGATATCTTATCATGCAAGAAATAAAAATAAACCCTCAACTCACTTGGCTTTCTTTTAATGTCGAAGACCTTAGAAATACTTCTGAACTTGCTACTTATGGTATTGACTTAGAAACGCTTCAATATGCCGAAGATAAAAATGAACGTCCTCACACGGAGTTCATCCCTGATAGTCAAGACTTTGTACTGATTTTCAATAGTCTGGATTTACTCAATTCAGAAGTTCATTATAAGACGGTTCCCATTACTTTTGTAGCACAAAAAAATCGATTAATTACTCTTTATCATCCAGAAAATGAATATTTAATTAATCAAATTAAAAAATATTGTTTTCAAAATGAACCAGAAACAGTTTATCATCTTCTTTTCATCAGTTTATTTTTGATTTCAGAGGCTTTCTTTCCTTACTTAGAACAAATTGATAAATCAAAAGAAGAAATTAATCAAAAGTTGCGTGAAAAAACAACAAAGAAAAATTTGTTGGCCCTTTCTGATATTGAAACGGGAATGCTGTATATTGTATCTAGTGCCAACCAAAATACTCTACTACTTGAACAACTTAAAACAAAAAGTATTTACAGACAGTTCAATGAAACTGAAAAAGAGCAGCTTGAAGATGCAATTATCGAAGCACAACAGCTTGCCAGTATGACACACCTTAATGCTCAAATTCTTGAACAATTAGCAGGAACTTATAATAATGTCCTTAATAATAATTTGAATGATAATATGACAACTTTGACAATTGTTTCTGTACTTTTGGCAGGATTAGCAGTCATCACCGGTTTTTTTGGAATGAATGTACCACTTCCACTTACTAACCAAAAAGATGCTTGGGTTTGGATTATTGGAGCTTGTATTATTCTTTGGCTACTTTATGCGGCACTCTTTCGTTATATTATTGGTCGAAGACAATAAAAAAAATCAGCCAAAGCTGATTTTTTTTATTTTATTTTTACGCTTGCAATTTTTTCAAGATCATCAGCAATTGGATGTCCATTGCTTGTTCGATCTGATAATGATAAATCGCACAAATTGATATCGTATTTCTTGCCAGTCTCACTGATAACTTCTAATACTTGTTCATCAGTTTCTTTTGTCGCTGGTGCTTTAGCTTGACTGAACAAATCTAATTCTTCGGTCAATGCTGATAAATCAGCAGTTGAATTGATTAAGCCGGCTGCAAAGACGGTATGATTATTTGTCTTCAATGTTCGTAGTACTTGAAGGCCACGATTAGCACGTGAGGTGGCCGGAATATCATCCGTCTTAACACGTTTGATAAATGCCCGTTGAGTCAAAAGGTACCAACTATTTGAGTTAACAAAGAAGGCGGACTTAATTTTATCGCCATTTTTGAGATTCATGGCCTTGACTCCTGCAGCTCTAGCACCCAAAACTGGAACGTCATCAAGATTAAAGCGAAGGGCATAACCATTTTCAGAAATAAGCATGAGGTCTGCAAATTGAACTGGAGTGATTAGAACAATTTCATCATCTTCTCCTTTAAGTTTAGCACATGGAGTAGATTTTGAACGATAGGTCCGCCAAGGGGAGAAACTTTCACGTTCAATTTGTTTTATTTGTCCATTTCTTGTGACAACAACTAGATTTTCACCAGCAAATTCATCCACAATCTGAACAAAAATTACTTTCTCATCAGCTGAGAAATTAGAGAGACTTTGAGATAGATGCTCACCAATATCTTTCCAACGGATATCAGAAAGTTCATGGATTGGGCGATAAATGACATTGCCAAGATTTGTGAAAAGTAAGAGATGTTGAGTTGTTTTAGCATTGGCATAATAAAGGAGCTCGTCATCATCACGTTTACCAATTTCTTCAAGTGCTGAGGAAGCAAATGAACGTGGTGAAGTACGTTTGATGTAACCTGAACGAGTTACTGAAACTACAGTATCCTCTGCCACAATCAATTCGCTCGCTTCAATTTCAATGGTTTGAACTTCATCTTGTAATTCGCTACGGCGTGGTTTGGCAAATTTTTTCTTAACTTCACGAAGTTCGCGTTTCATTAAATTAAACAAGGTACGTTCATCGTTAATAATCGCTTTAAGTTCGAGAATTTTTTGCTCTAATTCAGCTTGTTCATTTTGTAGAGTGACAATATCGGTGTTGGTCAAACGATAAAGTTGTAAAGTGACAATGGCTTCGGCTTGCTCTTCGGTAAATCCAAATGAAACTTTGATATTTTCTTTGGCATCTGCTTTATTTTCTGAAGCACGAATCGTTGCGACCACTTCATCTAAAATAGAAACCATGCGAATCAACCCTTCAACAATATGAAGTCTTTTTTCTGCTTTATTTAAATCAAATTGTGAACGTTTAACGATAACATCTTCACGGTGTTTGACATAAGAACGGAGCATTTGTAATACACCGGTTTGAACAGGAGTCATATTATCAATTGCAACCATGTTGAAGTTATAATTCACTTGTAAATCAGTATTTTTAAACAAGTAATTCAAAACAAGCTGGCTATCAGCTTCTTTCTTTAATTCAATTGCAATCCGAAGCCCTTCACGGTCTGACTCATCTCTGACTTCTGCAATTCCGGGCACTTTAGCATTGACACGAACATCATCAATTTTTTTGACTAAGTTTGCTTTATTGAGCTCAAAAGGAATTTCAGTAACAATAAGTTGCTCACGACCGCCTTTCATTGGTTCAATATCGACTTTTGAACGAACAACGATGCGCCCTTTTCCTTTTTCGTAAGCTTTTCTGATTTCGCCTTTTCCTTGGATAATCCCACCAGTAGGAAAATCTGGTCCTGGTAAGAATTCCATGATTTTTTCTACATCAGCTTTAGGATGGTCAATCATATGAATGGTTGCATCAATGACTTCCCCCAAATTGTGAGGTGGAATATCTGTCGCATAACCAGCTGAAATCCCGGTTGAGCCATTGACTAAAAGATTTGGGAAAGCTGCTGGTAAAACTGTTGGTTCTTTCTCAGTATCATCAAAGTTCCAAGCTTGACTTACTGTATCTTTCTCAATATCTGCTAAAAGATAGCCTGAAATTTC
This sequence comes from Lactococcus sp. S64, assembly GCF_016516525.1. Taxonomy (NCBI): domain Bacteria; kingdom Bacillati; phylum Bacillota; class Bacilli; order Lactobacillales; family Streptococcaceae; genus Lactococcus; species Lactococcus sp. S64. Next base: position 94,027 of record NZ_JACVUQ010000001.1, on the reverse strand, counting down.
TGAAAGACGGGCTTCAGTATAACGCATAGCGGCTGGTGGGTCACCATCCATTGAACCATTATTACCATGCATTTCGATTAAAGGTTCGCCCATCTTCCAGTCTTGACTCATCCGAATCATTGCTTCATAAATTGAGCTATCTCCATGTGGGTGGAAATTACCCATGACATTTCCGACTGATTTCGCTGATTTACGATAAGACTTATCAAATGTGTTTCCGTCTTTATTCATTGAATAAAGAATACGGCGTTGTACCGGTTTTAAACCATCACGGATATCGGGAAGGGCCCGCTCCTGAATGATATATTTTGAATATCGACCAAATCGGTCACCCATTATATCTTCTAATGGTAAGGTTTGAATGTTTGACATATTTTAACTTTCTTTTTAGAAAATTTGTTTACTTTTTTAATTAATTATTTGCTAATTTATAAATAAATCTTTGATTTTTACTGACAGTTCTCTGCTTTTGGCATTCTACAATACAAAATCACTTTTTCTATTCTACCACAAAATCAAAACGAAAAAAACTTACAAATTATTTATTGGTCAAAATTGATAAGATTGTTTATCTCTTTAAAATCTACTGACAGCTTAATTTGAAGTGAAAAAATTACTGACAAAGCTGTCAGTAAATTATTTCATCTTAGAATTTCAAAATCATATTGACATGTTTAATATCATCTTCGTAAAAGGGTTCAGAATTTTCAACAAAACCAAATGAAGCATAAAAATCACGCAAATAATATTGCGCTTCAATTGTTACTGCTTCTTCCCCATCTTCTTTAAGGACTTCTAAGGCTTTTTCAATGAGTCCTCTTCCCAAATTTTGTCCACGAAATTCAGGATTGACAAGGACACGCCCAATTGAAGCCTCTGCAAATGAAATCCCTTTGGGAAGTAGGCGACAAAGGGCCATCAGTTGACCATTTTCATTTTCTAACCAGAGGTGTTTGGCTACTTGGTCTTTGCCATCAAGCTCTTGATAAGGGCAGTTTTGCTCCACAACAAAGACAGCAGTACGCAGGCTTAAAATTTGATACATTTCATCTAATGTAAGTTGATTAAAACTTTTTTCTTTCCAAATTGCTGTCATTTTTCTTCCTCCATAATCGTCACGAAATTGGTTTTTTGCATTTCTTTTAGAAAATCAGAATGAATTTTCACTTTCTCTGAATTATGTAAACGAATATTTAAACTCGAACCTACGGAGTACTCTCGTTCAATCGAAATTCCAAGAACTTCAAAACGTTCCCATTTTCGCTCAAGATTTTGCTGATAATAGACTAAAGCTTTGGTGATTGGTAAATTTAACTTTCTGCGAAGGCTGTCAGTAATTTCATCAGAGCTGTCACCAAATAAATCTAACTGACCGAGTTCGTCAGTAACTTCTGATTCTACTGACAGCTCAACTTCTTCAATTTTCTGTAAATATTGATAAAGTTTTGCCGTGATTAAGCAGTCGTTGAGCGCGTCATGCGAACGTAAATCATTCATTTCTAGTAGGTCTTTAAAATTTTCTAGAGCATAAGAAGACATAGTTAATAACTTTTTACTTTCTGCCAAAGTATCATAGACACGAAAAGCCTCAACATCAGTAATGGCACAATCAATAATGGCCTGATAAAGAAAAGAAATATCAAAAGGAGCATTATGAGCCACTAATAAATGGCCTTTGATGAAGTCTAAAAATTCAGGTAAAATTTCTTCAATCGTTGGTTGATTTAACAAATCAGCTGGTTTTATGCCAGTCAATTGTGTGATTTCAGTTGAGACATAAGAGCGTTGATTTTTTACTAACTGATTAAATCTAGCTTGCTCTTGATTATTCTCATCATATTTTACCGCTCCAATTTGAATAATTTCATTTTTTTGTGCAGAAAATCCTGTAGTTTCAAAGTCAAATACGACATATTTCTCAGACATTTTTATTCAGTTCCTCGATAATTTCTCTTGTTTTAATTAATTTCCCAAATTTTGGTATTTCGTCAGTTTTTGTTTTCTGGAAGTTTTTTAACTTTCTGTCAGCACAGGCGTCTTCAATTATTATCGCTTCAAATCCCAAGTCCGCCCCATCTCTGGCTGTTTTTAATACTCCATTACTCATAGACACACCAGAAACATAAATTCTACTGACAGAATTATTTTTCAACTCGTCAGCTAAGCCATAATCAGATTGTTTAAATGCTGATGGCCCATATTTTACTAATTGATGTAATCTTGGATTTTTATCCAATTCATCTTGCAAAATCATCCGAGAAAAAGCTTTTTTAGCTGATTGCCAAAGTATTTTTGGTTCAACAGTCACAATATAAACTGGCTGATTTTTTTGGTCAAATGCAGAAATTAAAACTCGATTATTTTCAATAATTTTATCCCAGCCATAAGGAACAGCATCTTTCGCTAATTTTTTAATGAATGCTTGCAAATCAATAATAATTAAAGCTGATTTTTGCATTTTTTCTCTTTTCGTTTTTTATCTTCTTTTACAATTTCTTCCATTATATCATAGCTAACAAAATGAAACAAAGTTTCTCTTGCTAGCTTTGCTGGCTTACGAATAGGCTTGTTGTTACACCTAAAGTGAGCAATAGTGATACTTACATCATAAATTAAAGTAAAAAACCTCGAAAAATCGAGGTTAATTATTAAAGAAAGTAACTTAGAATACTGTTTCTTCTTCCATTGTAAATTTCACATTATTTTCAATCCATTTACGACGAGGTTCAACTTTATCCCCCATCAGTACTGAAACACGTTTCTCTGCTTGAGCTGCATCATCAATGGTCACTTGTATCAATGTCCGAGTTTCTGGGTCCATTGTTGTTTCCCAAAGTTGATCAGCATTCATTTCTCCAAGTCCTTTATAACGTTGCAAATTAGCATTTTTACCAAATTGCTTGCGAAGTTCTGCTAACTCACCATCTGTCCAAGCATACTCAATTTTTTCTTTTTTGCCTTTTCCTTCACTCATTTTATAAAGTGGTGGAAGGGCAATATAGACATGACCCGCTTCAACCAATGGTTTCATATAGCGATAGAAGAAAGTCAATAAGAGCGTTTGAATGTGTGCTCCATCAGTATCGGCATCGGTCATAATAATGATTTTGTCATAATTACGGTCGGCCAAGGTAAAATCTGCCCCAACGCCTGCACCAATGGTATAAATCATTGTATTGATTTCCTCATTTTTGAGAATATCTTGCATCTTAGCTTTTTCGGTGTTAATGACTTTACCACGCAAAGGCAAAATGGCTTGGAATTTACGATCTCGTCCTTGTTTAGCGGACCCTCCGGCAGAATCTCCTTCGACCAAATAAAGTTCATTTTTATTTGGATTTTTTGTTTGAGCAGGGGTTAATTTACCAGACAAAAGTCCTTTGTCTTTTTTAGATTTCTTTCCATTTCGTGAATCTTCACGCGCTTTACGAGCCGCTTCACGAGCTTCACGGGCTTTGATTGCTTTACGAATCAAATTTTGCGCTAATTCGCCATTTTCCATCAAATAGAAACTTAGTTTCTCAGAAACCAAAGAATCAACAACTGGACGAGCTAAAGGAGAACCCAATTTATCTTTGGTTTGTCCTTCAAATTGGAGATGTTCCTCAGGAATTAAAACTGACAAGACGGCTGTCAAACCTTCACGATAATCCGAACCTTCGAGATTTTTATCTTTCTCTTTGAGTAAATTTACTTTACGAGCATATTCATTCATTGCTTTCGTAATTGCCGTCTTCAAACCTGCTTCGTGCGTTCCGCCATCTTTTGTTCGGACATTATTGACGAATGAAAGAATGTTTTCTGAATAGCCATCATTATATTGAAGGGCAACTTCAACTTCAAAACCATCTTGTTTTCCTTCAAAATAAAGAACTGGAGTCAAACTGTCTTTATCTTCATTAAGATAAGAAACGAAATCTTGAACCCCATTTTCATAATGAAATTCTTCTTTTTCATCTGTTCGTTTATCTTCAAGACTAATCGTCACTTCTTTTAAAAGAAAAGCAGACTCATTTAGTCGTTCTGAAATGATATTATATTTAAATTCTGTTGTCGAAAAAATGCTAGAATCCGGCATGAAGGTAACTTTAGTTCCTGTTTTAGACTTTGGTGCTTTCCCAATTTTTTCTAAAGTTGTCGCTGGATGTCCACCATTTTCAAAACGTTGACGATAAACAGTCCCGTCACGAGTAATTTCAACTTCTAACCAAGTCGAGAGGGCATTTACGACTGAAGATCCAACACCATGGAGTCCACCAGAAGTTTTATAACCCCCTTGACCAAATTTACCACCTGCGTGCAAAATAGTAAAAATTACTTCAACAGTTGGAATACCCATGGCGTGTTTCCCAACTGGCATTCCCCGTCCTTCATCTTCTACTGATAAAGAACCATCAGCATTAATGGTCACCGAAATTCTGTTACCAAAGCCAGATAAAGCTTCATCAACCGCATTATCTACAATTTCCCAAACCAAATGGTGCAAACCAGTTCCGTCAGTTGATCCAATATACATTCCTGGACGTTTTCTGACAGCATCCAATCCTTCAAGAACCTGAATCGCACTGTCATCATAGTTATTAATATCTATTACCATTTATTTTCCTCTCATCGAAAGCCTATATCTTCTATCTAAATCACTATTTTTTTATCCACAATGAGCTAATAAAAAATATTCATCTTGATTATTGTACCTTGTTCAGAAAGCTTTGTCAAAGGACTGCTGACAATTTTTTCATCTAATAGTAAGAATTTTTCCAAAAGTAAGTGAAGATGTTTCAATATTGTCAGTAATCTTTATTAAAAATATGATATAATTGTACAGTTAAAAGAGATTATCGATTTTAAACGAAATAAACTTCGGAGAACTTATGCTTACTATTATTCTTCTTCTCATTGCCAGCTATCTTTTAGGGGCAATTCCATTCGGCTTATGGATTGGCAAGATTTTTTTCAAAAAAAATCTCCATGACTATGGCTCAGGAAATACTGGAACAACCAATACTTTTAGAATTCTAGGTGTAAAGGCAGGAATTTCAGTTTTTGCTTTTGACTTACTAAAGGGGACACTTGCTACTCTTTTACCCCTTTTCTTCCATATCAATGGTGTTTCACCTCTAATTTTCGGTCTTCTTGCTGTCATTGGACATACTTTTTCAATATTCGACCGCTTTAAAGGTGGTAAAGCTGTTGCAACTTCTGCTGGTGTGATTCTTGGATTTAGTCCGCTCTTCTTAATTTACCTTCTTGTTGTCTTTATCATTGTCCTATGGCTTTTTAGCATGATTAGTCTCTCTAGTGTGATAGGTGCTGTATTTGCTTTATTGGGAATTCTTATTTTCCCTAGCATCGGATTTATTCTTACTTCCTACGACCTTTTATTCTCAATTATTATTTTTGTTTTAGCAATTATTATTATTTTACGACATAGAACAAATCTCAAAAGAATCAAAAATCATTGCGAATCCCTTGTCCCATTTGGTTTAAACTTATCAAAACAAAAAGAAAAATAGCACAATATGTTGTGTTATTTTTATAATTTTACATAATTCAACACAATATCTAGTATCTTTAATTTGACTAGATATTTTTTTTACGATAAAATAAGACTATAAAAAGTCGAGAAAAAGTCAAAGACTTTTTACTCTCACTAATAAAATACGTTTGTCCTCAAAGGAGATTTAAAATGGTTACAGTCTATTCTAAAAACAATTGTATGCAATGCAAAATGGTCAAAAAATGGCTCTCAGAACATGAAATTGCCTTCGATGAAATCAATATCGATGAACAACCTGAATTTGTTGAAAAAGTGATTGAAATGGGATTTCGTGCTGCACCTGTCATTACTAAAGATGACTTTGCCTTCTCTGGTTTCCGTCCTAGCGAATTAGCAAAGTTGGCTTAATATGAAACTTGCTTATTTCAGTGTGACTGGGCAAACACGTCGCTTTGTTTCCAAAACAAACTTACCAAATGTCGAAATCAGTCCTGACGATGATATAGAAATGAATGAACCTTTTCTTTTGATAACGCCAAGTTATGCCGAAGAATCTCCAACTGTTTCTAAATCAATAGATGTTATGGACCCTGTTTTTGACTTTATGGCTTATAATGATAATTATAAACATTGTCTAGGAATTATTGGTACAGGAAATCGTAATTTCGCAGGTATTTATATTTTTACTGCTAAAGAACTTTCTGCAAAATACCAAATTCCGCTTTTATATGATTTTGAGTTTAATGGTACACCAGCCGATGTTGCTGCTGTCGAAAAACTCGCTACACAGCTTGACAAAGGAGCGAAAGTCACCTTCAAAAATCCGCTGTGATTTTATGGCTTCACCCTATTGAGTGAAGCCTCTTTATTTTTAACTTTTTATTTCTATTAATTAGTTTGAACTTATTATAATATTAGAGTTCATCCCTCTGTTCTTTATGGTTGAACGCTTTAAGAAAGGTCACTTATGTCTCTAAAACAACTTAAAGATGTAACTTATTTCAAGCTTAATAACGAGATTAACATTCCCGTTAATGGTAGCATTCCTCTTGCTAAAGATAAAGAAGCAATTACTGCTTTTTTTAAAGAAAATGTCGAACCTAATCGTTATGAAGCCGATACATATATCGATAAACTCAATTGGCTCGTTAAAGAAGAATATCTAGAAGCTGAGTTTCTTGAAAAATATAAACCAGAATTCATTACCAATCTTCGTAAAGAATTGAGTAAATTTGAATTTCATTTTGATTCATTTATGGCTGCTTACAAATTTTATAATCAATATGCCATGAAAAACAATGACGGTTCTCTCTATCTTGAAGATTTTGAAGATCGTGTGTTAATGAATGCTTTATACATGGCTGACGGCGATGAAAAATTAGCTAATAATCTTGCTTTTGCAATGATTAATCGTCGTTATCAACCTGCGACTCCGACTTTTCTAAATGCTGGACGTAAGCGTCGTGGTGAATTTGTTTCTTGTTTCCTTCTACAATTAACTGATGATATGAATTCAATTGGACGAACAATTAACTCTGCCTTGCAACTTTCTAAAAATGGTGGTGGTGTTGGTCTAAACTTGACTAATTTACGTGCTGCTGGTGCACCTATCAAAGGTTACGATGGAGTGGCAGCTGGTGTCGTTCCTGTCATGAAACTTTTTGAAGACGCCTTTTCTTATGCCAATCAATTGGGGCAACGTCAAGGTGCTGGTGTTGTTTATTTATCACTATTCCATCCAGATATTATGGAATTCTTGTCCACTAAAAAAGAAAATGCGGATGAAAAAATTCGTGTTAAAACACTCTCTCTTGGGGTTACTGTTCCTGATAAATTCTATGAATTGGTCAAAAAGGGAGAAACAATGTATCTCTTTGAACCATATTTTGTTGAAAAATATTATGGCAAACCTTTTGCCGAAGTGGATATCACAGCTGAATATGACAAAATGGTAGCCAATCCAGAAATTCGTAAAACACCGATTAATGCCCGTGAACTTGAACAAGAACTTTCAAAACTTCAACAAGAATCTGGTTATCCTTACATCGTAAATGTTGACACAGTCAATCAAGCTAACCCTGTTGATGGTGTAATTTCAATGTCTAACCTTTGTTCTGAAATTTTGCAAGTCCAAACGCCTTCTGTTTTGAACGATGACCAAACTTATAAGGTGGTTGGAACTGACGTCGCTTGTAACTTGGGTTCAACTAATGTTTTGAATATGATGACTTCTAGCAATGAATTTGGAACTTCTATTGAAGCAATGGTTCGCGCTTTAACTTTCATCTCCGAAACTTCAAACCTCGATACTGTTCCAACTGTTCGTAAAGGTAATGATGAAATGCATGCGATTGGGCTTGGAGCAATGGGCTTACATTCTTTCTTAGCACAAAATCAAATTCATTATGACAGCAAAGAAGCCGTTGAATTTACTAGTGTTTATTTCATGTTGTTGAACTATTATACTTTAGTGGCTTCAAATAAATTAGCTGTTGAAAAAGGATCTAGCTTCAAGAATTTTGAAAAATCTGCCTATGCTGATGGTTCTTATTTTGATAAATATTTAACACATGATTATTTTGCAGCTGTATCTCCTAAAGTTCAAGAACTTTTCAAAGGGATTGCTGTTCCAACAATTGAGGATTGGACTGCTTTACGTGACACAGTAAAAACTTCTGGACTCTATAATTCATATCGTATGGCTGTGGCTCCAAATGGTTCTATTTCTTATATCAATGACTGTTCTTCTTCTATTCATCCAATTGTCAATCGCATCGAAGAACGTCAAGAAAAGAAAGTTGGGAAAATTTATTATCCAGCTGCTGGACTTGCCACTGAAACAATTCCTTATTACAAATCAGCTTATGATACAGATATGCGTGCAGTAATTGACGTTTATGCAGCTGCTACAGAACATGTTGACCAAGGTTTGTCACTCACTTTATTTATGCGTTCAACTTTACCTGAAGGTCTCTATGAATGGAAAGTGGCAAATAATAAAATGACAACTCGTGACTTGTCTATTTTGCGTAACTATGCTTACAAAAAAGGAATCAAAACAATTTACTACATTCGTACATTTACTGACGACCAAGAAGAAGTCGGTGCTAACCAATGTGAAAGTTGCGTTATTTAATACAACAGAAGCATTGGTGCTAAAGCATCTATTGCTTCTACGGAAGCCGCTAAGACGGACTTTCTATTTTCTTACTTGTTTTCATTCATTAAAGTATCATCAATGAATGAAAATGGGGTAAGCATTTGCGAAATGTTCTAAAACGATTATTGACATTAACTTTTGATAAATTATCGAAAGTTTTTGGTCTAATGAGTCCCTATTTTTACTGACAGCTTCGTTGGTAAGTGAAAATTTACTGACAGAATTTATGACTAAGCTAAAAATACTGACAGTATTTTCTGTCAGTAAATAAATGAGAGAAAGGAATTGAGTTTGCCCTTTTTAAAGCAGGCTCATATCTTAAAATATGTCTGAAACTGAAAATCTTACTGTCCCCACTTATTACAGTGCCATTGACTGGAATTCTATTGAGGATTCTATTGACAAATATACTTGGGAAAAATTAACAAGTCAATTTTGGTTAGATACTCGTGTTCCTGTATCTAACGATTTAGATGATTGGCGTAAACTTCCTCAATTGGAACGTGATACCTTTGCTAAGGCCTTTGCTGGTTTGACATTGCTTGATACTTTGCAATCTGTTGATGGTGCTGAAGTGCTCAAACATGATGCAAGAACACCTCAAGAAATTGCCTGTTTCAACAATATCCAATTTATGGAATCTGTTCATGCAAAGTCTTATTCAACAATTTTTTCAACTCTAAACACGAAAAAAGAAATTGAAGAACTTTTTAATTGGGTAGATACCAATGTTTATATGCAAACAAAAGCCGAAATCATCAATAAAATTTATGAATCTGGTACTCCTTTGCAAAAGAAAGTGGCTTCTGTTTTCCTTGAAACTTGCCTCTTCTACTCTGGTTTCTATACCCCTTTGCGCTATCTTGGAAATAACAAAATGATTAACTCAGCGGAAATTATTAAATTAATTATTCGTGATGAGTCAGTTCACGGTACTTATATTGGTTACAAATTCCAACTTGGTTTTAATGAGTTATCTGAAGATGAGCAAGGTGAATTCCGTGATTGGATGTATGAATTGCTTTATCAACTTTATGAAAATGAAGAAAAATATTCTCATTTACTTTATGACAAAGTTGGTTGGACTGATGAAGTTTTAACTTTCTTGCGTTATAATGCCAATAAAGCTTTGATGAATCTTGGACAAGATCCACTTTTCCCTGATACCGCAGCAGACGTTAACCCAGTGGTTATGAATGGAATTTCAACTTCGTCATCAAACCACGACTTCTTCTCACAAGTTGGTAATTCATACCTTCTTGGCGAAGTGGAAGCCATGTCTGATGAAGATTATGATATCTAATTAAACAAATTTAAGAGTCTGTCAGTAAATAAGTAAAAACTTATTTACTGACAGCTTTTTTTAGCAAAAAAAAGAGAAGATTTAACTTCTCTTTTAATTTTATTAAATTTTAAGGAAACGACGCATTGATAAGAGGGCTCCAAATGAACCAATCAAAATACCAATCACGGCCATCAATCCAACTATTGCAGGAATGAATTGATTTGTCGCATACATTTCAAGCTTTTGTGATTGAAGACTTGGTGTCAAGCTAACAAAAGCAAGGCGGTAAGCCCAAGCAACAATAAGTCCTGGAATAATTGAACCTAAAAGTCCAACCCAAGCGCCTTCCAAGAAGAAAGGCCAACGGATATAACCATTTTTAGCCCCAACCAGACGCATAATTTGAATTTCACGTTGTCTTGATAGAATAGTAATTCGAATGGTGTTAGAAATCAAGAAGACAGCAACGAAAATTAACAGAATAGCCGCTGCAGTTCCCCAAGTTCGAATTCCCTGAGCAATTTGGAAAAGTTTTGCAGTATTTGCACCACCATAAGTAGCTTTTTCAATTCCTGAAAGTTTTGATATTTTTGAAGTGACTGATTTTACATTTGCTGGTTTATCAGCTTCAACAATATAAGCATCGTAAAGTGGATTGGCATCACCTTTAAAGAGATTCCAGTTATTTCCTAAGGCCTTTGTTAGTTCTTTCAACTGAGCTTCTTTACTTGAAAAAGTAACAGTTTTTACATTAGGAACTTTTTTGATTGAATCGTAAATCTTCAGGTGGTCAGGATTATTGATTGTTTTTTTATTATCTTTTGGATCTTGAATTTTTGTCTCTTGATCATGAACATCTAATTTCATGTAGGCAACAATCCGAACATTGTTTTCAATCCCATTAGATATTTTTGAAGTATTCAAGATAACTGAAAGGAAAAGTCCAACTAAAACTAAAGTAATTGTTACTGATGAAACAGCCGCAACTGTCATCCAACCATTACGTTTTAAGTTTTTGAGCGACTCCAAAAGGTGTTTGAAGAAATTTCTAATCATCGTAGCCGTAAACTCCTTCCTCTTGGTCGCGGACAATTCGTCCGTTTTCAATTGCGATAACACGGTGTTTTAAAGTGTTAACGATTTGGCTATTGTGGGTTGCCATCAAAATGGTTGTCCCTTGAAGATTAATTTTTTCAAGCAGATTCATGATTTCCCAAGAGTTTTCAGGGTCTAAGTTCCCTGTAGGTTCATCAGCAATCAATACTTTTGGTGCATTGGCAATTGAACGAGCAATTGCTACACGCTGCTGTTCCCCACCTGAGAGTTCATTTGGAAATGAACGAATTTTGTGTTTCAGACCAACAAGGTCAAGCACTTCATTCACTCGTTTTTTAATTTCACGAGGACTTTTCCCAATAACTTCCATGGCGTAGGAGATATTTTCAAAAACAGTTTTCTTTGGCAAAAGTTTATAGTCTTGGAAAACAACTCCAACAGAGCGACGAAGCATTGGCACATCACGACGTTTTAATTTAGATAAATCATATTGCGCAACTGTTCCAGAACCACGGTCAATCTTTAATTCACGATAAAGTAGTTTGATAAAGGTCGATTTCCCGGCTCCTGATGGACCAACGATATAGGTAAATTCTCCCGGCTCAATTTCAAGCGAGATATTACGCAAAGCCGTTGTTCCATTAGAATATTTCTTGGAAACGTTGCTTAATTTTATAATACTCATAGTACCTTTCCTATGCTAGATTTTTCTTCCAAGTCCTAACAAACGTTAGGACTCGTCCGTAAAATCCATTTTTTTAATCACTATGGATGTTTTTAAATTCTGCTCTCAAAAAACAAGAAAACGGGCACACACGTACCTTTTCTTTTTTTCTAAAATAACAGAACTTTTAGCCCTACTGACAGCTTCATAGAATGAATCCATCAATTGAACTCTTATAATTATATCAAAATAAAAGTGCTTTAGGTGGCACTTTTATTTTATAACCTTTTCATTAATAACTTTAATGTTTCGTAAACATTTCAAACATACTAAACTTTAATTTATAATCTACAAGTTCCAACGGAGATAGGCATTTATAAACCCGTCCAATTCTCCGTCCATCACATTTGAAATTTGTCCAGTTTCATAACCAGTACGCGTATCTTTAACTAATTGATAAGGCATGAATACGTATGAACGAATTTGACTTCCCCAAGAAATTTCTGATTGGTCGCCACGAAGTTCATCAACTTCAGCTTGCTTTTTATCCATTTCTAATTGATAGAGTTTCGATTTCAGCATAGCCATCGCTTTATCCCGGTTACCATATTGCGTTCTATCCATTGTAGATTGCACAACAATTCCCGTTGGGATGTGAGTCAAACGCACACCAGTAGAGACTTTATTGACATTTTGTCCACCAGCTCCACCTGAACGGAAAGTATCCATTTTAACATCGGCATCACGAACATCTACTTCAATAGAATCGTCCAACTCAGGCATCACATCAACTGAGGTAAATGAAGTATGACGACGATTGGCTGAATCAAAAGGTGAAATACGTACTAAACGATGTACTCCTTTTTCTCCTCGCAAAAAACCATAAGCATTTCGTCCAACAAATCGAAGGGCAACTGATTTCAATCCGGCAACATCTCCGTCTTGATAGTCGAGAATTTCAACCTTAAATCCATGTGCTTCGCCCCAACGAGTGTACATCCGCATCAACATTGAGCCCCAGTCCTGCGACTCTGTTCCCCCAGAACCTGGGTGAATTTCAAGAACAGCATTCATATGGTCATAAGGTTGATTGAGCATAATTTCAAGCTCATAAGATTCAATTTTTTGACCGAGCGCAATTGTCATTTCCTCTAACTCAGCTTGCATCTCTTCGTCAGCTTCTTCTTGAAGCATCTCAAGCATCGTTTGCGCTTCCTCAAGCATATTATTCATCGCTTGATAATTGTCATACTTGGCTTTCAAAGCATTTGATTCATCAATCACTTTTTGAGCCGCTGCTTGATCATTCCAAAATTCAGGTTGTGCCATATCGTTTTCTAAAAGAGCTATTTCTTCTTCCAAACGCTCAAGATCTAATGATTCCCGAAAGCCATTAATCTTCTCAGCATATCCTTCAAGTAAATTTCTAATTTCTGATAATTCCATAGTAGCATTATACCATATTCACCACTTATAAGCCTAAAGTAAGCTATTCAATAGATAAGGATTCATCAAAAATTTATTTATTAGATAGAACTTCTATCACATGCTATAATTTCATTATGACTAAAAAAAGACGCTTGGCTGTGATTTCTGATTTTCATATGGATTCTAATCATTTTTCTCAAGAAGAAATTGATATTTTTCTGTCTCTTTTAAAGGATTTAAAGATTACAGATTTACATTTTGCTGGTGATATTTCAAATGATTTTCACGGAATTTCCGAACCTTTTTTCAAGCAAATAGAATTACTGACAGAGCTGTCAGTCACTTACAATCTTGGAAATCACGATATGGTTGGTCTTTCTGAAGAAGAAATTTCTGTCAGTAATTTTCAAGTAAAAACTTTTGCTTCTACTGCTTTTGTCAGTTTCCACGGTTGGTATGATTATTCTTTCATGACTGGAAAAATTGATATAAAAAAAATCATAGCTTTTAAAAATTCATTTTATTTTGATAGAAAAATTCATCGTCAATTTGATGATATCAAGATAACAAATCTTGAATTACAGAAATTAGAAAAGTTACTGACAGAACTATCAGCAAATCCTAAGATTGATAAAATTATTGTCAGTACCCATTTCGTTCCTCATCAGCAATTTATCATTAATACTCGTTATGAAAAATTCGCCCGATTTAATGCCTACTTAGGTTCGCAACATTTTCATGAAACCTTTAAGAAATTTCCCAAAATCAGTGATGTTATTTTTGGTCATCTTCATCAAAGACGCTTGCCATTAACTTTTGATAAAGTCCTCTATCACGCTCATCCACTAGGCTATCCTTATGAATGGCAGATGATTAATCACTTTTTAGAAGAATATCCGCAGTATCAAATTGCCGAAAACTGGCATTTGCGCAAAAGATACAATGCGATTCGCAAAAGTTCCGATTGGTTAAAATTTCGTAAAGCCCATTTGCGGGAAGAATTTCAGTCTGCCTTGACAATTTTTGACTTGGATGACTAATATTTCTTGATAGTATAAAAACACAGTTCTACTACATAAAAATAAAAAAATCCGAACAATTATTAGTAATTTATTGCTTAAACTAAACATTTTTACTGTAAATTTCATTTAAAAAATGGTATATTAATAGATGAGAACTTTGAATTGAGAAAGAGAGAATAGCCTTGAAAATTCCGAAAGAAGGCGACTTCATCACGATTCAAAGCTATAAACATGATGGGAATCTTCATCGCACTTGGCGCGATACGATGGTTCTAAAAACAAATGAAAATTCAATTATTGGAGTAAACGATCACACATTAGTGACAGAATCTGACGACCGTCGTTGGGTGACACGCGAACCTGCCATTGTTTACTTCCACAAAAAGTTTTGGTTTAACATCATTGCTATGATTCGTGAGGAAGGCGTTAGCTACTACTGCAATCTAGCGAGCCCCTTCGTCCTCGATAACGAAGCGCTGAAATATATTGATTACGACCTTGACGTGAAGGTCTTCAAAGATGGAGAAAAAAAATTACTCGATGTTGAAGAATATGAACGCCACCGCCGCAAAATGCACTATCCAAAAGAAATTGATCATATTCTAAAAGAAAATGTCAAAATTCTTGTTGACTGGATTAACAATGAAAAAGGACCTTTTTCTAAAGAGTACGTCGAGATTTGGTACAATCGTTATCATCAGTTAAAAAAATAGTTACCGACTTTCTGTCAGTAACTTTTTTATTTATTCTTGATTTTTAAGTTCTTCTTGTTCTCTAGCCTGTCTACGATACCCTAAACTGTAAAAACCAGCTACAAAAATTGATCCACCTAAGAGATTTCCAAGATAAACAAACAAGAAATTATGAGCAAAATCTAGCCAGCTCGCTCCATTTTCAAAAATTGCTGCAGGAATAACAAAAGCATTTGCAATACTATGTTGAAAACCAATCGCAACAAAAGCCATCACTGGAAACCAAACGGCCAATATTTTCCCTGCCGCATCCTTTGCTCCGTAACACATCCACATAGCTAAACCAACGAACCAATTACAACCAATCCCTGATAGAAATTCTTGTGACCAACTCGCATTAATCTTTGCTTGAGCCAAACTCAAAAGTTCCGTCTTATAATCTCCTGTACCAGTCAATCCTACGAGATGTCCAAAGACGAAAGCGACAAAAATTGCTCCAATCACATTAAACAAAGTAATAATCAACCAATTTTTAAGCAAATCACTCAAACTTACCTTTTTAGCAAATAATGAAGTTGATACAGCTGTCATATTTGAAGTGATTAACTCACCACCTCCCAATAAGATAACAATTAAGCCAATTGGAAAGACACTTGCTCCGATTAAGCTCGCAAGACTTCCTAATTCCTCAGCAACGGAAGCTACTACTCTAATATAAAGTAAATAACCAAAGGAAATCATTGCTCCGCCAATAAAACCAAGCACAGCTTTTTCTAAAAATGGACGTTTAATTTTTTCCTGACCGTGGTGAATGGTCGCAGATAAAATTTCTGCCGGATTCATCATGATAATTTTTCTCCTGAAAGCGTATTTATAAAATAACTCATTCATTCTATCATAAATTTCTTATTAATGCTAAGAAATACTGTAAAATCAGGCTTATACGACATTTTGTTGTTCATTTTACAATTTAAAAGTCAAGCTATTCGCTATTTACTTCCTAATATATCATTCATAAAATCTGCAACTGAACGGCTAGTATTTTCCAATGCTTCAGTTGAATTATTATATAGAGCGTATAATTCACCCTTATTCAGTTTATTATCTTTCTTATTTAACTCTTCTTCTACCACCTCATCAATCGCCTTCTCTTTATCAGGTGACGATATAATTATATGGGTATTCTTCGCAAAATTATCTAAACTTTTCTCATTTACTTCATTGTTTTTAGGATTCAATATTTTAGGTGTGACTGCTTTAGTGGCCAAGACTCCCAGCTCACTCCCCGGTTTTTTTAGATAATTAAAAGCGCCAAATGTCAATACACTTGCAAGACCAGCAAAAATAATAATTTTTTTCATAATTCTCCCCTAAATCTTAATTTATATATATTTATTTTACTATACTTAGTAAGTACTATTCTTACACTTTTGAAAGTAATCTATAAAATATCAATTTTCATAAAAAAAAACTATCAATTATGATAGCTTTTTTATTTATTTTACCCAGTGATTAAATCGCGTCTTCTATAAGCTCCAAAGCCAAGTAAAATTAATAAAACAGATAAAATCAATATGAATAAAACGTTAGAAAGATTCATTTTCTCAACTGGCAATTTAGGAATATAGTTATAAATACTTAAATTTTCAAGCCATTTTGGCAAAGATAATAATTTTCCAAGATAAGTCATAAAAAGTAAGAAAGCAAGATATACCCAAATTAATTCTGCCAAACGAGGCACAAGCCCAAGTAACAGACTAAGTATTGCTAAAACAAATATGACAGCAACAAGCCAAATCATGCCAGATTTCATAATTTCTAAGAAGCTCAAAGCATTTTTATTACCCAACTGTTCAATAAATATTCCAAAAAGCGCTAAAAACTGAGCTAAAATTACTGACAGAATAGCTGTCAGTAAATAAGTGGAATACACTTTTAGTCGTGAAAGTGGTAAAGCATAAAGAGCTTCCAGACGATTTTTTCTTTCCTCGCTCACCATTTTTGTCAGTAAAATTACACCAAACGCTGCGATTAAGATTGACAATATCGAAAACAGAGTGACCATGAAGTTTCCTCTAATCGCACTCGCTGCCGTTTCATTCCCAACAAAAAGCTCCTTAACGGTTTTATTACTTGAAATAAATTGGTCCATTTGTCCAAACATTGAACCATAAACTAAGCCCAGAACAAAACTTGCCAAAAGCCAACCGATAATCATCTTTTTTTCAAGATTCAAAACGAGACCAGGAAATCCGAAATGTCCCTTTTTCCCATGAAGTCGCGCCTTTCTTTCGGGAAAATACCCCACTCCCACATCTCTTTTAAGCTCTAGGATATAGGATATTCCTAAAAGTAGAAAAGCTAAGAGAAAAGTCAAAAAGACAGCTAACCAATTTTCATGACCTTTAACATAAGGAAAAGCTAGATAAGACCAAGACAGAGGATTGAACCAACCTATGGAAAGATTTGTTACATCTGTTAGCATTCGAACAATATATAACAAACCCAGTAAACCGAATGTCATCCCTTTAGTTGTACTTGCTTCAGAGAAAATTTGACCGAAAAGTAAAGCAAACATTCCCCAAAGGAAACCCTGAGCACTTGTTGTGAAAGCAAATAGAAAATTACTTTCTAAATGATCCAAGCCAGCCACGTTTTGGGCCTCTATTGAAAGAGCTAATAAGATAGCCATTATTAAATGTAAGAGCAAAAGTTCCATGACTAAAGCAGTCGTATTTGCCAATTTTCCAATAGAGTAAGACCGAAAAAGTTCTGTAATCCCATCATCTTCTTCTTTTCTGCTTCGATTAACAACATAAATAATCGAAATAATAGCGAAAGTCAGCCCCGTAATTAAAGTCATGGTTTGACCAAAAATCGGCCCCAGACTATAATTAGTTGGATTATTTATTGGAGTTGGTCCAAATAATCCGACCATTGCTGGATTTTTGACAAACATTGTATAAAGAGTACTAGCCGTCTCCGGATTCGAGGCAACTTCCATTTTCCCTGCCCCTGAAGCAGCAAAAGCAAGCATTCCTAAAATCCAGAAAGCTAACTTAAACCAATCCCTTTTTATTAAAGTCTTAAATAAAACTCCTGTATTATAAAGTGGTTGTTTCATAGTAAGCCCCCTATTGATAATGTCGCATAAACAGATCTTCAAGTGTTGGTGGCGTGGCTTCCAGCTTCTTTACCCCATAAAGTAAGAGTGTTTTTAAAATTTCATCTATTGCATCTGAATCGGCTTGAAATGTCGCTTCATTCTCTTTAATTTGTAAATCATGAACAGAAGATAATTCTTTTAAGCCAACAGCTTCTTGTTCCGTTTCAACTTTATACTGATATCTGGTCAAATGTCGCAAGTCATCAAGTGTGCCTGTTTCAACAATCTCTCCTTTTCGGATCACCGCTACCCTATCAGCTAATTTTTCAACTTCTGATAAAATATGACTTGATAAAATAATTGCTTTGCCAGCAGCTTTTAGTCCTTTTACTTCTTCTTGAAAAACGGCTTCCATAAGTGGATCCAAACCACTCGTTGGCTCATCAAAAATATAGAGCTCAGCCTCAGTTGCTAAAGCAGCAATGAGCGCAATCTTTTGTCGATTTCCTTTAGAATAAGAGCGAACTTTTTTCTTAGGATTTAAATCAAACTTTTTAATTAATCGGTCTCGTTTTTCTTGATTGATTGCTCCATGAAGTTTTAAAAATAAATCAATCGTTTCTCCGCCAGATAAATTTGGCCAAAGGTAAACATCCCCTGGAACATAAGCAATTTTTTTATGAATCTCAATTGAATCTTGCCAGACATCCTTACCAAAAATTTGAACTTTTCCTTGGGTCGCTCGAATGATTCCAAGCAAAATTCTAATTGTTGTTGATTTCCCAGCACCATTAGGGCCAATATAGCCAAGAACTTCTCCAGCATTTACCTCAAAAGAAACATCTTTTAAGGCTTGAAATTGACCAAAGTTTTTTTGAAGTCCTTTTACCTCAACTAACTTATCCATCTTTCTTCCTCCTGAATTTTATCCTCTATTATCATAAAATGTACTGAATCATTACTTATAGTTCATATTGTACGCTTACATTTGAAATAGTTCAAGAAAAAAGCTATAATTTTTGATAGTAAATACCCAATCCAATCAAGTTGAAAGGAACTTTTATGAATCAAACAGAAAAAAAGAAAAAAGCGATTCTAGAAACCACTTTTCACTTATTAAACCAAAAAACAATTAGAGAAATTACCGTTGACGAAATTGCCCACAAAGCAGACGTTTCAAAAGTGACACTCTTTAAATATTTTCATAGCAAAAATCAATTGATTAACCAGGTTATTAGGCAAAATCTCAATCAATTGTCTATGGAAATTAAAACTCTTATTGAAAGTAATTTAGATTTTAATCAGACTTATCAAGCAATTCTTCAATTAAAAATTCAGCAACTTGAACATTATCAGCCGATTTTTTCAGAAAACATGATGACTCAATATACAAATAGTCCTGAATTACTAGATGATGATGCCCTTTCTTTACAGAAGCAGATTTATCTATTACTTTTTCAAAAAGGCCAGGCGGAAGGAAAAATTTCTAGTGATTATAGCCAAGAAGATTTTCTTCTGATTTTAAGTATTTTCAATTCAGGAATGAAAGGTTTATCAATGAATTTACTTATAGAAAAAGCTGAAATCGTTTCTCGTTTTTTCCTCAATGGGTGGAAATAAGACAAAGTATAAAAAAACTAGCAAGAATATCTAGCTAGTTTTTTTAATTCTCAATTTTTCTTAACTCATTAGCTTGTTCAACAAGTTTTCTAAGTCGGTGATTTACTCCAGACTTCCCTAAAGGGGGTTCAAGCAACTCTCCCAACTCTTTAATTGTTGCTTCAGGATTTTCTAGACGTACACGAGCAATTTCCTTTAAATTCTCTGGAAGTTGTTCTAATTCTTTTCTCTCATTAAGAAATTTAATAGCATTAATTGCTTCTTGAGCCGCCATAACTGATTTAGCAATATTAGCATTTTCAAAATTGGACTGCCGATTAGCTAAACCACGCATTTCACGCATAATCTTCGCCTCTTCAAATTTCAATCTTGCTTTCATCGCTCCAATTAAAGTCAAGAAATCCATTATTTCTTCAGCTTTTGATAAATAGAGTATCCAGCGATTTTTCCTTTCAATAACGCGCGCATTTAA
Source organism: Lactococcus sp. S64 (assembly GCF_016516525.1). Classification (NCBI taxonomy): domain Bacteria; kingdom Bacillati; phylum Bacillota; class Bacilli; order Lactobacillales; family Streptococcaceae; genus Lactococcus; species Lactococcus sp. S64. The sequence continues at coordinate 74,025 of NZ_JACVUQ010000001.1, read as the reverse complement.
ACCAAAATCTCGAAAAATTTCTTGTAAATCTTCCGCATGTTCCTGATATACACTAGCAATTGATAACTGATACTCACCTTTTTCAGGATTATGGAGAGAGCCTGCTGATAAAAAAGCTCCTCGTAAATAGTCCTTTTTGATAAATTCATCATTTTTAACAAATTCTGGCACACCATTATCCAACATCAACGAATCTGCTAAACTTAATTCATCTAATAATTCACTCGCACCCTCAGTTATAAAAACCGTATAAACCCGATTTTTAGAGAGCGTAGTCTTTTGATGAACACGAATTTCAGCATGAACATCGTAGAGTTCTCTTAACATTTGATAAATATATTTAGCAGTTCCAGCATTTTCAGTCGTAATTGATAAAGTTAATCCATTAAAAATACCCACAGAGCCATTCATTCTGACAAGTGCCAAAAGTGCTCCAGTTGTTGCTAAATTACTTGTTAATTCTTTTTTTACATCACTTGTGAAACTCATAATTCTTTCTATACAGGACAGGATATTTTTTCCCTGCTCTATTCTTTCTGTCAGACTTTTTTCTTATAAAAATTTACTGACAAACACTCTGTCAGTAAATTTTTTAATGTCTAAACTCTTGCCTTTGTGAAATTGCGACAATTTCTTTAGCAACAGCTTCACCATTATGAAAGGCTCCGCCGTCACGAAGTTCAAGGAAGTTATTAGAGATAACGTTGACCTCTTCTGCTTTTAATGCCTCAAAATCATGGTCAACTTGAACCAGATATTCATCAAATTTATTCGTATTCATGTATTCTTCAGGAACTTCTTGAATATTCACCAAGACAGTATCAATCACTTTTGTCCCAATATGTTCATTTAATACTCGAACATGGTCAGCATCTGAAAAACGTTCTGTTTCCCCACGCTGAGTCATGATATTACAAACATAGACAATTTTAGCCGAGGTTTTCCAAAGAGCCTCGCAGATTTCTGGAATAACGATATTAGGTAAAATCGAAGTAAAAAGTGAGCCAGGTCCCAAGACAATGGTATCTGCTTCCATAATTGATTTCACTACATTTTTGGACGCAACTGGACTATCACCACTAGCTGTTTGAGTTAAATAAACATGGTCAATCAATCCCTTATAGCTAGCAATATGACTTTCACCTAAGACCTCATGACCATCCTTAAAAACAGCATGTAAGGTCAACGCGGCATCAGACGAAGGATAAATTTTCCCTTCCACATGAAAAAATTGAGCTAATGTTTGAATTGCACGATAAGTTGAACCCTGCATTTCAGAAACTGCTGCAATAATTAGATTACCCAGAGGATGACCAGCTAATTCACCATCAGATTTATCAAAACGATATTGTAAAATATCAGCATAAAACTTGGGCATATCTGACATGGCAATCAATACATTACGCAAATCACCTGGCGGTGCAATATTCACCGCTGAACGAATTCGCCCAGAAGACCCACCATCGTCTGCCACAGTTACAATAGCCGTTAAATCAATTTTTTCTTTACGAAGTGCTTTTAAGACAACTGGAATTCCAGTTCCTCCACCAATAACTACAACTTTTGGATTGCTCATGAACGATTTACCGTTTCCTTTCTACGGTCTTTATCTCTATGACTGACATTGAGATGCCATTTATCCTTCAAAGCCGCAGAGACTCTTTCAGCAAAAGCAACCGACCGGTGTTGACCACCCGTACAACCAAAAGCGATTGTTAAAACTGATTTACCTTCTTTTTTATAAGCTGGAAGAATTGGAACTAACATTTTCATCAAATTTTCATAAAATTCTTCCGACTGTGGATGTTCCATAACATAGTCATAAACTTCTTTATCTGTTCCGTTTTTATCACGTAATTCAGCAATATAATGCGGATTTGGCAAGAAACGGACGTCAAAGACTAAATCGGCATCTAAAGGCAAGCCATACTTAAATCCAAATGACATAACTTCAATTCTAAATGTAGATTCCGTACTAGAAGCAAATTTTTGTAAAATTCTTGCTCGGAGATTTCTTGGAGTCAATTCGCTTGTATCAATAACCACTTCTGAAAGATTTTTTAAATCAGCTAAAATTTCACGTTCTTTAGTAATTCCATCAAGCGTTCTACCAGCAATAGCAAGAGGATGACTTCTTCTAGTTTCCTTATATCTTGAAACCAATTCAGTATCATTTGCATCTAAAAATAAAAGTTTGAAATTAACAGACCCGTTATCAGTCAATTCAGTCACAATACTTTGAATATCTTCAAAGAAAGCGCGTGAACGCATATCGACAACCAAGGCAACTTTATCAATCTTATTATCTGGTGTATTCAAAAGGCCCACAAATTTTTCAATTAAATTTGGTGGCATATTATCTACCGTGAAATAACCCATGTCCTCAAAGGATTGAATGGCAACCGTTTTACCTGCCCCAGACATCCCTGTAATAATCACAATATTGAGTTTATTCTCCATTTCTCTCCTCCATTTTCATCTTACTCTTTTAAATTTTTTCTTCAATAAATCTTACTACTTCAATTTTTAATAATAGGTATCAGAGCATTGGTGCAATTAAACGAGCTAAACCTTCTTTAAAACGAACTAACTTAGAACGTTCTTCATAACGCTCTAAAGTTAATGGACGGCTCAATTTCAAATCCTTCATAAAATCATTTCGTAATTTTTGAGAAATGTCATAATCATAGATAACAACATTAGCTTCAAAACATAATTGCAAACTTCGATAATCTAAATTAGCTGACCCAACTGAGGCATACTCTCCATCAATAATCAATGTTTTAGAGTGAACAAATCCATTTTCGTAAGTATAAACTTTCGCGCCATATTTAACTAAATCAGCAGCATGGAAATAAGTCGCCCAATAAACCAGTGGATGGTCCGGCTTATTTGGAATCAATAATTTAACCTGTACACCCGATAACAATGCTAATTTTATAGATTCATGTAAAGCATCAGACGGAATATAATAAGGGGTTTGAATGATAATTTCTCGCTCTGCACCCGAAATCATCTTCATGTAAGTTAATTTGATTTGCTCCTTGTCCTCATCTGGTCCCGAAGTCACAAGTTGAGTCGCTACATGACCTTCAACAATAGAGTCTGGGAAATAAGGCTCTCCCTCGGTCACTTCAAAATGATGTTGAGAATTCCAGTCTAAAATAAAACGATGTTGTAGGCTATAAACAATATCACCAGTCAAACGTAAATGATTGTCACGCCAATAGCCAAATTTCTTTGTAATTGAAGCATATTCATCACCAACATTAAATCCACCCGTGTATCCAATAATTCCATCAATAACTACAATTTTACGGTGTAAACGATAGTTTGTTCGTGGATTAACTAAAGGCATAATTAATGGAAAAAATTGCGCTACATGCCCACCAGCCTCCTGAAGTTCTTTAAAATTAGACATTTTTGTTTTATTTGAACCCCAAGCGTCAATTAAAAGTTTAACTTCGACTCCTCGTTTTGCAGCTGCAAGTAAAGCATCATAGATTTCATGACCCATTCGATCCATCCGAAAAATATAATATTCCATATGAACGTGATGTTTTGCTTTATTAATATCATCAATCAGAGCATTAAATTTCTGACGTCCATCATTGAAGATTTTCACACCAGTATTTGTTGAAATAATTGATTTTTCTTCAACATAAAGCATATGAATCAACTGACCAATTACATGATTTTGTCTCATTTTTTTAATAAATAATCGATCTGTGTAAGATTTTTCAGCATGTTCTAATTGTTTTTCAAAACCCAACTGAAACCTTTTTCGGTCTTTAAAAATACGATAATGCGAAATGCCACGTCCAATGAGTAAATATAAAATAAAGCCTATGATAGGCAGTAAATTAACTACAAAGAGCCATGACCAAGTTGCCGCTGTTGATTTTCTTTCCCTAAAAATAATGACAAAGGATAATATAACATTAAGGAAAAAAAGCGCCAGCTCAAAAAGTGCAATAAAACTCAAAATAATCTCTCCCAATCCCCCAGTTTACTTCCTCTATTATATCAAAAAAAGCGGTATTAAACCGCTCTTATTATTCTCATTCATTTTTATTTTGCTTTTTTCAATGCACCAAATAATAGGCCTGAAACAATTGCGCCAATCAAGATGAACAAGAGATAAAGTAAAGGATTGTTTGTCAAAGCGAGAACGAAGACTCCACCATGTGGTGCCATCAATTTAATGTTTGCCATACCAGTCAAACCACCGGCTACTGCTGCTCCAATCATAAATGATGGAATTGCGCGTGCGGGGTCAGATGCACCAAACGGAATTGACCCTTCAGTGATGAATGAAAGCCCCATAACGATATTTGTCAAACCAGCATTGCGTTCTTCTTTAGTAAATTTATTTTTAAACAAGATAACAGCGACTGTAGTTGCGAGTGGTGGAACCATCCCACCAGCCATAACGGCAGCCATTGTTACTGAACCACCAGTTGAAACTGTTGCTGCTAAAGTACCAGTTGCAAAGATATAAGCAGCTTTGTTAATTGGACCCCCAAGGTCAATAGCCATCATTCCACCAACAACTAAACCAAGTACAAGGGCAGATGCTCCTGATAGACTCGCTAAGAAGTTAGAGAGACCGGTATTAATTGCTGCCATTGGGATATTGACAAAGAGCATTAGGAAACCTGTAATAAATGTTCCAACTAATGGATAAATCAAGATAGCTTTAATTCCATCAAGTGAACGAGGAAGTTTTGCAAAAGCTTTACGTAAAAGGATAATGACACCACCGGCAAGGAAACCACCAACTAGGGCTCCTAAGAAACCAGACGGAATCATTTTAGCAGGATCTAAATGACCAAATGCAAGACCAGAAGATGCCATAGAACCAGCGACAAAACCAGCAACTAAACCAGGTTTATCAGCAATAGAGTTGGCAATGAAACCAGCTAGAACAGGTAACATAAAGGCAAAAGCTGCACCACCAACATTTTTAAAGTAAGCTGCTAAAGGATGATAAACTCCTAGATTAGCCAATTGACTTTGAGGAACTCCCATTGCTTGGTCAATCAAGAAAGCAAGAGCAATAAGTATCCCACCACCAACAACGAATGGAAGCATTGCAGAAACCCCACCCATTAAGTGTTTATAGAATGCTTTTCCTAATCCACCAGATGATTCTTCTTTTACTTCATCAGATCCGTCTGCTTCATAGATTGGTGCTTTACCTGAAAGTGCACGATTAATTAATTCTTCCGTATCTCGAATGGCATGTGCAACTGGAACTTGAACCATTTCTTTACCAGCAAAACGATTCATTTCAACTTTCTTATCCGCAGCCACAATAACAGCATCTGCTTTTTGGATATCAGCTGCACTTAATTTATTATCAATTCCACGCGCACCATTGGTTTCAACTTTAATTCCAACGCCCATTTCCAAGGCTTGTTTTTTAAGCGCTTCTTCAGCCATATAAGTATGAGCAATACCCGTTGTACAAGCCGTTACAGCTACAATATAATGTTCAGCATTTTCAACAGTCTTAATTTCTTCTTGTTTTTCAGAAAAAAGCTGAATGACCTCTCTTGGATACTCAACTTTTCTCAAACGATCTTGGAAACCGTCTTTAAGAAGATAAGTTGAAAGTTGTGCTAAAGCTTCCAAGTGAGTATCATTAGCACCGTCTGGTGCTGCTATCATGAAGAAAAGATTGACAGGTTGTCCATCTAATGCGGCGTAGTCAACACCAACTTTTGATTTTGCAAAGAGAACGACTGGCTCATTGACCGCTGTATTTTTACTGTGAGGCATTGCAATTCCGTCGCCAAGTCCGGTTGAAGTCTGTGCCTCACGGGCCATAATTCCTGCTTTAAAAGTTGCGAAATCATTGACATAACCTTCAGAAACTAATTTATTGACCATTTCATCAATAACGGCTTCTTTGCTAGTTGCTTGGAGGTCAAGAATCATAACCTCTGTTTTAAGTAAATCTTTTATTTCCATCATTTCACCTCTGAAATATTAACTTTTTTATAAATTTCTTCCAAAAATGCTCGGCTTGGCATATCATCTGAGAATGCCTTTGAAGTTCCACAAGCGATTGCTTGTCTAAATGCTAATAGCGGGTCTTTAGACTGGCTATATTCAGCTAAAAATCCTGCAACGGTCGAATCACCAGCACCAATAGAATTTTTTAACTCTCCTTTAATCCCTTGAGCAAAATAAACTTTCTCATTTGTAAAGAGGAGCGCTCCATCACCAGCCATTGATACGATAACATTTTGAGCACCCATTTCTAAAAGTTTTTGACCATAAGGAATGATTTGCTCATTATTTTTGAAGCTTGTTTCAAAGATTGCTTCTAGTTCTTCTCGGTTTGGTTTAATGAGTAGGGGATGAGCAGGAAGCGAATCAAGTAATTTTTGACCATCAACATCCATGACAAAAGTTGCTTTTTGCTTTTGGACTTTAGCAATCAAACGCTCATAGAAATCTTCACCAAGACTTTTAGGGATTGTACCTGCAAAGACAACGATATCATCTTCTTTCAAATGATCAAATTTTTCAAGAAAATGATTAATTTCACTTTCTTGAAGTTTTGGTCCAGCCGCATCAAGACTTGTTTCGCTTTCCTGACTTTTCAGCTTGACATTAATTCTTGTCAAATCTTCTATTTCTGTGAAATCCGAATCAATCTGATTCTCATCTAAGAAATCTTTAATATATTGACCAGAAAATCCACCTAGAAAGCCTAGTGCCTTGCTTTTGGCACCTACAAGACTTAGCATGCGACTTTCCATAATTCCTTTACCACCTGCTGAAATCTGTGTTTTCCCTGTTCGGTTCACCTCACCAAGTGCTAACTCTTCATAATTCATGAAGTAGTCAAGTGCTGGGTTGAGTGTTACTGTATAAATCATAATTCTCCTTTATGTAAGACGTAGGTTTGCAAATACTAACTTTTAGTGAAATTTTTTTCACACGATTCATTTAAAAACAAACGCTAATTGTTCTCGGTAATTAATTCAACTTCTTCAGAATTAGCAAATTTGACAAAACTCATTTGTCCTAATTTAGAAGAATCGGCTAATATGAAAGCATTCTGGCTTTGTTTGACTGCTAGTCCTTTTATTGCTGCTTCTTCATGGTCTGGCGTCATTGCTCCGTGTTCATTGTCAAAGCCGTTAGCTCCAACAAAAGCACTATTGAATTGATAAGCAGAAAGTTGTTCTAAAGCCTGACTCCCAATTATTGCATCTGTTACCTTTTTCACTCGTCCACCGAGCAGATAGACGATTAATCGGTCATCTGTTAATTTCGCCAAATGACTGACAGAGTTGGTTACAATCGTTAAATAAAGATGAGATTGATTGATAAGTTCAGCTAAGATACCAGTTGTAGTCCCAGCATCTAAAAAAATAATATCCCCATCTTTAATTTTCGATAATGCTTTTTGAGCGATTTCTTCTTTTTCTTGAATGTTTTTGGAAGTTTTTTCGGAAATACTTAATTCTTCCGATAAGTCTTGTGTAAGTTCTGCACCACCATGAACTCGTCTTAAAGATTTTTCTTTTTCCAATTCATTCAAATCTCGCCTAAGCGTCGATATAGAGCAATCCATTAACGTAAGAAGTTCTTCAATCGTTGCTCTTCTTTTTAATTTTAGATAGTCAACAATCCGTCTTTTTCTTTCATTTGCTAACATTTCCATCTCCTGAATTCGTTTACAAAAATCATTATAACACCTTTATCTTTCAAAATCAATCATTAACTATCATTTTCTTCCAAAAAAACTCAAAAATAAAAAACTATCTAATAATAGTTTTTATTTAAAGTGTTCAAGTAATTGATGAGCGCTTTCCAAATAGTAGTCAACAGCAACTTTTAGAGTTTCATCTTGAACGACCATATCAGCAAAATGAAGTCCAGAGGCCCCTTGTTCATTTGAGCCAATAAAAGCAAAGACACTTGGAGCTTGCTTTTGATAATTAGCGAAGTCTTCCCCCGCACTTGACGGCTCTGGATATACTACCTTATCATGCCATTGCTCGGTTCTTTTCCTGATAACATCTGTCAACTCGAAATCGTTGAACGTAAGGTCCGCTTCCATTAACCATTTAATCTCTAGTTCAACATCATAAGCTTTTGCAGTGGCTTCGATAATTTGGCTGAATCTTCTCTTTGTTAAAGAACGTACTTCATTGTCAAAAGTTCTTATTGTCCCTTCTAAGCGGGCATTGTTTGGTAGAACATTCCAAGTATTTCCGGCTTCAATGTGTGTGACAGATACAACAGCAGCTCTCAGTGGTGAAATATTTCTAGAAACAATCTGTTGTAGATTTTGAACAATTGCAGCACTAGCTAAAATCAAATCTTGACCTTCTTGCGGATATGCCGCATGACTTCCTTGACCTTTTATTAAAATTTCAAAACGTTCAACGGCTGCCATTACTCCACCCTCACGTAAGCCAATTACTCCAGCTGACAAAGTAGGCATATTATGGTAGCCAATAAAAGCTTGAACATCTGAAACTAATCCTGTTTTTAGAACTTCTTTGGCTCCTTCGCCAATTTCTTCGGCAGGTTGAAATATAAGTTTGATTGTCCCACTAAACTGACTTTCCTTCTCTTTTAGAATTTTAGCAGCTCCTAAAAGACTAGTCATATGTAAGTCATGACCACAAGCATGCATTGCTCCTTTGTTTACAGAGGAAAATTCTAATCCTGTTTCTTCTAGAATAGGTAAGGCGTCAATATCTGCTCTTAGCGCAATAATCGGTTTTCCTGAGCCAATTTTTGCAACAAGTCCTGTTTTAAGCTGACTATCCATTATTTCAATTTGCCAATCTGCTAATTTTTGACGAATAAATTTTGTCGTTTCAACTTCTTTTTCTGATATTTCGGGATGAGCATGAAGATAATGTCTAATTTCAACAAGCTCTTGGTATAAATTTTCTTCAATCATAAGAATAATTGTATCAAAAATAGCGAAGGTTGCTCCTTCGCTATTTCTTGTGACTTCATTTAATTTTTAAATCAAACCCGCATCTTCTAGAAGTTCTTCAATATATGTTCCTTTGATTTTCTTAAGTCCAACTTTGAGCGCTTGTTTTTTAATAAATGAGAGCTCTAAATCTTCTAATTTTTGCTTATCTGATAGATAGTAGGCTGAACTTGCTAAAGTTCGTAAATCATAAGCCGAAGCATAGACTTCCGGAACACCGCGATCAACATTTAATAATTGATAAACAGCTTCCATCGCAGTTCTGACTGAATACTCGGTTGTAAAGACTGTATCACGCTCAGTTTCCGCAAAATTTCCTAAAAACGCTAAATTGACTGATTGTTCAGGTACTACAAGAGGGCGATCCCCTGGTTCACGAAGCATGAAATAAGAAGTAATGAAAGGCATATATACTGGAATTGTATTAGTATTTTCTTTAACAAATGCTTCAATTTCTTCTTCTGGCATTCCTAAATGATAAAGTAATTCTTGAGTAATTTCTTCACCTGTACAATCTTCAATTGGTTTTTTGATATAGTTCCCAGGTGTATTTGAAAGAAGACCATAAACCCAAGTTACTGTTTCTTGGTCATTTTGTTCTTTAAAATGAGGTTGGCGGTGAGTTGTAAATGAAAGGAGCCAATTTGAATCTTTAACAGTAATAATTCCTCCTGTGACAACTTTTCCTGAACGCAATTGACGATGTGTTAATTTTTCAAAATAAGGTTGAATCTTTAAATTTTTCCAAGTGACAGTTGCTGATACAACCCAAGCTTCTTTTGGAATGTCCTTACAAAAAACATCTGGATGTCCAAATTCTTCTGATTGTTTAGCTAAATTTTGCCAAAGTTTCCAAGAGCCACCAAGTTCACTAGTTTTCGGAGCAGCTTGTGTTGGTGAACCTTGAGTTGAACTTTCTGTAATTGAACCATTTGTGACAAAAACTAAGTCATTTTCTGTCAGTTCTTTTATTTTTTTGTCAGCAAATACAATAGCTTTTGCTACCTTTTTGCCATTTGAAAAGTCAACTTCAACATTTTCAACCTGTGCTCCATATTTAAAATCAACTCCATGATCTTTTAAGTATGAAATTAATGGTTTTACTAGCGATTCATATTGATTATATTTTGTAAATTTTAGGGCAGAAAAATCAGGTAACCCCTCAATATGGTGGATGAAACGCATAATGTAACGACGCATTTCAATAGCTGAATGCCATTTTTCAAAAGCAAACATTGAACACCAATAAAGCCAAAAATTTGATTCGAAGAACTCATCAGTAAAGCAATCTTCTATTGTTTTACCTACAAGTAGTTCTTCTTTAGTCATGAATAATTTGATTATTTCTTCTTGAGCTTTTGGACTTAGGGTAAATTTTCCATCATCATCAACCCGTTCACCACGATTATGGATAATACGACAGTTAGATGAATTTGGGTCATCCCGGTCAATTCGATAAAATTCATCTAAAACAGATGCATTGTCCACTTCTAATGACGGAATTGTTCGGAATAAATCCCAAAGACATTCAAAATGGTTTTCCATTTCACGTCCACCACGAACAACGAAACCATCATGTGGAATAAAGGAACCGTCAAGAGAACCTCCTGACAATGGTAACTCTTCTAAAATATGAATACGGTCCCCTGACATTTGACCGTCACGAATTAAAAATACTGCTGTTGCAAGCCCTGCAAGGCCTGCCCCAATAATATAAGCTGATTTTTGATCAACATTTTCTGGTTTTCTTGGGTGAACGAAAGCTTCATAATTTCCATTTGTATAACGCATAATAATTAACCTCCTCTAATCTAAACAACATCAGTTTGACTAAATTTTTTAGTCTCTTTACTTCTAATTCTCCTCCAATCTCTTACTAATTTCATCATAGTACAAGAAGAAAATGATTGCAAGAATCTGAAATAGTTTTTAGACAACATGTCTATTTTGTCCAATTTTTATAAAAAAAAGCACTGAAAAAAGAATCAGTGCTTTTATAAATTATTATTTGCTTTCTTCAAAGTCACCATCAAATGTATTATCATCTTTTGGAGCTTCTTGAGCATCAGTTGCTTGTCCAGCTTCACCTTGAGCTGCATTTGCTTGTTCATAAAGTTTTACAGCGAGGTTTTGAGCGATTTCAGAAAGTGCTTCTGATTTAGCTTTGATATCATCAATATCTTCACCTTCAAGCGCTTTTTTGAGTTCTTCTTTAGCGTCTTCAGCTTTTTTAACTTCAGCTTCTTCTACTTTTCCTTCAAGGTCTTTCAAAGTTTTTTCAGTTTGGAAAACTAAAGCATCAGCTTCATTACGTGTATCAACTTCTTCTTTACGTTTTGCATCAGCGTCAGCATTTGCTTCAGCATCTTTCATCATTTTATCAATTTCTTCATCAGAAAGACCTGAGTTTGATTTGATAACGATTGTTTGTTCTTTTTGTGTACCAAGGTCTTTAGCTTTAACAGAAACAATACCATTTTTATCAATATCAAATGTTACTTCGATTTGTGGAATACCACGTGGTGCTGCAGGGATATCTGTTAATTGGAAACGACCCAAAGTTTTGTTATCAGCTGCCATTGGACGTTCACCTTGAAGGACATGAATATCTACAGCGGGTTGATTATCAGCAGCAGTTGAGAAGACTTGTGATTTAGAAGTTGGGATAGTTGTGTTACGGTCAATCAATTTTGTGAAGACACCACCCATTGTTTCAATACCAAGTGAAAGTGGAGTAACGTCAAGGAGAACAACATCTTTAACGTCACCAGTAATCACACCACCTTGAATTGCTGCACCCATAGCAACAACTTCATCAGGGTTTACTGATTTATTTGGTTCTTTGTTTGTTTCGTGACGAACAAGTTCAACAACAGCAGGGATACGAGTTGAACCACCAACCAAGAGAACTTCGTCAATATCAGAAGTTGACAAGCCAGCATCAGAAAGGGCTTGGCGAACTGGTTGACGTGTCGCTTCAACAAGATCATGTGTCAATTCATCAAATTTAGCACGAGTCAAAGCCATTTCCAAGTGAAGAGGGCCAGCAGCACCGGCTGTGATGAACGGCAAGCTGATTTGAGTAGTTGTTACACCTGAAAGGTCTTTTTTCGCTTTTTCCGCTGCATCTTTCAAACGTTGCAAAGCCATTTTATCTTGGGCAAGGTCAATTCCGTTTTCTTTCTTGAATTCGGCAACCATCCAGTCAATGATTTTTTGGTCAAAATCATCACCACCGAGTTTGTTGTTACCAGCAGTTGCAAGAACATCAAAGACACCATCACCTAGTTCAAGAATTGAAACGTCGAATGTACCACCACCAAGGTCAAATACAAGAATCTTTTCATCTTTATCTGTTTTATCAAGACCATAAGCAAGAGCTGCTGCTGTTGGTTCGTTAACGATACGTTCTACTTCAAGACCAGCAATTTTACCAGCATCTTTAGTTGCTTGACGTTGAGCGTCATTGAAGTATGCAGGTACAGTAATAACTGCTTTTTCTACTTTTTCTCCAAGATAAGCTTCTGCTGTAGCTTTCAAGTTTTGAAGAATCATTGCTGAAATTTCTTGTGGTGTGTATTCTTTACCATTTGCAGAAACTTTTTCAGATGTTCCCATTTTTGATTTAATAGAAATAATTGTTTCTGGGTTAGTTACCGCTTGACGTTTTGCAGCGTCACCGACAATGATTTCACCATTTTTGAAAGCTACAACTGAAGGTGTTGTACGATTTCCTTCTGGATTTGGAATAATTTTTGATTCAGTTCCTTCAAGAACTGCTACTGCTGAGTTTGTTGTACCAAGGTCAATACCGATAATTTTAGACATATTATTAAATCTCCTTTATTTCTTATTACTTATGAATAGTTTAAAGACTTTGCGGTCAATTTATTTTTTAATTTACTGTGCTACGACAACCATTGCTGGACGAAGTAAACGTTCGTGAAGTTGGTAACCTTTTTGGAAAACTTGCACGATGCTATCAGCTGGATGTTCATCATCAGCTGGGACAGTTTGAACAGCCATGTGAAGATTATGGTCGAAACTGTCATAAGAAACTTCTTCAACGCCTTCTTCTTTAAGTGCTGAAATCAAGCTTTCTTGGACCATTTCAAGGCCTTTTTTAACATCATCCGTTAATCCTTCAACAGCAAGTGCACGTTCAAGATTATCTAGTGAAGATAAGATTTTTTTTGCTAAATCTTGTGAACGATATTTGATAAGTTGCAAACGTTCTTCATTTCCACGACGTTGTACGTTTTGCATTTCTGCAGAAACGCGAAGGAATTTATTTTCCCACTCAGTCGCTAACTTTTGTGCTTCATCAAGTTCATTGATTTCTTCTTCAACAATATCCTCAAGTGCTTCCTCTGTTAACTCCTCAGTCACTTCTTCATCAACTTTTTTATTTTTGATTTCTTCTTTAGTTTCTTCGGACATAGGCCCTCCTTTTTTAAATAACTTTTTTATCATTTGCTAATTTCATAATGGTTACCATCAAGATAACGATAATAGTCACTCAGCTTCATAGTTAAAACTTTAGCAACTAAGTCAAGAACTGATAATGTCCTTTGATAATCCATTTCTACAGGTCCAACGACTGTTAGAGTACCAAAACCGCGATATGGGATAACAAATTTTTGCGAAATAATCGTTAAATTTTTCATGTATTTTTCGTCATTGTCAAATTTAACGGCACGCATTTCATCGTTATTAGTGATTTCGCGAATTTCATGAAGCATCCGTTCATCATCGCTAAAGAGTTTATATAATTCTGCAAGATTGTCAGTTGCATAATCAAAGATATTTTTACGCCCAGCGACGGTCAGCCGTTCTTTGAACAAATCATCAAAAATTGATTCAAAGAGTTGGAGAACTTCACTCGTAACTTTGAAATAACGCTGAACAATCTGTGGAATCTCTGTTCGTAAAGTATAGTGAATATCAATCACTTTTTTACCAACCAGACGTTCTTTAACTAGATTACTAAAGACTGCTAAATCAGCTTCGGTCATCGATTTTGGAAGAATAAATTGATTTGTTCTTACTTCACCAGTCCCTAATGTTATAACTGAAAGTACTGAATGACTATCCAGCATGACCATTTCAAATGAAACTAATTGTTGGTCACGTTGGGGAGCATTAAGAACAAAGCTTGTCAAACCAGTGAGTCCTGATAAACTTTTAGCTGCTGTTTTAAACAGGTCAGATAGGCGATAAAAATCACCATCAAAAGCTTTCATCACTTTAAATAAGTCATTTTGACTAAATTCATCTAACTGGATGACATTTTCTACAAAATACTTATAACCTGAAACACTTGGAACACGTCCACTTGAGGTGTGTTCTTTTTGAATCAAGCCTAGTTTTTCCAAAACTTTCATGTCGTTTCGGATTGTAGCGCTAGAAGCTTGAATACTATCAAGGAGCGACTTTGAACCGATTGGTGTATGCTCTTTGGCATAAAGAGAAACAATCAAATTTAAAATTTGTCTTTGACGTTCTGTAATCATGACTACTCCTTTCTCCACAGATAAGAAGTTCGGCAAAACTTCTTTCGCAAGCTCAAAAATTTCTTGAGCCTTTGACTTCTGTTTAGTATCTACAAGCTTTTTCTGTTTTAGCACTCTTCATCTCTAAGTGCTAACAAATTTATTATAACCCTTTGTTTATACCTTGTCAAGCAAAAAGACATAAAAATTAGCACTCTTTTTATTAGAGTGCTAATTTCATTTATAAAAGATTGGAATCTTTGGATGTTTGCCAAATATTCATGACTGTAATTACCATTACAGCAATGACAAAGAGGCTTTCATACTTTACTTCATGTTGAATGAAAAGTATGGCATAATCTATAATCAAAAGTGCCGAAATAATTTCTAAAAGTATAAAAGTAAAACGCCAAAATTTCAATAATAGAAAGATTAATAAAGCAAAAATCAATAAATAGATTAAACTTTGCCAACTCGTAATTGTTGACGAAATTTTAGTCGTTAATGTTTTTATATTTGTCGATAAGTTATTAAAAAATTGACTAAAGAAATTATTATGAACAAGGAGAACTTTAATCATTTCCGAGACACTGTAAATAAATAGAGCAACATTAACATAGAGTAGAAGTCTGGTTCGGTTTAGCATGATTTCATTTCCTTTATGCTGGTAATAGTTTTAGATATTCTTCTAAAGTAAGATTGTGTTCGGTCATATATTTAGCATTTTCTAAACCAACATATCTAAAATGCCAGTCTTCATAACCAATTCCTGTCTCTGCCTTTTTCCCTTCTGGAAAACGAAGAACAAATCCATATTTGGGAGCAATTACTGCAACTTGTTTTGCATATTGACTCTCATTTAGGCTATCAATATTACTCATATCAATCGCTAATCCTGTTTGATGTTCTGAACTTCTTGGCGGCTGAGAATAAGTTTGTACATTTTTTATCGCTTCTTCTTCTGAAATTGGATTTCCACTAGAATTTACTGTTCCTTGACCATTCATTTCTGCTTGGACATAAGATTGATAAAGCCCTTCTTGATATGAGACTGACCGATAACCTGAGATTAAATGTTCAGCTGGTGATATTTGTTGGGCTGCTGCTAAAAATTGTTGAACCGCTGATGCTATCCTTTGATCAACTTGAATCCCATTTACGGTTGCCAGTGTTGGGTTCATTTCATCTTTAGGTGATTTTCGACTCACCAATACTAAATCCCAATCTGATTGTTTAGCGTCAGGTAAATCTTTTTTCTTTGCCGCCTCTTTAGAAGACGAAATACTTGTTTTTTTAGATGATTCGTTTGTTGAATTTGACTTATCATTGGTAAATAAAATAAATCCCAAAGCGCCAATGATCAAAAGAACAAGCACGATTAAACTAAATGTTATTCTTTTTTTCATTTTTTAGCTAACTTTTCACTCCCTATTTCTCGATAAGACATGTCTCCGACTTTTCCAATGGTAAATTTTCCATCCTCAAAACTTAAATGAGTGACAGAACCATTATCAAGACCATGTGGACGAGGGAGTTCTGGGTGAGCGAGTTTTACAAAAGTTCCAATGGTCATTCCATGGCTGACAATAACAATATTTTTAGCCCCTTTTGCTTCAGATTCCTTGGCAATATCTGTAAAACCGTCCATGATACGTCC
Source organism: Lactococcus sp. S64 (assembly GCF_016516525.1). Classification (NCBI taxonomy): domain Bacteria; kingdom Bacillati; phylum Bacillota; class Bacilli; order Lactobacillales; family Streptococcaceae; genus Lactococcus; species Lactococcus sp. S64. The sequence continues at coordinate 57,899 of NZ_JACVUQ010000001.1, read as the reverse complement.
TGAAAGTTTTTCCCATGGTTCAGCCCAGCCAGCCGTATCAACTTCAAAAATCGCATTAGCAATTACTTCATCTGGAGGAAATTCGTCGGTATGATGATTTCCAGTTTCAGTAAATATTCTTGGTAGAACGCCATCAAAAAGTTCTCCGTCATAGCCACCATCAAATGAACCAAAACACCACTCACGGATTCTTTTATCATAAGTGTATGGAATTCCTTCATTATCAGAATTAGCTAAGATAAAGCCCATTGTCTGGATTGTACGTCCAGAATCAGATGAATAAGCTCGGTCAAATTTAATACCTTTTTCTTTGAAGCCTAGACCAAGTTCAATAATTCCTTGTTCTCCTGCCGCAGTTAAAGGTGTATCAGACCAACCTTGCGCTCTACCAATTGTATTAAACATTGTCTTTCCATGTCGAACTAAATAAATATTTACCATTTCTACTCCCCTTTTTAATGATTCTAACAAAAAAATTACGATAGGATATTTCTATCTATATAGAAAATTACAGCCATTCCTGTTTAATTGTAAAGTAGGAACCTCTTATCTCACCTGCGAGTTTTGAACGTTGGCGTGCAAATTTGAATTTTCCCTCAAGTTCTTTGGGGATTTCCATACCCACTGACAACTTTATTCCAACTGCCCGTTTTGGTTTCTTGCCCGCTTGTCCAACTTTTTCATAGAGTAGATTTAAAACCATACCATCTTCGTAATAGAATTCAGGCCAATAGAGTTCATCATTTTCATAGATAGCAACTTCGAGTATTTTTGCTGAAAATTTTAAATTACGTTCTTCAAGTAAAATTTTCTCAAACAAAGCGACTTCGTCGGCTTTTTCATGAGCTGGATATGTGAAATACTCAAATTTATACTTATTCCAAAAGTAACGTGCTTCATTAGCTCGTAAACCTGCTAAAGCATCAGCTACCGGCGAAGTTTCCAAGCCAACTGTTTCTACATCTTTAAAATTCACTTTGTAAGCCATAAAATAACCTCCGTATTTTTTCACTTCTTCTATTATATCATTTTTGGAAGCGCTCATCATTTTTTAGAAATATTTAGGAGCTGAATTTTAAAAGTATTTTTAGTTTTTAAATGAATGAATTGGTGCTGGAATTTGACCGCCACGAGCAATAAAATCTGCTGACGACGCTTTGTTTACTCTCATAACTGGTGCTACACCGAAAAGTCCACCAAATTCAATTTGTTCGCCTTCTTTGCCCATTGGAATAATCCGTACTGCTGTCGTTTTTTGATTAATGACCCCGATGGCGGCTTCGTCAGCAATCATTGCTGCAATGGTAGATGCCGGTGTCTCTTCAGGAATTGCAATCATATCCAAGCCAACTGAACAAACACAAGTCATGGCCTCTAATTTTTCAATATTCAATGCCCCAGAATTGACAGCGGCAATCATTCCTTCATCTTCTGAAACTGGGATAAAGGCGCCTGAAAGTCCACCAACACGTTCAGCTGCCATAACTCCGCCTTTTTTCACAGCGTCATTAAGCATGGCTAGGGCGGCTGTTGTTCCATGAGTCCCAACAGTTTCAAGTCCCATTTCTTCCAAAACGCGTGCAACCGAATCGCCAATTGCTGGTGTAGGTGCAAGTGATAAATCAACTATTCCAAATTCAACATTAAGTCTTTCTGAAGCCATTTGACCAACAAGTTGACCAATTCTTGTAATTTTAAAAGCTGTCTTTTTAATGGTTTCGGCTAAAATATCAAAAGATTCTCCGCGGACTTTTTCAAGAGCACGTTTAACTACACCAGGTCCTGAAACTCCGACGTTGATAATCGTATCTGCTTCCCCAACTCCATGAAAAGCTCCTGCCATAAATGGATTGTCTTCAACGGCATTAGCAAAGACAACAAGTTTGGCATTGAGCCATTTATCACCTTTAGACATGATTTTGATGGTTTCACCCATATCTCGAACTGCTGTCATATTAATACCTGTTTTAGTTGAACCAACATTTACCGAAGCACATACGCGCTCAGTTGCTGCTAGTGCTTTAGGCATTGATTTAATCAAAATTTCATCACCTTTTTGATAGCCTTTTTGCACAAGAGCAGAATAGCCACCAATAAAGTCAATGCCAATCTCTTTTGCTGCACGATCCATCGCAAGAGCAAGTGGTGTGTAATCATCAGCAGCTGTTGCTGCTCCAATAATTGCAATGGGTGTTACAGAAACACGTTTATTAACAATTTTAATACCGAGTTCATGTCCAATCTCGTTACCTACTTCAACAAGTTTTCCTGCTTTTTTGACAATTTTTTGATAGATTTTTTCAGCTGCTTTATCAATATCAGCATCGATACAATCAAGAAGACTGATTCCCATTGTTATTGTGCGAATGTCGAAATTTTGTTCTTCAATCATCGCAATTGTTTCTTTGATATTTTGAATATCCATTATTTAATTTCCTTAGTTTTGATTAAAATTTTACTGACAGAAATTTTTTTCGTGCTGTCAGTAAAAATACTTTTAAATAAAAGTCATTTATTGGCTAATTTTTTTCTGTCAGTAAATTATAATTTGTGCATGGCGTTAAAAATTGCTTCATTTTGAACATGAATATTGACACCCAAGGCTTCACCTTTTCTTGAAAGTTCTGCTTGAAAGGCTGAAAAATCACTATTTTGAGTTTCAACTACCATCATCATGGTAAAAGCTCCACTCATCAAGGTTTGTGAAATTTCAATGATATTTGCTTCAAGTTCTGCCAATGTTGCTGTGACTCCAGCAACAATCCCAATTTTATCTGCTCCTACTACTGTTACAACTGCGCGCATTTTGTTTCTCCATTCAAATTTTTATCCTATTATAACATTTTTATTTAAATTTTCAGTCAATTTTCTTGTCAGTAAAATAAACTTTTGCTGACAGCTCTGTCAGTCAAAATCATTCATGATTTATTGGCTAGTTTTTGCTATAATCAGCTTATCATGACTTTAAAAACTTTTTTTAATTTTACACGTATTCAAACCTTGCCCGCAGCATTATTATCACCGATTGCTGGCTGTCTTTTTGCCTTTTGGTACTTTGGAAGTTTTCATTTTTGGCCTACGCTTCTATTTTTTATTGGTTTAGCAAGCATTAATCTTTTTGTTTCGGCTTGGAATAATCTGATGGATTATCAAAAAGCACTTGATCCTGAGTATAAGAAATGGAATATTATCGTTGCTAAATCGATTAATCCTAAACTTGCTTTAAACATTTGTTTGGCACTTTTAGCGATTGATGTAGTCGTTGGACTAATTGTTCTTTTCTTGACTAATCTTGCGATTTTACCAATTGGTGGACTTTGTTTCTTAATTGCTATTTTCTACACTTATGGTCCTTTTGCTTTTTCTCGTTTTCCTTTGGGCGAAATTTTAGCGGGTCTTTGCGAAGGGTTCTTTGGTTTTTTCCTTGCTGTCTATATTAATTCTTATGATAAAGGCTATTTTTTCATTAATTTTGACAGGAATTGGTTCATGACATGGACTTGGGACTTTAAAATTCTTTTACCAATCCTTCTAGTCGGTCTAATGTGTTTTGTTCAAAATTTTAATATTATGTTTTCTGATAATATTTGCGATTTAGAACAGGACATTCGCAATGAGCGTTATACTTTACCTTATTATCTAAAGATTCCACTCAGTTTAAAAGTATTTACTGGACTATATTTATTTGCTGGACTTTGTATTTTAATTGCCATTGCTTTGGGAATTTTACCAATTTGGTCATTATTAATGAGCATCATTGCCCTGAAAGTTATTCCTAATATTAAAAAGTTTAGAGCCAAACAAAGTAAATCAGAGACTTTCCACCTTCAAATTGACAATCTGATGTTATTTAATGCTTCTCTTGCCCTTACGTTGTTACTGGGAATTATTTTTAAGTAAAATAAAAAAGCGCTTAGCGCTTTTTTTACTTTTCCAAAGAGAAATCCATGACGACCGGCTGGTGGTCCGATGATTTGAACTGATTATCAATGGTTTGTATTTTTAAGTCTTTTATATTATTTGAAACAAGAAATCCGTCAATAATTCCAAATGTATTTTTTGGATTTTTCTTATCATAGGCATAATCAAGTGAACGAACAGTTGGGGCATTGGTTGGTGCGACCACTCGCATTCCTTTTGTCAAATTTTCCGTGGGAAATTCCTTCATCCATGTTAATTCTGGATGAGCTTTACCAGCTAGGGCATGGTTATAATCAGCCCCACAAATGACATAATCTCCTTTAGAAACATACTTTTTCATCTCATCAAATAAAGTCAATAATTGTTGTTTTTGAATTTTTTGGTCAGTGATAAATGCTGACAGATGTGTATTAAAGATGACGAATTTTTTATCTGAATTCTTAATTGGCAAAATACTGACAGAAAAAGCTCGGTCTAAATCAAAAAATTTATTAAAATTAGTTTCGATAGGCAACTTATATCTTGTTGAACTTTCAATTTCATATTTAGAATAAGTCATAATTCCAGATTTAGCTTTTCCAATTGGCTTGGTCACCGGATAAAAAAGATAGGCTGAATCGTAATTCTGTGTCAGAACACTGGTATAATCGGGAAGGCCAGCACGAACCATTTGAGGTTCATTTACTTGTTGGCTGCGATCTCCTTGCCAATCAATTTCTTGAATATTTCCAAAGTCTGGCTTCTCTTTATTAATAAGTCTGATATCTTCTTGAATTGCAGATTTGACAGCAGATTTACTATAAGCTCGCACATCATCCCCACCATCCATGAAAAAATTGAAAGAAGGAGGGTAAGACCCATAACCGATATTAAAAGTCATCATTTTATAGGTTTGCCCCAGCTCAACTTGCTGAGTTTGAGGATTTTTAATTGTCTGCTTCATATCATTAGGAAGGCGATGATATTGTGCATAAACATAGATGACATAAGACCCAATAATCAGAGCAAATACTAAAATAATGCTGACAAGGATTTTTCCAATTAACTTTAAGCGATTTTTCATATTATTCACTAAATAATTCTAGGAAAATTTACTGACAGCCACTCCTAAACAGTCTGTCAGTAAAATATTTATCCCAAACTTATTTACTTTCTTCAATCATTTTTAAAACTTCTTGTGTTGAGCGAACTCGTCCAAGGCGTGGGAAAATTCCCTCAACAATTCCTTGATGGAGTTGCCCATTAAAATCTGTCATTGCATCTTCAATAGCAATAACTTGATAACCATGCTGGAAAGCTTCACGGGCCGTAGTATCACAACCGATCGTTGTAGCAATTCCAGTCAAGAGAATTTCATCAATTCCACGACGACGTAATTGGACATCTAAATCCGTGCCGTAAAATGCGCCCCAGTTATGTTTAGCGACATGAATGACATTATTATATTCTTTATCATAAGCTTCAGGCATGACAAAATCAGCAAAATCTGCCGGAATTCGTCCTTGTGCAACAGCTGGATTGTCAGTTTTTGGTTTTAAAGTTTCGCCACCGTAGTTTTTGACGTGAACAAAAACAATTAAAGCGCCTGTATTTTTTAAACTTGTTACAAGTTCTTTATTTTTAGCTAAAACCTCTTGGGCAGAATAAGGAGCAAATCCCTCACGCCCTGCAATTCCTTTTTGTAGGTCAATAATAACCAAGGCTGTTTTTTCTAAATTCAAAATTGTCATATTTTTTTCTCTCAAATTTTAGCCTCTTTTATGTGGCTTTTTTCTTCCGTCAGTAAATTTTTTGCCATTACCTTTTTTGTCAGTAAATTTGCCCTTAGCAGCTTTACTGTAAAATGGTTTCTTGGCTGATTTCTTTTTCTTTTTATCAAATTCAGATTTCTCGTCAGCTCTTTTGCCATTTTTTGATTTATTAGCAGATTTGTCAGTAGATTTTGGCGCTACTGATTTAACCTTAAGAGATTGATTTGATTTTTTGCGACCTTTATGATCAGGTTTTTTCTTCGCTTTCGCTGCTTTATCAATCAAATCTAATTCTGAAGGTAGATATTCAAAATCAATCTCCCCAGTCATTCTATCAGCTTTGACAACTTTTATTTTAATAGGCTGACCAATTTTAAAGGTAAGTCCACTTCGTTCGCCAATAAGCGCCAACATTCGTTCTTGATAATTAAAATAATCACCTTTAAGCGTTGAAATATGAACTAAACCTTCAATCGTATTTTCAAGTTCAATAAACATTCCAAAACGAGTAACTGAAGCAATAATCCCTTCAAACTCTTCACCCACATGTTCTTCCATGAATTCGGCTTTTTTCATTTTTTCAACTTCACGTTCAGCATCAACCGCCCGGCGTTCACGATGACTAGAATGTTCTGCAATTTCAGGAATTTTATCTTCCCATTTTTGTAAAATATTAGCTGATGTTTTTCCCTCACCAATTTCACGAATCAATCGATGAACCAACAAATCGGGATATCGACGAATTGGTGAAGTAAAGTGCGTATAATTTTCCGCAGCTAAACCAAAGTGACCCTCATTGTTTTCTGAATAACGCGCTTGCTGCATACTCCGTAACAACATAGTTGACAAGACCATTTCGCCAGGCTGACCTTTAATTTTCTTCATGAAAGCTTGTAAAACCTTCTGATCAATGCCATTTGAAGTTCCTTCAATCTGCATTCCAAAAGTTGCCGCAAAATCAATAAAACGTTGCAATCTATCAGCTTTTGGTTGTTCGTGAATCCGATAGATAAAAGGCAGACCATGCGCTTCAAAATGTGTCGCAACTGTTTCATTCGCTTCAAGCATGAATGATTCAATCATTCGCTCAGCAATGCCACGTGTTCGTTTTCTAATTTCAATTGGCAGTCCTTTTTCATTGACAATGATTTTAGCTTCTACTGTATCAAAATCAATGGCCCCGCGTCTTTTACGCATGGCTTCTAAAATATGGTGAAGTTCAACCATTATTTTTACAGAATCTGCAATTTTAGCATATTTTTCAAGTGCTGCTTCATCTCCTGCAATCATTTGATTAACGGCATCATAAGTCATTCTTTCTGTCGTTTTAATAATTGATTGAGAAATTTGATAGTTGATCACTCGACCTTCAGGACTAATTTCCATGACACAAGACTGTGTTAGACGATTGATTCGAGGATTCAATGAACAAATTCCATTAGAGAGACGTTCTGGTAGCATTGGAACTACTCGATCCGTCACATAAACAGATGTTCCACGTTCGTAAGCTTCTTTATCTAATGGAGAATTTTCAGTGACGTAGTGTGAAACATCCGCAATATGTACTCCTAATTCATAGTTTCCATTTTCCAAACGTTTAGCATGCACAGCATCATCAAGGTCTTTTGCGTCTGCTCCATCAATTGTAAAAGTGATTTCATTACGATAATCGACCCGTCCCACAATTTCATTTTCTGGAACTTCTTCTGGAACAGCTTCAGCTTGGTCTAAAACTTCTTTTGGAAATTCAGAAACAATATCCATTGAAGCCAAAACTTCCAAAACGTCAATTCCTTGGTCATCTGCTTGACCAATAATTTCAGTGACTAATCCTTGCATTGTCTGTGGAAATTCCTTATCTGGATAATGAGTGATTTCAACACGAACAATCGCTTTATTTTCAGGAATTAATCCTTCATTTCCTAAATAAACACGATAAGGGATTTTTTTATTCCGAGATTTAACAAAACCAATCAGTCCTGTTTGCTCTTTTTCATCATCATTCAAAGCTACAAAAGTTCCAACAACCTGATGGACGTCATGGCGAATGATTTCGACAACATGCCCTTCAGCAGAAGTTCCTTTGAGCGCATTGGCATTTTTATCAATTTCAATAAAAACTTCGTCACCATCAAGGGCGAAAGCCGTTTGGCCTCTTGCGACAAAAACGTCTGGTTCTTCAGCATCAATGCTGACAAAACCAAAGCCAGCTGCATTGGCCCGGAAAATTCCGCTGATGACAACTTTTGCCTCTTCTTTTTCGGCTAGTTCAACTTTACCTTTTGCAGTAAAATTAAGCAAATGCTCGGCTTCTAGTGAAGCTAAAGTTTTGACAAATACTTTGTAATCTTTAGCCTTATTCATATGTAACGCAACTGACAATTCTTCTACTGACAGTGCTTTTTTTGAACTATTCTCAAGATAGTCCATGATTACTTCTCTAATACTCATTATATTCTCTCAATGAACTTTTTGACCACAAAAATTGGACAAAAAGCCCCTTTCTTTTTTTTATTTCAAATATTAACTTGATTTTTTAGCTAATATTTTAAGAGATTATCAGTGGTATTAATCATTTTATCAGACATTTTTGACTGATAGAATCAATTCTACCACTGACAATTTGGACAATTAAACATTTGACGCACTTAGAAAAACATTTATAAGAAAATAAAATACGGACTGTTTTCAGCCCGCAATTTTAACGTGTTGATAAAACAACAAGAGCAAATCCAATAACTAGCCATAAGCCAATCATGATTGCTGTAAAACGCTGCATCACTGCCTCAAAACCGCGCGCTTTACGACGTTCAAACAATTCACCTGTTCCACCCGAAAAAGCATCTGCTGCTCCATCTTGTTTTGAAGGTTGCATGAAAATCGCTACAATAATAAATGCTGAAACTACAAGCATTGCAACAAGCAAAATGTCATAAATTACTTTTTCCATAGTCTTATAAATTACTTAGGCGATAAACCTAATCTCCTTTTTCAAAATTGCGTTACTTACATTTTACCATATTTTCGATTAAAAGTCATTCCGAATCCTTTAATAAAAAATTACTGACGATTTTGTCAGTAATTTTTTATTTTAATCAAGTTCAGCTACAAATTTATAAGCTTCTTGAGCTGCTTGCGCTCCATCACCAATAGCTGTAGTGATTTGACGGAAATCTTTTTGACGAACATCACCTACGGCAAAAATACCAGGTAGACTTGTTCTCATATGGTCATCGGTAATAATCCAACCGGCTTCATCAGTAATTCCAAGATTACCAGCAAATTCAGCAACTGGGTCAAGTCCCACATAAATGAAGATTCCACCAAAAGCTTTTTCAGTTACTTCACCCGTTTTAACGTTTTTATAAACAACGGATTGAACTTTTTTGTCATCCCCTTTAATTTCCATAGGAACAGAATCCCAAATAAAGTTGATTTTTTCTTCTTTGAAAGCTCTTTGTTGGATAATTTCTTGTGCACGCAATTTATCACGGCGATGCATAATTGTTACGGATTGACCAAAACGAGTCAAGTAGAGAGCTTCTTCAACAGCAGAGTCACCACCACCAATAACTAAAATTTCTTGGTTTCTAAAGAAAGCACCATCACAAACGGCACAGTAGGAAACTCCGCGAGCTCCATATTCTTCCTCACCGGGAATTTCAAGCTTACGGTGATTAGCCCCTGTCGCAATAATGATTGATTTAGTGACAAACTCATCATCTTCTGTGATAATTTTTTTGTAATCCCCATGGTCTTCAATAGCCGTCACAAAACCATAAGCATTTTCTACACCTAAACCTTCCAATGGTTCAGCCATTTTCATTGAAAGTTCAGGACCCATGATTGTTTCATAGCCAGGATAATTTTCAATCTCAGCTGTGTTATTCATTTGACCACCAGGAACACCACGTTCTAAAAGCAAAGTTTTCATTTCAGAACGTGCAGTATACATCGCTGCAGTCATTCCCGCAGGGCCTGAACCAATGATGACAACATCATATTTCTTTTCTGTCATTTTTAATCCCTTTTCTAAGAGCTAAAGAACTCCCCTTAAATTCATAAACTCAAGCTAGCATTTCAGCAAACTTGAGCCCTTTTTTATTAGTTCTAAAAACTCTTTTTTCTAATATCTAAAATCTTATAGCACCATTTTACATTGTCAAACGATATTTTTCCATTAATTAGATTTATTTAAAGCATAAATAGAAATCAAAGTCCACGAATTCTTAGTATTACAAGTACTCCTAAAACAGCAAAACTCAGGATAGGCGTCGTTAAAATACCAACTAAAATTAAATCAAAAATTCGGTTTCTTCTTTCAGTCCACGGTTTTTTCGTATTTCGCACAAGGTAAGTGAAAGCATATAATCCACCTACCAATAAAACAAAGATAGCTGAAATTAATAGACCTTTTAAATAAAACTGTAAAATCATCATTTTAGTTATTAACCTCTAAATTCTTGACATGACGTGATAAAAACTCTCGTGTACGAGGATTTTTTGGTGAGTAGAAAACTTCTTGAGGAGTTCCCGCTTCAATGATTTTCCCTTGTTCAAGAAAAAGCACTTTTGTTGCTACATTATAAACAAAGTCCATTTCATGACTGACAAGAACCATTGTTTGCTTATTTTGAGCTGCATTTAAAATTACTTCTTGAACTTCACCAACTAATTCAGGGTCAAGGGCAGATGTCGGTTCATCTAAAAGTAAAAGTTTTGGTTGCATCGCTAAAGCACGAGCGATTCCAACCCTTTGTTTTTGACCACCTGATAAAAATTTTGGATAGTAATCTTTCCGGTCAGTTAGACCAACCTTATCTAATTCATCTTCGGCAATCTCTTTTGCTTGCGCCTTAGATAATTTTTTAACCTGAATCAACCCTTCCATTACATTTTCAAGGGCAGTCCGACGTTCAAAAAGATTAAATTGTTGAAAAACCATTCCAGTCTTTCTGCGAAGTTCAAGTACTTCTTGCTTTGTGATTGTCGAATAATCAATCTTTAAGTCATCAATTTCAATTTGACCACTATCTGGTCTTTCAAGATCATTTAAAGCGCGGAGAAAGGTTGATTTCCCAGCACCAGAAGCGCCAATAAGTGCAACAACATCTCCTTCTTCAATTTCCAAGCTAATGTCATTGAGAACTTGATTACCCGAAAATGTTTTACTTATATTTGTAATTTTAATCATTATCGTCCTCCTTAGGCTTGGTTAAATGGGTTTTTGCTCAATGAAATTTGTGCACGATTTTTACGTTTGTCATTTGGCATTCTTACGTCTAATTTACGCTCTAATCCACGAATTAAGAGTTCAAAAATAATACAAATTGGCCAGTAAACTAAAGCTAAGGCTAAATAAGTTTCAAATAAACGGAAGGTTGAGCCCCCAATAATTTGAGCACGAGCTGTCATTTCTACCACACCTGCAACGAAGGCAAGTGAAGTTGATTTCAAAAGTCCAATCAGAGCGTTTCCTAAAGGAGCCGTTGCAACGGTTGCTGCTTCAGGTAAAGTCACACGCATAAAAACTTGGAAGTTTGTCATTCCGAGTGATTTGGCTGCTTCGATTTGCCCTTTATCAACGGATTGAATTGCAGCACGAATTGTTTCCGAGTTATAAGCTCCTTCATTGAGTGCGAAAGCAACAATGACAAAAAGCATAGCTGGAATTGTATTGACATTAAAATTCGTTCCATAATTCATATTGATTGCTTTTAAAATCAACGGAATCCCCGTATATGAAAGGTATAATTGTACCAAAATAGGGGTTCCACGAATGAAACTAACAAACAAAGCACGCAATTGATTCAAAATTGGAATTTTATTAATACGAACCAAAGCAAGAATGAGTCCTAAAAGTAACCCAAAGACCATGGCAATTATTGTCATTTCAAGAGACGACGGAATCATTTTTATAATTGGTAAAAAGGCATCTACAAATGCTGACCAACTAAAAATCTTTGTGAAAAACATGGTCCAAAAGTCATGAAAATTATACTGACCTTTGATTAAGAGAAAGGGAAGAGCTGGCAAGATAATTAAAGCCAAAAGCAAGACAATCCCAAGAATTATTTTTTTATTTTTTTTCATATTTTTTATTTTTCTAATAGGGAAAACTCTGTCAGTAAAAAAGTGACAGAGTTTATTCGGATTTATTGAACTTATTATTTAATATTTTTACATTTACTTATAAGTTCGATTTTTTACCTGACCATCACTTCTACTATTATACAAAATTTTGGTCTTTTTTTCTCCTATTTTTTACGAACTGAACTGTCAGTAAATTTTGATTGGTCAAGAGACAAATATTTTACTGACAGCTCTTCGATTTTAGGTTAAATTTCTTGTCAGTAAAATTTACTTAAACATTTCTGCTTTTGGCACGAAATCCCCACCAAGATATTTCTTGGAAATTTTCGCCAAACTACCATCAGCCTGCATTTTTGCCAAAACTCCATTCACATCTTTTTGAAGTTTTTTACCTTGCGAATCTTTGCCAAAGAGGAAATATTCATAACCGTCATGTTCAGCATCACCAGTATCCATACTGATATCTTCAATTTTTAGATTGTCAAAACCTTGTTCTTTAACTGCAGACTCTAAAGAAATCTTATCATAAAGCATGAAATCAATTTTTCCTGATTCAACTTGCGTGAATCTTGTGTTAATTGAAGTAGAATCTGCTGAGTAACTAATTTTGATTTCTTTATCTGGATTGGCTTTGTTCCAATCTTGAATTGACTTTGTATAATTTGATGCTGGATTACCAATTGTCGATTTCCCAGCCAAATCCGCCAAAGTTTTATAAGTCCCAGATTTCACAAGAACTGCATTGTTTGATTTTGAAAGTGGTGATGAGAAATAATATTTTTCAGCTCTACTTTTTTCCCAACCAAAATCATTAGCACCCATTTGGTAACGGCCAGAATCAATCCCTGGTGAAATCCCAGAAAAATCTGTCACTTGAAATTTCACTTTATACTGTGGCAATTTCTTGAAAACCGCACGAGCAACCTCAATATCGTAACCCGTTAAATTTCCTTGACTATCTGAATAAGTAAATGGCTTTGTTGCCCCATCTGTCGCAATCACAACAGATGTTGCTTTATCTGATGAATCTTTTGAACCTGATGAGCATGCAACCAAAGTTCCAGCAGCGATAAGTGAAAGAGCGGCAAATGTGACCTTTAGTGATGTTCTCATAAAAGTTCCCCTTTAAAAATTTGATAGACCTATCTTAACACGAACTTAAGACCTTTGCCATAAAAAAAACTTATAGCCAGATTTAGCTATAAGAATAACAAAAAAATAGCAATAAATGCTATTTTCTTCTATTATATTTAATACTCTAATGCAAAATCAGCCGACATATCAGTAACTGAACTGATTTTAACTGACTCACCAGGTTGTGGTGCATGAATCACTTGGCCATTTCCAAGATAAATTCCCACATGGTCTCCACCATAAAAGATAATCAAATCTCCAACTTTGGCTTGGTCAAGTCCGACTTGTTTTCCACTTGCAATTTGGTCCCAAGTTGTACGACCAATTTCTTTACCTAAAACTTCTCTATAGACGTAACTTGTGAATCCTGAACAATCAAAGCCAGCTGGTGTAGTTCCACCCCAAACATAGGGAACACCTAAATATTTTTTGGCTGTACTGACAAGTTTGTCAGCTCGTGTCTGAACTTCTTTAGCCGCACTTTGTGTTTTTTCTACTTTTGAAACGGCACTGACAGTATCATTCATTGTTTTTGTTAAAACATCAAGTGAATTTGTTGCTGCTGACAAATCTGTCAGTGAACTTTGTGCCTTATTATCATCAAATACTGAATCTGCTTTTGCAGGATTCGCAATCAGGGCAGCACTAAAACTTGTAATAAGTGCTGCAGAAATAATTATTTTTTTCAACATTGTTAGCAAGTATAACACAAAAAAACCGCCTGACAAGCGGTTTTACAAGCTTTTAATTTTTTGTAAATTTGTTACCGAAAAAATTTACATTTAATCTTTACGTAACAAAATCACTTAAACTCATTTCTAAAATAATCCTGAGATTTTTCCATCATCAGTGACATCCATTTTTAAAGCTGCTGGATTTTTAGGAAGCCCTGGCATTGTCATCACATCCCCCAAAAGAGCAACGATAAATCCAGCTCCAATTTTTGGAAGTAGCTCACGAACTGTAACTTCAAAGCCTTCTGGCGCCGCTAAAAGATTTGGTTGGTCTGAAAATGAATATTGAGTTTTAGCCATGCATACTGGCAAATCATTCCAACCATTTTCTTCAATTTCTCTCATCTGACGCTTAGCCTTTGGTGAATAATTGACTTTGGAACCGCCATAAATTTCTGTCACAATTTTGTCAATTTTAGCTGTTAATGGCTCTTTTAGGTCATAAAGATAGCTAAAATCAGATTTTTCTTGTAACATTCCTGACAGTTTTTCGGCCAAATCTAAACCACCTTCACCCCCCTTAGCAAAGACTTGGGTCAATGAAACTGGGACTCCCAATGCTTCTGTCAGCTCTTTTAATACTGAAATTTCAGATTTAGTATCTGATGCAAACTCATTAATTGCTACAATCACTGGCAAACCGTAACTTTGCATATTTTTAATATGACGTTCTAAATTAGCAAAGCCCTTTTTAACGGCCTCTACGTTTTCCTTAGTCAATTCTTTTTTATCAAGGCCACCATGCATTTTAAGTGCACGAAGTGTAGCCACAATTACTACCGCATCAGGTTGTTTTCCGAGCTGACGAGTTTTGATATCTAAAAATTTCTCACCACCAAGGTCAGCTCCAAACCCAGCTTCTGTAATGACAATATCAGATAATTTTAAGGCTGTTTTTGTTGCCAAAACAGAATTACAACCATGTGCAATATTGGCAAAAGGCCCACCGTGAATCAAAGCTGGCGTTCCCTCAATTGTCTGAACAAGGTTTGGTTTCAGTGCATCTTTCAAGAGCATCGCAATAGCCCCTTGAACCCCTAAATCACCAAGGGTTACAGGTTTACGGTCATAAGACTGAGCCAGAACAATTTTTCCCAAACGTTCTTTCAAATCGCTGATTGAAGTTGCCAAACATAAAACCGCCATAATTTCACTGGCTACTGTAATATCAAAACCATCTTCACGGGGCACACCATTTAAAGGGCCACCAAGTCCAACAGTGACATGACGAAGGGCACGGTCATTCAAATCAACAACACGTTTCCAAATGATTCTTCTTGGGTCGATATTTAACGGATTTCCTTGATGAAGCGAATTATCAAGAAATGCCGAAATAGCATTATTGGCAGTTGTAATCGCATGAATATCCCCTGTAAAATGAAGATTAATATCTTCCATTGGTAATACCTGTGCAAAACCACCACCAGCAGCTCCACCCTTAATTCCCATAACAGGCCCTAAAGAAGGTTCACGCAAGGCCACCATTACATTTTCACCTTGTCTTGCAAATGCATCGGCCAAACCGACAGTAACTGTCGATTTTCCTTCACCAGCAGGTGTGGGATTAATTGATGTCACCAAAACAAGTTTTCCTTCAGACTGTTGGTCAAACTTATCTAAAACCTCTAAAGGGATTTTAGCTTTGTATTTACCATAAAGTTCGATATCATCAAATGATAGTCCAATCTTTTCAGCAATTTTGGTAATAGGTTGAATGTCAGCAGCTTGAGCAATTTCAATATCCGTTTTCATAATTCTCCTCTAAAGGCTTCTCATATTTGAGTTTAATTATACTAATTTTAATATTATTCTAACAAAAAATAAAGGAATTTTCCCTTAATAGTATTTCTTTTGACAGGCTTAACTAAAAATTGTTCGGAAATAAAAAAACCAGCTCTCGCTAGTCTTTAGATTTTTTCAATTTTAACAGCTGTTCCATAAGCAGCGACAGAATCAATATTTTGGAAAGTCGATGAGTCAAAACGCATCGCAACAATTGCATTTGCTCCTTTGGCTTTAGCTTCCTCTCTCATACGATCAATCGAAGTTTCACGGGTTTCATGTTGAAGTTTTGTATAACCATTTATTTCGCCACCTACAACAGTTTTCATCTGTTGACCGGCACTTGAAAATAAATTTCTTGAACGCGTTGTTAATCCGAAAACTTCACCATATACTTCAGTAATTCGATAACCAGCCACTTCATTTGTAGTCACAATAAGTATTTCTTCCATTTTATTCCTCTTTTCATAAAGCATAATTTTAAAATAATTATAGCATGACTTAAAAAATAGTCAACAATTTTTATTTACCACTTTTAGTTTTGGTAAAGAACTTCAAATTCTTCGCAAAGAACTTCCATATTAGGACTATATACTTTTAAGTCACTCCAAAAGTCTTGATGCACTTTCCGCCAGTAGTCTAAACTTTGATCCCCTTCCCCTTCTTTAAAAGCATGTTCAGCGCTGACATCAAAAAAATTTCGCACATAAACTTTAGAAGTTGTAATAGCAGCTCTTGGTTGACCTTTTCCATCTAGTAAAATATCAAATTTTCCATCAACTGAAGGGAATGGTTCATCTTCACCATATTCAGCTACAGCGCTAGCCGTCGCACTTTTCTTTCCTTCTAATACTAAATCTAAAAGTTTATCAGCCAATTCTGGCTCAGTTATTGGACCATCAACCTCATTACAAAATGCCCAAGCCCATCTAAAATTTTCTCTTGCCAATCCTGCTTCTTTGATAAAATCTTCGTAAGTCATCTTTTCTCCTTTGTTTGAAGGAAAATTTAATTTCCTAGTTTATTCCATCATATCAAAATTTTTTAAGCACAGATGATTAAATGCATTTTTATTGATAATAAATAAAAAAGTCCTGTCATTAAGACAGAACTTTAACTAATTATTCAGAAATCAAAGTTTCCAATCCAACTTTCATCATATCTGTGAAAGTCAATTGACGCTCTTCAGAAGTTGTTGATTCTCCAGTCAAAATATGGTCAGAAATTGTCATAATTCCCAAAGTTTGAACTTTATATTTTGCCCCAAGGTAATAAAGGCCAGCAGCTTCCATTTCAACAGCCTTCACACCAAGTTTTCCAACTTTAACTGCATCTGGTCCACCGTAGAACAAATCAGAGCTGAGAATATTTCCAACGTGAGTTGTAATTCCAAGGTCTTTTGCAATATGATAAGCTTTATCAAGCAAATCAAAATCAGCAATTTGTGGGAAATCAAAATCAGGGAAATCATTACGGATAATCGCTGAAGTTGTCGCAGCTGCTTGTCCAATGACAAGGTCACGAATATGAACATCTTCATTTACAGAACCAGCAGTCCCAACACGAATTAATCTTTTTACACCGTATTCTGTAATTAATTCATTAGCATAGATTGAGATTGAAGGAATTCCCATTCCTGTTCCCATAACAGAAACACGATGGCCCTTGTAAGTTCCAGTAAAGCCAAGCATTCCGCGAACTTGGTTAAATTGCACAGCATCTTCAAGGAAGTTTTCTGCGATAAATTTTGCGCGAAGTGGATCTCCTGGTAAGAGAATTTTATCTGCGATTTCGCCTTTTTGAGCTTCGATATGTGGTGTTGGCATTTTTAATTTCCTTTTCTTTTAATATAATTATCAAATTTACTGACAGCATTTCTATCAGTAAGTTAAGAACTTAATTTTTCCAGCGTTTCAAACCTTTGAGTTGCATTGGATAAAGCTTTTTGAAAAGCCATTTTTGCATTTTGGGCATTGAATTATTATCTAAACCTTTTCGCCCAATTTCAACCATTTCAGCAAAAGTAAGTTTTGGTTGGACAAATCGTCCTTGCATATAGCAATAGATACAATAGTCTGTTGAAAACTCTCCATTTGCTTGCGTTCCCTTATAAGAATCATCAGCAATTGGCATTCCACAAGATTGACAAAATGCTTTCTTAGCCATTAATAAATATTTCTTTCTAAACTCTGTCAGTAAAATTTACTGACAGAAATTTTTTCCTATTAAACCAAAGCATCCAAGAATGATTCACCAGTTTGAGCCTTCTTAACAGAGAAGTTTTCGGCAACAGTTGCTGAAATATCAGCAAAATGTCCCACTGGTAAAACTTTAGGGTCTTTCAATGATTTAGAGAAAATCACGAGTGGAATATATTCACGAGTATGGTCAGTTCCTACGTATGAAGGGTCATTTCCGTGGTCAGCAGTAATCATCAACAAATCATCTTCTTTCATTGCATCAATGATTTCTGGCAAACGACCGTCAAAGTCTTCAATTGCTTTTCCGTAACCTTCAACATCGCGACGATGTCCATATTTAGCATCGAAGTCAACTAAGTTTGTGAAAGAAAATCCTTCAGTAAACTCAGCTTTTGTCATTGCTTTAAGCAGACGGTCAACCCCGTCCATATCGTTATGATTATGCCCCATATCATATTTCACACCTACTGTGTTGAAAATATCTGAAATCTTCCCAACTGAATAAGTATCAATTCCAGCCTTATAAAGTTTTTCCAAAACTGTTTCAGCAAATGGTGACAAAGCATAGTCACGACGTCCATCAGTCCGTTCAAAGTTTCCAGCTTCTCCAACATAAGGGCGAGCGATGATTCGGCCAATCATGATTCCAGACCCTTCAAGGGTAATTGAACGAACATATTCACAAATTTTATAAAGTTCTTCACGAGAAATGACATCTTCATGTGCCGCAATTTGCAAAACAGGGTCTGCTGAAGTATAAATAATCAACTCACCAGTTTCCAATTGACGAGGACCAAAATCTTCAATGACTGCTGTTCCAGAATAAGGTTTATTTGCTTCACGAATGATTTTACGGCCAGAAAATTCTTCAATTTTTTCAAGTAAATCCTCTGGATAACCTTCTGGATAAGTTGGGAATGGCGTTTGAATATTTAAGCCCATAATTTCCCAGTGCCCAGTCATTGTATCCTTACCTTTTGAAATTTCTTCTAGTTTAGTGACATATGCTGCTGGTTTATCAGCTTTTGGAACCGTTTTGAGCGGACTTTCGCGCGGGATATTTCCCCAACCTAATTTTTGAAGGTTAGGCACATCAAGCCCACGAATTTCTGAAATATGACCAATCGTGTCTGAGTTCACATCATTAATTGCTTCATGCGTTTCAACGTCATGATTAAAGAATTTGTCAGCATCTGGTGCAGCACCAATTCCGACAGAGTCCATTACAACAAGATGAATACGACCAAATTTTTTAGGCATTATATCTCTCCATTTCTGCTGCTATATCAATAGCAAAACTAACTAATTCTATTATACATAAACTCTTCCAAAAAGGGCAGTCAAAGCTGTTAAAAAAATACATTCTTTTTGTCAAAAATTGCATTTTCTACTAAATAGATGTCATAAAAAAATCATTAGATGTTTGTCCAATGATTTTTTTCTTTTTATTTTAAACTTTCTTGAAATTGTATTTTTGCCAAATCAAGATTTGATTGTGAAATTGCTGTAACTTCTGACTGACCTGCTACTTTGCTACTACGGACATTAATTTTTTTAATCCTTATTGCTCCATTATAATTTAATGCTAAAGCCTTAACATTTCCAAAGTTAAAACTTGTTTTAAAAACCTTAGGGAATGCCGTCAAAATTTGACCATAATGTCTAATTAAAACACGTGGACTTTTGAGTTTGCTAACGACTGCCATCACTACTTCTTGCTGACGTGCAAAAGCTTTTTTAGTATCTCCAGCATTTAACAAAGTAAAATATGCTGCCACTTCCTCTGCTTTATTTAAAGCAACTGTTCCTTGAGGAAATTTAAACCCTTGTGCCGAAAATTCATTAGCATTTTGAATGGATACGCCACCAATCGCTTGAACTAATTCTCCCATTTGATCTAAATTCATTCCTACAAATTTATTAATTTTAACCTGAAGTAGTTTTTCCATTTCTTTAATAACCGCAGCTTCTCCCTTAGAATTATAGAGAGTTAATAAGGTTTGTTTGTCTGGAAGTATGGCACTTGTAGAAAGATTGATAACGGTTGTTTGTTGTAAACGAGGGTTTGTTGCTGCCAAATTTGCCGACACCAATACATCTTTCCCATCAATTTTACTTATTCCAAGAATTGCCGTCGTAAATGGCTCTTTCTTTTTTAAGGAAATAGAGGTCATTTGCGTTGGCGGATTCACATAAGCCTTCGTTACGGCTGTTTTCAAATCAAAATAAACTTTTCCACCAACAGCTCCTAAAATAATGATAAAAAACAAAAGTACAAATAAAAATATTTTTAAAACTTTTCTCTTCTTCTTTTTGTTTCCACGTTTTATTTGCCTTCCATTTTCTGCCACTCTGGATTTAACCATTTTATTCTCCTTAACCTCTCATAATTGACTCAATCAAATCTAAGACTCGGTCCGTTGATTTTCCATCTCTAAATTTATACATTTTATCAGTAAATAATTGCCGTTTCAAATCATCACTCTCTGTTTCATCATTAACAGCTATTATTGCTTTAATTAACTCATCTTCATTTTTAGTGACTTGCCCTGGAAATTCATTTTCATAATCAATCGTAAATCCAGGCTTATGTGAATATGTCATTAAATCAGGACTATAAGCAATAATTGGTTTATTAAAGACCATCCAATCAATTGCAATTGCCGAATAATCTGTCACTAAAATATCTGTCACACAAAAGAGTGAGGAAATCAACTCATCTTGAATATATAAAACATGTTCATTTTTTTCATAATTTGAATGCTGAATAAGTGGGTGGCTTTTATAAATGACTATATAATCATTTCCAATTGCCTGATGAATCTTTTCTAAATCAATCAGTGCTTCCTTAAAATGCGTACTAATCCGTCCTCTAAATGTTGGAGCATATGTGATAATTTTCTTTCCTTTTAAAAGAGGATATTTTCCTACCAATCTCTGACAAGTCAGGTCAACAAAATTTTGGTCGAAAATCTTATCATTATTTGGAATTCCAGTAACAAAAACCTGATCCTCTATGACATTAAATGCACGCGCAAAAATTGGTTTTAAAAAATCAGAGTTAACAATCGTATAGTCATAATGATTAACGATATAGTCTCGCTCCACATCATTTCCAAATTTTTTCAAAGCGCCTGTCGCATGCCACAACTGTAAAACTTTAACATTCTTACGGTGTGGGAACTTGGAAACAACAAAATTATTGTAATCAATAATGACTAAACGTGAACTTTCAATCAAAAATAATTGGCGAATACAAGCATAACCATATTTTATATTTCCCCAAAGTGATGATTCAAATTTGAACAAAACTGTCCGCAATTCATATTGATCTTTTTTCTTCAAACGATCATAAATCAACTTAAAATCTTTTGATAAATTATCATGTTCCAGAGAAATAAAAGTAATCCGATTCTTCTTCACCCTCAAAATGAGGGAAAAAGGATAAAAAATTCCAAGAATTATTGTCAAAATAATTGATTTAGTTTTCATAAAAAATCCTCTTAGCAACTTTAGAACTAACTTTACCATCACTCCATGAATTAAAGACTTGATTAAATACCTGCAAACGGTCATAGTCAAAGATATCTTCTTTAATTCTTCTCAACAATTCTTTTTCTGTTCTAATAACATCATTAGGCAACTCATCAGGAACATTTAAGTAGAATCCCCTTAATTCTTGCTCATATTGTTCAAAGTCATACATATAAAAATAAATTGGACGGTTTAAATTCGCATAATCAAAAAATACACTAGAGTAATCCGTAATTAGAACATCACTCATTAAATAAGCATCATTAATATCCGCACTTGCTGCCATAAGATACACAAAATCACTCAAATCATTCGGAACCTGATAAACATTAAAAATCAAATAATGTGGTTTAAATAAAATAACCGTATCATCACCTAACTGATTCTTCCACTTATAAAAATCAACAGCCAATTCAAATCTATATCCTCTTATTCCAAACGAATCATCACGCCAAGTTGGAGCATAGAGAACAACTTTTTTATCAAGTGGTAGACCATATCGGCGTTTCAGTTCCATGCATTTATTAGAATCAGCATTAACCAAAAAATCAACCCTCGGATATCCAACTTCCAATAGTTTCCCTTTATCTAGATTAAAAGCGCTAGTAAAAGCTTGACTTGAAAAAGGATTAGGCGAAATCAAATAATCCCAATGCCTACTATCCTCGTCATAACTCCTAAGCATCTGCTGATAAGATAAACGACTTCGATAATAAGTAATACCATTATCTAAAATATCATGTCCCAAACGTTTCAAAGGCGTTCCATGCCAAGTTTGTAAATAAACCTGCTCCCCTTTTTTATGATAATAAGGAGCCATTTTTGAATTAAATACCCAATACTTTGCTTTGGAAAGTAAATAATAATAACTAAATGAGTTAAATTTAACTACCTTAGCCCTATTAACGGACCGTTTTACTTTAAAAGCCCAGACAAAATGATAACTAGCAAATTCCTCATGATCTCTTAAATATTCAAAAAGATATCTTGGATTATCTGAATAAGCCTTTCCATTAAAAGAAGCGAAAATAACCAATTTATCATCTGTTTTTACAAATTTCCCTAAAATCAAAAGGAAAAGAGATAACATTTTTCTAAGTATTAATAATCGCATTTTGACTAATAAATTTAGCATTTTTCCCCTTTCAAATGATTTTAGCCCATTTGTTTTCGAATAATTTTTATCAACTCTTTAATTGATAAATTTGTTAAAAACGAATCTGAAATTTCATTAATAATTTCTTGACATTTTTTCAAATCCTTTTCTTTACGCAAAGCTTTTAAAATTTGATTAAGATCACCATCTTCCGGTTTATCTACAATTTTTAAAGAATTGGCAAGCGCCAATTTTGAAAGAATAATCACGTTTGCTCCGTTTGGTAAAATCACTTCTTTAATAAACTTTTTCTTATGCAATCGATAGATATCATCTTCGACTTTAACGTATAATACATCACTGACATCTGGCTTAGGATAATTTGATTTTTGTTTTTTTATCAAATTTTCAAGTTGCAAAAATATTTTGATTAGTTTAGTTGGATTTCCTAAAAAAGAAAATTTAGAAAAAATCAGACTTAAATCGCTCATAAACTCATTTTCTATTAATTAGCTCTTACCACTTATTCATTTGGTAGTATTATCACTGCTTTCCTTTTTTGAATAAAGTTTTCCAATTTCCTTTTTTATATGTGAAGAAGAAACTTTACCACGTGGAAAATACATAATTTTTAAATTAGGAAATTCTTCTTTTAGAAAATCAAATTTCCCTTTCCAGTCATCACCCATCGCAAAAATATCAACATCAAACATATCAATATAAAGGCTCTTATCATCCCAAGATTGCTCTGGCACAACCAAATCCACATAGCGAATTGATTCTAAAACATACTTTCTTGTATCATAATCTTGAAAAGCTTGTTTACCTTTTCCAGCATTAAACTCATCAGTTGAAAGCATAACAATCAACTTACTCCCCAAATTTTTCGCATTTCGTAACATATTAACATGACTCTCATGTAAAATATCAAACGTCCCTGCAACTAAAACAACTTTTTCTTTATCCATTTTTTCTCCCTTAATTACTAGTTTTTATACCAAGCAACATATCGACTATTCAAAAGATACCCATTTTTTTTAGAATTTCCATGTTGATTGATAAAATTATTTTTACTTTGGTAAATAAAATCAAGTTTAGGATTTCTAAAATGAATAGGGTATAAACGACTATCAGTGGTTGTCAATTCTGAATATATCGTGTTTTCAAAAGTATTGTCCATAATTGTTACTTTAGGTGTTCCTGTCCCACTGTGAGAACCGATAGCTGTAGCCGAAAAATATTGTCGTGCCATATATCGTTCATTATCAATTTTCCCCTGACCTATTACACCAGTATAAGGCCCAAAATAGGAGTTTTTTAATGTTATATTAGTTGATATTTTGGCTTTACTGTCTGCATTTTTAGGCAAACCCTTTTTCTCTTTGTTAAAAATAATATTAGTTGAATCTGAAAATCCATAAGTTCCAAAGCATCCTTCATAAGCCGAATCAACTTGTATTGCTTCCGAATAAAGAGCGTGTGGATTGCTTTTATATAATCGGTCTCTGTCTAAAGAAGATAAGCCTGCCTTTCCAAATCCCCGTACTTCTAAATCGTTAAAAATAAAATTATCTACAGCTGCTAAATCAAATAAATGATATCCCATACTTTGTGCATCATAAAAACTTAAATGTTCAAAATGAACATTATGAGCTTTTAAAGCATTCAGCCCAAAACGTCCTTTACCTTCTTCTGTATTTGAAGCACTACCATAAAAAGAAGCATTTTTTATAGTTTCATAATTTGAACTTTCTCCTCCACAAATCATTTGAATCAAATAATTCCCAGTAATTCCAATATAAAATGTTGAATTATTAAAATCAATATCAGCCCCACTAGACCCTACTAGATTAATAACTAAATTGCCTTCCGTTATTTTATACACCTTTTGAGGAAACACAATTGAAGATGGATTATCAATCGTAAGTGTAAGGCCCCCCAAATTATTACGATGGGACTTTAAGACTTTTTCCAATTCAGCAGTATTTGTTATTTTATAATCCGAACTATTATTAACGGCTTTTGATTTAAAGATTATCCCAACAGTAATGATTAAAATTAAAGCAATTAAGAAATATGTTACTTTTTTTCTCCTCATTTTTGACTTTCTATTTAAAGCTAACGCCCTACGAATGTAGTGCATAATCTATAAAATCAACTTAATCCTATTTATCACATTTTTATTATAAGATTCCAAGTCAAAACTAGAAAATTTTTCTTTTTTTAATGACTTCATCATTGCTAATGCAAGTCCTTGTTCATCATTACTTTCAGAAATAATCCCATAATTTCCTCCAGCCACAATCTCTCTGGATGTAGGAATATCGCTCACAATTGGCAAAAGTCCAACAGACATGGCTTCTAGCAAAGCCATTCCTTGTCCTTCATAGAGAGAGGGAAATATAAAATAATCCATCAATGACAGAAAGTTTCTAATATTATCTATATGCCCTAAAAGTTGAACTGAACCACTTAAATTTAATTCAATGATTTTAGTTTCTAACTCTTCTTTTAATATTCCTGAACCTAAAATATATAGTTTAGCTTCCACTCCTGTAGTCTTCAATTTTGCGAAAGCTTCTATTAAAACTTTTTGATTTTTTTCAGGAGAAAGTCGAGCAACATTTACGAATTGAGGGATTTTATCCTTTTTATCAGACATAATTTTTTGGATTATATCATCAAAAGAGTTTTCGTTTTTATTTATCGAACTTATACCATCGATTAACTCAATATCTGCTAGTTTCAACCAGCACACAAATTTACCATTATTATAAGTTTTTACCCACCAAGTCCCTTTTACCATCTGTTGTTCATCCGTTGAATAATCTAGCAGTTGATTTAAGAAACCTGCTTCTAACTTTTTACTAAACTTCAAACCTTTAGGTCTCGAATAGTAACTCGTACTATTTTTTCTTAACTTAAACTGATACTTCTCAAATGTAATTTTACTTGAGGTCAAACATTTATTGCGAAGATTATGGATTAAAAATCCCAATGCTAGATATGGTTTATTCGCAAGATTATGAAATCTATTTAAAGCACCATAACGCACCCATCCTTTTATGCCCAATCCATTAGAGATATAAGCTACCTTACCTTGTTTGGTGAACAAAACTTTATTCACAAACCAGTATTGTTGAGTGACATATTTTGTTTCCGTAACTGCTTCATCTTTTTCCCCAGGAAAAAAATTGGGTATATTCTGATATATTAAGAAATTTTGTTTCTTTACAATGCTTGCGACTTTTTTTACTTTCACTACCTTTTTTGTTTCGTTACCCGAAAACTTAAGTTCAGAAAACTCAACCCAGCCAAGGTAGATATCGTTAACTAAAATCTTTACAAAAATTATATCCTGAACTTTTTTAGTCGATAAAACTTTTACAATCTCATTTTTAGAAAACGATTTAACTTCAAATACGGAATTAACTTTTGGATTTTGAAAAATCCGAATCTCTGAATTTATGAAAGAATAAATACCATTCAAATTAAAAAGAGCTTCCTCTTTTTTTTCGCTAACAAAATCATTTCCTAAAAAAATCAAATTAGGCAGATAGTCAAGTTGTTCTGCTTCAATATATTTTGATAACTTATGAGAATTAATAGTCATTAAAGCTTTTGAAACACTTATCACTTTATCAAAATAATGATAGAGTTCAAAAACTCCTGTAAGTTTTTTATGAGGAAACTTTCCATCAATTTCTTTTGTCATTTCAGCGTATAAATCATTGTGCTGAAAAATCATCTTGACTCTAGAATCCGAAAAAGCTACAAACTTACTCCAATAAAAACTATAACCGGAAAAATCAATCGCCTTATCAAAGGACAATCCAGAAAATAATCGATGAGCCTCACGTTTAAAGGCAACCTCGGGAAGACTAGTGATATGCCCAGATTTATTTATTTTATCATGTAACATCTGCTCTTTTTCACTAAAGTTTGGGGAACCAGTTCTAAAAATTAGTCTAATATTTTTATTTAATTTTTGATAATTGTGAAAAAAATGAGATTTAGGAGTATTTGTAAATACAGTCACATCATATTTTTGATAATCAAGAGCATTTGTTAGATTGATAAATGATTGAGTAATCCCATTATTATCCAAATTTCCAGGATAAAATAATAATTTTTCTTTCTCAGAATCAATTTTTTTAACAACTAACTGACTTGACTTCTCTTTTTTAAATATATAATCTACAATTCTCTCAGAAACATTCCCATCATCATAAGGAACGTACTTTTCTTTCGCTCGTAGATACTTACCAAGATAATCTTGAGAAAGTTGGTCAATATCAGACAAATAATCAGCAATTTCAATGACAGTCTTTAAAATAGGCCCTGGTAGTTCAGCCATGTCAAGATACATTCCTCTATCTTCTGAATATATATCCTGATCCCAAGCATAGAAAATTATTGGCTTATCAGTAACTAGATAATCAAAAAAAACCGATGAAAAATCTGTAATTAAAATATCCGTTGCAGCTAATACAAGATTAGCATCCATTGCATCATCAATTAAGATTCCACTCAATTCCTTATAATTTTTAGCTTTTTTATAAAGATAAGGATGGACTTTTAAGATAATGTTATACTTACCCAAAAATTCTTTTCTTAAATACTTTAATTCAGCAATAACTTGAGCAATTGAATCAGATGGATTTTGTGTATCATTTCCTCGCCATGTTGGCATATAAACAACCACTGGAAGATTTGAGTCCAACTCAATTCTTAGTTCTTTTAATAACTTTTTGGCATCATCACTTGGAATTTCTTTAGTCAAATCAATTCTTGGATAACCTGACTCTACAATCTCTCCCTTGTAAATTCCTCGCATCTTATAACCAGAACCTGCAAAAATTTCAGTTGTATGCGTATTTGGAGAAAGAAAATAGTCAGTCATTAAAAGATTTCTTAAGACATTTTGAGTATTCCCTAACTGATTTTCAATATCAAATCCCATCGCTTTCAAAGGAGTACCGTGCCACGTATTGATATAAACTTGTTCTTCCTTCTTAGAAAACCATGATTGAAAAGTTGAATTTGTAATTAAATATTTGGCAGTGAGCATATAGTCAACATACTCTTTAGAATTCCGTGCCACAAAAGTTATTGTTGATTTTAGACTTTCTGGAACATTGATTAGATTCAAACTGGACAATTTATCCTTAACAACCCAAACATGTTGAAAATTAGCATAGTCTTTGTTATTAGCAAGTGATAAGAAAAGCGCCAGAGGAGAATCTGTAATCGCCCCTCCATCTCTGCTTTCATAAAGGATTACATTTTTTTCAATTTCAGTTTTTTCATAATTTTCCGCATAATAGTGCCTAGGAGAAAATTTATCTAAAATATTTTTCATCCACTCAATCTACATTCTTTTTTTTAGTTCTATCGCTTTTTTAGTGTCATTTGTAAAAATGCCCTCTGGATTTTCTTTGAATAACTTAAAAAGTGTTTGATCATCTTCCGTTCGCCACACTCTAAATTTTTTGGTTGACTTTTCTATAATCTCAGCATTTTTTAAAAACCACGATACATTGGGATGAATACCCGAAATAAAGGGTGTTTTTTCTGCTTGGAGCATTTTTTCTGTATCATTTTCCATGATATAAGCATACTCTGCACTTGGTTCTACCGAATGCATTTTTTCAAGACTACTAAAGCTAAATGAAGAATAAATATATGTAAATGTCCATTTAACAGAACGCAAAAGTCCGCTTACTTTTTCTTCAATCCCTTCATAATTATTTTTATCCGTTTTTAACTCAACATTGAGCTCTCCAGTAAATTTTAATTCATGGAGAGTTTCTAAAACTTCTTCTAAAGTAGGAACTTTTTCATCTTTGAACTTCTCATCAAACCAACTTCCAGCATCTAACTTCTTAATCTCGGCTAACGATAATTCTTTTATTTCGCCTTTACCATTTGTTGTACGATCAACATTTTCATCATGCATCACAACAATAAAGCCATCTTGTGATAAATGAACATCTAGTTCAATACCATCGGCACCAGACTCAACCGCTTTTTTAAACGCACTAAGTGTATTTTCTGGAGCAAAACTTTTCGCTCCTCTGTGTGCAAAAATCTTGCTTTTTACATTAATTTTATTCAAATTTTTCGCTGGATTCCCAACCAGTTTACTATTTTCTGGGAACGACTTTGTCACGACTGCTCCACCACCGATGACAGAATTAGAACCTATTGTGATATTTCCAAAAATATTTGCATTACTTCCAATAAAAACATTATCGCCAATTTCAGGAATAGCATCGAATGGTGCTGAAGATTTTGATGTGCCTATCGTCGTGAATTGTCGAATTTTACATTTTTTTCCAATTTTCGCTTTAGGATGAATAACAACACCATGAGGATGAGTAATCGTTGTCCCAAACCCAATTTGTGCTTGAATTGGTAATAAAACTCCTAACTTTCCTTCGAGTATTTGTTGATTCATATCTGTGTAAACTTTCATCCAAAACTCTGAATCACAGTGATATTTTATAAACCTTCCAAACCTATAGACAAACATTGCTACTTTTCCCCAATGTTCTCTTTGCTCTTTACTTTGCAGAATAACTCGTTTATAAAAACTGACATCATTACCTTGTTTTTGTTTAAAAAATCTTTTCACAAAATCTACATCTTCCCATAATGGCATGGATAATAAGTTTTCTATATCCTTTTCCACCATCTCTACAAAATAATCAGTATTCATCATTCTACTTCTCCCCAAATTACTTTAGATATTTGCTCACTTGCATTTCCTTGGTCATATTGGGCAAATTTTTCCTTAAATTGTGATATTTTATCTTCAAATTCTACAGGAATTTCTTCTAAATGACTCAACCAGTTTTCCAAATCTTTTTGTTCCTTAATAAAAGGTCCGGGTGCTTCCGTGCTCAAATCAAAATTTATCCCACGATTTTCTACATACTCTTCATAATCAGGAGCCCAAAAAATCATAGGCTTATTCAATAAACAATAATCAAACATTACTGATGAGTAGTCAGTAATTACCGCATCACTTACAAGATATAATTCTTCTATTTGAGCATCATCAGGAGCAAAAATAATTTTATTTGAATATTTTGATGCAATTCCATTTAATTGTTCAAAAGGATGATTTTTTATTATCACTAAAGTATCATCAGATAAATTTTTATACAATGAATCAACATCTAATAATTTAGATATATTGGTAGCATTTTTATTATCTTTTTCTCGCCAAGTGGGCGTAAATAACACAATCTTTTTCTCCAAAGAAATTTTCAATCGCTTCTTCCGATTATTATTTTCTTCTGAAGAAAATTTATTAAAGAAAACGTCATTTCTTGGATATCCTGTAGGAAGGAGTTTTGGAGAAATTCTGAACGCCTCTTTAGCATAATTTGCCACCCAATCACTTGGAACAACCAAGTAATCGTAGTTTTTAAATCTACGATGATAATTATTGTAAGTAGCATCTTTCCACTCCTCCAAAACATCAAATCCCAATGTTTTTAAAGGTGTTCCGTGCATTGTTTGAATTTCAACTTGCTCTTCTCTTTTTTGACGTTGACTCTCTGTAAAATTTACATCATTAACAAAATATTTTGCTTTAGCTAGATAATACCAGTAGTCTTTTGTTCCAAAAGAGATTACTTTTGTATTTTTAAATTCGGGATAACTTCGAATCGCATTTTTTATTACAATGATATGTTTTAAATTAGGATAGTGTTCAACGACATAATCATAAAGGGCCCGTGGATTCCCACCAAACTTATTATCTCTTCCCCAATAAGCTGACCAAATTACTACATCCTCTAATATTGGTTCTTTTTGCCACCTTTGATAGTCAATTTGCAGAAATTCATCTAATCCACCAATTTGCATAGTTTTTGAAAGTTGATCGGAGGTGCGTAACAATGCAAAGCCACCATGTTTCATTTTTTCAACAGAGCGGAAAAACCAACCAATACCATTCGCTGACACCCATTCATTTTTCAATGCAAACTCTTTTTTTCCCCAACGTAACAGCTCATTTGTCTGATAACCGTCATTAAAAGTAAGACGCACGTGAAAATTAAGCCATTCTTTATCTGAAAAACCATCTAATGTCAAAGGTAAGGAAAGTTGATACAAGTTTTCATTTATCTTCTCTGTTTCCCAAATGATTGACAAAGTAGGATCTGCAACTATCTGTACCTTTGCAGCTTCTGCCATCCAACCTTTGAGACTAAAAGCTAATTTTAAAACATTTTCTTCAACTTGTAGTTTTTCTATAAGTGGATAGAGATAAGAAATACCAAGAGTCGCTACCCCATTGTTCGAAAATAGGATTTCTAAATTACTATCATTTTGGAAATTTTTAGGAAAACCAGAATAATAAATTGACTTTTCTTTTCCATTAACGTAAGTAATAAATTGCCACCAATGAAATACAGATTTATCAAACGATTTAATCTTTTCTTGAACCGCTTGTGAAATCATCACCCGTCCACCAACAAGTTTTAAAGGTAATTTTGTTTTTCCAGATTTCAAAGCAATTTTAGTGGCATTTCCTTTTATCCGTAGCTCTTTACCATCTTCTGAAAAATAAAGTTCTTCTACACTTCTCTCTTTTAACGAAAGAACCAAACTCCAATCGGTTTTATAGGAAACCGAAAATACTTGTGCATTCGATAATCCAACTTTAGGACGCGGCTTATCACCTGAAATCGGATTTTTGATAGGTACTTCAAATTTCAAACCATCTATCTCTACTTCCAATACAAAAGCAAGGGAATTAGTTGTTTCAAACTCTAAATGATTAAGTGGAATTTTTAGCTCATATCCAGAATAATCATAGTTGAAATCAGCACCGTCTTTTACAAAATGATTGAGATTATAACCAAATTTTGCAGTGATTCTTTGATTTTCAAAATTCCTTTTCTCTCCTACAATCTCATTAATAGTGTTTCCATCATCTGATAAAGCAGAAATTCCTAATATTTTTACGTTTTCAGGTGCAGACATATCTGAGTATTTTGCATAGAAATATCCTTGAATCTTTAATGAATCATCTTCAAATACAACTTCTTCTATTTTTGGATGAATTTCTAAATCATCTGATGTCACAATTTTTTCTAAATCTGAATAATCACTTTTCAAAACATACTGTCCAGCATCATTCCAGTATCCAGAAAAGCCGATTTCATTTTTTAGATATTTAGAAGTTATTTCATCAAATTCTTCTTGAGTTTTGGCTTTCAGAACTTTATCAAAATAGATGAGTTTATCAAACTTTGCTTGATATAATGTATCAGAAGGAAATTTTTCAAGATATTCCTTTAAGGAATTAAATAATTCTTGCTTTCTTTCAAGCGATATATACTCATACTTTTCTTTTCTTAACATTGATATTATCCCCAAATTTAGAGATTTCAAATACAGTATATCTAATATTTCATTTGGAGCATTATATTTTTTTAGTCCAGCTAAGGCGATTTCAGTTATCGTGATACGGTCTAGCACAGCTTTTGCATCTGTCGAAGATTCTGTAATAGATCCTTCTCTTGCTCGCCACAAATAAACCATTCTTTTAACAATATCAATACTTTTAGCAGCTGCAAATGCAGGATTTATCATAGGAATATCTTCATATAAAACTCCTTCTGGAAAATATAAATTATTTTCTTTCAAAAAGTCTAAACAGAAAATTTTATTCCATGAAGTTGAGTCCCAGATTAATTCAGGATGTTCTTTTAAGCTCGTGTTTTCGAAGTCTCCCAAATGACTCCTGGCATGAATATTATTAAGCCATTCCTTTTTCGAGTTAAAACGGTGTACATTTCCGGTTATAATTTGACTTCCTGTTCTTTCTAATATACCGAGCATATATTCGTAACTGTTCGGAGCAACTATATCATCTGAATCAACATATGTGATAAACCTTGCGCGAGCTAATCTTGTCCCTCTATTACGCGCAGCCCCTAGTCCCGCATTTTCAAACTGATGTAATTCGAAGAAATTAGGATATTTTTCAACAAATTTTTGAGCAATTTGAGCGCTATTGTCCGTTGACCCATCATCAACTAAAATGATTTGAAGCTCTTTCTCTGGAACCCCTTGTTTAAGTAAGCTATTCAAACAATCTTTTAAATAATCCGCTACATTATAGATTGGAACGATAATTGCTAATTTTTTTTCTTCCATTATAACGCCTCCAATTCATCCTGTACAATTAGATCTGAGATCTTTTTATATGTATAATAAAATTTATCACTCACTTGATAGACAATATGAAGCCCAATAAAATTTTTCAAAAATTCTTTGTTTTTTAAAGACTCTGATTCAATGTGATAGTCACCAATTTTATTAATTTCAATTTTCTTAAAAACAGGACGTTCTATATATCTAAGGTAAACAGCCGTTACCTCAAATGCAGGATTAGACAAAAGCAAAGTTTTTGAATCTTCATTATCAAAAAGACAATCAAAATTTCCATTTTTTTGCAAAAAGTTGAACTTATCATCTTCCAACTGAGCGATAAGAATATCTGATTCTTCATTTGGAGTGTTAATGACTAGTTTAGATAAAACAGATGTGTCTTCTTCTAAGTTTCTGCAAATGTAAAGTGTCGATGCAAAATCTTTGATTAAGTCTTCATTTTTGTTTTCAAGCGTTATCGTATTCTCACTGACTGATGCAGAAAGTGTTGTAATTTTATTGTATCGTTTCGCAACAACACTCAAAGAATTATTCCAACCAATAATCATATTTTGAGTCTTCAAAATAATTTTATTTTCTTGTTTAATAGCTTCGATAACTGGGAATTTTTCTGTTACTACCTGCACTTTTACTAGATTTTGAATCAAATTACTTGATAAAGTGATTGTCAAACCTATTAAAGGAATCACTGTTTTTGCTTCCAAAAGTGCAAAATGAAGTTCGTCTATTTGTTGATTTTTATAATTGATAATTTCATTTATGGAGAGTGATAAATCTTCTTTTGAATTTTTATTCAAAAGAAGTTTACCATTAGATGTCAATAATTCTTTATCTTCTTTGTTAGAAAAGTTTTTTAATTTAAGTATTTCTAGTTCTTCATCAATTTCATACAGTACTAAACCTTCGTCAAATTTATTAAAAACTAAAGCATAATATCCATCAAGAGTAGTATAAATTTTTATTAATTCTACTTTGTCATCAGAAACATTTTGATAAGCGAACTGATTTGACTCTTTAGGCAACATAGATTTCAAACGAATCCAATGACCATTACCGAAATCTGCAAAAAAATCAAAACGTTCAATTTTTTCTTCCATTTTTTGCAATTCACCCAAAAAAGTTTCTATTGGGATGATAATTTTTGAAGAAGAATAGTTTCCACCTATAATTTCTTGCTCTACTTTTCCTCTTTTTCTTATAGAGATTTTTGTATTTTCCGAAAATTTCTCATTTTCAAAAATGACATTCAAATTATCTGAAAAAACAGCAACCGTTTCCGATTTAATTGCACTTGTTTTTGCTTTGGTTCTAGTAGTTTTTTCTTCGTCAGCCTCAGTCTTAATTTTGAACTGTTCTTTTAATTTCTGTCTAAATTCTTTAGGTAATACTTTTCTTACTGCTTTTCTTACACTCATAATCAAATCCTGTCTTTTAAATTACAAATAATCTGAGATTCTATCACGAATCTTCATATGGAAATTAGCTGCTACAATTAATATAAATATAGTGAGCAACCAAAAACTTACATTAAATATTCCTTTTTGCCAAAACCAAGCTCGCCCAAAAGCAATATCTCGAAACCCCTCTATCAAATAGTAAAACGGATCTACCATTTGTGCTTGGATTAAAAATTTTGGTATAACTTTGAATTGACTTAAATCAAAAATAACACCTGAACCATACATCAAAAATTTAAAGATATAATTTAAAAAGAATTTAAAATCAGGAAAGACAATTTCAATTGAAGAACATAATAATGACAATGAAAGAGAAAAAATAATTAACATTGGTAAGTAATATAGTAATTGCAACCAATAAAGCGATGGATAATATCCAGAAAACATTGCAATCACAAGTCCAGCGCCAACCATGATATAAAATTCCGTAAGGAACCCAATCATCGAAGCGGTTGGCATAATACTTACTGGAAATTTCATTTTAGCAGTCATTTTAAACTGAGTTGAGACACTTTTTGAACCTGTTACGATGATATGTTGAGCAAAAGAATAAACACCCATCCCAATAAACATCCAAGAAAGAGGCGGTAACCCTGCGGGTGCAGAACGGTGCATTAAAATACCAAAGATAATGTAATTTATCGCCAATTGCACCAAGGGATCAAGAATCTCCCATAAGCGCCCTAAACGGTTTTGCATTGAGGTACTCTTTGTACTATATTTTGATAGATTGACTGCTATTCGGAAATATTTAATTTGTTCTTTGATGTAAAGAATCGCATCTTTCATTATTGATTGGCCCCGTCTGATTGTTCTGTTGTTGAGTTTGCGCTTGTTGTTGGTTCTGGTAGATTTATTTCTTGTCCTGGATGAATGACGCTAAAGTCTACTCCTGGATTTACTTGTTGAATTTCCTCAACAGAATACCCATGATTTTCGGCAATAATACTTAATGAATCTCCCGCTTGGACGATATACGTATTTTGATTTGATGTTGAGCTTGATGAACTCGTATTCTTCTGAGTAGATGAAACTTTTGTAGTCTTTTTAGCTTGAGATACTTTTTTCTTTGGACTTGAAGAAGTTTTAACTACAGCTTCTTTTTTTGTTGTTGAAGTCATATTTCTGGTATCTGATTTGAAAAGACGTTCAGTAAAAAATGTTTTAGGATGTCTCAAAGACTCTGCCAAAGTTGCATTGCTTAAAGAAACA
The DNA here is from genome assembly GCF_016516525.1 of Lactococcus sp. S64. Lineage (NCBI taxonomy): Bacteria > Bacillati > Bacillota > Bacilli > Lactobacillales > Streptococcaceae > Lactococcus > Lactococcus sp. S64. The sequence continues at coordinate 22,790 of NZ_JACVUQ010000001.1, read as the reverse complement.
AGGGTAATCCATATAAATGCAAGAAGGCAAAGCCAAACAATAACTTTAGACGTAAGTGATAATTTATGATTGTCTTTCTTATTTTTTAATTCTTCTGTTACTTCTCTTTGAACTCTTCTACTTTTAGAAGGATTTTGGCTCACAATCTCCGCTTTTAACTCTTCAACAGAATAATCAAGTTGTGCTTGCCTTTGATCAGTTTTAAATTTTTCTTGTTCTTTTTTAGGAAGTTTTTTGAACCATTGAACAAATTTTTCATATTCAGGAATGACTTCTTCTGGTCTTCCGTAAGCCTTAACTTCCCCATAATTTAACCAAATTACTCGATCACACCATTCTTTTATTGTGCGCATATCGTGAGATACGAGAAGAATTGTTTTTCCTTCATCTCGAAATTCAAACATTTTCTTTTGAGATTTATCTACAAAGGTTTTATCTCCAACAGATAACCCTTCATCTATAATCATAATATCTGGATTTTGATGAACCATAATGGAAAAGCCTAACTTAGCTTTCATCCCTGATGAGTATGTTTTCACAGGTTGATCAATGAATGGTCCTAGTTCTGAAAATTCGATGATGTCATCCATTTTTGACTTAATTTCTTTATTAGTCATCCCAACCATCAACGCCTTAAGACGAATATTTTCACGACCAGAAAGGTTATTTTGCATCCCTGCACTAGCTGCAATAATAGATACATCACCATTTATTTCCACCCGTCCAGTAGTCTGAGCAATTTGACCACTAATGATATTGGAAAGTGTAGATTTCCCTGCACCATTTAATCCAATTACTCCTATACACTCACCATCTCGAATCTCAAAACTTATATTTCTTAAAGCCCAGAAGTCTTTTTCGTTTTTACTATTAGATCCTATTAATGATTTGGCTTTATTTTTACTACTTTTTGCTGGAAGCAATTCAAATTTTTTAGTTAGATATTCAGCTTTTATCTTTACTTTATTGGTGTTCATTTATTTTTTCTATTATTTCCTTCTAAGGTTTCTATTTTATTGACAAGTAAATCTATTTTTCTTTCTAGTGATTCTATTTTTGAAATTTGTTCGAGCTCTTGGCTTTTTTCTTTTTGTTCCATATCATTTGTAAAATAATTTGTAATTGTTGATGTAAGATAACCAATCAAACCAATCCCCAAAAACATCAAAATAGCTGCTGCAAATTTCCCAACAATAGTTTTAGGATAAAAATCCCCATAACCAACTGTCGTTGTCGTTACAATCGCCCACCATACAGCATCTCCAAAAGAAATTTTTTCGAAAAGGGAAAAAACAAAACTATCTGTCATTATTATCGCTACCGCAATATTAGCAACTTGATAAAAACTATTAGTATTTAAAAATCGATTAGAGGAGCGATTAAACTTTCCAAACATTCCTATCAAGCGACCAATAAGAGCAAACTTTGAAATTTGTCCCAAGCTGATGAAAGAAGTTAAACCTACGATAGAAAATAAAAAACTAAATGGTAAAATTGCAATTAAATCATAAATATTATTTTTAATGAACTTCCATTTTTTTTTTGCTCTCTTTAGGCGCCATAAATAGTCCACTGTGAAGAAGAAAATCATTGTATTGATAATCCAATCATAAGGAGGCTTATCTATATCTATAAAAGCAAAAAGTTCTCCTCCAATAAGTAGAAGAATCATAATTGTTGCAGCTATCAGAAAAACGCCATAAACTTTTCTCCAACGACTTTCTTTACTGGTGTCTATTTTAATCATCTTTATTCGTCAATCTAGCTCTATCATTTCAAAACAATATAGTCATTTACCGAGCGATTATCTTGACTCGGATAAATTGGTTGTCCATTTAATGACATCTGGCTAGAACCTCCCCCGTCCATTACTATGGCATTTTCCAAGTGAAGAGCTTGAAGTTCTGACATGATTGCTTGGTAGCCTGTACTAGTATCTGAAATTATTAAATAGATGTTATTATTTTTATCATTCCCTAAAAAAGAATGAATTTCCCAATTCACTGTTCCGTCACTAGGTAAACTTTTACCATCTTTTATCAAGATTGAACCAAAGCTAAAGCTCGTCTCAGCACCATTTTGCAAAATTTTACTTGCTGGCGTTGATGAATCATATACCTTCACTGAACCATCTTTGTTAAAAACAAAAGCATTTTTGGCTCTTTTATCGGAATTCCAATCTTTAAATAACTTTCCATTGTTAATTTGAAATCCTGTAACTTTACCTGTACTCATATTAAAACCCGAAGCGTTCATAATTAAACTGTTGGGATATTTACTTACAACTTCTGACATACTCATCACGGGACTATCGGCAGAGGTTGCTGTTTTCAAGAGTTGCGGACTATGGGCTTTATATATTTTAAAGTTACCATCTGAAAGATCTGTAAATTTTTTTCCGGATCCTTGAGAAACTATCTGAAGCCAACCAGCTTTACCTGTATCTTCTACTGAAATATCTGGTTGATCATTTTCTTTTAATCTATCAGAATTTGAAATTTGAGAATCTGAAAGACTATAACCATTTGATTTTGAGGTTTTTTTTACTTGTTGAGTTTGTACTGCTGAATTTTTTGTACTTCTGCCGTGTATGTGCCCTAATGATAGGATTAGCAAAAAGCATATAATTACTACCAAAAATAATATAACTAAGCTTTTTGACAATATTTTTTTAAACATCAACTTTTCTTTCTTTATTTAATCTATACCTTAAAACTATTTCTGGTATTTTTAGTAAATAATTTTAACAGCAAGTTCTTATATTTAAACTAGACTATTTTTCTAACTTAACTATAAGGAAGTGATAATAACCATTCCTGACAAAGCTCGGCTATTTCATGCCGCTGTGATAACGACATGTTATTAAATATCTCTCTACTCGTAAGATCCTGTTTTTTCTTTAATAGCGAATCTTTACCGATTAAAAATTCGGGAGTAACATCAAAATAATTAGCAAGTTCCATTAATCTTATCCCTGAAGGAATAGATCCTCCTTTTTTATAGTTATGTAAAGCATTTCTTGGATATCCTAAATCTTTTTCTACCCTATTGATAGATTTACAATGCTTTTGCGCTAAACTAATTAACTGATTATAAAAAATACTTTCTACCACTTTAATCAAACTCCTTTATTACATTTATTTATTTCAGAAAAATTTGTGTTTTTCGGAAACTATCGTAATGTAATGAATACAAATAATATTGTAAATCCTGAGATAGAGCTAAGTTTATGACTACACTTAATTTATCAAGATACTTTAGAGAAAAGTAAAAGCAATCTAAGTAATTTAACTATTACATTTTATGTTGTTTTACCAGTAAAATCATAAAAGAGTATAAAAAAAGTTTCCGAAAAACACAAATTTTTCGGAAACTTTTAAAATAATCACCCTTGAAATCTCTTAAAAAATCCAAAACCCCTACTAAATAAGGCCTAGACTATAGTAATTATTGATACATAGTTTGTTATAAATGCAATTTTAAGAAATACCAGTACATCATTGTACACTTCATTATACAAAATGTTTGTAAATATTTCCACTCTTAATAAGTTATTTTATTCACGAAGCTATTAGTTAACATACCTGATGAATTCCTGGTAATGTAAAACCTCTAATATTATATCATTATGACCAGCTAGATATTAAAAAAAATAAACAATTATATAAAAATGCATTACCTTACAAGCGATAATTTTATTATTCGTTATTTTTTTAAGGTTTTTTTACTACACATGAATTTTAAGTTGCGTTTATTTATCGATTGTATTATTAGTTTCATTTATTGTCAAGAAAAATAACGCGAAGTAACTTTCTTTGCGCTATTTATATTTACTTAACTTTAATGTAATAAAAAGACCTCAAATATTTTTGAAGTCTTTTTATTATTTATTCAGTAATTCCAAGAAGTTGCTTAATTTGTTTTACTTGCATCTTAGCATATTCTGTTGGATTTGATTTTTGAAGTGCAGCAAGTTGAGCCGCTTTTTGTGGGTCAGCTTTAAGTTGAGCTTCCATTTGTTTTTGCATTGCTGGAGCTTCTTGACTCAATTTTTTAACTTGATCTTGAGTCAAAACTAACCATGTATCTTTAGGTACTGAAACAACTGAATTTTGTTTAACTAATTCATTTTGTTCACCACCTACACTAAATAGTAATTTATAAAAGTCAGATGACCAAACGCGTCTTGTCGTTTTAGTTGTAACTGTTGCTTTAGTATCATCCACTAATTTATAAGTCGCTGATTTTTTAACAGCTTCTGAAATGTGTTTTTCATCAGGTTTAAAATTAGTGTCGGCTTTTTCCGAGTTTTCATTATTTCGGTAAACAAAGACATAATTATCAGTGTTTTTACCAATTTCTGCTTTAATCATCATTCCATAAGGAGCTGATTTATCTCCAGCAGTATAAATTTGGTGCGTAGTTGAAGTTGTTACTTCTTTCATTCCCCAGTTATCTCTGATATGCATAGTTAGCATGGTCACAGAACCAGCTAATAAGAGAAAGGAAATTCCACCAACTAACCAATGAGCGATTGTGTTTTTTATAAACATGAAACCAAAGAAAGTTCCAATCATAAACACTACCAATAATAATATAATTAGCATTATTTATTTTCTCCTTTCAAGTCTTGTTCTTCAACAGGGACACCAGAAATCATTCGACCACTCTTCAAGAAGAGAGCAACTCCGATACCAATAATGGCAAAGACGAGTCCAATTGCGAATGAAGCGTGGTAACCTTGTAACATTGCTTCGATTGCTTTATTTGCAAATTGCAATGGATTTGTTGATTTTAATGATGAAGCAGGCATATTGTTAGTAATTACATTTTGAGCGACTGAGGAAAGGAGGGCAACAACAACTGATGACGCGACTTGACGCGCTGTATTGTTTGAAGCTGTTGCTTGAGCGACTTCATTAACTGGAACTGCATTCATGGCACTAGTTGTTAATGGCATCATTACCATACCAACACCAACCATACGTAATCCATAAAGAAGAGTAACAAAGTGGTCAGGAGTCGTAGCTGTAAAGAACATAAATGGTATAGTTCCCAGTGCTAAAACGAGGAAACCAATCACCGCAAGACGTTTTGAACCAATTCGGTCATAAACTCCACCAGCAAGTGGGGCAACAACAGCCATCATTAATGACCCAGGTAAGAGAACCAAACCTGAATTAAAGGCAGAAAGTCCATGAACATCTTGAAGGTAAAGAGGAAGCATCATTTCAACACCCATCATTGCCATTGTACTTAAAGCAAGTGCAAGAGTTACCAAAGTAAACTGTCTAATTTTAAAGACGCGAATATCAAGGAATGGATCGTCCATTTTAAGTTGACGTAAACCAAAGAGGAAGATAATAATCAACCCTCCAACAATTGGGGCGATAACGGTGTTGAATTTACCCCATCCGTCAGTTGCAACATTAGTGAATCCCCAAAGGAAAGCACCAAAACCAACAACTGAAAGTAAAACTGACAAGAAGTCTAATTTCATTGGACGGTTCGGAATAACATCACGCATTGCAAAGATTGAAATAAGGAAAACAACTCCGACAACAATCATTGGAATAAGGAAAATTGTTCTCCAACTTGCTGCAAATGTCCAAAAGATAAGGTTAAATTTATGAGTAATTAACCAACCTGCAAATGTTGGACCTAAGGCTGGCGCAAGGACAAGAACAACTCCGGCAACCCCCATGATTGCTCCCATTTGTTTAGCTGGAAACATATTAACAAGGGCAACTTGCATCAAAGGCATTGTAATCCCAACTGCAATAGCTTGCAGAATCCGACCTGCTAGGAAAACCCACCAGCTTGATGTTGGGGCCGAGTAAGCAACAAACATTCCGATAAATAAAATTGCGTATGCTGTAACGTAAAGCCAACGTGTAGGGAATTTTGTTGCTAAATATGCTGAAATAGGAACCATAATCCCATTGGCTAATAAAAACCATGTTGTTGCTTGTTGTGCTGTTGACATGGAGATGTTGAAGTCATTCATCAATGTTGGAATTGCTGTCCCGAGTGATGTTTGCATCAACATGGCTCCAAATGTACCAACCAGAATCAAAATAAGCATTCCGATTCGGCTATAATGTTTACCATGTATATCTAAATGGTAATCTTTTTCGTATGTATCAGGCATTTTTTTCCTCCTCTTTTTCTTTGTCTTCTTTAGCTAGCTTCATTCCAATTTCTAAAAATAATTTGAAATTTTCAATGAAACTTTCTGTTCGTTCTTCACCCATTTCTTCAAAAACGCGTGCTAAATTTGAGCAAGCTTCTACTCGAATTTCTTCCGCAACATGACGTCCTTTATCAGTAATGGCTACTAAAATTTTTCGACGGTCTGTTCTTGAAATCTCACGGGTAACTAAATTTTTACTCTCAAGATTATTCAAGATTGTCGCAATTCTTGCAGTACTTGTATGCGTAAATTTTGCAATCTTACTTGGAACAATTTGCTTACCAGCTTCCTTATAAAGATAGCCCAATACCAAATGCTCCCCTTGGGAGTAGGTATTAAAGCGGTGCATCATCTCTGCTTTTCCTCTTTTGATAACAGTTGTGAGGAAAACCTCCGCTGCCTTATTGTAATCCATTTTCACTCCTCCCTAACGGTAATATTTACTAACGACGTTAACTATTATAATCCGTTCACTATCTTTTGTCAAGAATAAAAATTTTAGTTTTTATTTTTTTTTTTAAATAAAAAAACCTATTCCAAAATAGGCTTTTTATTTAAAAAATTATCCAACAATTCGTGCGAAGGCATTTTTTAATTCATTATTCTCTGTTTCTTTTAGATATAAATAATTATTTGTATTTCCTTGATTTTGTGCGGTATAAAGCACCATGGGATTTCCTGATTTAATAACAAAGAGATAAACATGATTAACACCAGAGTTTTTCTCATTCATATCTGAATAAACATCAACTAATTGATATCCTCCTGAATCTTCTCCTGTTTCTGACCATTTTAATTCGATAGGCTGATTATTTATTGCTGCTTTCCAAGTTGAATTATTATCTATAACTGACCAAGGAATAGAGAGACCATATAAATTAAGATTGTGATTAGGACCATACTGACTGTAAGATTGTCCCATTTCTATCCCCCACGCTGACATAAACTCTGCAAGACGTTGATTTTTTTCTGGATTCCATTTTCTTATTTGTGTAGAAGTTGAGGGGGAAATTGATTTTTCTATTGATGAAGAGGACTCTTTAATAATACTTGATGATTGGGTAGTACTCGAAGTGCTCTGAGTTATTGAAGAGATTCGTGAGCTTTGGCTACTTTTAGAACTTTCTTTTGTTGTTTGAGAATTTTGTTTTGAACTACAGGCTGACATTCCAAGTGTTGCTACTAAAAAAATTGCAACAAGATATATTTTTTTCATCTTTTCTTCTCCTAACTACAATTTTACTTCAAAAGTAATTAAAAAACTACTAATATCATTAAACGAACTAAATAAAAAATAAGAGTCCCATACTTTATTCAAATAGGAACTCTTATTATTGTTACTTTATGACTATGATTTTTTATTTCTTGCAGAAATAAGCAACATCATTGGACGTCTCATCTCATTTTTCATTTCTTCGAGCTCTCTCATTTCTACAGGAGGTTTGGGTTCAATTAAATTTATAAGTTCAAAACCAGAACTTAACAAAGAACTTACATAACTTGTTAATGTCCGATGATACTTAATAATTGGTTCACCTAAGAAATTGACTTCACGTTTTCCTTCATAATAATAATTATCAACTGGAAAATGAAGAATTTTACCTTCTGCATCATAGCACCAACCCTGTTTCCCTGATGAGGTATAGAGAGGATGTTCAACAGAGAAAATAAATTCACCATTCTTTTTAAGACACTTTGAAATTTTGCAGACCAGGTCTTCAAAATTTGAAATGTAGTGAAAAGCTAATGAACTAAAAACAACATCAAAAGTATCTGCAGGAAAGTTAATATCCTCTATTGCGGATTGTTGATAGGTAATTTTTTTATCATTATTAATATCAAGAGCAACTTCAAGCATCTTGTGTGAAAGGTCTATTCCTACTACTTCTTTAGCCCCATGATTGACTGCATATTTACAGTGCCATCCATATCCACACCCTAAATCCAAAACTTCTTTATCCTGAAAATTTGGGAGTAGTTTTTCTAATTCAGACCATTCACCAGCGGCCTTCAATCCCTTTTGGGACCTTGACATTGATGCATAATTTTTGAAAAAACGTTCATTATCATATTTATTTTGTTTCATTTTTTATTCTCCATGTAAATATAGTTCATCATTTTATAAATATTTACATGGAAACTACAATTTTTTGAGCAATAATTCCTTTGTTCATCTATCTTCTTTCATAATTCGATTAGTTATTTTTTATATATTTTATAGTCATATTCTATCATAAGCACTTTAAAAAATCATTAAGTAGATAAATAAATACATCTTAATAATAAAAAGTAGGAGAACCTACTTTTCTTTCTCTTCAACTTCTTTGAGCGCTTTTGAAGCTTCACTAAACAGCTCCTCAGCTTTACTTGTGGTCTTTTCAAAGGTATCTTGAATTCCTGTTTGCGTACCAACTGTTGCATTTCGGAGTGCTTCATCTTCAAGTTCCTTCATTTGCTCATTGCTTAATTTGGGGTTTATTTCAGGCATAATCCACCTCCTTCTTGACTTCATTATATTACACTTTTCGATAAAGCGCTAACATTATGTTCAATAAAAAAACAACTCAAACAAAAATGAGTTGTTTTTACTATATTATGCATCAATTGTCGAGTACTGAGCATTATTTTCAATAAATTCACGACGAGGTTCAACTCTGTCTCCCATGAGCATATCAAAGATTTTGTCAGCTTCTGCTGCGTCTTCAACAGATACACGTGCCATTAAACGGTGTTCAGGATCCATTGTTGTATCCCAAAGTTGATGGTCATCCATTTCCCCTAAACCTTTATAACGTTGTACAGTAGGCTTTGTTCTTCCTTGAGCCCAACGTGCTAAAGCTTCTTGTAAATCTTTTTCTTGATTTTCACCTGGTTGAATGTATTCTTTTGTTTCTGAACCAACTTTGATACCGTAAATTGGTGGCTGAGCAATATAAACATATCCTGCTTCAACGACTGGGCGCATATAACGGTAGAAGAGTGTTAGTAAAAGCGTACGGATGTGTGCTCCATCGACATCGGCATCGGTCATGATAACAAGTTTATGATAACGTGCTTTCGACAAATCATAATCTGCTCCAAAACCAGTTCCCATTGCAGTGAATAGAGAACGAATTTCTTCATTGGCCAAAATTTTATCCATCGTTGCTTTTTCCACATTCAAAATCTTACCACGAATAGGTAAAATTGCTTGGAATTCACGATTACGTCCTGATTTAGCCGAACCTCCAGCCGAATCTCCTTCGACGATGAATAATTCTGTTTGTTCTGGATTATTTGATGAACAGTCAGCTAATTTACCGGGAAGGTTGGAAATTTCAAGCCCTGATTTTTTACGTGTCACTTCACGCGCACGTTTTGCTGCAATTCTTGCTTTACTTGCCAAAATCCCTTTTTCAACGATTTTACGAGCAACTTGTGGATTTTCTAACATAAATGTTGTCAAAGCTTCCGCAAAGAGTTTGTTAACAATTCCTGTTACTTCTGAGTTCCCAAGTTTTGTTTTGGTTTGCCCTTCAAATTGTGGATTAGGATGCTTAACCGAAATAACTGCTGTCAATCCTTCGCGGACATCATCCCCAGTTAAATTATCTTCGTTTTCTTTAAGAATTTTATTTTGTTTTGCGTAATTATTAATAACACGAGTAAGGGCTGTTCTAAAACCTTGCTCATGTGTTCCACCTTCGTGAGTGTTGATGTTGTTAGCAAAGGACATGACTACTGAATGATAAGTATCAGTATATTGCATTGCTACTTCAACAGCAATTCCATCCATTTCACCTTCAGTAAAAATTGCTGGTTCAAAAATGACTGTCTTATTTTCATTTAAATATTCAACATAAGACTGAATTCCACCTTCATAATGGAAATGAACTTCATTTTTTTCATTTCCTTCACGTTTATCTGTTAAGGAAATACGAAGACCGCGATTCAAAAAGGCTAACTCACGAACACGTGTTGCAAGCTTATCAAAATCAAATTCAACAGTTTCTGTAAAAATTTCTGGGTCTGGTACAAAGTGAACAGTTGTCCCTCTACGGTCAGTTTCACCAATAATTTTTAAATCATCTCCAACGAGACCACGATGATATTCCTGATAATATTTTTGGCCATCTTTATGAACAGTAACATCTAGTACGGTTGATAAAGCATTAACAACAGATGAACCAACACCGTGCAATCCACCAGAAACTTTATAGCCGCCTCCGCCAAATTTACCTCCAGCATGCAACACTGTGAAGACTGTTTCCACGGCTGGACGACCCGTTTTTTCTTGAATATCAACCGGAATTCCACGTCCATCATCAACAACAGTAATTGAATTATCAGGCTCAATAAAAACCTCAATATGGCTTGCAAATCCTGCAAGTGCTTCATCAATTGAATTGTCAACAATTTCCCAGACTAAATGGTGCAAACCTTCTTTTGAGGTTGAACCAATATACATCCCTGGACGCATACGTACAGCTTCAAGACCTTCAAGTACTTGAATTTGACTGGCGTCATATTCGTCTGCAAGCATTTCTAAATTTTTATTTTCTTCGTTCAAAGTTAACTCTCATTTCTATGAAAAACTTACTACTATTATACCATAAATCAGCAATTTTAGCTCTAGTGCATGGTATTTTGTCACTCAAACTTGTAAAAAAAATAAGCAATTTTGACTAAAAATCTGCTTATCATTAATTCATTTTTTTAAGATTACAAAATAATCTCTGTCAGCTGATGAATAATGTGAGTTGGCTTGCTATTAAGCGAACCATCACTTACAGTGTTAATCGCTTGTCCTGACAGAGTTGAATCTGTTGAGCTATCAAAATAAATTGTTGATATCCCAGCAGCATTTCCTGCTTCAATATCTAAAGGACGATCGCCAATCATCACTGTCTTCTTTGGATTGAGTTTATATTTATTTAACAAATAGTTAATTGATTCTGGTGCTGGTTTTCGTTTGAAGCCATTATCAGACGTGACAACCTCTGTAAAATATGAATCAATTTCAGCTGCTGACAGAATTGTCAGAACTTGATGATTGCGATGTGAAATCATAAAATTCTTATTTCCTTTTACTGATAGGTCTGTCAGTACTTTTTTAGCACCGGAAAAGAGAATTGGTTTTTCTAATTCCTCTGCTTCTAGCTTTTTGTATTCTTCCAAAAAGCCTGGCAAATCACTGGCATATTTTTCAACAGCGTAAGCCGTTGAAACTTTTAGCGCATCATATACATCAGTGCGCAAAACAACACGCTCTGCCATTGACCAAAGCGTTGCAGCAAATGCATGACTAGAACTTTCATAATTGTCCAATAAAGTTCCGCCTAAATCCCAGATATAATTTTCGTAGTCCATGTTAATATTATAGCATATCGCGTCAATAAGGTTCAATACGTTTCTCAAAACATGCTTTTTATGATTTTATTAAATCATACCCTCAATAAGGTTCAATACGTTTCACCTATAACGTAGTTAAAAACGTAACTAAATATTTTTGCTAGGCAAGGTACTGTATATATAATATATACAGTTTTTTTACGCATTAAAAAACTACTCATAATATGAGTAGCCCTAATTTATTCAAAAGGATTTGCGCCTTTTTCTAAATTGTAACATAATCTTTTGGTTTCACAAAATATATCTATAATTTTCCGTTTTGATTTTTAATCAACCTTTTTACATTCGATACTATAATCAACATCTGGATCTTGTCCAGTGCTTAGAAAGATTCTATCCACATCTGAGGCATCATTATATGAGTTATAATTTGACGATTCTTCTTGATTATTATAAGGGGTGAACGTAGCTGGTAAAAAGTTAATTTGTGAGTATGCTGTGATTGTATATGACCCTAAACAAACAAAATTGTAGCTTAATTTTGAATTTTTACCAGAATCACTAAAAGCTCTCATTTTTTTGTATATAAAGGGCTTCCTTTATAATCATTATCGTCCTCAATAACTTTAGGATTTCCATTAGCATCAGTTTGACTTGGAATATTTATGGTAAGCCCCTTTATAGTCGCTGGCGCGTCTCCAGACATATGCCATTGTTCTTCCTGACTTGAAAGAACCCCCTACTTATCTAAAAATTAATCACTTAATTTCGGTTACTGGTTGCTGGAGTTAAAAAATGACGTAACTTCATCTTTTATAGTTTCATACAAAACCTGTATCTCACAATACTCTCTCTTAAGAACACGCGTTCTCAATTGCCTTGACTAAAAAGATATAAATTGGAATATATTTATTTAATAATCGATATTGATAGAAAAACTCTATAAAAATAGTGTTATCAAATATTAGTAGTAATAAATGAAAAATATTAGTATGGAGAAACAATATCAATTAATAAAAAATAACCAACAATATAAATTGTAGATGGGGCTGACCGAAGGTCAAATAAGTTTAATTTTTGTATATGCTTAGATTATCTCAAAAAAAAGAGACCTCATTTAATCCCTTTTTTACTATTTTATTCCTCTTTATAAGTTTAACTTCCTATATCGGTAGGTTTTTCTGGTAAACCTGTGCATTTTTAAATAAGTCTAATAAAAAATATCGTAAAGATTTATTTTATTAATATCAAAATTGTGAGAAACTTTTTCTACTAAATTTTTTAGAAAATAATTTATCAGTTAAATTTTCTAAATATAACTGTTTATTCAAAAAACTTTTCTTTTAATTATAGAGGGTTGCCATTCTTCCTATTTTAAGTCGAGAGGACATACAACTACTGTTATTTATATGATTATACCTCATAGAAACAATATATAAATCATTATTTCGTAAACCATATATTATATCATATTAAAAAAGTTGATTCTTTTTTATCACTTTTTTTATTGGAAATATGAAAAAAACATGCATATCAATATAATGTGCACTCAAAAACTAGAATTTTGAACGAGATAGAAATATCTCATTTTTTTAGTTAATTTTGACGAGAAGAAGATATCACAGAATAACTTACTTCTCTGGGATACACACCACTTGTATCTTTTTCTGATAATAAGTCTTTATAATACAGTTTAAGTTTGCTTGACAAATTACCACAAATCATTAACTTATAGTCAATATTTGAAGTAGTTAGTTCACCAATATTATAAACTTTATTCTTATTACTATTAGAAATGACAACGCTCCTCCCTTCTCAAGTAAAGATATTATATAAACCAAAACTTTCTTCTCTTACTATAAAATTTTTCATTACTAGTTTAGAATTAGAGTTGTAACCGTCGCCATCATTAATCGTCCATATGTGCTGCTGGCTTAAATCTGTCTGTCAATTAAAACATTTAACTTAGTAGAAAATATTTAAAGGTACTTTATTTGAGCTTATACTATATTCTTAACAAATTACTTCTTATGGTTGCTAATATCACTTATAAAAGAATGAAAAAGAACTCTCAAAAATTTGAAAGTCCTTTTTTTATTTGAATTCAATAAAATTTGATGTAAATTATATGGTGTTAGAAGCTGAAATTATCAATTCCCATGGTTTTTAGATATCATTATTGAACATCAACATCTTGCTTTGGTATGGAAATTCTCCAAAATTGGAGTTCTATATTTTTCGATTATAACATAAAAAGAAGATAGGCGAGTACTTTAACCTATCTTTTCTTCTTTCATTTTTTGATAAGATACTTAACTTTACTAAACTCAATCTTCATCGAAAGTTCTAATTACTTTAGCGGGAACTCCACCTACCAATGTATTTGGTAGGACCGATTTAGTCACAACACTTCCTGAAGCTACAACAGAATTTTTTCCAATAGTAACTCCAGCATTTATAATTGAACCACCACCAATAAAAACATTATCTTCTATAACTACTTGTCTAAGATATATCGCACTATTTTTGGATCTTTTGATATCTGAAGGATGGCTATGATCAGTTGTATAAATCTGAACCCTAGGACCTAATGTTACATTACTTCCAAAGTAAATGTCAGTAGTATCTAAAAAAAGACAATCCCTATTAGCATAAAAACGACCTGAAAAATGGATATTTGTACCATAATCAAATTGAAAAGGAGGTTCAATATAAACATGTTGATTCTTAAGATTAAATAGTTCTCGTTCCTTTTCTTTTAAATCTTCTCCAAAGTAACATTCATTAATTATCTTTCTCAAAAATTTTTGATTTACATTTTTTTGTTTTTCATCTCTAATTGCCACTAATCTATCACCTAACCAACAAAATACGATTTATATGCAGAAAATAGCGTCAAAGGACCAGCCTCTTCAACTGCTTCAAAAAGAATATACCCTTCTGCAGTTATTACAATATTTGCTACATAACCACTGGATAATAGAGTTACTTCACGTACCTCTAGACCTGATGATGGCAATAATTCATTAGGTAATTTAGCCATTATAACAGACACTTTAGGAGGTACTTCAGGCGTCCGTATTCCATTCAAAGCTATGGTAACCTCATTATCTCTAATAGAATATTTAGCTGCTCCAGCAACTAAAAAATTATTCATCAAGGTAATATCAACCCACTCAACATTAGCTTCAGTTTTCATATAAATACCTCTACTTTCCATTGATTAATTATATGAGTTATATTATATCATAATCCCCAAAAAGTTTTCAACTTCTTAAAAAATATTGCCAAAAATTTATATTTAATTCTATTTTCACTTCTTGTTTATCATCCAATATTTTCTTTGTAAAAATTTATTGTTAGTCGAAAGCTTACTGAAACATATAAACATATTTATCTTTTTTTAAACTGTGTCTTAAAAAAAAAAAGAAATCTTATGTTCAAATTCACTATTGAATTCAATAGTAATTTTAACAAGTTTAACCTCCACAATTGGTGAATAATCTTATTTTGTAGATTGTTGTCGCATTTCAGACCATCCTTTTTTCGTAATATAACTTTCATTATTTTTAAAATATATTGAGTTTACAAAAAGAAAAAATGTAAATATGGATAATATATCCTATTGCTTTTTTTTAAATTGTTTCGACTCTCTCTTGTTAACATTTTCCTACATTTTATACTAAATTAAAACTTTTGGTATACTTTGCAAAAGAACCCTATGCTTTACAAATGATAAAAATATAGATATAATTAGTTAAGTTTTTTTCATAGGGAACTTTCTACGTTTTACGTAAGCATTTTTTTAATTAGTAATTGATAAAAAATATATTAACGAAAAGCGCTTTATAAAAACCAAGGGATAAAGGCCTTGGTTTTTTTATTACATTCTTGAGCATATAATTTATGGTTTAGTGCCAGAATTAGCCGCTTCTCCTTTGTCAGTGAGACCAGTAGCGCCACCTTCAGGTCAAATGTTAATCCAATCATCATCAGTTAACATTCCTTTAAATGTGTAGCCTCCTGCTTTTGAATCAGGGATGATTTTTTTATAATCAAATGATCCATCTTGTCCTAAACCATTTAGAATTTTACCGTAATCAATTTGAATTTTAATCTTGGTCATTTCTCCAATATTAATCAAACTCGTTGCAGATAATTTGAAATCAACTTGTCCTTCATATTCTGTTGTAATATCTTC
This sequence comes from Lactococcus sp. S64, assembly GCF_016516525.1. Classification (NCBI taxonomy): domain Bacteria; kingdom Bacillati; phylum Bacillota; class Bacilli; order Lactobacillales; family Streptococcaceae; genus Lactococcus; species Lactococcus sp. S64. Next base: position 7,065 of record NZ_JACVUQ010000001.1, on the reverse strand, counting down.
TGGAGTAAAGTCAGTATAGTCAGTTTCACCAGGTAATTTGTAAGAAGCGTTAATTGCCCTTTTCAAATCAGATCCTCCATCTTTACCTGAAATCAAGTTAAATTCTTCTGGGAGAAGTAAATTAAAGAGTTTAGTCTCTCCTGCTGCAATTGTGAATAAGCTCTTTGAATCATATCCCAATCCAACTGTAAATAGTGTTAACTCTTATTGTACAGAAGTAATGTGAAATTAAAATATTACTAAACCACTGTTACAGTTATTGTTTTGTCTGATGTAATTCCTGAAGAATTTGTTACACGGTAAGTTACATGGTAGATACCAGGTTTGGTTGTATCTACGTTATTAGATATAATGACAACTTTGTTGGTAATATCTCCGTCGACATCATCACTAGCAGTCACTTGAGCCATTGGGTCAAAAGTATCACCAACTTTTAGTTCAATATCAGAGGCATTAATAGTGGGTGCAGAAAAAGCAGCCATACCTCGATCAGTTATTCCAGTAGCACCACCTTCAGGCCAAATGTTAATCCAATCATCATCAGTTAACATTCCTTTAAATGTGTAGCCTCCTGCTTTTGAATCAGGGATGATTTTTTTATAATCAAATGAGCGATCTTGTCCTAAACCGTCTAGAATCTTACCGTAATCAATTTGGATTTTAATCTTGGTCGTTTCTCCAATATTAATCAAACTTGTTGCAGATAATTTGAAATCAACTTGTCCTTCATATTCTGTTGTAATATCTTCTGGAGTAAAGTCAGTATAGTCAGTTTCACCAGGTAATTTGTAAGAAGCAGTAATTGCCCCTTTCAAATCAGCTCCGCCATCTTTACCTGAAATCAAGTTAAATTCTTCTGGAAGTAGTAGATTAAAGTGTTTAGTTTCCCCAAGCGCAATTGTGAACAGACTCTTTGAATCATATTCCATGACTACTTTTCCTGTGCTAAATCCTGCATGGTTAAGATCATAGTCGTATGTATCTAAAGTGAGAGGATTAACAAATTCTCCCTTGTCAAGAATAGTAATCCCAGGATCACTAACTTGAACTCCATTACTGTTAATGGAAGTTTGAGGAGTAGCAACATCGGCATGTGCAAGTTGGGATCCTGTAGTTAATCCAATAGAACCAAGAGCAAGAACAGAAGCGGTTAGTAGTGTAACTTTTTTCATAGGGTAAAACCTCTTTCTTTATTTGATAAGAATATTATAATAAAAAAATTAGAGAAATGCAACCCCTTTCAAAATGAATTTTTAAATAACTTATAACTTCTGTTGCAAAATTTGAAAGTCAAAAATAACCTTTCTGAATCTTGATCATATTAAACAAGTATTCTCATTAATATTTTGAAGTAAGTCTTGAAAAAATAAAATACAATACAATAAAATTTTATTGTTTAATTTAAGCAATAAAATGGTTAGAAGATCAAACCTCTAACAATGGACTAATTCTAAAATAAAAAAACTATTTAAAAAAAGCTCAAATTATATCCTATTGCTTGATATTAGTCAAAATATATGTAAACACCATACCTTACAAATAACAGATATAATTAGTTAAGTTTTTTTCACAGAGGACTTCTACTTTTTTCGTAAGCATTTTTTATTAATTAGTAATTGATAAAAATTAAATTAATGAAAAGCTCCATAATAAAATCCAAGAGCTTTAGCTCTTGGATTTTTTATTACACTCTTAAGCAATATAATTTATGGTTTAGTGCCAGAATTAGCCGCTTCTCCTTTATCAGTGAGACCAGTAGCGCCACCTTCAGGCCAAATGTTAATCCAATCATCATCAGTTAACATTCCTTTAAATGTGTAGCCTCCTGCTTTTGAATCAGGGATGATTTTTTTATAATCAAATGATCCATCTTGTCCTAAACCATCTAGAATTTTACCGTAATCAATTTGAATTTTAATCTTGGTCGTTTCTCCAATATTAATCAAACTTGTTGCAGATAATTTGAAATCAACTTGTCCTTCATATTCTGTTGTAATATCTTCTGGAGTAAAGTCAGTATAGTCAGTTTCACCAGGTAATTTGTAAGAAGCAGTAATTGCCCCTTTCAAATCAGCTCCGCCATCTTTACCTGAGATCAGATTAAATTCTTCTGGAAGTTGTAAATTAAAGTGTTTAGTTTCCCCAAGAGCGATTGTGAACAGACTCTTTGAATCATATTCCATGACTACTTTTCCTGTGCTAAATCCCAAGGAATTTAAGGTATAGTCATAGGTATCAATCATGATTGGATTAACAAATTCTCCCTTGTCGAGAATAGTAATCCCAGGATCACTAACTTGGACTCCATTACTATTAATGGAAGTTTGAGGAGTAGCAACATCGGCATGTGCAAGTTGGGATCCTGTAGTTAATCCAATAGAACCAAGAGCAAGAACAGAAGCGGTTAGTAGTGTAACTTTTTTCATAGGGTAAAACCTCTTTCTTTATTTGATAAGATTATTATAAAATAAATATGAGAAAAATGCAACCCTTTACAAAGAATGGATTTCGACAAAATATACATATAATTCGCATGAATTTTCATAACACTATTCCACTTTATCTATATTATATTGTTTTTAAATTTATTTTCAATTTTATGTATGAATAAATATACTGAATCAAAAAAATAATAAGTCGATTATAAAGAAATTAGAATAAGATTATAATATGGTTAATAAAAATTTAATATTAGATATTGTAAAATGAAAAAAAATACCCCTCAAGAGCAAAATTGCTTGAGGGGTATAAGAAATGATGATTTCTTGTTAAGTTTTATCAGTATTAGTTACAAGAACATGTTATTTTATAGCTTTTCCACCGTTTGTATAACCCAATGCAGCACCTTCAGGCAGAGCTTTGAAATGACTTGAAGAGCTCAAAGCCCCTTTGAGATGATAGGAACCATCAGAGGCATTTGGAATCTGTTGAGTATAATCATAATCTTCTCCTAGTTTCAAGCTATCTAGGATTTTACCGAAATCAATTTGAATTCTAAAATTAGTAATCTCTCCAGTAGAAATTATAGCAGAAGTTGGCAATGTAAAATTAATTTGTCCTTTATGACTAGTATCAATGGCTTCTCCTGATAGCTTTTTATAATCTGATTGTCCTGGCAATTTGTAGGAAGCGGTAATTGCCTCTCTCATATCTTCTCCACCGTCCTTATCAGAAATTAAGTTGAATTCTTTAGGAAGCTTCAAATTAAAGTATTTTTCGACTGTTTCATCTAAATCAACCAAACTTGTAGATGTATAGCTAAAGACTAATTTTCCTGTGTTGAAACCTAGAGAATTCAAAGAATAATCATACGGATCCAGAAGCATAGGAGAATTAAATTCTCCTTTATCTAAAATTACTACTTCAGAATCAATAGAATCCACTGATGACGTAGATCCGAAAGATTTTGTTGTATTTGCTTGAACAGAAGTTAATGTAGAAGTAGATATTACTGCCACTGTTCCAAGGGTGAAGAGTGAAGAGGCTAAGAGTAAAGTTTTTTTCATAGGATAAACTCACTTTCTATATATTATGAATTTATTATAATATATCACACTTCATCTTGCAAACGATTTCATCAATTCATTTCAATATAACATTAAAAAGTCCAAAAGATGCCACTACCTTTGGACTTTTTTTCTAAAATTGGAATAATCATTATTCTTTTTCTTAAGATTTTTTAGGGTTTAGTTACTATCCCACTGATGCGCCCAAATAAGATAGAGTGAAAGTATTGTTGAGCCGCATCATCTGTTGAGGTGGTATTAAATGAATCCCCATTTTGGATGATTGTTGACAGTTTTAAGGTATTCCAAGCAAACATCGGAAGCCCAGAATAATCACCACCTGTTTTATCCCAGACACTCATTGTCACTCCACTAAAATTTAAAAATGTATTTTGACATTCAAAAATAGGACTTCCTGCTGTGCTATTTCTCAAATCATAATCAGCATTAGTAATATTAATAATACTATTTTTGGCCGTTTCAATGACCTTGTTTCCTTTGCCTTCAATATAAAGGGTAGAACCTTCCTTGGCATTTAATTGTGAATTAGGTTGTTGAAAGTTAATCGTTGAATAATTGGCTGTCCCATGGCCCACGAGGTGGAGCGTCCCACCTTTTTCAACGTTGACACTAGGAACCTCATCGTAATCTCCTCGTGGGATGAATTGTAAGGCATGACCTGCCGCAGTAATGTTTAAAGTTGCACCTTCATTGACATCAACCCGATCCACTTTATCATAGAAAGCGGGATAATAAAATTCGGAATCATTATTAGGAGAGACAGTGATATTTACCTTTGCTTGAGTGTCTACTTTTACTTTACCAACTGCTTTTCCTCCAACAAGGTCACCATTAAAATAAAAGGCCGCAAATTCTCCTTCAGTAGCTGCTGTGGAAGTATATTCGGAACTTGACGCAAAGTTAATACTTCTTACCCAAGCATTTTCAGCTGAAGTATGAACCATATTCTTTCCTGAAAAAGTCACGACACTATTTTGAACTTCTAAGAAGCGTTCTCCAGTGTAATCTACACCTCCTGCCACATTGACCGCCCAATTCTCGCTTGGAGTGACAAAAAAGGCTGCAACCGGATTTCCTAAAGCATCCAAGTTTGTAATGGTGGCATTTTTTATAGTTAATGTCCCACCAGCGGCTCCAAGAGCGCCAGTCATCAAAAAGTATTGAAGTTTGAGACTATGTCCTTGCCCATCTATGGTGATGGCACGTTGTGGGATATCTAAGATTGATCCTGTAAAAGTAATATCCCCTCCAATTTTGATTGATCCTACCCCTGTATCCTTAAGGGCTGTAGAAAGTTCACTAAAAGTGCTCACGGTAACTTCTTGTCCAGCAGCTTGATCAACCTTTGGAGAGTCGTTCAATACAGAAGCATTCGCTTGACCCACTACACCTCCAACAACTGCCAAGGTAATTCCACATATCCCAACATATAACGCTTTTCTCATATTATTCTCCTTTATATTTCTTTTATGAACGCGTTTTCATAATTAAGTATACTCTTTTTTTTTAATATTGCAAGCTATATATTATCAAAAACTCATTTTTTTATTATTAAGTAATTAGAAAAATAAAAAAAATTATAAATCCGCTTTCTAAAACTTTCTTAAATGCCATACCTAGTGATACAGATACCTATTTATTCTTCTTCCGAGTTTAGAAATAAAATAATATCATTTTTTGTTAAAGAGGACGAATATGATAGTTTTTGATACAAAGAATAAACGTCGTATGAAAAAACATAAATATATCTCTGTGTCGTAATTACTGCGTAACCATATTACTCTACATCTGATAATAAGTTATAATCAAATACTGGAGATTATATCATTTGAAAAATAAATTCATACTCTATTTAATGTACTCGTTTCTAATAATTGGAGCTTTAAGCAACTCCTCTGTAGCAATAGCAACAGAGGCAACACACCCCAATTGAAATCCTCAGAAAGCAAAGATACTGCAGTTGATCTAATGTCTTCTGATTCTAATACTGATGGTATAAAATCACAATTGATAACGATAGCTGATGAACCTATTGACTCATGGATACCAGACGAAAATGTTCAAACTTCTGTGACAAAGACTTTAGGTATTGCAGTCTCTCAGTTGACTAAAAATAAGGTTTCTGAGATTGGTACCAAACAAGCATTTAATCATTTAAATATTATAGGAGCTGCTTCTTTAAAAGGTTTGGAATATGCAACAGGAGGAACTTCATTTGCTATTAATGCTATAAATATGATTATTATCCACAGATATTTGATTTAAGCTGGAGAAGTTTAAAGGGTATAAATCACTAATTTCATTATCATCTTCCAGAAAACTGTATAGTGCTTTACCTTTCATACGATAATCTCTAAATAAGTCTGACAAAAAAAATTGAAAATATAACTAAACACAATTAAATTATGACTGTCGTTTTTTTATAGAACTCATAAAATATTCAAATAATAGTATACTGAAAAAATAGCAAATTTCAGACCTTACCGACAAATATATTTATTTATCACATTCCCTTATTTCAATAACTATTTTAGTTTATTAGTAAAAAATCTCATTCATTTATAATAATAATACTACACCTACGCTTTCATAAAAGCACAAAATGTCTCATTAATATCTCTTGAAAAACTATATCTACCTCATTACAATTAACTTGTTTAAATCAAAAATAGTTTTAGTTCCCGATTCAAAGTAAATCAAATATTAAATAGGTTTTTATTGTATATCTATTTCGTCCAAAAATATGTAAAAATAGAGGTTTCCATGAAAATACTCTTATTACATGTTATTGGTAAACTAGATAATCACTAAAAATTGTAAGGTGTTCAAGAATTTCTATGGATCATCGACAAATAAAGATTTAAATTTTAATTATAAAAGAGTATACCATTTTATGAATATACTCTTTTATTGTTGCATTATTTTCTAAGTTTGCCAAATTCACTCGTCTTCAAGATTGATTGCTTCATTCTTAGATAACCATGCAAGGCATATTTGACAGATTTCTCTTTTATTTTTGAGATTTAATCGGCTAAATAACGATTCTAATTTTAAAATTGGCTTATCGTTAGACCTATTCATTAAATACTCTGGATCTACCCCAAAGAAACTGGAAACTTCCAATAACCTTTCTGCTGAAGGTCCTCGGATACTCTTATAATTTGATAAAGCATTTCTCGGATATCCTAATTGTTTTTCTAAAGCATTTAGAGACATATTTCGCTCTTTGCTTAGTTCTAAGACTCTTTGATAAAACACTGTTTCTTCATTAAAATTTTTATTCATTGTCTTATTACTTTTCTTTTTTTATCATTTTTTTTATAATCAAGGCAAAAGTCACTAAACCTAAAAGTACAACTCCAACAATGGTATAAAAGAATGAATTCGATTCACCTGTTTTTGGAAGATCCTTTTTATTTGTTTTATTCGATGTATGTCCTGTTGGTTCTATCATATTATTCTTAGGTGTGAGAGGATTATTACCTAATTTATCCTTAACCGTTACTTTAGCAGTACTTGTCATACCATCATAGCTGTA
>NZ_JACVUQ010000019.1:0-12966 GCF_016516525.1 Lactococcus sp. S64 | reverse complement strand
GCTGTCTGATAATGAATCACTTAAGGAATCACTATCGGAGAGTGAATCACTCAAAGATTCTGAATCGCTAGCTGTATTTTCAAATCCGAGCCAATCCCCATTGGAACTATTGATCTGTTGAGCAGTATCTGTATTAGGTTGCGCAACAGTAAATACTCTATAATGAACCTTGCGAACAGAGGTCGTATCATCCATGGGCCCATCTGCGTTCCAAATTGATTTGTCAATTTTCCAAACCCATGTATCCCCTTTGGGATTTTCAACGGTCATTGACCGTGCTTCCGATTTTGGAGCCTTTGAGGTGTGATCACTTATTCCTGCTTGAAGATATTTCCCGCTGCCACTTGACATATTACTTACCATGACAATGGAGGAATCAACGCTCAAATTTCCATTTGGCAAGAGGTTATTTGCCAAAATTGCGGTGTTCCCCCCAGATTTTTTATATAAGGTATAACCTTGTGCCTGATAACTTTCAATCGTAGCGTCTAGTACTGAAGAATCCCCTACGTTAGTCGGTCCTGAATAAAAAGTTCCAACACTTCTGGCGCTAGGAGAAGAAAACATTGAATTCGTGGAAGTTTCTGAGTTAGAAATGGCTTGACTATCTGTGAGGGTTTCACTAGTTGAAAGGCTATCACTATCTGAAAAGCTCATACTATCAGAATCTGATAGAGTTTCATTATCTTGTACAGGAGTTGCTGCCGGAATAGTTGTACTGCTCTGGTTAACTAATAGCTCTTTACTGCTCTCTATCTCCTTGGCCTGATTATCACCTGGACTTGTGGTATCTGCTTTGATCATCGGTACCCCAATGCTACCGCCTCCTAAAATACTCGCAATCCCTGTAATCGTCGCATACAGCCATGTTTTTTTACGCTTATAGGTGCGATAACGCTCATGTTTATCTGAGTTTAACATTTTCTTAATATTATTTTTTCTGGACATCACTTTTCTTTATCTTCCTTAATTTCATTATTTCAAATTTCTCAAATGAGTTGAGATCAAAAAACAGTCACTACCCAATCGGCTCTCGAATAAGTAGGTTTATTACCCTCTCTTATGCTAAGCCATGAGTAGATTTTTCTTTAATCAAATCATCGCTAAACCCTAATTCCAAGGCCCGAAGCATCGCAAACAAAGCCCGTTGAATAAAGAAACCATTTGAAATCGCCTCTTGCCATGGCTTAACATTATCCACAAGCTTTTGATAATCTGCCGCAGTCATAGAAGAAAAAATCTGATCAATCTCATTCAAATCATCCACGACAAGCCCTATCCCATGCGCTTTAACAAGCGAGGCATGATAGGTTTTACTAGAGACAATGACAGGAAGACCTGCTGCCAAATACATAGACAACTTGGTCGGGTTATTGAACTGGTTATAATAAACAAAATTCATGTTCGATTTTTCGATAAGATTTTCTGTCACGACGACCCCAAATCCACCATCAAGTCGAGAAACAATTTCATCGCTCGCCTGGCGTCCTAACCAAGTGACACTTCCACTTTCCAAGACCTTCTGTTCGACATGACGATCATAAATATAAAGCGGAGTAGCTGCGCGATAAGTGGTATCAATAATGTCTCGCCCACCCACGTAATAAAGTTGTTTTTTAAATTGTTTTTCTTGCCTTGGCCCTTGATAGAAATAGTCCCAAAATTGCATCGGAATCATGGGCACATGGACGCCATCCTCTTGTAATTTGTGGGCCCCTTTTTCGTTGGCGACAATTAATAGGTCAAATTTTTTGAGCTGATTCAACCAGAAATCATTGGCTCGATCATACTCTTCTTCGCCCTTGGTAAACATCCAAGTCGGAATATCATGAAGCAAAGCAACCATTCGAACGCCTTCAATTCCCTTGATGGTGTCGAAAAACTCCGCTTGAAAATTTAAATGCGTCCACATCGGAAATTGCACAACAACGAGATCTCCCGGTTGTATTACCCCCAATACGGCTTCTCGGATATGGTGACGTCTCATTGCCTGATCACTAATATTAGGATAACCGGTAATATTCAACTCTTGAAAACCGAGCGTTTGAGCGGAATGGGCGACGTTTTTACTTACAATTTGGATGGCATCGTATTGCTGCTGATAGTTTGTGGCATTGAGTCGTGTAATCCAATTAGTCATTGTTTTCCTCCTGATGAATTAAAGTATCTGTAAAGCCAAGATTAAGCACACGGACCGCTTCGATTGCTGCACCTTTGGCAAAAAAGCCTGACGTTACTGCACGTTGCCATGGCTTGAGATTATCAAGCATTTGATAGTAAGCATCCTCACTCACTCCATTGATCGCTTCTCCGAGATCTTCCAAATTATCAATAACAACGCCAACCCCCTGTGCTTTAATCCATTTTGCATGAGCCGTATTTGACAAGCAAACAACAGGTAAGCCTGAGGCTAAATATAATGAGAGTTTCATGGGATTATTATATTCCCCATAACGATGCATCCCTTTATAGCCCCCTTTTTGGGGATAATACAAAAGCCCAAAGCCACCATCTAATTTTGAAGGGATATCATTACTCTCCATTGGACCTAAAAGAGAAACATGGTCTGGAAAATCTTTAACCTGGTTGTTAGGACCAATGAAATTGATCCGTAAATCAGAAGGGACCTCCTCAATCATGGCTGGATCGATTCCCGTCGCCACATAATAAAGCTCCTTTTTATACTGCTTTGGAACTAACGGCCCATTGTAAATAAAGTCTGTGAGATACATAGGAATCATCGGAGTCGTGACTCCTCCTTCTTCCCGTAAGCGTTTCCCCATTTTAGGGTTAGCGGCAATGACAAGATCATATTTATTAAGCATCCATAAAGAGGCATCTTTTGTATAGTCGCGCTCACGATTATCTTGGAGCCAAGAGACAATATCCCAGACCATGGCTACGATTTTCGCATGTCTAACGTTCTTCAAATAGTTAATAAATTCAAGTTCAAATTCTGTGTTATTCGTCCATAAAGGGTACTGCACAATCACAGTATCGCCAGGTAAAACACAGCTTAATAGGGCTTCTAAATATTCCCATCTTGCCTCTTTACCAACTTCTCGCAATTTTGCGCTATAAATTCTTGGATAGTGCAACTTTCGAAAGCCAACAGCTTCAATAGAATCGGCGGCCATTTGGTTGGCAATAATGCCTGACGCTCGTTTCGACACGTAGTCGTTATCTTGAACTTCAGTGATCCAATTTGTCATTATTTCTTCCTCCTAATATTTCGATCTGTTTCAAACCAACTTTAAGTTGGATAATGAATTCACTGGGTAAGTGGTAATAGCCCAAACCAGCTTCCAGACTAAGTTGAGCGTCAGGTTTATTCCCTAAAGTATGAGCCAAGGATTGAATTAAGGGCTCAACGGCTTGCCCATCTGTAGTAATAAAAATTTGTTCCACCTCACACCGTTCATCTAATGAAAGGGGTAAGATACTTCTAGGACCTTGATTGACAATCAATTGGACCGTTTTCTGATTTGATCCTCTAAGCGGACGAACATGCACCCAGTCATAATGTCGTCTAAATTGAGTCTCTAAAATGCTTTCTGCCGCCCCAATGGTTCCAATGGTGAGAAACTCAAATTGAAGCCACTCATGTTTCAAATTAACCAAACGTACTTCATAGGAAACCATCCCGTTAGGAACGGTGAACGATAAACGAGAGTCAGTCCCGCGATAGGAGTCAATAACTTCCTGATGTCCATCAAAAAAATCAATTTGGACTTGGACAGGTAAGTCATTATCTGCCTCCAATTTAAGGCTTAATTCATAAGCTTGATTTGACTTTAAAAGTGGAAGTGCAGGTGAGTTCCCACTAGATAAGTAATTTGTCGCTGATGCCCATGTACAAATGGTTTGACCAGGAGATAAGACTTCGTTGGCATAATAAACCGATTGATCTTTAGAATACCGAATCGTAGCGCCATTGGCATAAACTGCGGATAAATTTTGTGGCCAACGCATAAGATAAAGCTCACTCATCATTTTCTCCTTCTAAATTAATGGGCGACGCTTCTTCATCAATGATCAATGAACGATCAAAATCAGAAATGAGAAGCTGTTGATACTGTTTATAAAACCAACTCGTCACACCGGGAGTATCATCATTATGTCGCCCCTCCAACCCTTTATGTAAGACCTTAGCACTCGGATAATTTTGCTTCAAATGGTCAAAAATTCGTTTAAATGGACGATCGGTATCTTGCAACATATGAGCAATGATAAAGGTTGTCTCAGAGAAATTTGTACCTTCAAACTTTTCCCAAAAAGCTTCATCTAAAGCTGACGCACTTTCCTTTGTCAATGCGCCCGTTAAATGGATAAGTGTATCCATCGCAAGATCCCAATCATAAGGTGAGAAGATTCTTGAATGGACAGCTAACCCTCCGATATTGGCAAGGGGTTTCCCTACTACAATCGCATGAGGTTCTAGTTGTGCACCATAATAAAATGACGCATAAGTTCCCATGGAGAGCCCAGATAATACAAGTTCCTTATTGGTAAAACCTAACAAATCCAATTTTTCTTGTATTTCTTTGACTAAAGCCTCCTCCAATTCAGGACCGCGATAGAATGCCCCCCCAACCAGCCGGGGATCATGGACAAGCAGAAACGGGGAACCTAAGCTTCCCATCATCCAGCGGCCTTCGTACCCTTCTGAAGGACGAAATCCTGAGAAATAGACATTAAGCGGTGGTTTAAGGTCCCCGGCATTGAAGTAAACACCTAACTCTTCTCCCATATGTCCCTTTTGAACCAATCGCTTTCCGCCCATTGCTAAGAAGTGGTCCCCAGATAAACCATATCGCAAATGAAGATCTCCAACTTGAACTTTTCCTTGCCCCTTGGCAAAAAGGGCAAAGTTAACCGGAAATTCTGAGGAATCTAATTCAAGAGAAACCTGCCCCCGCTTGATTTGTTCTGAAGAAATATCAATGATTGTCATTTCAGAATGCGAGTCCTTTTTTTTATTCTTAAAATAGGCCCTAAAGAAATAAGATACGGATCCTGAAGCACTAATTTCGGGATAAAATTTAACCCGACCAGAGCCCCCCCAATTATTTTTCCAGACCAGAACTTGTTGATAATCGTCTAAGCCAAATGCCCCTTCAAGGATAACTTTACCGGATCCTTTTTTGGTAACGAGCCCCTCAAAATCAGGGTGAATTTCGACCCGACGAGGATCAAGACTCGTCCCCCAAGGTTTAACATAATTCTGGTTAATAAATTGACTGAACCCCTCTCCCTGGTCTATTAAATTGACGAGTTGAGCACCTTTTAACTTAAGAATTCTAACTTCAGCTTCACTTGCTCCCTCTAAAGTCTCATAGAAGATTTGATGGCTGGGTAAACGAATTAAATCAATGCATTCCAGTTGAAACATCGCCTCTTTCCGAAGTAAAAACAAATCTGTTGAATTATTGATTTCATCTTTTTCTAATGCTTGTAATTGAAGCAACTCCCCTTTGAGCCCTTCACTGATGTCAAGCGGATGATAATCATAAGCTTCTACTAACTCCGAAAGCTTTGGCAAACGTGCTCCCCCAATCTGGAAAAGTTTTTTTGATGGTTCACTCACTTTAAGACCTCCTTCCATTTTTCAATCAGTCCTTCAGCGCTATTATTTTCGATTACCTCAACACTCTCGACCAAACTTTGATTCCAAAGGTCTGGATCAGTCAAATAAGCACGAACGGCTTCTACTAAATCCTTATCTCCTTCATAAAGAAGGCCATTTTTCCCATTTATTAAATAGGGAGAAGGTGTTTTTGAAAGAATGGGAATCCCAGCACTGACTGCTAACGAGTGACTTAAAAAATCAAATTTTTGTCGGTGGTCAATAAATATTCTTACCCTTTTAAAATCACCTTTTAAGTCATCAACACTCGCACTTTTTCTAAACGAAATGCCTGTATAAAACACATAGGCGTCAATCACACGGTTAAACATCGGATTTTCTTGTTTAGTTGCTTGAAATAAGTCACGTAAACCAGGTGTCATTTCTTCATTTTCAAGGGCTTCATAATATTGTTTGACCAAGCCATACTCGGGAGAACTCAAACTAATTTCAAACTTTTGTGCAACAAAGTGGCTTAAGTAGCCTTCAACTTTGATTTCGTCGGCTTCTTCCTCACTCTCAATCCTTAAACAGAGCTCACGCGTGGTTAGCTTCATCTCTAAAAATTTTTCAAAAAGAGCACTTGTTTGGGAGTCAAAGGCTTCAATTTGCCAGTAGACAGTCCCTTCTAAAAAATTATTACTCTCTCCTAAACTTAGGGTTGTGGGATAAAGAGGCATAACGTGAAGTTCACTTTGGAGGGCTCTTTTTCCTTTCATAATCACCTCTTGAAAACGAAGATTATCAGTAATTATTGCTTTCCCATTTTCAATCAATCTCAAATGTTCTTCCACCTGTGAAAAGCCAAGTTCAATCGATCCTGAGAAAATGTACACCACTGACTCGGGAAATTCTATCCCCTCGATAAGAGACATGATCCAAGAATTTGTTCCATCAACGACAAGTCGATCTTCTTTAGGGTTAAATTTTATCAATGCAAGATGAAGGAGCTCTATACAAACTTCCTCAAAACTTTGATAGATGGTTTTTTCAAAGCGTTTATGATAAGCTTTTTCAATAAATACAACTCCGCCCCATTGAGTTAGAATCAGTTCCCCCCCCTCATCATAAATCCGCTGTTCAATTGCTTCTCCCGAAGCATCAAAAGAGGATTGAGTTAAGAGCGTTCCCTTTTCTGAATAAACTTGGATTTCTTTACCTAAAGAAGTTGGATAATGGACTTGTGACACAAAACCAAAGGCATTAAAGTAAACTTCTGCTTTGATTACTCCTTCTTTTGATAATAAAACACTCCCTCGCGTGTATGTCCGCTCCCATGCGCTAGGAAAATGAAGATCATTTAGGGTGAGTGGAGCGGAGTTTAAAGCAAAACGATTGCTTACTATATCCATGAGTTGAATATAATGATCAGAATCATAATTCCCAAATGTATTCATCAAATAATTTAAAAAAGGGGATAATTGAGTATTAATAAGCTTTGTTTCAAGCCCGTTTTTCTCAAAAATAGTGTGGATGTTAAACATGATATCTGATTCAAGTGGCTGTTTAGATTGCCAATCTGTCAAAAAATAAAGCATTAAAAGGTCCTCCGATGGTTTCCGAATAATTCATAATTGTTTTTATAAAAGAGGAATTTAACATCTTGTTGTAAGTTGTCATAAATCACCACTAAGACAAAAAACATGGCGAAGTAATTGGAAAGATTAGAAATAGAAGGGTGGGCTGTGACTAAACCAACGAATAACGGAACTGTCACAATAAGTGGAAGAAATAAACTTCCAATTAAAGACACCCCCCAAACCCGCTTCGTGATGTATTTTTTAGTCGCCTCTCCCGGTGTGACCCCAACAATATAATCTCCAGACTCTTTCAAATCTTTGGCAATTTGATCGGGCATGATATTCACAAAAGAAAATAAAACACCTAATAAATAGAGAATCAGACCATAAGTCAAGATCCCACTGAATTGTCTCACATTGAAAAGTCCTAAAACGAACTCATTTCGATAATGAAAGAGTTGCATCAGATAAGCGGGAAAATACATCAAAGTCGTCGCAAACATTAAAGGCATTGAACCTGCAATTAAAAGTCGAAACGCGAGATAACCTTCCTTAGAATATTGATCAATTCCTATTCGCTGCACATCAAAACGATATTCCGCAAAATAAATCGCAACGGTAACCCCCACAAATACAACCGTCGCAAGAATAAGCGGAAGTAAACGTTCAAGGTGAAGCAACACACTGTTATAATTGGCGGCTAAGCTTCCGGTGATCCCTTTCATAATGCCTGGTAAAATTAGGATAAAAGGACCGCCTAGCCCATAAATCACATTTAAACTTGCCAGCCACGAAATAAGTAGCGCCCCCACCACAAAGCATAAAATGGTGAAGCAAAAGACGGCAAAGGGAGATAAGAAATTCATCTTGGAAATCACAGAATTTCTTAAATTAAAAGCTATGGGAATACTTTGTAAAAGAGCCATAATAAAAATCCCAATGATTTCTAAACGTCCTCGAGTTTCCTGAGAGATTTGTGAGGCGAGATCACGGTTCGCAAATAACCCTACCGAAAGTAAAATAGAAACCGTCATATAAGGGCCCATTCCTAAAGCAAGAAGTGTCGGACTAGAGAATAAACCACCTGTCGTCAAAGACAACATCTTCTCAAGCGAAAAATCTCCCCCAGGCAATCTAAAATCAGCCGAATAGCCAGGAACTGGAATCCCTTGACCGATATAGAAAAACAGTAACATGATAAGAGTAAAACACCCTTTTTTGATTAATTCATTGTATGGCTTCATAATTTTCTTTCTTTATTCTTATCTTAAGGAAACTCAAGGTCAATCGTCCCATCTTCGTTCGTTTTTAATTCAGACAAGGCAAGGCCTCTAAAGATACCGAGGTAGATCTCATCTTCCATTTCAAAAAAACGTCGGCGTGCTTCACGTCCAAATTCATTTAAAGGTTTATGTTGTGCCATTCCTCGGCCATTTACCATATTTTTTAATTGTTGGAGATAATCAAGTTGGTTAACCCATGCCTGATCAATTGCTCTTAGAATGATGACCTTTTTAAAATAACGCAATTGTACTGGATCCTTAAAACGATGGAGCGACTGAATAATTAAGGTTTGGGCAAGGCCAAATAAATAGTCATAGATCACGGGTTTGGGACTTGAAGAATCAATGTGACCTTCAATTTCTTTTAATGGATAATCACTTTTAAGGTGATTAAAAATAAAGTCAGAGACGGCATGAATCGATAAGTCATGAGATTGATAAATGAAAGTGTGAATGACGTGATGGATTACTTTTTCAATAATTTGTTCAAAATAGCTTTCATTTTCAGCCATCACCTTGTTTCGTGCCTCATAGATTCGATTCCGTTGGTCACTCAAAATCGTGTCAAATGCAAGTGTATTTTTTCGTGATTGAACTTCTGCGTTTCCTAACTTTTTTTGTGCTTTATCCATGACTTTATTGAGACGTCTGCTATGAATAGGATCGGTTGAAGTTCGTTTGCCTTGCTCAATTTTATGAAGAAGAAAACGCCTTGTTTTTCTAACCCAGTGAGGGGAATTTTCAACAATCACTTTATCTTCAAGAGAGACATAAAATTCAGCTTCTCCTGGTTCGCCTTGACGTCCGGCTCGTCCTCTTAGTTGATTATCAATTCGCTTATTATTCATCCGCTCTGTTCCAATGACTTTTAGTCCGCCATTGGCTTTAGCTTCAGAAGTGAGTTTGATATCCGTCCCACGGCCGGCCATTGAGGTGGCAAGCGTTACCGCACCAGCTCGCCCTGCCTCACTAATAATTTGTTGCTCACGAGCCGCTGTTCTTGCATTTAATAAATGATGAGGAATCTTATGTTCCAAAAGGACGAGAGAATATAAATCGGACATTGAAACAGAACCTGTTTCAATCAATACGGGACGTTCTTCAAGGATCCCCGATTTAACCGCTTGAACAGAGGCTTCAATCTTCGTTTGATTCGTCACATAAATTTGGTCGGCTTGGTCTTTACGTTGAGTCGGGACATGAGTGGGAATTTCAATCACTTGTAAATGGTAAGTCTCCATGAACTCTTTTTCATCCGTTTTAGCTGTCCCTGTCATTCCAGAAAGTCGAACGAACTTTTTAAACAAACTCTGATAACTGATTGTTCCTAAAGTCTTACTTTCTTTGCTGACTTCGACGCCCTCTTTACTCTCAATCGCTTGGTGAATCCCACCTTGGAGTTTGACACCAGGCATCGTCCGTCCATTGACAACATCTAATAACAAGACTTTCCCGTCAATCACCACATAATCTTTCCCTCTCTTTTTCAAAGCGTTCGCTTGGAGAGCCAAAACAATATGTCGGTAAAAATCCTTATATTTTTCGCCATAAACATCTTCTATATCAAAGTAAATTTTAAGTTTTTCCAAACCAAGATCAGTCAAATAAACCCGCCGTTTATCTTCACTATACTCATAATCTTCCGAAGAGAGACTCTTAATAAACCAATCACAAATTTGGTAATAGTTCGACTGAACTTTAGGGCTCCCTGAAATAACCAATGCCGTTTGAGCCCCATCAAGTAATACAGCATCAATTTCATCAATAATCGCAAAATTGAATTTAGAAACGACCTGGTCTGATAAACTCGAGCCTAAGTTATCAAACAAATAATCAAAACCTAATTTAGAGTGAGTCGTATAGATAATATCAGAGTGATAAAGTCGCCGCTTGCTCTCTACATCTTGCTCTTCATCTCCAATTCCAATTCCGACGCTTAAGCCTAACCACTCAAAAACGCGTCCCATTTCTTGGCCATCACGTTCAGCCAGATATTCATTGGCCGTGATTAAAAAATTCCCTTTTTTTCCTTCTAAAGCTCTCGTATAAAGGGGCAATGTCGCGACCAGTGTCTTTCCTTCACCCGTTTTAATCTCCGCAATATTCCCAAAGAAAAGCGCAAGACCTCCTAAAACTTGGACCTCGTAAGGCTCTAACCCAAGCACTCGCTTATCAGCTTCAATAATCACCGCAAAGGCCTGAGGCAAGAGTTCAACCAAAGGCTTTCCTTGCGAAAGCATTGATTGAAGCACTTTAGTTTGATTTTGTAAGGTTTCATCAGTCATTGCACGATAGGTGGGCAATAATTGATTAATTTTTTTGGCTAACCTTTGGTATTTCCGCATTTTTAACATTTTTTAATTTCAACCTAACTTCTAATGTGCTATAAAAAATTTTATTGCCGTCCACCCATTGATTGCCAAGGCAACTAAGGTCACTGTCAATAAAATCGTAAAAAAGACGGGTCTGACATAAGATAAGGCGGGCAATTTTGCCTTCTTTTCAGGCTCATGTTCTAATAATTCTCTCTCATCTTCAAACCCGGCCTCTATTTTTTCTTTTAGAAAATGTGTTCGCATCATTTAAGCCTTTCTCATTTTTTATATTTTTTCCTAGACCGTTAAGCATCTAGCAATCTCTGATAGTCTTTAATCGTAGATCTTGGCCCATTCTTCTCAACCATTTTTGTAAGTAATTTCTGCCAATTGGTACGATCCGTTAAAAGATAGGAGAGATGGTTACATAAATCACGAATCTCATCAAAAACTAATCCATGAGCATCTGCTTGCGCCACTTCTTTATAAGAGAAAATGAGCATGCCCTGTTCATAGGCCCATTTCAAAATCTCACCTACCTTTAAGCCACGATTAATGTCTAAGTAAATATCTGCCTTTTCCAATTCATCTTGTAACATTTCTTCATTAATTGAAGGAATCAGCTGAACATTAGAGTATTCTTCTTCCATATGGAGTAACTTAGTACTCATATTGGTATAAGCTGCCACCGTAATTTGAAGCTCTGGGAAATTCTCCAGAATATCTGTTAAACCATAAATATTATCACTGTTTGTGAGAATAAAGGCTTGGGGACGATAGTGATTAGATCGCTTAAACTCACCAATCGCAGAGAGATAACCTAAAGCAATCGGAGTAGCTGGAAAACTCGCCTCTACTTGTTTTAACTGTTTTTCGTTCTCAAAAATAATCCGTTTCAAGGTCACTGCTTTTTCCAGTTCATTTTTCATGTTACCAGGCACTTCTTCACCCATTGCTTCTTGCCAAAATAAAGTCGTTTGCTTTCCAATATTTAGAGCTCGACTGATAAATAATGGATAAGATAAGGAATTAATATAAATCTCAGAAGGTTCAATCTGTGCCACTTTCATGAAATAAAGAAAAAATTGAGTTACATTTTCAAAATGATGAACCTTCGAGGGTTCATTCAATTGAATTCCTCGATGGACAAGATCTTCACTCACAATGACTTGCCCTTGCAAGTTATAATAATCGGTTTGATAAGGACCTTTGGTGTTAAAATAAGTCGACGCATAATGATGCCCCGCGAGATTATAAGCATCCCTTTTAACAATCGTCTTCGCGTCCTCCTTTGAGAACCACTCCACCGTTTGAACTAAACGATAGCCTTCCTTCCGATAATGAATCAGACCTACTCGTTTTTCGAGAAATTCTATCGCGGCACTTCCCCCATCAAGATGACGAATCGCATAAAATTCTGGGACAATGACTTGGTCAAAAAAGAGCCCTTGTTCCTCTGATTCGTCTGGAATTTTAGTGAAAAAAGAGTAAGGGCTCAGCCCTCCTTTGGGAAGTTCCCCGTCATAATGGACGAATAAATTTTTTGACGGTATCCCTACTGTAGCCAAAGAATGTATTAACTTTTTGGTATTCTCATTATACCGATCAAAAATATTAATTTTCATCAAATTCATTCCTTCTTTCTAGTAAATCTTGCCAACGTTTCGCAACATTAGTTTTAAGGTAAGCTTTGGCTTTATATTTAGAGACCACACGCCCCTCTTTATCCAGCTGTTGCTCATAGAAGCTGACGATTGCTTTCGCCAGTTGCTCAGGCATCTTTTTTAAAGTTGTCCGCTCAAAACGAATTCCATTCTCACCCGTTTCAATAAATTCACGATTTCCGTATTCCACATCTACCCCAATCAGTGGAAGACCTGCGCCTAAGGCTTCAAGAAGCGAGAGCCCAAAACCTTCTGAAGTAGAGGCTGAAATATAACCACTATAGCTTGGATAAACTTGGCTCAATTCTTGATGCCCACAAAGCTTAATAAAATGACTCGCATCATATTTCTGAATGAGGGCTTCTAATTTACTTCGCTCGCCTCCCTCTCCATATATATCTAAGGTTAAGTCAGGAACGCTTTCTTTTGCGTCTATTACTGCTTTGATTAAAAGATCAAGATGTTTTTCTGTCGCTAGACGGCTCGCCGTAATCAAGCTATAGGGACGATAGCTTCTTTTTCGACTAATCTCATTGATATAGCCAACTGGAATGGTCT
>NZ_JACVUQ010000018.1:0-13890 GCF_016516525.1 Lactococcus sp. S64 | reverse complement strand
TTTTATACCTTTTTTTATCTTACGTCCGGAAAATCCCACGGTTGTCATGTTCTCTGATGTACAGTTTTTTATAGAAAATGTAATTTTTTTGTTTATTATTTTACCCTTTGGATATCGTAAAAGAGAATTTACAAATTTTCTAGGTATAAATTTAATACAAAAAAACACTTCCGTATGGAAGTGTTTTAAACATTGATATATGAATAATATTAACGTTTTGAGAATTGTGATGCTTTGCGGGCTTTTTTGAGACCTGGTTTTTTACGTTCAACCATACGGGCGTCACGTGTAAGGAGTCCAGCGCGTTTCAAAGCACTACGGAAGTCTGGGTCTACTTGGAGCAATGCACGAGCGATTCCGTGACGGATAGCTCCTGCTTGACCTGATACACCACCACCATTTACGTTTACGAGTGTATCGTAGCTACCTTCTGTTTGTGTAGCTGCAAATGGTTGGTTGATAACGAGACGCATGTCTGCGTGTGGGATGTAGCTTTCTACTTCACGTCCGTTAACTGTGATTTTACCAGTACCAGGTACGAGACGTACGCGTGCTACTGCATTTTTACGACGGCCTGTGCCGGCATATTGTACTTGTGCCATTATGTTCGTTCCTTCCTGATTAAATCAAACCTGTGATGTCAAGGACTTCAGGTTTTTGAGCTGTATGTGTGTGTTCTGCGCCAACAAACACTTTAAGTTTCATGCCTTGAGCACGTCCAAGTGTGTTGTGTGGAAGCATACCTTTTACTGATTTTTCAATCAAACGTACAGCATTTTTTTCACGGAGTTCACCAGCAGTAACTGATTTCAATCCACCTGGGTGAAGTGAGTGTGAGTAATATACTTTATCAGTTGCTTTTTTACCAGTCAATTTGATTTTTTCAGCGTTAACAACGATTACGAAATCACCTGTATCAGTATGTGGTGTGTATGTTGGTTTGTTTTTTCCGCGAAGTACGCTTGCGACAACTGCAGAAAGACGTCCAAGAGGAACATCAGTTGCATCGACGACGTACCATTTACGGTCAACGTTTTGAGCGTTAGCCATGAATGTAGTTTTCATCATTTTGGTTATTTTCCTTTTACTAGAATTTGTTTACAGCAGGTGTAAGAGTCCTGCAAAGTATTTTTGGGTTTCCGGGGCCACAAAAATGGGGTAAACAATACCGTTTATCATCATATCATATTATTCCTGGGTTTGTCAAGACATTTTAGGGATTATATCCCCTTTATTTACTTCTTTTCGTGGATTATGTATTTTTTAGTTTTATATCTTTTCAAATGTTTCTTTGTGGTTTTTGCTACAAGCATTATGGTAGCACTTCCATTTGAACTATGATAGACTTTTTTAAAAGGGGTTTATATAATACAAGTCCTTTTATTCAGTTAGCCCTCGGAAATTTGGGGGATTTATATAGAAAATAGGAGCTCAATGATGTTTTTAGCAATTAATGAAATTAAACATTCAAAATTAAGATATGCTCTCGTAATTGGTGTCATGTTTTTGATTTCCTATCTTGTGTTTTTCTTATCTGGTTTGGCCTATGGTTTGGCTCAAGAAAATAGAATGGCAGTTGATAAATGGAAAGCAACTGATATTTTTTTATCTGAGAAAGCCAATGATTCTCTCAATATGTCAATGATTGATTCAGATATTGCCAGTCAGGTGAAGGCGAAAGAAAAGGCAGTTCTCGCTCAAACTGCTGGGATTATTTATGATGCCAATAATGAAAATAAAAAAAATAATGTCAGTTTTTTTGGAATTAATTCAAATGAATTTTTAAATCCCAATGTTATTGAAGGGAGGGATTTTAAAAATAAGGGCGAGGTAGTAGCTGATATTAGTTTTAAAAATCAATATGATTATAAACTTGGTGATAAAATTAAATTAGCAACCAATAATGAAGTATTGACTATTGTTGGCTTTACAGATAATGCTAAATTCAATATTTCACCTGTGCTTTATACTTCTTTAGAAACTTTCCAACAAATTCGTTATGGTTCAAATTCCAATTTTCAACCTAAAACTACTTACAATGCTATCGTCACGCGCGGAAAAATTAGCCAACAGCCTAAAGGGCTCCAAAAATTATCTATCAGTAAATTTATAGATAAACTTCCTGGTTATAGTGCACAAGTTTTGACCTTTGGTTTCATGATTGGCTTTCTAGTGGTTATTGCTGCGGTTGTCATTGGAATCTTTATTTATGTTCTGACAATGCAAAAAATAGCGATTTTTGGTGTAATGAAGGCTCAGGGAATTTCCAGTCGCTTTATTAGTGATTCTGTCATTGCTCAAACTTTTATTTTAGCTTTTAGTGGTGTATTAATTGGTTTGTTAGCCACTTTAGGTTCTGCGTTAATATTACCGGAAGCTGTTCCTTTTCAAACAAATCTCCTCTTCTTTGGAGTGATTACCCTTTTAATGATTGTGGTTGCAATTGTGGGCGCTTTGTTCTCTGTCAGAGCAATTGTCAAAATTGATCCACTAAAAGCGATTGGATAGGAGAAATAATGAAAGCTATTGAATTAAAAAATGTCAAAAAATCTTTTAAGGATGGGGATGAAACAATAGAGGCTTTAAAAGAAACTAATTTCTCTGTTGATAAGGGTGAGTTTGTGGCAATCATTGGGCCTTCAGGTTCTGGAAAAAGTACCTTACTTACTATTGCCGGCGGACTGCAAAGTCCTTCTTCTGGGGAAATTTGGATTAATGGCCGAGCTTTAAATGAAAAAAAGGAGAAGGCACGCGCTAAGGTTCGTTTTGAAGAAATTGGTTTTATTTTACAAGCTTCTAATCTCGTGCCATTCTTAACGGTTAAGAAACAACTTCAATTGGTTGACAAGGTAAATAAGGCAAAAGAAAATAGAGCAGGCTTAGACTTACTCAAGCGTTTAGGGCTTGAAAAATTGGTGGATAAATATCCTGAGGAACTTTCTGGTGGAGAACGCCAACGGGTAGCTATTGTTCGTGCTTTATATAATGACCCTACAATCATTTTGGCTGATGAACCGACCGCAAGTTTGGATACTGAAAAAGCTTATGAAGTGGTTAAAATATTAGCTAAGGAAGCAAAAGAAAAAAATAAGGCAACAATTATGGTCACTCATGATTTACGTTTGGTTGATTATTGTGACAAAGTTTATCTGATGGAAGATGGGCGTTTAAGTGAGAAAGTTGACTAAGTTTGAGGTCTTCGTATTTAGAATATGAAGACTTTTTTCATTATTTTACAACATGTTTGCTATAATAGATTCTAATAAGAAATTATTTTTAATAAATGGTCGGATTCTTATTCTAGAATAGCTAATTTATGGTAGAATGTTCTTATGAATATTGTTCTAAAATTAGAGACTAAAGAACGCCAACAGCTCGCTGAGAAATACAAATCCTATGAGCAAGTTTCCAAAAATCCTTACATCACTTTTTTTGCCAAGGTTGGGAAAACTTCTATCTCGGTTTATACTTCTGGAAAAGTTGTTTTTCAAGGAAACGAGGCTGAAAAATTAGCGAGTGACTTTGGTCATATTGCTCAAGTCGTTACTCAAAAACAAACAAATCTTATTGGGACTGACGAGGTGGGCAACGGGTCATATTTTGGTGGTTTAATGGTTACTGCTAGTTTTGTCAGTGAAGAAAACTTGAATTTTCTAAAGGAAATTGGAGTCGCTGATTCTAAAAAATTAACTGACGAAAAAATTTGTCAAATTGCTCCAAAATTGATTGATAGAATTCCACATGTTGCTTTAGTGGTTGAACCTGCCAAGTATAACGAGGTGATTGCTTCTGGTTATAATGCTGTCAGCATTAAAGTTGCTCTCCATAATCAAGCCATTTATCTTCTTGAAAAACAATTAGGTCATAAGCCTGAAAATATTGTTATTGATGCTTTCACAACGGAAGCAAATTATAAAAAATATGTTAATAAAGAGCAAAATCATCCGCTGACAAAGGTAACTTTACTGACAAAAGCTGAAGATCAGTTTCTGGCTGTTGCTGTCAGTTCAATTATTTCTCGTTATCTTTTTTTAGAGAATCTAAAAAAATTATCTAAAGAATCAGGTTTCACGTTACCCAGTGGAGCAGGAAATCTATCTGACAAAATTGCAGCACAAATTATCAAAAGTCAGGGAGTTGATGCTCTGAATCAGTTAGCAAAACTTCATTTTGCTAATACACAAAAAGCGATTAAAATCGCTCAATTATAGAAAGTAAAATTATGATGAAATTTTTAAAAGAGTGGGGATTGTTTCTCTTTATAATTATCGCTATTCTTCTCTCACGTGTCTTTCTTTGGTCACTTGTTGTTGTGGATGGTCATTCAATGGACCCAACTTTAGCTGACAAGGAACGCCTGGTTATTGTAAGAAAATCAACCATTAATCGTTTTGATATTGTTGTTGCCAAAGAAGAAACAGCCGATGGTTCAACTAAAGATATCGTGAAACGTGTCATTGGAATGCCTGGAGATACTATAAAATTCGACCACGACCAACTCACAATCAATAACAAAGTTTATCCAGAAAATTATCTCAAAGATTACCAAAAGCAACTTGCTGACGGTCAGTTGGAAAAAACTTACGGTAAGTATCCTTTAACAAATGCACTCAGTGAACAAAACCGCAGTTTGTTTGTTAGTTTAGCTCAAAGTACCAAAGCATTTACCACTGACAGCACTGGTAATCCAACCTTTACAGTAAAAGTTCCTGAGGGACAATACTTCCTGATGGGAGATAATCGGGTAGTTTCTCAAGATAGTCGCGCAGTTGGAACTTTCAAACGTTCAGCAATTGTTGGTGAAGCGAAATTACGAGTGTGGCCACTCAACAAAATTTCTTTCTTTTAAGTGAATAAATAGAAAAAGTTACTGACAGAATATCCTGTCAGTAACTTTTTTTATTTGTCATTAAATATATTTCCCAATTGAACATCAATTGAGCGGTTAGCAATGTCAATTCGATCAACTTTCAAGATTGATTTGTAATCATCAATCAATCGCTCACCTTTAAATGGTCCTTCAAGAAAAACAGCAACACCAGCAAGTAAACAATCAAATTCATGAACAAGACTTCTCATTCCATTGATTGTTCCTGCGCCTTTCATGAAGTCGTCAACGATCAAAACATTTTGACCAATTGAAAGGCTCCGTTTGGATAAAGTCATATTTTCAACACGAGAGCTTGAGCCTGACATATAATTTACATTAAGCGTTGCTCCTTCGGTCACTTTAGGGTCACGACGAACAATTACGAAAGGAACATCTAGAATCTCAGCAACTGACTGAGCAATTGGAATCCCTTTTGTGGCAATAGTCATGACGACATCAACTTGCTTTTCATGATACTCATGAGCAATAATTTGACCGATTTTACGAAGATTTGATGGAGTACCCAAAATATCTGACAGATAAATATATCCTCCAGGTAAAATTCGATTTTCTTCACGTAAAAGTTCAGCAATTTCCTGACTCATTTCCAACGAACGTTCGTCAGTAATGTAAGGCGTAAACCGAACTCCTCCAAGGCTACCTGGGAAAGTTTCAACCAGACCTACTCCTTGGTTTTCAAAAACACGTTTGATAAATACTAAATCTTCTGAGATAGATGATTTGGCTACCTCATAATGTTTACTTAATTCATTTAAATTTAGCATTTGATTGGGATGATTAATTAAAAAATTTGTAAAATCAACTAAACGTTCGTTTCTTTTCATTTATTATCTCATCTCCTATTTGATAAGCTTATTATAGCATGGCATTTCCGAACATTCAAGTTTCACATGAAACAATTTTACTGACAGATTTCAGATTCATAAAATATTTTTCTGTCAGTAACGTTTCATTTTAAAATGAAAATAAAAAAAGCAGTATCACTTAGATATTGCTTTTTCACTTTTAGGAGTAAAGTTATGAAAAAATTTTTTTGGAATAAATATATTATAGCTTCACTGACTTAATGGTTCATTAAGTCAAGATAAAGTGAAACTAAACCAAAGAAAATCTTGTCAGTAAAAAAATAACCTGTCAGTACTGACAGGTTATCTCATATTATTAAAATTAAAGCTTAGTCAGCGTTACGGCCGTTTTTAGCAATAATTTCTTCTTGTACTGATTTAGGTACGTCTGAATAGTGGTCAAATACCATCATGAAAGTACCACGTCCTTGTGTAGATGAACGGAGAGTAGTTGCGTAACCGAACATTTCAGCAAGTGGAACGAAAGCATTAACGATTTGTGATTTACCGTGAGCTTCCATTGAGTTAACTTGACCACGACGAGCAGTCACGTGACCCATGATATCTCCAAGGTTTTCTTCAGGAACAGTGATTGTAACTTTCATCATTGGTTCAAGAATTGCTGGTTTCGCAGTTTTAGCAGCTTCTTTCATTGCAAGAGAAGCGGCAACCTTGAAGGCAGTTTCTGATGAATCGACATCATGGTATGAACCATCATAAAGTTTAGCTTTAATGTCAACCATTGGGTATCCAGCAAGGACACCGTTAGCCATAGTTTCTACCAAACCTTTTTCAACGGCTGGTACAAATTCACGAGGAACGACACCACCGACGATAGCATTTTCAAATTCAAATCCAGCGCCTTCTTCGTTAGGTGTGAATTCGATCCATACGTCACCATATTGACCTTTACCACCTGATTGACGTTTGAAGAATCCACGTGCTGAAGTTCCAGCGCGGAATGTTTCACGGTAAGCAACTTGAGGCGCACCAACATTTGCTTCAACTTTGAATTCACGTTTCATACGGTCAACAAGAACGTCCAAGTGAAGTTCACCCATACCAGAGATAACTGTTTCACCAGTTTCTGGGTTTGTTTCAACACGGAAAGTTGGATCTTCTTCAGCCAATTTTTGAAGGGCAACACCCATCTTATCTTGGTCAGCTTTAGTTTTAGGTTCAACCATCAATTGGATAACTGGTTCTGGAACTTCAATTGATTCAAGGATGATTTTAGCTTTTTCATCTGTCAATGAGTCACCAGTTGTTGTATTTTTCAAACCAACAGCAGCAGCGATATCCCCAGCATAAACTGTTTGGATTTCTTTACGAGTGTTAGCGTGCATTTGAAGAATACGTCCGATACGTTCACGTTTACCTTTTGAAGTATTCAAAACGTATGAACCAGCATCAAGTGTACCTGAGTAAACGCGGAAGAATGAAAGACGTCCAACAAATGGGTCAGTCATGATTTTGAAAGCAAGAGCTGCAAATGGTTCTTCATCTGAAGCTGGGCGTTCGTCTTCTTCGTCTGTATCTGGGTTAACACCTTGGATAGCAGGGATATCAAGTGGGCTTGGAAGGTAGTCAATAACTGCATCAAGCATCATTTGAACACCTTTGTTCTTGAAGGCTGAACCAGCAAGCATTGGGTAGAAGTCAACATTGATTGTTGCTTTACGGATAGCAGCTTTAAGTTCTGCTTCTGGAATTTCTTCACCAGCAAAATATTTTTCCATGATATCTTCATCGAAATCAGCAATTGCTTCGATGAGTTTTTCACGCCATTCGTTTGCAAGTTCTGTGTATTCTTCAGCATTGAAATCCAAAGCTGCCAATTCAGCGTTAAATTCGTCTGAACCTACAACAGTTTCTTTAATATCTGTACCAAGGTCGTTAGTATAGATTTCAGATTTCATAGTTACCAAGTCAATGATACCGATGAAGTCATCTTCTGCACCAATTGGAATTTGGATTGGATGAGCATTAGCACCCAAACGATCTCCCAAAGTAGAAAGTGAGTAGTAGAAATCAGCACCGATTTTGTCCATTTTGTTAGCAAAAACGATACGTGGAACACCGTATTCAGTCGCTTGACGCCATACAGTTTCTGTTTGTGGTTCAACACCTGATTGAGCATCAAGAACGGTAACAGCACCATCAAGAACACGGAGTGAACGTTGTACTTCAATTGTGAAGTCCACGTGACCTGGTGTGTCAATGATATTTACGCGGTTACCTTTCCATTCAGCAGTTGTTGCTGCAGATGTGATTGTGATACCACGTTCTTGTTCTTGCTCCATCCAGTCCATTTGTGATGCACCTTCGTGAGTTTCACCGATTTTATGGATTTTACCAGTGTAGTAAAGAACACGTTCAGTTGTTGTTGTTTTACCAGCATCGACGTGGGCCATGATACCGATATTACGTGTATTAGCAAGTGAAAATTCGCGAGCCATTTTGTTCTCCTATTTGATTTTAGTTATGAGAATTTCTCATTAGTTTTATTGTATCAAATTAATGTTAAAAAATTAAAACAAAACCGAGCAGGCGAGGAGCCCAAGCCCGGTAATGTTCGTTTTTACATCAATTCGATGTTACTTTACAATCTTTAAGACTGATCGTAAAATTTATTTGCTAAGCAGAAACGAGAAAGAAGGTTCCGAAGCGTACTAGAGTACGCGAGGGTTCTTCTAACGAAGCAGCTGCAACGCAAATAGATTTTACCAGCGGAAGTGAGCGAACGCACGGTTAGCTTCAGCCATTTTGTGAGTATCTTCACGTTTTTTGACTGCTGCACCTGTGTTGTTAGCTGCATCCAAGATTTCTTTTGCAAGACGATCTTGCATTGTGTGTTCACCACGGTTACGAGCGATTGTTACCAACCAACGAAGTCCAAGAGTTGTACGACGTTCTGGACGAACTTCAACTGGGACTTGATAGTTAGAACCACCGACACGACGAGCGCGAACTTCAAGAACTGGCATGATGTTTTCCATAGCAGTTTCGAAGACTTCGAGTGGGTTGTTTCCAGTAGCTTCTTCAATTTGTTTGAAGGCACCGTAAACGATTTGAGCCGCAACACCACGTTTACCATCAAGCATAACGCGGTTGATAAGACGAGTTACGACGATTGAGTTGTACATTGGATCTGCCAAAACTTCACGTTTTGGGGCACGATTTTTACGCATTCTTACTTATCTCCCTTCTTAAGCTTTTGGTTTTTTAGCACCGTATTTAGAACGGCTTTGTTTACGGTCAGCGACACCTGCTGTATCAAGTGCACCACGAACGATATGGTAACGTACCCCTGGAAGGTCTTTTACACGTCCACCACGAAGAAGTACAACACTGTGTTCTTGGAGGTTGTGTCCGATACCTGGGATGTACGCTGTTACTTCCATAAGGTTTGAAAGACGTACACGCGCGAATTTACGAAGCGCTGAGTTAGGTTTTTTAGGAGTCATAGTACCAACACGAGTTGCTACTCCACGTTTTTGTGGGCTTGCAAGTTTAGTTTGTACTTTTTTACGGCTGTTGTAGCCAACGTTCATTGCTGGTGATTTAGATTTAGTCACTTGAGCACGACGTGGTTTGCGTACCAATTGGTTAATTGTAGGCATTTTACTGTCTGCTTTTTGTATTTTTCCACATTTTTATGCGAAGCGATGAGAAATACAAAAGCATTCCTTTCTTTTTATTGGATGGCGAATCGCCAATTTTTTAGTCAGTATATGGTCGCTTAAGCCAAGTTCTGACAAGAAGTTTAGCAACTTATACAAGTTCTCCTGAGAGTCCAAAGTAAAAAGTACCGTTTAATATAATATCATTTTTTATAACAATTGTCAATCTATTTTTTAGAATTGATTTTGAAAAAATAAAACTATTTAATTATCTATCAATTTTTGAATCTATTGTACCTTACGAATAGACTATGGTATAATCGAGTCATGAAAAAAATTGCAATTATTTTTTGTAGTTTCCTGATTAGTCTGTCAGTCCTTTCGGGCTTTTCTGTCAGTGCTGCTACGACTCCAACGACAAATGATTTTACAGTTGCTGCTAAATCAGCAATTGCTATTGATGCCTCAAGTGGTAAAATTTTATACGCGCAAAACGCTGATGATGCAAACACTCGCATTGCCTCTATCACAAAATTACTGACAGCCTATTTAGTTTACAAAAATGTAGCTGAAAATAAATTGACTTGGAATACTAAAGTTCCTATTTCAGATTATGCTTATGAATTAACTCAAAATTCTAATGCTTCCAATATCCCCCTTGCTCAAAATGGTCAATATACTGTCAAAGATTTATTGAATGCTTTACTTCTTCCGTCAGCAAATTCTGCTGCTGTCGCTTTAGCTGAAAAAATTGCTGGTTCAGAACCAAAATTTGTTGATATGATGACAAAACAAATGAAAGACTGGGGAATTACTGACAGCCATCTCGTCAATGCTTCTGGCTTACCAAATGATGATTTAAACGGTCATATTTATCCAGGGTCTGGTGCCTCAGCAACAAACACAATGAGCGCAAAGGCTGTAGCAACACTTAGTTATCATCTTATTCAAGATTTTCCAGAAATTCTTCAAATCACTAAAAAAACAGAAATTCCTTTTGATACCGGCAATGAAGCAAAGATGACCTTAACTAATACCAATCAAATGCTTAGTGGTTTTTCTACTTCAAGAACTGGTGTTGATGGCTTGAAAACAGGTTCAACAAGTTTTCAAATTGACTGTTTTGCTGGAACAACAAATCAAAACGGTTTTAGAATCATTACGGTTGTTTTAGAAGCTACAGATCCTGCTGCTGACAACTCAACTCCTTTCACTCTCACAAATCAACTGATGAACTATGTTTATGGTCATTGGCGTACGACCAGTCTTGTGCAAAAAAATCAATCCTTAGATGATTTTAAAGAAATTACTGTGACTGATGGAAAAGAAAAATCTGTTCAACTCGTTGCTCCACAAAATATCACTCCCGTTGTTCCTTACGCTACAGATGGTAGTGCAGATACAAAATCACTGACAGTCAAATTCAGTAAGGGAAAAACAGCCTCCGTTGAAGCAACTGTGACTAAAAACCAAAAACTTGTCACTCTTTCTACTACAGTAAAGGATAGTTTAGGCTATCTTCCAAATTGTACCGCAGAACAAATTCCATTGGTTGCTAAGAAAACTGTCCCCCGTAGTAGCGCTCCAAAGGTTTTTTGGAATCATTTTGTAAATTTCGTTAATGAAAAACTCTAAAATTTTACTGACAGAAAAGCTGTAAGTAAATTAGCTTATAAAAAAAAGCCGTCAATTTACTGACAGCTTTTTTATTATCCTTTAGATTTTACAATTGCAAGTAAAATTGCACCTGTTACGAATAGAACAATCCCAATTCCAACATAAACCAATTCTTTTTTGGTTTTCTTTTCACCAAGGAAGAGAATTCCTCCAATAGTTGAAATGATGACACCTAATTGCGAGAATGAAAAGGCAATTGCGTTACCAGCAGCGCTTGCAGCCATAAGCATAAAGATATTACCTACACCCCACATTGCTCCAACAATCATATTTTGATAAACATATTTTTCCATTTTAATTTTGAAACGACCCATCACAAGTGCTCCAAAAATCATTCCAACTGACATTGGCAAGATAATTGTCAATGTATCAAAATGAACATTGAACCAAAGTACTGCTAAGTTATTGAAAAGAATAACATAGATAACATATCCCAAAGTTGAGTATGTTAAAGCAGTCAATCCTTTAGTATAATTACGTCCTTCTTCAACAACTGCATTTTCTGGGTCACGTTTAGCTGAGAAATAGAACCCAACTACCAAAACAGCCATCGCAATAAATCCGAGAATAAATTGAATTTGTTTTGTCCATTCGTGGAAAGCAAAAACCCCAATCAAGCCACCAATTACTAATTGACTCCCTGATGAAAGCGGACTTGCTACTGAAACACCCATGTATTTCATTGAATTAAACTGACCAAATTGTCCAATTGCCCAAAGCAATCCACCAATAAATCCAATTAAGAAAATTTGCCATGTCAACGTTGGCATGCGGAATAAGAAAACAATAAGTGCAAAAACAAAAGCGCCCAAAGTCATTCCAAGTGTTTGTTGTTTAGCATCACCACCAAATTTATTAGCTACAAATCCGATAGAACCCCAAGCAAACATTGGAACAAGCGCGAGAAGAACTCCTTGCATGTGTATATTTACCTCTTTAAAATAGTTTTTTTACTTAAAAAAATAAGCATTTCTCTATTTTACTCTTTTTTTTGGAAAAAACAAGAGATAAAAGAATACATAAGATTCATAACTGTTCAAGTAAATTTATTTTCTTTTTTCGATTAGGACTAAAATTGGCGGCGTATGAATTTGGTT
Organism: Lactococcus sp. S64; assembly: GCF_016516525.1. Lineage (NCBI taxonomy): Bacteria > Bacillati > Bacillota > Bacilli > Lactobacillales > Streptococcaceae > Lactococcus > Lactococcus sp. S64. Next base: position 1,757 of record NZ_JACVUQ010000018.1, on the reverse strand, counting down.
AAGAGGTGCATAAGAAGTCACTTCCCAGTCCTTTTGTGGCAAACTAGAAGTCCACTTAATAACGGCATCTTTTTCTTCCATTCCCCCCTCATGACCGTAATAAATCATAATCGCAATTCTTCCACCTACAACTAACTGATTAGTCAAAGCATCTAGAGCAGTCAAAGTGGTATCAGCTTTTGTAACCACACTTTTATCAGTTTTTGGTAAATATCCAAGATTAAAAATAGCTGCTTTGATTGGCTCTTTGACATATTCAGAAAGCTTTTCATGACCAGACAAAACTAGATTTACTGACGGCTCTGTCAGTAAATTCGAGAGATTTTTTTCAAATATTTGATTCTTTATTCCAGCATCATCTAAACGTTTTTCAGTTGCATTTAGCGCTTCTTCTTGCACATCAAAAGCATATACATTCGCCCCTAATTCCGCTAAAAATTGAGTATCATAACCATTCCCCATCGTTGCATCCACCACAACATCATTAGTTTTGATGATATCTTTCAACATCCAGTGAGCCATTTCTAACTGTTTTAACATTTATTTCCTCATCATTTCTAATTATTTTTATATACCAATTTCAGTTTTACTGACAGATTTTCAATTTCTTTCCTATTATAACACCAAATTCAATAAAAAAGAGATGAATAAAAATTCACCTCCTGTCAGTTAAAATGTAATTAGATCACTAATCCGAACATCTTTACAACCTTGAACACTTCCTCGCCGTTCCATTTCAGCATCAATACTATTCAAAACTTCCCACTTTTTTAAAGACCACATAGGTCCAATAATTAAATCCCGCGGAGCATCTCCTGTTAAACGATGAATAACAATTTCTTTTGGAATCATCTCTAGTTGGTCACAAATCACTTTTACATATTCCTCTTGCGACATCAGCTGTAATTTTCCTTCATGATAATCACGTTGCAAACGAGTTTGCTTCATCAAATGAAGTAAATGTAATTTCACACCTTGAATATCAGAATCTAAAACCATTCTACGAACATTTTCTAACATCATCTCACTAGTTTCTCCAGGTAAACCATTGATTAAGTGAGTACAAACATTAATATTATGAACCCTCAATCGCTTCACGGCATCTACATAGGTGTCATAATCATGAGCTCGATTAATCAAATCTGATGTTTCTTCATAAGTTGTCTGCAGACCCAAATCAATCCAAACTTCCATTCGACGATTTAATTCTGCCAAGTAATCTACAACGTCATCTGGTAAACAGTCAGGACGAGTACCAATTGAAATACCTACAACATCTGGTTGGTTTACCGCTTGTTCAAAACGCTCTCTCAGTACTTCAACAGGGGCGTGAGTATTAGTGAAATTTTGAAAATAAACAATATATTTCTTCACTCCAGGCCACTTCTTATGAAATTGAGCCACTTCGGCAGCAAATTGGTCCGCAATTGGAGCTTCTGGCTCCAAAATCATGTCCCCTGAACCAGATACTGTACAAAAAGTACATCCACCATGAGCAACCGTACCATCCCGATTAGGGCAGTCAAAACCAGCATCAATAGGAACTTTAAATATTTTTTCACCAAAATTGGTTCGCAAATATTCATTCCAAGTTGTATATCTCTTTTGCATTCTATATCATCTCTCCGTTTATCAAATTATATCAAAATTTCTTAAACATTTTCTATATTTATAATAAAAAAAGAGACCCGTAGGTCCCTTAAAAGCTGCGGATGTCAGACTCGAACTGACGACATCATGATTAACAGTCATGCGCT
>NZ_JACVUQ010000017.1:0-14566 GCF_016516525.1 Lactococcus sp. S64 | reverse complement strand
AGACCATTCCAGTTGGCTATATCAATGAGATTAGTCGAAAAAGAAGCTATCACCCTTATCGCTTGATTACGGCGAGTCGTCTAGCAACAGAGAAACATCTTGACCTTTTAATCAAGGCGGTAGTAGATGCAAAAGATAGCGTTCCTGATTTAACCTTAGATATTTACGGGGAGGGGGGCGAGCGAAGTAAATTAGAAGCCCTCATTCAGAAATATGACGCGAGTCACTTTATCAAGCTTTGTGGGCATCAAGACTTAAGCCAAGTCTATCCAGACTATAGTGGTTATATTTCAGCTTCTACTTCAGAAGGCTTTGGGCTCTCACTCCTTGAAGCCTTAGGTGCAGGTCTTCCACTAATTGGGGTAGATGTGGAGTATGGAAATCGTGAGTTTATTGAAACGGGTGAGAACGGAATTCGTTTTAAACGAACACCTTTAAAGGACATGCCTGAGCAACTGGTGAAAGCAATCATTAGCTTCTATGAACAACAGTTGGATAAAAAAGGACGGGTGGTCTCTAAACAAAAAGCCAAAGCTTACCTCAAAGCTAATGTTGCGAAACGTTGGCAAGATTTATTAGAAAAAAGGAACGGACTTAATGAAAATTAATATTTTTGATCGCTACAATGAGAATACCAAAAAGTTAATACACTCTTTAGCTACGGCAGGTAAGGAGGCTAAAAGTTTATTCGTGCATTATGACGGGGAACTTCCCAAAGGAGGGCTGAGCCCTTACTCTTTTTTCACTAAAATTCCAGACGAATCAGAGGAACAAGGGCTCTTTTTTGACCAAGTCATTATCCCGAAATTCTATGCGATTCGTCATCTTGACGGCGGGTCTGCCGCGATTGAATTTCTTCAAAGACGAGTAGGTCTGATTCATTATCGGAAAGAAGGCTATCGTTTGGTTCAAACGGTGGAGTGGTTCTCTAAGGAGGACTCGAAGACGATCGTTAAAAGAGATGTATATAATCTCGCGGGGCATCATTATGCGTCGACTTATTTTAGTGCAAAGGGACCTTATCAAACCGATTATTATAACTTGCAAGGGAAGGTTATTGTGAGTGAAGATCTAGTCCATCGAGGAATTCAATTGAATGAACCCTCGAAGGTTCATCATTTTGAAAATGTGACTCAATTTTTCCTTTATTTCATGAAAGTGGCAGACATTGAGCCTTCTGAAATTTATATTAATTCCTTATCTTATCCATTATTTATCAGTCGAGCACTAAATATCGGAAGACAAACGACCTTATTTTGGCAAGAGGCGATGGGGCAAGAAGTTCCTGGTAACATGAAAAATGAACTGGAAAAAGCAGTGACCTTGAAGCGAATTATCTTTGAGGATAAAAACCAATTAAACCAAGTAGAATCAAGCTTTCCAACGACTTCCATTGCCTTAGGCTATCTTTCTGCGATCGGTGAGTTTAAGCGATCTAATCACTATCGTCCCCAAGCCTTTATCCTCACAAACAGTGATAATATCTATGGCTTACAGGATATTTTGGAGAATTTTCCAGACCTTCAACTTACAGTGGCGGCTTATACCAATATGAGTACCAAGTTGCTCCATTTGGAAGAAGAATACCCCAACATTCAATTGATTCCTTCAATTAATGAAGAGATGTTGCAAGATGAATTGGAAAAGGCAGATATTTACTTAGACATTAATCGTGGCCTAAAGGTGGGGGAGATTTTGAAATGGGCTTATGAACAAAACATGCTCATTTTCTCTTATAAAGAAGTGGCACAAGCTGAAGCTCATGGATTAGTTTTTGAAGAAATTCGTGATCTGTGTAACCACCTCTCTTATCTTTTAACGGATCGAACGAATTGGCAGAAATTACTCACAAAAATGGTTGAGAAGAATGGGCCTCTATCTACGATTCAAGACTATCAGAACTTGCTAGATGCTTAACGCTCTAAGCAAAAATCTCAAAAAGATAAAATTGGAAAGGTTTAAATGATGCGAAAACATTTTCTAAAAGAAAAAATAGAGGCCGGGTTTGAAGATGAGAGAGAATTATTAGAACATGAGCCTGAAAAAAAGGCGAAGTTACCCGCCTTATCTTATGTCAGACCCGTCTTTTTTACGATTTTATTGACGGTGACCTTAGTTGCTTTGGCAATCAATGGGTGGACGGCAATAAAATTTTTCATGACACATTAGAAGCTAGGTTAAAATACAAAAATGTTGAAAATGCGGAAATATCAAAGGTTAGTCAAAAAAATTCATCAATTATTGCCCACCTATCGTGCAATGACTGATGAAACCTTACAAAATCAAACTGAGGTGCTTCAATCAATGCTTTCGCAAGGAAAGCCTTTGGTTGAACTCTTGCCTCAAGCTTTTGCGGTGATTATTGAAGCTGACAAGCGAGTGCTTGGGTTAGAGCCCTACGACGTACAAGTTTTAGGAGGCCTTGCGCTTTTCTTTGGGAATATTGCGGAGATTAAAACGGGGGAAGGAAAGACGCTGGTCGCCACACTCCCACTTTATGCGAGAGCTTTAGAAGGAAAAAAAGGAAATTTTTTAATCACAGCGAATGAATATTTGGCTGAACGTGATGGAAAAGAAATGGGACGCGTTTTTGAGTGGTTAGGATTAAGCGTAGGAATTGGGGTTGGAGATGAAGAGCAAGATATAGAAGGTAAACGCCGACTCTATCACTCTGATATTATTTATACGACTCACTCAAAATTAGGTTTTGATTACTTGTTTGATAACTTAGGCTCGAGTTTATCAGACCAAGTCATTTCTAAATTCAATTTTGCGATTATTGATGAAATTGATGCCATTCTATTAGATGGGGCTCAAACGGCTTTGGTTATTTCAGGGAGCCCTAAAGTTCAGTCAAACTATTATCAAATTTGTGATTGGTTTATTAAGAGTCTCGCTCCGGAAGACTATGAATATAGCGAGGATAAACGCCGTGTTTGGTTGACAGAGCGTGGTTTGGAAAAACTTAAGACTTACTTTGATATAGAGGATGTTTATGGCGAAAAATATAAGGATTTTTACCGACATATTGTTTTGGCTCTCCAAGCGAATGCTTTGAAAAAAAGAGGGAAAGATTATGTGGTGATTGATGGGAAAGTCTTGTTATTAGATGTTGTCAATGGACGAACGATGCCTGGTGTTAAACTTCAAGGCGGGATTCACCAAGCGATTGAGAGTAAAGAGGGTGTTGAAGTCAGCAAGGAAAGTAAGACTTTAGGAACAATCAGTTATCAGAGTTTATTTAAAAAGTTCGTTCGACTTTCTGGAATGACAGGAACAGCCAAAACAGATGAAAAAGAGTTTATGGAAACCTATCATTTGCAGGTGGTTGAAATTCCGACGAATGTCCCGACTCAACGCAAAGACAAAGCTGACCAAATTTATGTGACGAATCAAACGAAGATTGAAGCTTCTATAGAAGCCGTCAGAGAAGGAATCGGTGAGGAACGCCCAATACTTATTGAAACGGGTTCCGTTTCAATGTCAGATTTATATTCTCTTGTTCTTTTGGAAAATAAGATTCCTCATAATTTATTAAACGCTAGAACAGCAGCTCGTGAGCAACAAATTATTAGTGGGGCAGGGCGAGCTGGCGCAGTAACGCTTGCCACCTCAATGGCCGGCCGTGGGACGGATATCAAACTCACTTCTGAAGCTAAAGCCAATGGCGGACTAAAAGTCATTGGAACAGAGCGGATGAATAATAAGCGAATTGATAATCAGTTGAGGGGACGAGCTGGGCGTCAAGGCGAGCCAGGAGAAGCCGTTTTTTATGTTTCCCTTGAAGATAAAGTGATTATTGAAAACGCCCCTCACTGGGTTAGAAAAAGAAGATATTCTCTCTTGCATCAAATTTCAAAAGGCAGAAGGGGTTCAACAGATCCTGTTCAAAGTAAACGTCTTAATAGAGTGATGGATAGAGCACAGAAAAAATTAGGAAACGCAGAAGTTCAATCACGCAAAAATACCTTAGCATTTGACACCATCTTGAGTGATCAGCGCAGTCGAATTTATGAGGCTCGAAACAAAGTAATGGCGGAGAATGAAGCCTATTTTGAGAAAATTATCGAAAAAGCGCTCCATCATGTCATTTACACTTTCATTTATCAATCTGATGATCTATCTGTCCATACCCTCTCTGACTTTATTTTTAATCACCTTAAAAGTGATTATCCATTAAAAGAAATTGAAGCTCACATTGATTCTACAAGTTCTAAATCAGTGATGTATGATTATCTATTTGACCTTGCCCAAACCTTAATTACTCAATCGCTCCATCGTTTTAAGGATCCAGTACAATTGCGTTATTTTAAAAAGGTCATCATTCTAAGAGCAATTGATCAGGCATGGGTTAATCAACTTGATTATCTCCAACAATTAAAAAATATGGTAAATGGTCGAGGAATGGCACAACATAAACCTTTAAATGAATTTGGACGTGAAGCACGCCGCCGTTTTTTTGAAATGGAAGATGAGATCTACCTTGGCGTTTTTAGAAGTCTTGCCTTGTCCGAATTAAAAATGAAAGAAGATGGGACGATTGAACTTGAATTTCCTTAAGATGAGGATAAAGAAAGAAAACTATGAAGCAATATAATGAATTAATCAAAAAAGGGTGTTTTACCCTGATCATGTTACTCTTTTTCTATATTGGTCAAGGGATTCCAGTTCCTGGTTATTCGGCCAATTTTAGACTGCCTGGGGGAGATTTTTCGCTTGAGAAGATGTTGTCTTTGACGACAGGCGGCTTGTTTTCCAGCCCGACACTTCTTGCTTTGGGGATGGGCCCTTATATGACGGTTTCTATTTTACTTTCGGTAGGATTATTTGCGAATCGGGAGGTTGCTTCACAAATTTCTCAAGAGATGCGAGGGCGTTTAGAAATTATTGGGATTTTTATTATGGCCCTTTTACAGAGTATTCCTTTAGCTTTTAATTTAAGAAATTCAGTAATCTCTAAGATGAATTTTTTATCTCCTTTTGCCGTCTTTTGCTTCACCATTTTATGCTTTGTGGTGGGGGCGCTACTTATTTCGTGGCTGGCAAGCTTGAATGTCATTTATGGACTAGGTGGTCCTTTTATCCTGATTTTACCAGGTATTATGAAAGGAATCACCGGAAGCTTGGTCGCAAATTATAATAGTGTGTTGATTCACCTTGAACGTTTACTTCCGCTTATCCTTGCCACAATTGTATTTGTGGGGGTTACCGTTGCGATTTATTTTGCGGAATATCGTTTTGATGTGCAGCGAATAGGAATTGATCAATATTCTAAGGAAGGTTATCTCGCGTTTCGACTTTTAATTGCAGGTTCAATGCCTTTAATGTTCGCGACGACTTTGATGTATTTTCCCGCTTATCTGATGCAACTCTTTCATTACCGAAATGAGTTCGTTTTAGGGCTCTTCAATGTGAGACAATTCAGTGGTATCTTGACTTATGGTCTGATTCTCTACTTATTAGGGATTTTATTTTCTTTTGTTAACATCATGCCCGATCAAATTGCCAAAGATTTGAAAGAGTCAGGAGATTATATTGTAGGTGTCACACCGGGAGAGGCGACTAAAAAATACATCAGCAAGCGGGTTTGGGGTATTTCTTTAATTGGAAGTTTATTTCTTCCGCTTATTGTTACGATTCCTTTATTCGTTGGTTTAGTCACAGCACACCCCTCTATTTCTAATCTTTCCAACTATTTTGCCATGATTTTTGTCTTGGTGGTCATCTATGACAACTTACAACAAGATGTCAAATTCCTTCTTTACAAAAACAACTATGAATTATTCGGAACCAATCGGAGGACTTTTTAATGCTTTATTTTTTGACAGATTGGTCATCTGAGCCCCCTCAGCTTGAATCAAATATTTTGTTTAATATCAACACCATTTTTCAGGAAGGGGGATTTGAAACAAAACTTATCAATACTCACTTCTCACCCTTCTTAAATTATTACATGAATAGATTTGAGAGTTATGATTCTGATCATTTCATTTCACTTATGGATATAGTGACTGATCGGTTTGCTCTAAATTACGCTCCGCTTACCCTAAATGATCTGGACTTTCCAAAGGATTGGGAGCGGACCTACACGCGAGGAAGTGTTCTACTATCAAAAGAAGAAGTAATCAAAGCAGAAGTTTATTTTAATTCCTTTGGTTTTGTGTCACAAGTCCATTATCCAGCTCCTTTAGGCAAGGAAGTCCAGGTATATTCTGAAAAGGGAATTCTCTTAACTCAATCTTCTTTTGATGCTTCGGGAGAAGCAATTGAACAACGGATTTATGACGAGGGGGGGCAATTGATTTTAACCCAATGGGGAGGAATCGTATTTATTGAGGCGACCTATCAAAAACGCTTTAAGAAAAAAACTTATGACTCTTTCAAGGAAGTCTGTATGGAATTGCTTCACCTTGCGTTGGTGAACTTTAATCCTAAAGAAGACCGTCTTGTCGTTGATGGAACAAACGATTGGGTGATGTCACTTATTGAAGAGATAGAATTTCCTAGGTCAGTGGTGTACATTTTCTCAGGATCGATTGAACTTGGCTTTCCACAGGTGGAAGAACATTTGAGATTGATTGAAAATGGGAAAGCAATGATTACTGATAATCTTCGTTTTCAAGCGGCGATTGAGAAAGGAAAAAGAGCCCTCCAAAGTGAGCTTCACTTTATGCCTCTTTATCCCACAACCCTAAGTTTAGGAGAGAGTAATAATTTTTTAGAAGGGACTGTCTACTGGCAAATTGAAGCCTTTGAATCCCAAACAAGTGCTCTTTTTGAAAAATTTTTAGAGATGAAGTTAACGACTCGTGAGCTCTGTTTAACGCTTGAGAGTGAGAAAGCAACTGATGAAACCAAAGTTGAAACCCAGTTAAGCCATTTTATCACTAAAAATTTTGAAATTAGTTTGAGTTCTTCTGAATATGGCTTGGTCAAACAATATTATGAAGCCCTTGAAAATGAAGAAATGACGCCTGGTTTACGTGACTTGTTTCAAGCGAACAAACGAGAAAACCCGATGTTTAGCCATGTGATTGACGCCTATATGTTTTATACAGACATTTCATTTAAAAAAAGTGGTAGCGTTGAAGCTTTAAAATCGGATCTTCAAAAGGTGAGAGTGTTTATTGACCACCGGCAAAAATACAACTTTTTAAGTCACTCGTTAGCAGTCAGTGCTGGGATTCCCATCCTATCAAAAACGCCTTCTCCTTATTTAGTGCATGGGAAAAATGGCCTTCTTTATGAAGAGGATAAGGACTTAGTAAAAGCCGTTCGTGCTTATTTGACAGATCCAGACCTTTGGAACCAAAGCTTGGTCGAGAGTGTTGAGGTAATCGAAAATAATAGCGCTGAAGGACTGATTGAAAAATGGAAGGAGGTCTTAAAGTGAGTGAACCATCAAAAAAACTTTTCCAGATTGGGGGAGCACGTTTGCCAAAGCTTTCGGAGTTAGTAGAAGCTTATGATTATCATCCGCTTGAAATCAGTGAAGGGCTCAAAGGGGAGTTGCTTCAATTACAAGCACTGGAAAAAGATGAGATCAACAATTCAACAGATTTGTTTTTACTTCGGAAAGAGGCAATGTTTCAGCTGGAAACCATTGATTTAATTCGCTTACCCAGCCATCAAGTCTTTTATGAGACTTTAGAGGGAGCAAGTGAAGCTGAAATTAGTATTCTTAAGTTAAAAGGCGCTCAACTCGTCAATTTAACAGATCAAGGTGAGGGTTTCAGTCAATTTATCAACCAGAATTATGTGAAACCTTGGGGGACGAGTCTTGATCATCGTCGGGTCGAAATTCACCCTGATTTTGAGGGGACTGTTACTAAAAAAGGATCTAGTAAAATTGTCCTTGAAGGAATATTTGGCTTAGATGATTATCAACAAGTTCTGGTCTGGAAAAATAATTGGGGGGGCTCTGGTCGGGTTAAATTTTATCCCGAAATTAGTGCTTCGGAATCTGTTTCTTATTACTTTCGCGCTTATTATAAAAACGGCACAACCCATTCGGGAATCATCACCCATGATTTTTCCGCAGAACAAATCAGGGCTGGAGAAGTTTTTTTTGACTTGGGCTTCTCAGAATTTCCAGTCAATTTTGGACTTTTTGTCAAAGGTCAAGGGAAGGTTCAAGTTGGAGCACTTCATTTGCGATATGGTTTATCTGGGGAAAACTTTTTAGCAATGGGTGGTAAGCGATTGGTTCAAAAAGGACATATGGGAGAAGAGTTAGGCGTTTACTTCAATGCTGGTGACCTTAAACCTCCGCTTAATGTCTATTTCTCAGGATTTCGTCCTTCTGAAGGGTACGAAGGCCGCTGGATGATGGGAAGCTTAGGTTCCCCGTTTCTGCTGGTGTATGATCCTCGGCTGGTTGGGGGGGCATTCTATCGAGGTCCCGAATTAGAAGAAGCTTTAGTCAAAGAGATACAAGAAAAATTGGATTTATTAGGCTTTAGCAATAAGGAACTTGTATTGTCTGGGCTCTCAATGGGAACCTATGCTTCATTTTATTATGGGGCACAACTAGAACCTCATGCGATTGTAGTAGGGAAACCTCTTGCCAATATCGGAGGGTTAGCTGTCCACTCAAGAATTTTCTCACCTTATGATTGGGATCTTGCGATGGATACGCTTATCCATTTAACGGGTACGTTGACAAAGAAAAGTGCGACAGCTTTAGATGAAGCTTTTTGGAAAAAATTTGAAAGTGCAGATTTCTCTGAGACGACCTTTATCATTGCTCATATGTTGCAAGATACCGATCTTCCTTTTAAACGAATCTTTAATCATTTGAAGCAAAATTATCCGAGTGCTAAAGTCTTACATAAAGGGTTGGAGGGGCGACATAATGATGATACACCTGGTGTGACGAGTTGGTTTTATAAACAATATCAACAGCTTCTCATTTCTGATTTTGCTCGTCAATTGATCATTGATGAAGAAGCGTCGCCTATTAATTTAGAAGGAGAAAATGATGAGTGAGCTTTACCTTATGCGTTGGCCCCAAAATTTATCAGCAGTCTATGTCAATGGCGCTACGATTCGGTATTCTAAAGATCAATCTGTTTACTATGCCAATGAAGTTTTGTCTCCTGGTCAGATTATCTGTACCTGGGCGTCTGCGACAGATTATCTGGTAAGTGGTAATTCGCCTTCGCTCCCTCTTCTAAAAATAAATAGAACTTATGAATTAAGTCTTCGGTTAAAAGCAGATAATGACCTACCTGTCCAAGTCCAAATTGATTTTTTGGATGGCCACAAGGAGATTCTTGATTCCTATCGTGGGACTGACCCTCGCTTGGTGTTTACTGTTCCTAAAGGAATGGTTTCTTATGAAGTACGTCTGGTTAATTTGAAACATGAGTGGCTTCACTTTGAATTTATTACCATTGGGGAAATTGGAGCGGTGGAAAGAATTTTTGAGGCCACATCTAGAAAACACTATGACTGGGTTCATGTTCGCCCCCTTAGAGGATCAAATCAGAAAACGGTCCAATTGATTGTCAATCAAGGCCCTAGAAGTATCTTACCCCTTTCATTAGATGAACGGTGTGATATGGAACAAATTTTTATTACTACCGATGGGCAAGCCATTGAGCCCTTAATTCAATCCTTGGCTCATACTTTACGGAATAAACCTGAGGCTCAGCTTAGTCTGGAGGCCGGTTTGGGTTATTACCACTTACCCAGTGAATTTATAGTTAAGTTCAAAGCGGGTTTGGAACAAATTCAAAAATTAGGAGGAAAAAATAATGACGAATTGGATCACTGAAGTTCAAGATAATGACTACGTGTCGAAACGAGCATCAGGCATTATTGCCAACCAAATGGCTGCGGATTCCATTGAAACAGTTGGTTTTCGAAAGCTGCATTATCCAAGAATGTTTAGTGCAAAATTGCGAGAAGTTGGCAAGGAGGCGAGATGGGAGTATTTGGAAGCCTTGTTAAGCTGTGTCTTGCCAGGGGATACCGTGATTGTCCAGTACCCCTTGTGGACCAATAATACAGAATTTGAACTTGAATTTATTAACTATTTGAAGAACGTTAGACATGCGAAAATCGTAGCCATGGTCTGGGATATTGTCTCTTGGCTTCAAGATAATCGTGAGCGCGACTATACAAAAGATGCCTCTTTATGGATGCTTAATAAATATGATCTTGTCATTGCCGCTAATCCTAAAATGGGGAAACGCTTACGGGAAGAAGGAGGAGTCACGACTCCGATGATTCCTATGCATCTCACAGACTTTATTTACAGTGGTCCATTAGTTCCAAAGCAGTATAAAAAGGAGCTTTACTATGTGGCGACGGGAATCGATCCAGCCATGATCGAGGAGGTCCCTTCTGATTTACGGATCAATTTCATTGGTCCTAACAACCAGGTTAAAGATTTTCCAGACCATGTTTCTCTTTTAGGTCCAATGGAGAGTAATGATATCCCTTCAAAATTGGATGGTGGCTTTGGGCTTTTGTATTATCCCCAAAAAGGGGGCTATAAAGGGATGCATCGGTATGGGGAATATAATAATCCGATGAAACTCTCATTATATTTAGCCTCAGGCTTACCTGTTGTTTGCTTGTCAAATACGGCTCATGCAAAATGGATTAAAGCACAGGGGGTTGGCGTTGTTATTGATAATTTGGAAGATCTTGGAGAAGCGATCAATGGAGTGAGTGAGGAAACTTACTACCAAATGCTTGACAATCTCAAGCCATGGCAACGTGCAGTAACGTCAGGTTTTTTTGCCAAAGGTGCAGCAATCGAAGCGGTTCGTGTGCTTAATCTTGGTTTTACAGATACTTTGATTCATCAGGAGGGAAACAATGACTAATTGGATTACACGACTCAATGCCACAAACTATCAGCAGCAATATGATGCCATCCAAATTGTAAGTAAAAACGTCGCCCATTCAGCTCAAACGCTCGGTTTTCAAGAGTTGAATATTACCGGTTATCCAAATATTAGTGATCAGGCAATGAGACGTCACCATATCCGGGAAGCCGTATTGGGGGTGATTCAGCCAGGGGATCTCGTTGTTGTACAATTTCCGATGTGGACTCATTTAAATTTTCAAGCGGAGTTTTTCGACACCATCAAGGGCATTGAAGGCGTTCGAATGGTTGCTTTGATTCATGATATTCCGACTTGGATGTTTACCAAGGGCGAAGAAGAGTATGATCGAGCCAATGATTTCTGGTTGAATCAGCTCAAAAAATTTGACCTATTAATTGTCGCCAACGAAAAAGGGGCCCACAAATTACAAGATGATGGCGTTCATGTACCCATGATTCCGATGCAATTTTGGGATTATTTCTATCAAGGGCCAAGGCAAGAAAAACAATTTAAAAAACAACTTTATTACGTGGGTGGACGAGACATTATTGATACGACTTATCGCGCAGCCACTCCCCTTTATATTTATGATCGTCATGTGGAAAAGAAGGTCTTGGAAAGCGGAAGTGTGACTTGGTTAGGACGCCAACCAAGTGATGAAATTGTCTCTCGGCTTGATGGTGGATTTGGTGTGGTTGTGACAGAGAATCTTATCGAAAAATCGAATATGAATTTTGTTTATTATAACCAATTCAATAACCCGACCAAGTTGTCTATGTATTTGGCAGCAGGCCTGCCTGTCATTGTCTCTAGTAAAACCTATCATGCCTCGCTTGTTAAAGCGCATGGGATAGGTCTTGTCGTGGATGATTTGAATGAGATTGATCAGATTTTTTCTTCTATGACTGCGGCAGATTATCAAAAGCTTGTGGATAATGTTAAGCCATGGCAAGAGGCAATTTCAAACGGGTTCTTTATTCAACGGGCTTTGTTTGCGATGCTTCGGGCCTTAGAATTAGGGTTTAGCGATGACTTGATTAAAGAAAAAGGGGTTGAGTGATTGGCTTGAAAGGAGGTGATAAAAGATGCCCATTCGAGATGAGCAAACGCGTAAGAAAAAGCGAGAACAATTAAGATTACTTAACGAAAGCAGCTATGATCGTGAAGCAATCATTGCGAGCGAGCGAGCAATGCTTGAGATCAAGACGGAAGGGACGGTTTATATCGATATTCCTTTCCAATTTGATTTTGGTACTAATCTTCATTTTTCAGGCAATTTTTATGCGAATACTGATTGTCTCTTCTTGGATACCGGAGACATCAATTTTGGAAAGAATGTTAAGTTAGGCCCACGGGTCCAGATTTACACGGTAAACCATCCAGTGGATCCAACCGAACGGCTGGAAAAGGGACTTGCGATTGCTTCTCCTGTTACGATAGGGGATAATGTTTGGATTGGCGGTGGGAGCATCATTAATCCAGGAGTGGTCATTGGCTCGAATACGGTGATTGGTTCTGGAAGTGTGGTGACTCGATCACTCCCACCTAATGTGTTGGCGGCTGGTGTCCCAGCCAAAGTGATTCGAGAAATTTAAAGGAACAAAAGAAAGGTCAGAAAAATTAATGTCCAGAAAAAATAACATTAAGAAAATGTTAAACTCCGATAAGCATGAACGCTACCGCTCTTACAAGCGTAAAAAAACGTGGATGTATGCGACAATTACGGGGATTGCGAGTGTTTTAGGAGGTGGCGCGATTGCGGTACCGATTGTCAAAGCGGAAACGGCAAGCACAGGAGATAGTCAGGCGAAAGAAGTCGACAGTACGAGTCAACTTTTAGTCAACCAGAAGAGTACTACTATTCCGGCAACCTTGGGAGCGCTTCAAGAAACTCACATTGATGGTGCTGACTATGGTGCCAATTTTACATCTAATGGATCTGCGAGTATAGCAGGTGATACAGCTACTCTTACACCAGATGCGACTGGACTTGCTGGAAATACCATTTTAAATACTAAAGTTAACATGATGAAAACCTTTGATTTGAAGGGAAAAGTCAATCTTGGAGATAAATCTCAAAAAAATGGCGGAGCAGATGGAGTTTCATTTGTTTTTCAACCAGGAGATACTAATATAATCGGTAATACTGGTGGAGCGATGGGGTTTGGAGGAATTGAAGGTGCTTTTGGTTTCAAACTTGATACTTTCTTCAATGCAAGAGGGATGTCTGGATACACACCTGATCCGGAACAATTTGGTCCTGAACATGGAAATGGCGTAGCTTTTGGAGCTTTCGTAGATGGGACAAGCGGTACTGCCAATACAATTTCAGATGGCGCTCAACAAATTTCAGAGCCCTCTAATAATGAGTTTAAAGATATAGATATATCTTATGATGGAACGAATATGACCATTAACTACGATGGTCATACTTGGAGCCGAGATATTAGCTCGCTTTTAAATGGTTCTAAGGCGATGTCTTTCGCGGTAGTTGCATCAACAGGAACACATACAAACCTCCAACAGTTTCAATTGACCAGCTTTGATTATACGGTCGCACAAGGAACAGTTATCGCTCACTATATAGATGAGTCAGGAAATCCGATAGCTGATGATGTCATCCAATCTGGAGATTTAGGTAAACCATGGAGCACGGAACAAAAAGAAATCTCCAACTATACTTTTAAGGAAGTACAAGATAATGCTTCCACTACTGGGGTTTACACAGTTAATGATCAGGAAGTGACTTATGTTTATACCTTTGGTAGTTCAGATTCAGAAAGTGATAGTACAAGTGACTCAATTTCCGACAGTGATTCTACAAGCGATAGTATGAGTGACTCAGTTTCCGATAGTGATTCTGACAGTAATAGCGCAAGTGATTCTACAAGTGATAGTATGAGTGATTCTACAAGTGATAGTATGAGTGACTCTACAAGCGATAGTGCAAGTGATTCACAGTCCGACAGTGACTATCCATCAAATTCAGATAGCGATTCAACATCTGATAGTGTGAGTGATTCAGTTTCCGATAGTGACTCTTTAAGCGATTCAGATAGCGGCTCTACGAGTGATAGTGTGAGTGATTCGGTTTCTGATAGTGACTCTTTAAGCGATTCAGATAGCGGCTCTACGAGCGATAGTACGAGTGACTCGGTTTCCGATAGTGACTCTTTAAGCGATTCAGATAGCGGCTCTACGAGCGATAGTACGAGTGATTCGGTTTCCGATAGTGACTCTTTAAGCGATTCAGACAGCGGCTCTACGAGTGATAGTACGAGTGACTCGGTTTCCGATAGTGACTCATTAAGTGACTCAGATTCCATATCTGATAGTGAATCTACGAGTGATAGTACGAGCGATTCCGTTTCGGATAGTGACTCACTAAGTGACTCGGATTCCATATCTGATAGTGAATCTACAAGTGATAGTACAAGCGATTCCATTTCAGATAGTGAATCTACAAGTGATAGTACGAGCGATTCCGTTTCGGACAGCGACTCACTAAGTGACTCAGATTCCATATCTGATAGTGAATCTACGAGTGATAGTACAAGCGATTCCATTTCGGATAGCGACTCATTAAGTGACTCAGATTCCATATCTGATAGTGAGTCTACGAGTGATAGTACGAGTGATTCACATTCCGATTCAATTTCCGATAGTGATTCCATCAGTGATTCTGATTCATTATCAGATTCCACAAGTGATTCCGTATCAGACTC